>NZ_AZOA01000007.1:0-416818 GCF_000510745.1 Pseudomonas sp. MOIL14HWK12:I2 | reverse complement strand
AAGTAGACTGATCGGGTTTTGAGAAAACCCTAAACTTGGCTCAGCAATCGCAAAAAACTCATGAATTCACGAGTTACTTGTGTTGCTGATAATCTTGCGACATCAGACTTATCTCACAAGCACCCACACGAATTGCTTGATTCAACTTGTTAAAGAGCAGTTGGTTGCGACCGTGTCGCTAACCGAGGCGCGCATTCTACGCTGTCCTCACATCCTGTCAAGCGTTGATTTGAACTTTTTCGTTTCAACTCAACCACTTGCGCCTGCCTGACCGGTCGAACCAATCTCGGCAGCGGGAGGCGAATCCTACAGCATCCCAAGATGCTGTCAACCCCCTCCGTTTCATTTCGTCATCACCCGAAGGTGAGAGCCAAATGGCGAAGAATCCGTGGACTCCTCACCCGGCTCAGACCTAAGTGCTTGATTTTCAAGCCGCTTCAGCGTCTGCGCCGGAAGTGGGGCGCATTATAGGGGAGTTTTAGGGCAGGTCAACAGGTTATTTTCAGAAAGGCCAAAAAAAGAAAGGGGCTGCTCGCGCAGCCCCTTTCTTATAGCCCTCTCGATGCCGCTAGGCACGGCCGATACGGCGATTGCGCCAGAGGGTGGTGAAGGGTCCGGAGACCGCATAGGCCAGGAAGCCCAGCAGCAGGACGCGCGGCGGGTCGGTAAAGACCACGGCGAAGACCAGCACGGCGATCAGGATGACCACGAAGGGGACGCGTCCTTTCAGGCCCAGGGTCTTGAAGCTCCAGTACTTGAAGTTACTGACCATAAGCATGCCGGCTGCAGCGACCATCAGGGCGACCAGCAGCGACAGCTTGGAGCCCTGGATGCCGAAGTCACTGAAGCACCAGACGGTACCAGCCACCAGGGCCGCCGCGGAAGGACTGGCCAGGCCGATGAAGTAGCGCTTGTCCACCGAGCCGATCTGGGTGTTGAAGCGGGCCAGACGCAAGGCGGCGCCGGCTACATAGATGAAGGCGACGGCCCAGCCGACATTACCCAGACCACTCAAGGCCCACTGGAAGGCCAGGATCGCCGGTGCGACACCGAAGGCGACCATGTCGGAGAGCGAGTCGTACTGCTCGCCGAAGGCGCTCTGGGTATTGGTCATGCGGGCGACGCGACCATCCAGGCCATCGAGCACCATGGCGATGAAGATGGCGGCGGCCGCGGCCGAGAAGCCGGCGGAGGCGATGTCGTATTGCCCCTGGATGAAGGCGGTCTGAGCCGCGACACCCTTGATGATCGAATAGAGGCCGGCAAAGAGCGCCGCGGTGGTGAAGAGGTTGGGCAGCAGGTACACGCCACGGCGTCTGATCTTGCGCCCCTGGGCGTCCTGCGTCTCCTCGATGTGTTCATCCACGGGGATGAGGCCGTCGGTGGCTGTGTTGGACGGGGTTTCTTCGGGACGCTCGCTCATGGATTTTCCTTGGGCATTACCTGACGGATTGGACTGACCTCTTGAGGATAGGGTTCAGCCTAACCTCCCATGCTAAGGCATTGCCGGGGTCGTGGGCAGTGCAATAAAAAACGCGGCCGAAGCCGCGTCCTTTACCGCTCGTTACAGGGCTGGCGCCCTGCCCGATCAGTTCTTGGTCTTGTCGACGATCTTGTTTGACGCGATCCAGGGCATCATCGCCCGCAGCTTCTCGCCGACCTGCTCGATCGGGTGAGCCGCGTTGTTGCGACGGTAGGCGGTCATGGAAGCGTAGTTGGACGCGCCCTCGGCCACGAACATCTTGGCGTATTCGCCGTTCTGGATGCGCTTGAGCGCATTCTTCATGGCTGCGCGCGACTCGGCGTTGATGACCTCGGGGCCGGTCACGTACTCGCCGTACTCGGCGTTGTTGGAGATCGAGTAGTTCATGTTGGCGATACCGCCTTCGTACATGAGGTCGACGATCAGCTTGAGTTCGTGCAGGCACTCGAAGTAGGCCATTTCCGGCGCGTAGCCAGCTTCGACTAGGGTTTCGAAACCGGCCTTGACCAGCTCGACCGCACCACCGCACAGCACGGCCTGCTCGCCGAACAGGTCGGTTTCGGTCTCGTCCTTGAAGGTGGTTTCGATGATGCCGGTACGGCCGCCGCCGACGCCGCAGGCGTAGGACAAGGCGACGTTCTTGGCATTGCCGGAAGCGTCCTGGTGGACGGCGACCAGATCAGGGATGCCGCCGCCCTTGACGAACTCGGAGCGCACGGTGTGACCCGGGGCCTTGGGAGCGATCATGATGACGTCCAGGTCAGCGCGGGGCACGACCTGGTTGTAGTGGATGGCGAAACCGTGGGCGAAGGCCAGGGTGGCGCCCTGCTTCAGGTTCGGCTCGATCTCGTCCTTGTACAGCTTGGACTGGAATTCGTCGGGGGTCAGGATCATGACCACGTCGGCGGAGGCGACGGCGTCCTTGACCGGCTTGACGGTCAGGCCATGGGCCTCGGCCTTGGCCACGGTGGCCGAGCCACTGCGCAGACCGACGACGACGTCGACGCCGGAGTCCTTCAGGTTGCAGGCGTGGGCGTGGCCCTGGGAGCCGTAGCCGATGATGGCGACCTTCTTGCCCTGGATGATGGAAAGGTCACAGTCTTTGTCGTAGTAAACGCGCATTGCAGGTTCTCCTGGAAAAGGGGGTATCAGATGCTCAGGGCTTTGTCGCCACGGGAAATTCCGGTCACGCCGCTACGCACCACCTCGAGGATGGACGCGGCGCCGATCGCCTGGATGAAGCTGTCGATCTTCTCGCTGGTGCCCGCCAGCTGAATGGTATACACGCTGCTGCCGACATCGACGATCTGGCCGCGAAAGATATCGGTGGTGCGCTTGACCTCGGCGCGCTGGGCGCCGGTGGCCTTGACCTTGATCAGCAGGAGTTCGCGCTCGATGTGGGCGCTCTCGGACAGGTTGACCAGTTTCACCACCTCGATGAGCTTGTTGAGGTTCTTGGTGATCTGCTCGACCGTCTCTTCCTGGCCGATGGTGGTCAGGGTCAGGCGCGACAGGGTCGGGTCTTCGGTCGCGGCGACCGTGAGGCTTTCGATGTTGTAGTTGCGCTGGGAAAACAGGCCGACCACGCGGGACAGGGCGCCGGGCTCGTTTTCCAGCAGCAGGGAGATGATGTGTCTCATGTTCAGGTCCGCTCCGTCTTGCTCAGCCACATGTCGCGCATCGCGCCATCCTTGATCTGCATCGGGTAGACGTGTTCGGTGTTGTCCACGGCGATGTCGAGGAAGACCAGGCGATTCTTCATGGCGAAGGCCTCGGCCATCATCGGCTTGAGGTCTTCCAGACGCTCGATGCGCATGCCGACGTGGCCATAGGCCTCGGCCAGCTTGACGAAGTCCGGCAGGGATTCCATGTAGGAGTGGGAGTAGCGGCTGCTGTACTGCATGTCCTGCCACTGGCGGACCATGCCCAGGGCACCGTTGTTGAGGCAGACGATCTTCACCGGCAGGTCGTACTGCATGCAGGTGGAGAGCTCCTGGATGTTCATCTGCACGCTGCCTTCACCGGTGACGCAGGCGACGTCGGCGTCCGGGAAGTTGAGCTTGACGCCCATGGCCGCCGGGAAGCCGAAGCCCATGGTGCCGAGGCCGCCGGAGTTGATCCAGCGATTGGGCTTGTCGTAGCGGTAGTACTGGGCAGCGAACATCTGGTGCTGACCCACGTCGGAGGTGATGTAGGCATCGCCCGCGGTGACGTCGTACAGGGTCTCGATGACGGTCTGCGGCTTGATGATGCTGCCGTCGCCCTTGTCGTAGGGGAACATCTCGCGACCGCCGCGCCATTCCTCGATCTGCTTCCACCAGGCGGCCTGGTTTTCGGCACGGGGCTTCTCGCTCAGTTCGCGGACCACGGCGACCATCTCGGCGAGGACGCTGTCGACCGGACCGACGATGGGCACGTCGGCCTTGATGGTCTTGGAGATCGAGGCCGGGTCGATGTCGACGTGAATGATCTTGGCGTTCGGGCAGAAGCGCGTGGCACCGTTGATGACGCGGTCATCGAAGCGCGCACCCACGGCGAGGATGACGTCGCTGTGGTGCATGGCCAGGTTGGCCTGGTAGCTGCCGTGCATGCCGAGCATGCCGAGGAACTGGCGATCGCTGCCCGGGTAGGCGCCCAGACCCATCAGGGTATTGGTGACCGGCAGGTTGAGCAGGCGCGCCAGCTCGGTGAGGGCCGCGGAGGCACCGCCGAGGATGACGCCACCACCGGCATAGAGGATGGGGCGCTTGGCCGCCACCAGCATCTCGACGGCCTTGCGGATCTGCCCGGAATGACCGCGCTGCGCCGGATTGTAGGAGCGCAGCTTGATCTTCTTCGGATAGACGTATTCGTATTTCTTGGTCGGATCGCCCATGTCCTTGGGGATGTCGACCACCACCGGACCAGGACGCCCGGACTCGGCGAGGTAGAAGGCCTTCTTGAGGACTTCGGGGATCTCGGAGGGGTGCTTGATGATGAAGCTGTGCTTCACGATCGGCCGGGAGATGCCGACCATGTCGGTTTCCTGGAAGGCGTCGGTGCCCACCATGTTGCTCGGCACCTGGCCGGACAGGACCACCATGGGGATGGAGTCCATGTAGGCGGTGGCGATGCCGGTGATGGCATTGGTCGCGCCGGGGCCGGAGGTCACCAGGACCACGCCGGCCTTGCCGGTGGCGCGGGCATAGCCGTCGGCCATGTGGGTGGCGGCCTGCTCGTGACGAACCAGGATGTGGTTGAGCGCCGGTTCCTTGAACAGGGCGTCGTAGATGTGCAGCAGGGCACCGCCCGGGTACCCGTAGATGTGTTTCACGCCCTCGTCGCGCAAGAAGCGGACGACCATCTCAGCGCCAGTTAATAGCTCCACGTATCACCTCATTCCACGCATGGCGAGCGCCCATTGGTGGACGCTCAAGGTTCGGTTGACTGCAAGGCAGAGCATGGGCGACGGTGGTCACCGACGATTCAGCTGCCTAGAAAGCCTTGTTGGAAGATTCCGATGAATGCTGGAGCTTCCACCCGACGCGAGGTAACGCGGTGCAGGGTATTTGACTGTGGCGGCGCGGGTAGGCACCTCATGGTCTGCCGAGCAGTCAGCTTTGGGCCGACTCGCTACAGCGAACTTTGGATTGTTCGCATTCGACCCGTGCAAGTCAAGCCGAAAGGTGCAACCGGGCGCAATCGGTCGTGGGCGATCAGTCGTGATGAAAAGGTCGACGTCTCCTCTTATAGTGAAGCCCTGTCCTCTCCCCTTCCAGGATTCCCATGCGCTCGATCTTCTGGCTTTCCGCCCTGGCTTTCGCCTGCAGCCTGTCCGCCCAGGCCGCGCAGGTCTACAAGTGGACCGATGACAAGGGTGTCACCCACTTCAGTGCCCAGCCGCCCGAGGGCCAGAAGGCCAACGAGGTGGACGTGAAGACGGCGCCGCAGATCAATGGCAGTGGCACTGCACCCACCTACAAGATGCCCAACGGTGCCCAGCAGCCATCGGTGTCCAATGATGCCCAGCAGCAGGAACTGGATCGCCGGGTGAAGGCGCAGGTGCGCGAGGAGCAGAACAAGCTCAAGGAGCAGTGCGATCAGGCGCGCCAGAATCTGGCGCAACTGCGCAACAATCCGCGCATCCTGGTGCAGTCCGGGCGGGGCGAGACGCGGCGGCTGAGTGAAGAGGAACGTCAGCAGCGGCTGGCCGAGACCCAGCTGTCCATCGAGCAGAACTGCGGCAAGTAACTCAGGCGCTTTCGATGATGCGGTCGAATTCGGCCAGGGACGCGAGCAGGGGCAGGACGGGGTCGAGATTGCCCTGGTAGACCATCTCGGCCATCGGCCGGATGCCCGAGCGCGCCGGCAGGGCCGCATCGCTCTCGATGATCAGCTTCATCCGCGGCACGAAGATCCACTGCAGCCACTGGGCGAAACTCAGGGTATCGACGCAGAAGGGCTCCTGGCTGGCCAGGGCTTCTGCGCTGGGCGCCTGCGCCGACCACCAGCCGAGCAGGCGCAATTCACGCTCGATCTGCAGCAGCTGATCGGCCAGGGCGGGCAGGCGCTCGTCCATCAGGTACCCACCTGCGCCTTCTGCCGGGCCAGGGCGGCGCCGGAGGCATCGCCCTGGGCCTCGCGGGCCTGGGCGATCAGTTGCCAGAGACTGGCTTGCAGGGCCGGGCGGCCATTGGCGTAGGTCAGGGCGCGCCGGGCCAGTTGCTCGCCCTGGGCCGGATCGTTCTGCGCCAGGCGCACCTGGGCCAGGCGATAGAGCACCTGGGGCTCGCGCGGGGCGATGCGCTGGGCGCGTTCCAGGCTCGAGGAGGCGCCGTTGAGATCGCCGCCGCTCTGCTGTTGCTGGGCGGTGGTCAGCAGGGCCAGCACCGGACCGTCGAGTTGTTCGTCGGCAGCCAGGCCACCACCACTGGAATTGCTGGTGGCGGGAATGCCGGTCGGCGCCGTACTGGCAGCCGCGGAGCCGCCCGGGGTGGCAGGCGGATAGACCGGCTGCGAATAGCTCGGCTGCACCGGCGCCTGGGCAGGCGGTGCGCTGGGGCTGGACGAGGTGATCAGCGGCGCCGAGGCCGCCGGCGCGGCATAGGTTTCCAGGGGTGCGGAGCTACCACCCGGCACCATGACGGTCACCCCGGAATCGGCCGGCGCGCTGGGCGCGGCGGCCACGGGGGCCTGACGTTGCGCCGGCAGGGGCCGGTTGTTGCCCTGGCGATAGAGTTCGCCGTTGGACACCGGACCGCCGGAATCGACCACGGGGATGGCGCCACGCTGCGGCGCGGCGCAACCGGCGAGGAGAACACCGGCGATCATCACCGGCCAGACTGCTTTCGTCACCTTGGGACCTCTCAATTCAACCAACCCTTGACCCAATCCATGACCGGATTGCCGCCGTTGCCGTTGCCGCCGGCGGCGGGTGCGGCCGGCGCGCCACAGGAGGCGCCCGGTGGCGGCTCACTGCCGCGAATATAAGGCATCTGCACGGCGTTGGGACACGAGGGATCCGTGCCGCGCCCGGTGGTGGCATCGACCCAGGCCTGGGTGATGTTGTCCGGTACCGGCATGTCCAGGGAGACCGGATCGGCGCGACGCATGAAGTTGCTCCAGACCTGCAGGGCGCCGGTGGCACCGGTCAGGGGTGTCTTACCGTTGTCGTCGCGACCCAGCCAGACCACCGCCAGCAGATCCTGGCTGAAGCCGGAGAACCAGCTGTCGCGGGAATCGTTGGTGGTGCCGGTCTTGCCCGCCAGGTTCACGCTGGTGGGGATCTGGTTGTAGACCGAGCGCCCGGTACCCTCGCGCATGACGCGCTGCATGGCGTACTGCACCAGGTAGATGGCGCCGGTATCGAAGCGCTGCTCGATCTGGAAGGGATAGCGCTTGAGCGGCTCGCCATTGGCGTCGAGCACGCTGCGGATGCTGCGCAGCGGCGTGTTGAAGCCACCGTTGGCCAGCGTCTGGTACATGGTCGCCACTTCCATGGGCGTCAGGGCACCGGCGCCGAGCAGGGTCGCCGGATAGGGCGGCAGGGCGCGACTCACGCCCAGGCGCGCGACGGTCTTGAGCACCTCGGGGACCCCGAGATCCAGGCCCAGGCGCGCGGTGGACAAGTTGTAAGAATGCGCCAGCCCCTGATAGAGGAAGATGGTGCCGTGCGCCTTGTGCTCGTAGTTCTGCGGCCGCCAGACCTGGCCATCGGCGCCCTTCACCGAGAAGGGCTCATCCTGGATCAGGGTGGTCAGGGTGTACTTGCTGGGGCGCTCGAGGGCAGTGAGATAGACCGCCGGCTTGATCAGCGAGCCGACCTGGCGCACCGCGTCGAGGGCGCGGTTGTAGCCGGCGAAGCGTGGATCGCGGCCACCCAGCAGCGCCTGGACCTCACCGGTTTCCGGATTGGTCACCACCATGGCCGACTCGACGTTTTCCGCACCCTTGCGGCCGTCGATGCGCTTCATGGTCTCGCCCATGGCGGCTTCGGCCTTGGTCTGCAGGATGGGGTCGAAGCTGGTGAAGATGCGCAGCCCTTCTTCGGTGAGGTCTTCGTCGCGGTAGTCCTGCTTGAGCTGGCGCTTGACCAAGTCGACGAAGGCCGGGAAGGAACTGTTGGTCAGGCTGCCGGCCTTGGTGATGCCCAGCGGCCGAGCCTTGGCCGCTTCGGCCTCGGTGGCGCTGACCACGCCCTGCTCGGCCATGAGGTCGAGCACCAGGTTGCGGCGGGTCATGGCGCGCTCGGGATAACGGCGCGGGTTGTAGTATGACGGGCCCTTCACCAGACCGACCAGCAGGGCGACCTGATGCAGTTTCAGCTCGCTGAAGGGCTGGCCGAAGAAGTACTGGGCGGCCAGACCGAAACCGTGGATGGCGCGCGAGCCGTCCTGACCGAGGAACACCTCGTTGAGGTAGGCCTCGAGGATCTCCTGCTTGCTGTAGTGCAGCTCCAGCAGCAGCGCCATCAGGGCTTCGGTGCCCTTGCGGGTGATGCTGCGCTCGTTGGTGAGGTAGAAGTTCTTGACCAGCTGCTGGGTCAGGGTGCTGCCACCCTGACGCACCTGGCCGCTGGTGGCGTTGACCCAGACCGCCCGGGCGATGGACTTGGGCGAGACGCCGTGGTGATGCCAGAACTCGCGGTCCTCGACGGCCACCAGGCCATCGACCAGGTGCGGCGGCGCCTGGTCGAGCTTGATGAGGATGCGATCCTCGTTATGTGCCGGATAGATGCCGCCGATCATCAGCGGTTCCAGGCGGGCCACGGCCAGATTGCTGCCATCCAGAGCGCTGACGCCGGAGACGGTGCCGCCGGCGAAGCGCACACGGATCGCCCGCGCCGGCTCGACGCCTTCGTAGAACTGGAAGCCGCGGGTGTTCAGCTCGACCGTGGAGGCGCCCACGGAGACGCTGCCGGGGCCGTCCACGGTTTTCTCGCGGCGATAGCCGAGGGCATCGAGTTCGGTGAGGAAGTCGTCACGGCTGAGCTTGACGCCATTGAACAATTCCAGCGGCCGGGCATAGACCTTGGCCGGAATGGTCCAGCGCTTGCCGGAGAATTTTTCCTGGACCACGGCATCCAGATAGATGCATACGCCAGCCAGGGCTACCAGCGCGACCAGACCAAGCTTGACTGCCCAGCCGGACAGGCGGCGCCAGTCAAAGGTCTTGCGCTTGCGGGAACGAGAGGATCGGGGTCGCTTCATGGCGGCGCATTATACGCACTTGCCCGGTGGCCGACAGCGGCCTGCCAGCGCTTCGTCAGCTGGGGTTCAAGGACGCCCCTTCCCGGTGTCGCGGCTTGCGTGGACCGCCCTGGCAGCGATAATGCCGCCATCCATTCCCTACAAGGACCGCCCGTGAGCCAGCTCCTGATTTCCGCCCTGCAGAACCCGGCGCTCTATCCCCATCCCACCTCGGCGTTCCGGGTCATCGAAACCCATATTTCCTGGGTCGTGCTGACTGGCGAGGTCGCCTACAAGATCAAGAAGCCGGTGAATTTCGGTTTCCTCGACTTCACCGACCTGGAAGCCCGTGGCCACTTCTGCCGCGAGGAGCTGCGCCTCAACCAGCGCCTGACCCGCGATCTCTACCAGGACGTGGTGGCCATCACCGGCAGCGAAAGCGCTCCCGAGCTGGGCGGCAGCGGTCCGGTGATCGAATACGCCCTGCGCATGCGCGAATTCCCCCAGAGCCAGCTGCTCAGCGAGGTGCAGCAGCGCGGCGAGCTGACCGAGGCGCACATCGACGCCCTGGCTGCACAGATCGCCCGCTTCCACCTGGCCGCACCCCAGGTAGGGACCGAGCATCCGCTGTGCACCCCGGACGCCGCCATGGCGCCGGTGCGGCAGAATTTCGAGCAGATCCGCGCCATGCTCGGCGAAGCGGCCGATCTCCGACAGCTCGACCAGCTGGAAGCCTGGGCCGAAGCCAGCTACGCGCGCCTGCTGCCGCTGTTCGAGGCGCGTTGCCGTGACGGCTTCATCCGCGAATGCCATGGCGACATCCACCTGGCCAACGCCACCCTGCTCGACGGCGAGGTGGTGCTGTTCGACTGCATCGAATTCAACGAGCCCTTCCGCCTGACCGACACCATGGGCGATGCCGGCTTCCTGGCCATGGACCTGGAAGACCGCGGCCTCAAGACCCTGAGCAACAGATTCGTCAATGCCTACTTCGAGGCCACCGGCGACTACAGCGGCCTCGCCCTGCTCGACTTCTACAAGGCCTATCGCGCCATGGTGCGCGCCAAGATCGCCCTCTTCCGCCTCGGCCAGGCCGAGGAGCCGGCGCTGCGGGCCGAGATCCTTGCCAGTTATCGCAGCTACACGGCCCTGGCCGAAGGCTATACCCAGGTGCCCCAGCCCTTCGCGGCGGTGATGCACGGGGTGTCGGGGATCGGCAAGAGCACCGTGGCCCTGGCCCTGGTCGAGGCGCTCGGCGCCATTCGCCTGAGATCCGATGTCGAGCGCCAGCGCCTCTATGTCGACAGCGACGAGGCCACCCGCTACAGCGCGGCAGCCGGCGAAGCCACCTATGCGCGCCTGCACGAGATCGGCGCCCAGGTGCTGGCGGCCGGCTATCCGCTGGTGCTCGACGCCACCTACCTCAAGCAGGCCCAGCGCGCCGCGGCCCAGGCCCTGGCCGAAGCCCAGGCCGCGCCCCTGCTGATCATCGACTGCCAGGCGGACGACGAACTCATCTCCCGCTGGCTGCAGGAGCGCCAGGCCGAGGGGACCGATCCTTCCGAGGCCACCCTCGCGGTGGTGGCAGCCCAGCGCCAGGCCCAGGATCCGCTCGAACCCGCCGAGCAGGATCGGGCGCTGGTGGTGGAGCTGGGTCGCGCCGGACAGCTGGAGGCCCTGCCGGCTCGCCTGCTGCGTCGCCTGGGTCGCGCCCCGGCCTGACCACGACCTCCTGGGGGGCAGAACAAGCGTTCCGTCACAGCTCGTGGAGTTGTGGATTTACGGTCGCCGACGAGCGGCTTATCGTGCGACCCACGTCACAACCTCTGCGTAACAAGAAGGAATTGGCACCATGTACCTCATCGGCGATCAGCCTCCCTATGTCGATCAGTTGCGTCAGGCGCTGCAGGCCATTCCGGCGCGACTGGTCAGTGGTGTGGCGCCGAGTCGGCAGCCCCTGCAGCTGAGTCCCGCCGCCCTGCTGCAGGACTGGATGCGCAATGACGAGGTCTATCTGATCCAGCGTGGCCCGCTGCGGGTGGTCCTGGATCAGCGGGCGCTGTTCCAGCTCGGCGAGGGCGACCTGATCGGCCTGGGGCGCACCCTTGATCTGCCGATCCTCAATTACGAGAGCGAGGCCGACGTGCGGGTGCTGCCCTACGACCGCGAGACCTTTCTCGCGGCGGCCACCGCCACGCCGGTCCAGCGCGATGCCCTGCTGAGGTACATGCTGGGTCAACAATCGCTGCTGGCCCAGGCGCTGATCCGGCTCAAGCCGCCGGTCACCCAGCCGGCCACCGGCTTTCGTCGCTATGCCGCCGGCGAGGTCATCATCCGCCAGGGCGATTCCGCCGAGCATGTCTTCGTCATTACCGAAGGCCATGCCGAGGCCTGGGTCGATGGCTGCAAGGTCGGCGAGGTCTGCCAGGACGAGATCGTCGGCGCCCTGGCGGTGTTCACCCATACGCCTCGTACCGCCAGCGTCATCGCCAAGACCGTCTGCACCGTGCTGGTGATCCCCCAGGATCAGTTCGTTTCCCTGATGGAGACCACCCCGCGCATCGCCCACAGCCTGATCGAAAACATGGCGCGCCATATCGACACCCTGAACAAGGAGGTCACCCGCCTGCGCGGTGCCCAAGAGCGACCTTCCAGCGGTAATTAAGAAATATTCTCGAATACGCTTGACGATGGAATGAGAATTGTTATTATTCAACTCAGCCGGTCGCGAGA
Organism: Pseudomonas sp. MOIL14HWK12:I2; assembly: GCF_000510745.1. Lineage (NCBI taxonomy): Bacteria > Pseudomonadati > Pseudomonadota > Gammaproteobacteria > Pseudomonadales > Pseudomonadaceae > Pseudomonas > Pseudomonas sp. MOIL14HWK12:I2. Next base: position 404,935 of record NZ_AZOA01000007.1, on the reverse strand, counting down.
CCGGTCGATAACTGAAGGTCCAGCAGTTGGTCTTTCGGGTTATCTCCTCATCAGGCTAATCACGGTTTTGGACCCGGCTCTGCCGGGTCTTTTTTTGTCTGGAATCCGGCGCTAGCGCCGATCCAGCACGACGGGCACGGCATCGGCCGGCCGCTCCTCCCCCAGGCCATAGGCCAGCTGCAGGTGTTGGGCAGCCCGCGCGGCGCTCTGGGCGTCGCCGGCATGGATCACCCCCAGGGGCCGGTGCGCGTCGACCCACTCGCCGGGCAGTGCCAGGCCGGCCAGACCCACCGCCGGATCCACTTCATCCTCCGGACGTTGCCGCCCGCCGCCCAGTTCAACCACCAGCAGACCGAGGGCGCGGGTATCCACCTGCCGCACCCAGCCCGGGCGGGCCGGATGGACGGCGCGCACCACCGGAGCCCGGGGCAGATGCTGCCAGGGCCGCTCGGTCAGGTCGGACGGGCCGCCCAGGGCCAGGTTCATCGCCGCGAAACGCGCCAGGGCGGCGCCGCTCTGCCAGGCCTCCAGCACCAGGCGCTCGGCGGTGGCGGCGTCCCTGGCCAGTCCGGCCAGTTGCAGCGTTTCCTCGGCCAGCGCCCGGATCACCTGCCAGAGGCGCTCGCTGCGTACCTCGCCCGCCAGCAGGGCGATGGCCTCCTCCACTTCCAGAGCGTTGCCGGCGCTGCGCGCCAGGGGCTGGCCCATGTCGGTGACCAGAGCGCGGGTCCGGACCCCGGCGGCTTCGGCGACCTCGACGATGCTGTCGGCCAGGCGCAGAGCCGCGTCGCGCTCGGCCATGAAGGCGCCGCCGCCGGTCTTGACGTCCATGACCAGCACGTCCAGGCCGGCGGCCAGTTTCTTGGCCAGGATGGAGGCGGTGATCAGGTCCACCGATTCCACCGTGGCGGTGACGTCGCGGATGGCATAGAGGCGGCGGTCGGCCGGGGCCAGATCGGCGTCCGGACCGACGATGGCGCAACCCACCTCGGCCACCACCTGGCGAAAGCGCGCCAGGCCAGGCCGGATGAGATAGCCGGGGATGCTCTCCAGCTTGTCGAGGGTGCCGCCGGTGTGGCCCAGGCCGCGCCCGGAGATCATCGGCACGTGGCAGCCACAGGCGGCGAGCAGCGGCGCCAGCACCAGGCTGGTGAGATCGCCCACGCCGCCGGTGGAATGCTTGTCCACCACCGGCCCGGGCAGCTCCCAGTGCAGCACCTGGCCGCTGTCGCGCATGGCCAGGGTCAGGGCGGTGCGCTCGGCGGCGGTCATGCCGCGCAGCAGGGTGGCCATGGCGAAGGCGGCGATCTGGCCTTCGCTGAGGCTGTCGTCGACGATGCCGCGGACCAGTCGCTGGAGATCCGCAGCCGTGAGTTCCAGGCCATCGCGCTTCTGGCGGATCACCTCCTGGGCAAGCCACATGGGCGGACTCCTTAGAAGTCGTCGAAGGCGCCGGGCAGCAGCTCGGCCAGGGTCCAGGTGCGGGTACGGCCGGGTTCGCTGCCGCTGCAGACGATGGTCGCGTCGGGCGCCATCAACTCCAGCAGCACCTGGCGACAGGCACCGCAGGGACTGATCAGGGGAACGCCCGGCGCATGGATGGCCATGGCGGTGAAACTGCGCGGCGGCAGGCCCCGGCTGATGGCGGCGAACAGGGCGCTGCGCTCGGCGCAGTTGGTCAGGCCATAGGAGATGTTTTCCACGTTGCAGCCATGGATGACTTCGCCCTCGGCGGTCAGCAGGGCGGCGCCCACGGGAAATTCCGAATGCGGACAGTAGGCGCGCTCGGCCGCAGCGACCGCTTGCGGAAGCAGTGCGGCCAGGTGCGCAGGCAGGTTGGTGCTCATGACAGTCTCCAGATCAGAATTGATAACCCACCCCCGCATAGTAGCCCCAGCCGTTGGAGCGGCCCTCGAAATCACCCTCGCCAAAGTTCAGCTCGGTGCCGTCGCGCCAGTTGCCGCCATTGTGGAAATGCCGCGCAGCGAACATGAAGCGCAGGTGGGTGAAGGCATAGAGCAGCACATTGGTGGACACGGTGGCATTGGCCGTACGTCCCGGCTCGTCGCCCAGCTTCGAGCCGAAATCGAAGTTGGTGAAGCCGACATAGGTCAGGGAGGCGCCGTTGTCGAACTTGGCCAGCGGCCAGATGTACTTGAGCTGGGCCCGATAGCCGTCCCAGGAATTCTCGTTGGCAGCGCCATAGTTTTCCCACTGACGGCGGCCGTAGAGGTTGGCGGACAGCAGCACCGGGGTATGGGTCTCGATGTCGGTGCCGAAGCCGGCGTAGAGGGTGTTCTGCCGACTGGCCCGGCTGCTGCCGTGGTCATAGATCCAGTCGAAGGCCAGGTACCACTCCTTGAACGGCCCGAAGGCCAGCGAGCGACCACTGAGCTGATCGATGGAGATACGCGGTTCGTGCTCCATGAACAGGGGCGAACCGCGGTCCCAGACGCCGGAGTCATGGCTGTTGCCGATGCCCAGTACCCTGGGCACGTCGATGTAGCCATAGAGTTCGAAGGGCCCCTTGCGGCCGAAGTACTCGTACTCCAGATAGACGTCGTCCACGGGCTGCGGGCCGAAGCTGATGTCCTTGCTGCCGATCAGGGTCAGATCCTGGTTGTACCAGGACGATAGATAGGGCGAGCGACTGTCCGTCTGTTGCGCGGCGGGACTGGCGGTCTCGCCCTGGGCGCTGTCGGTGGCGACGGCGGGAGCGGCCAACAGCTGGGCGCTGCAGCAGAACAGGAGCGGTAGCGCGCCGAAGCGCACGCGACGGAGGCGGGAAAACGTCATGAGGAGGGTTCCTGAGCGAAAGCCTTGAGAAGCCGCGGACAACCCGTGGCGGCGAAGCAGGCGCACGCCACGGTCATCCGCTGTTACGTTTTGGCGCACCCAGGCCAGCGGTGCACCATAAAGTGGACCGGATGGTCCAATCGACATCGACCTAGAGGCCGATGAAGAAGCCGGCCAGGGCCGCGCTCATCAGGTTGGCCAGGGTGCCGCCGAGCATGGCGCGCAGGCCCAGCTGAGCCAGTTCGTGACGCCGCTGGGGCGCGATGCCGCCCAGGCCGCCGAGCTGGATGGCGATGGAAGAGAGATTGGCGAAGCCGCAGAGGGCGAAGGTGACGATGACCTGGGTATGCGCCGAGAGCGGCTGGACGCCCGCCGCCGCCGACTTGACCGGGTCCAGATAGGTCGAGAGGTCGGCATAGGCGACGAATTCGTTGAGCACCAGCTTCTGACCGATGAAGCCACCGGCCTGTACCGCCTCGTTCCAGGGCACCCCGATAAGGAAGGCCACCGGCGCCAGCAGATAGCCCAGCACCAGCTGCATGCTCAGTTGCGGCACGCCGAACCAGGCGCCGCACCAGCCGAGGATGCCGTTGAGCAGGGCGATCAGGGCGATGAAGGCCAGCAGCATGGCACCGACCGCCAGGGCGATGCGCAGCCCGACCTGGGCGCCTTCGGCGGCTGCGTCTATGACGTTGGCCGGGCGCTCCTCCCCTTCCCCCAGGGTCTTCATGGCCTGGTCGCGCGGCTGTTCGGTCTCCGGCTCCATCAGCTTGGCCATCAGCAGTCCGCCCGGAGCGACCATGAAGCTGGCGGCGATCAGGTACTTGAGTTCCACGCCCATGCCGGCGTAGCCCAGCAGCACCGAACCGGCCACCGCGGCGAAACCGCCAACCATGATGGCGAACAGCTCAGAGCGGGTGAGATCGGCGATGAAGGGCCGCACCACCAGCGGCATTTCCGACTGGCCGAGAAACAGGGTCGCGGTGACCGTGGTGGATTCCACCCGACTGGTGCCGAGCAGGGCGTGCAGCGCTCCGCCCACCAGGCGGATGATCCAGCCCATGATGCCCAGGTAGTAGAGCACCGCGATCAGGCTGCCGAAGAAGACGATCAGGGGCAGCACCCGCACGGCGAAGACGAAGCCACCGTTACCGAAGTACTCGAACATCTTCGGTCCGGCGAGACCGCCGAAGAGAAACTCGATGCCCTTGTCGGCATAGAGCTGCAGCGAAGAGACGGCGCCGGAGACGCTGCCGAGCACCTGCTGGCCCCAGGGAATGTAGAGGACGAACAGGCCGAGCCCCGCCTGCAACAGAAAGGCCGCGAGCACGGTACGCACGCGAATGGCGCGCCGCTGGCGGGAAAAGAGGATGGCGATGGCCACCAGCAACAGCATGCCCAACACAGAGATCATCAAGAGACTCCTGACAGGATCGCCCGATAGCGGCGATCGATGGGCGATATCCGTAAGCAAGGCGCCTGCCAGATCCTGTCCGGGCGATCAGCTTTTTGTGACTGCCTGGTCAGCGAGGCGCAACGGTCGGTCCAACTCCAGGCCCGCAGGCGAGAGCCGTGCCCCATAAGCCAGCACCTGCACACCCTGGCGACGGGCTTCGCCCAGGGCCAGGGCATAGGCGGCATCGATTTCCGCGGCCGGGCGTACCGCCTCGATGCCGTCGAGCAATACGCAATAGAGCAGCACGGCCCGCTCACCGGCTGCGGCCAGGGCCGCCAGCTCGCGCAGATGGCGGGCCCCACGGGTGGTCACGGCGTCGGGAAAGGCGGCGATCGCGGTGTCGGCAAAGCCCAGGGTGACGCTCTTGACCTCTAGGTAAAGCGGCCCCGCGGGGTACTCCAGGCGGAAATCGGCGCGACTGTTCTCCAGGCCGTAGGCCACCTCCCGGCGCAGGGCGGTGAAGCCGGCCAGCTCGGGAATGCCACCGGCCAGCAAGGCCTCCTCCACCAGGCGATTGGCACGGGCGGTATTGATGCAGGCCAGCCGGCCGTGATCCGTCTCGACCAACTCCCAGGTGCCGGGCAGCTTGCGCTTGGGACCACTGGCGCGGCTGAACCAGACGCGGGCGCCCGCCGGCTGGCAGTGGAGCATGGAGCCGGTATTGGGGCAGTGCAGGGTTAGCACCTCGCCGCTGGCGGTCTCGATGTCGGCGAGAAAACGCTTGTAGCGGCGCAGCAGGCGACCCTCTTCCAGGGGCGGCTCGAATCTCACCGGGCGCTCCAGCGCTGCAATCCCTGGGCGATGCGGGCGACGGCCTCTTCCAGGCGCGGCAGCGACTGGGTGTAGGCGAAGCGCACATGGGTGTCGGCGCGGTGGCGCCCGAAATCCAGGCCGGGGGTGATGGCGACGTGCTCGGTCTCCAGCAGGAACTGGCAGAAGGCATAGGCGTCGCCGCCAAAGGCGGCGATGTCGGCATAGAGGTAGAAGGCGCCCTGGGGCTCGACGGCGATCTCAAAGCCCAGGTTGCGCAACGCCGGCAACAGGTAGTCGCGACGGCGGGCGAATTCGGCGCGACGCTCCTCGAAGATGGCCATGGCCTCGGGGGTGAAACAGGCCAGGGCCGCCTGCTGGGCCACGGTGGAGGCACTGATGTAGAGATTCTGCGCCAGCTTTTCCAGCTCCGGCACCGCGGCGCGCGGCGCCACCAGCCAGCCGAGGCGCCAGCCGGTCATGCCGAAATACTTGGAGAAGCTGTTGAGCACGAAGGCCGAGTCGTCCACCTCCAGCACGCTGGGGGCGTCCAGGCCGTAGGTCAGGCCGTGGTAGATCTCGTCCACCACCAGGTGACCACCACGTGCCCTGAGGGCGGCCGACAGCCCGGCGAGTTCGTCGCGATTCAGCAGGGTGCCGGTCGGATTGGCCGGCGAGGCCACCAGAGCGCCGACGCTGTCCGCCTGCCAGTGCCGCGCGACCAGTTCGGGGGTGAGCTGGTAGCGGGTCTCGGCGCCGACCGGAATCAGCTGGGCCGCGCCTTCCACCAGGCGTAGGAAGTGTCTATTGCAGGGATAGCCGGGATCGGCCAGCAACCAGTGACGCCCGGGATCCACCAGCAGGGCGCTGGCCAGCAGCAGGGCACCCGAACCGCCGGGGGTGATCAGCACCCGTTCCGGATCCAGGTCGACGCCGTAGCGCTCGCCATAGAAGGCGGCGATGGCGCGGCGCAATTCCGGCAGGCCACGGGCCGCGGTGTAGCGGGTCTGACCGGCCGCCAGCGCGGCCTGGCCAGCGGCGACCACCGGGGCGGCGGTGGTGAAATCGGGCTCGCCGATCTCCAGGTGGATGACGTCGTGCCCGGCGGCCTGGAGCTGGTTGGCGCGCTCCAGCAGGGCCATCACATGGAAGGGCTCGATGGCCTGGCTGCGCGCGCTGTAGGAATTGGACATGGAGGGGGTCCGAACTTGTGGCGAAGGCGGGATTCTAACCAAGGCTTCGCAGACCGGCATCCGCCGCGTCGGCAAGGAGCGGGAGGCCAGTAGTAGCGCCCCCTGGAAGCTTCTGGTAAGTTCGCCGGCTTGCATCCGCAGGGCGACTGGCCAGTCGAGAACATATTCAGCCTGGCGTCGGCATTGCGCGGGACGCCATCGGCAGCCACAGACCCCGGGCGTTCCAACATGGAGAGGCCTGGAAACGCATCCAGCCTGTGGACAGGATCAGCGAAAGTGAGAGGGTCAATCATGCCCAGCGAAGCAAATCAGCAGAACAATCATCTGGCCCGTGGCTACGAACCCTACCAGCCTGCCAAGGGTGAGGAATACATGAGTGAGCGCATGCGCGCCCACTTCACCGGCATTCTGAACAAGTGGAAGCAGGAACTGCGCGAAGAAGTCGATCGCACCGTGCACCACATGAAGGAAGAAGCGGCCAACTTCGCCGACCCGGCCGACCGCGCGACCCAGGAAGAGGAATTCAGCCTGGAACTGCGTGCCCGCGACCGCGAGCGCAAGCTGATCAAGAAGATCGACGAGACGTTGCAGCTGATCGAAGACAACGAATACGGCTGGTGCGACTCCTGCGGCGTGGAAATCGGTATCCGTCGCCTGGAAGCCCGTCCGACCGCCAGCCTGTGCATCGACTGCAAGACCCTGGCCGAGATCCGCGAGAAGCAGACCGGGACCTGAGTCCTGCTGCCTCACCGACGAGGGCGCTACGGCGCCCTTTGTTCTTTCCAGACTTCGGTTTTTCCGGCATTCACAGGATGAGCTATGTCCAGGCGCCCCTATGTCGGCCGTTTCGCCCCCACGCCCAGCGGCTATCTGCACTTCGGCTCGCTGGTTGCCGCCCTCGCCTCCTACCTGGATGCCCGCGCCGCGGGCGGGCAGTGGCTGGTGCGCATGGAAGACCTGGACCCCCCGCGCGAGGTCCCCGGCGCTCAGGCGGCGATCCTCACCACTCTGGAGGCCTACGGCTTCGAATGGGACGGCCCGGTGCTGCGCCAGAGCGAGCGCCTGGACGCCTATCGCGCGGTCATCGCGCAGTGGCTGGCCAGCGGCCTGGCCTATGCCTGCGACTGCTCGCGCAAGCAGCTCGAAGGCAGTGGCGGCCTCTACCCCGGATACTGCCGCAATCGCGGCCTGCCGGCGACGGACGCCGCCATCCGCATCCGTGTCCCTGAGCTGGACTACCGCTTCGTCGACCGGGTGCAGGGCGAATTCCGCCAGCACCTGGGCCGCGAGGTGGGCGACTTCGTCATCCAGCGCCGCGACGGCCTGATCGCCTACCAGTTGGCGGTGGTGATGGACGATGCCCTGCAGGGCATGACCGACGTGGTGCGGGGCGCCGACCTGCTGGACTCGACGCCCCGCCAGCTCTATCTGCAGGAATTGCTCGGTCATCCGGCGCCGCGCTATCTGCACGTGCCGCTGCTGATCCAGCCCGATGGCCACAAGCTGGGCAAGAGCTACCGCTCGCCGCCGTTGCCACCCGAGCAGGCCGGCGCCCTGCTGGTGCGCGCCCTGCGCACCCTGGGCCAGCCGACGCATGCGGAGCTGGCCCGGGAAACCCCGGCCGGGGTGCTGGCCTGGGGTGTCGCTCACTGGGATGCCGCGCTGATCCCGCGGGTGCCGCACCTGGCCGAAGCCCGATTGCCGGACTAGTAGTTGGGCCAGAGGCCGGGCGTGGCCAGTTCCAGCAGATGTCCGTCCGGATCGCGGAAATACAGGCTGATCGCGCCACGCGGCCAGCGGGTGCGTTCTTCGATGGCGACCCCGGCAGCCACCAGGTGTGCGGCCCAGGCTTCCAGTTCATCCGCCGCCACGGCCAGGGCCAGGTGCTGACAGCCCTGGGCGCCATGGGGCGGAATGCAGCCGCCCGGCAGCCTGACGGGCTGTTCGGTAGTACCCCGCTGGAACAGCAACAGGACGCTGGCGCCCACCGCATAGGCGGCCAGGCGCTCGTCGGCGAACATCGGCGTGAGCCCCAGCAGCTCTTCATAGAAGCGCCGGGCCCGGGGCAGATCGGCGACATAGAGCGCGGTTTCCAGCACGGCGGCGAGACGGGGCCTGGTCATCGGCGAACTCCGGCGGGGAAAGAAGCCTTCACGGTAGAGGCCTCCCTCTCCGGGGTACAGCGCTTTTGCATTACCATGGCGCCATCGCCGTTCGGGAACCGCGCATGTACATCTACCGGCTGGTCCTGCTCCTCGTGGTAGGCATCTATCTGTTCTCCCCCGCCATCATGGATTGGTGGATCGCTCCCAGCGGCGCCTGGTATCGCCCCTACCTGCTGTGGCTCATCCTCATCGTGGTGACCTTTATCCTGCAGAGCCAGCGCGATGCCGACGAGCTTTAGTCTGTCCCAATTGGTGCTGATCAGCGCCGGTTACCTGCTGATCTTCTTTGGCGTCGCCTGGATGACCGAGAAGGGCTGGGTGCCGCGCCGGCTGGTGCGCCATCCGCTGATCTACACCCTGTCGCTGGGCGTCTACGCCAGCGCCTGGGCCTTCTATGGCACCGTGGGCCTGGCCTACGACTACGGCTACGGCTTTCTCGCCTACTACCTGGGCCTGTGCGGCGCCTTCCTGCTGGCGCCGGTGCTGCTCTATCCCATCCTGCGCCTGACCCGTGCCTACCAGCTGGCGTCCCTGGCCGATCTTTTCGCCTTCCGTTTCCGCAGCACCTGGGCCGGCGCCCTCACCAGCCTGGGCATGCTGATCGCCGTGCTGCCGCTGCTGGCGCTGCAGATCCAGGCGGTGGCAACCAGCACCGGCATCCTGGTGCAGGCCCGCGCCCAGGACGCCCCGGCGCTGGGCTTCTGCCTGCTGATCACCCTGTTCGCCATGCTCTTCGGCGCGCGCCAGATCAATTCCAAGGAGCGCCATGAAGGCCTGGTGGTGGCCATCGCTTTCGAGTCCCTGGTCAAGCTGCTGGCCCTGGGCATCGTCGGCGGTGTCACCCTCTATACCGTGTTCGGCGGCCCCAACGGCCTGGAGACCTGGCTGCAGCAGAACCAGAGCGCCCTCTCCACCCTGCACACCCCGCTGCAGGAAGGTCCCTGGCGGATCCTGCTGCTGGTGTTCTTTGCCGCGGCCATCGTCACCCCGCACATGTACCACATGGCCTTCACCGAGAATCTCAGTCCCCAGGCGCTGGTCAGTGCCAGCTGGGGCCTGCCGCTGTTCCTGCTGCTGATCAGCCTGGCGGTGCCGCCGATTCTCTGGGGTGGCCTGGCGCTGGGTTCGCCGACGCCGCCGGAGTACTTCACCCTGGGCGTGGGCCTGGCGCTGGACAATCCGCTGCTGGCGCTGGTGGCCTTCGTCGGCGGGCTGTCGGCGGCCAGCGGCCTGATCATCGTGGTGACCATGGCGCTGTCGGGCATGCTGCTCAACCACATCGTGCTGCCGCTCTACCAGCCGCCCACCGACGGCAACATCTATCGCTGGCTGCGCATGACCCGGCGCATGCTGATCGCCGCCATCATCCTCGGCAGCTATGGCTTCTATCGCCTGCTGCAGGGCCATGGCGATCTCTCCAGCCTGGGCATCGTCTCCTTTGTCGCCACCGTGCAATTCCTGCCCGGTGCGCTGTCGGTGCTCTACTGGCAGACGGCCAATCGCAAGGGCTTCATCGCCGGCCTGCTGTGCGGCCTGGGCCTGTGGTTCCTGAGCATGCTCATGCCGCTGGTGGCCGACATCAATCCGCTGCATATCGGCGTCTTCAGCTATCGCATCAGCGCCAGCAACTGGCACCTCGCCGCCGTGGCCTCGCTGACCGTCAACGTGCTGGTGTTCGCCCTGGTCTCGCTCTTCACCGAGGCCAGCGAAGAAGAGAAGAGCGCCGCCGAGGCCTGCGCCGTGGACAACGTCCGCCGTCCGCAGCGCCGCGAACTGGCGGCCAGCTCGCCCCAGGACTTCGCCGCCCAGCTGGCCAAGCCGCTGGGCGCCAAGACCGCGCAGAAGGAAGTCGAGCGCGCCCTGGCCGATCTGCTGCTGCCCTATGACGAACGCCGCCCCTATGCCCTGCGCCGGTTGCGCGATCGCATCGAGGCCAACCTCTCCGGCCTGATGGGTCCGCGGGTCGCCCAGGACATCGTCGAGACCTTTCTGCCGTTCAAGGCGGAAAGCGAGGCCTATGCCACCGAAGACATCCACTTCATCGAGAATCGCCTGGAAGACTACCAGTCGCGCCTGACCGGCCTGGCCGCCGAGCTGGACGCCCTGCGCCGCTATCACCGCCAGACCCTGCAGGAGTTGCCCATGGGCGTCTGCTCCCTGGCGCGTGACCGCGAGATCCTCATGTGGAACCGCGCCATGGAAGAACTCACCGGCATCGACGGCGCCCGGGTGGTGGGTTCGCGCCTGAGCGCCCTGCCCGATCCCTGGCAGGACCTGTTCGAGCGCTTTCTCGCCGAACCGGCGCAGCAGCACCTCTACAAGCAGCGGCTGCCCCAGGAACACGAGCAACGCTGGCTCAACCTGCACAAGGCGACCATCGACGAACCCCTGGCGGTGGGCAGCAACGGCACGGTGCTGGTGGTGGAAGACATCAGCGAGACCCAGCTGCTGGAAGACCGCCTGATCCATTCCGAGCGCCTGGCCTCCATCGGCCGGCTGGCCGCGGGCGTCGCCCACGAGATCGGCAATCCGGTCACCGGCATCGCCTGCCTGGCGCAGAACCTGCGCGAGGAGCGCGAGGCGGACGAAGAGATCGACGAGATCAGCAGCCAGATCATCGAGCAGACCCGGCGCATCACCCGCATCGTCCAGTCGCTGATGAGTTTCGCCCATGCCGGCGGTCGCCAGCAGGCCCACGAACCGGTGTGCGTGGCCGAGGCGGCCCAGGAGGCCATCGCCCTGCTCTCCCTCAACCGCCAGAGCGTGGACGTCGACTTCTTCAATCTCTGCGATCCCGAACACCTGGTGCAGGGCGATCCCCAGCGGCTGGTGCAGGTGATGATCAACCTGCTGTCCAACGCCCGGGACGCCTCGCCGCCCGGTGCGCCGATCCGGGTGCGCAGCGAGGCCCAGGGCCAGACCGTGACCCTGAGCGTCGAGGACGAGGGCAGCGGCATTCCCAAGGCCATCGTCAGCCGGCTGTTCGAACCCTTCTTCACCACCAAGGATCCGGGCAAGGGGACGGGGCTTGGCTTGGCGCTGGTCTATTCCATCGTAGAAGAGCATTATGGTCAGATAATGATCGATAGTCCTACCGACCCCGTGACCGGCCAGGGCACCCGCATCCGGGTACTGCTGCCGCGCTATCTCGGGTTGCCGGAGGCGCCGTGACGGACCCATCCGCCTGCTGGATGGATCTGCTAAAGCATTCGGAAGTCCAGACGACCGCGACAAGACACGCTGCCTGGCGTGGGTCGTCTTGCCTTCCCGTAAGAGAGCGCACTTGATGGCCCATATCCTGATTGTCGAAGACGAGAAGATCATCCGTTCGGCGCTGCGCCGTCTGCTGGAGCGCAACCAGTTCCGCGTCAGCGAAGCCGGCTCCGTGCAGGAAGCCCAGGATCTCTACGATGTCTCGAGCTTCGATCTCGTCATCAGCGATCTGCGTCTGCCCGGCGCCCCCGGTACCGAGATGATCGATCTCGCCAAGGGCAAGCCGGTGCTGATCATGACCAGCTACGCCAGCCTGAGATCGGCGGTCGACTCCATGAAGCAGGGCGCGGTGGACTACATCGCCAAGCCCTTCGATCACGACGAGATGCTGCAGGCCGTGGCGCGCATCCTGGTCGAGCGTGAACAGCGCCAGCCGGCTGCCGCCGTCGAGGAAAGCGTCGCGCCGCCGCCGGCCACCGGCGAGATCGGCATCATCGGCAACTGCGCCCCAATGCAGGACCTCTTCGGCAAGATCCGCAAGGTCGCCCCCACCGACTCAACCGTGCTGATCCAGGGCGAGTCGGGCACCGGCAAGGAACTGGTGGCGCGGGCGCTGCACAACCTGTCGCGCCGAGCCAAGGCACCGCTGATCTCGGTCAACTGCGCGGCCATTCCCGAAACCCTGATCGAATCCGAACTCTTCGGCCACGAGAAGGGCGCCTTCACCGGCGCCAGCGCCAGCCGTACCGGCCTGGTGGAAGCGGCCGACGGCGGCACCCTGTTTCTCGACGAGATCGGCGAATTGCCGCTGGAAGCCCAGGCGCGCCTCTTGCGCGTGCTGCAGGAGGGCGAGATCCGCCGGGTCGGCTCGGTGCAGTCGCAAAAGGTCGATGTGCGCCTGATCGCCGCGACCCACCGGGATCTCAAGGGCCTGGCCAAGATCGGTCAGTTCCGCGAAGACCTCTTCTATCGCCTCAACGTCATCTCCCTGCGCCTGCCGGCCCTGCGCGAGCGCGGTGGCGACGTCATGGAGATCGCCCGGGTGTTCCTCGCCCGTCAGTCCGCGCGCATGAGTCGCCCGGGGCTCAAGTTCGGCGCCGAAGCCGAGGCCGCCATCCGCCACTACAGCTGGCCGGGTAACGTGCGCGAGCTGGAGAACGCCATCGAGCGCTCGGTGATCCTCAGCGAAGGCCAGGAGATCAATGCCGACCAGCTGGGCATCGACGTCGAGCTCGGCGAGCTGGAGCTGGCCGACAGCTACCTGGATCCGCTGCCCAGCGCGGGCCTGGGGAACGGCAACGGCGCCCACGAGCCCACCGAGGACCTCTCGCTGGAGGACTACTTCCAGCACTTCGTGCTCGAGCATCAGGATCACATGACCGAGACCGAGCTGGCGCGCAAGCTCGGCGTCAGCCGCAAGTGCCTGTGGGAACGTCGCCAGCGCCTGGGCATTCCACGGCGCAAGGCCAGCGCCAGCAGCGACGCCAGCTGATCCACGCCGGGACGCGGCAGCCCTGCACGTCCCGCGGTAACACCCTCCCGCCGCGCCTCCCCATCCTTTGCAATGTGTTACCGCCGTAACAGGAGGCGGGTTCAGCGGTAACGAAAATCTCTCTGTAGCCACCAGGTAAAAAGGCTACATTTTTCGTAAGCCACTGAAATAAAAGGATTTTTCAAAACTGGCACGGCATCTGCTTTATGTTCTGGCACAAGAACAATAAAAACGTACCCCCTCCATAACAAAAACAAGACGTAGCGACTCCAGCACAACAAGAACAAGCAGGCGGAGGCGTAGCTAACTGATCATTTTGGAGAAGAGTCGTCTTGCGGGATGGTCCCGCGATGTCAGGCCAGAGAACAATAAAACTGCCCCGAGGCAGCACCCGTACCAGGCAGAGCAGGAATGATCCTGACGACATCAGCTTCCAAAGTAATCCGTTTGCTCTTGGCTCTAGACTTCAGAGCCTTTCCGGCGGCCGGTATCCGCACGGGACAGACCACACAAGAAAAACAAGAGGTCTGGATAGACAATAAAAACAAAGCACGTACCACTTTGGGGGGGAGCTTCGGCTCCCCCAGTGCCTTTGACAGCCTCCCCTCCCTCGTTCAAGATCCCCTCCTTATCTATTGCGCAACGGCTCCCGCTGTGGTCCAGATTGCGTATAGCCGTCTCTCCGAACAGAAACTCGCATGCTGAAGAAGCTGATCCAGACTCTGCGCTCGCCCCTGCGGCGTACTCCGCCCGCGCCTGCCTTGCCCATCGAACTGCCCCGCAGTCAGCATGCTCTGGAACGAGAGCGCATCAGTCGCTACGCCCTGAGTGTCGTCGACCGGCTGGAAAAGGCGGGTTATCAGGCCTACCTGGTGGGCGGTTGCGTCCGGGACCTGCTGCTGGGCTTCGAGCCCAAGGACTTCGACGTCGCCACCAGCGCCACGCCCGAGCAGGTGCGGGCCGAATTCCGCAATGCGCGGGTCATCGGGCGGCGCTTCAAGCTGGTCCATGTGCATTTCGGCCGCGAGATCATCGAGGTCGCGACCTTCCGCGCCAATCACCCTACCGGGGATGCCGAGGACGAGACCCAGGGCTCGCGCCATGAAAGCGGCCGGATCCTGCGCGACAACATCTATGGCAACCAGGAGCAGGATGCCCAGCGGCGCGACTTCACCATCAACGCGCTCTACTACGACGCCAGCGGCGAACGCATCCTCGACTACGCCAACGGCACCCAAGACATCCGCCTGCGGCAGATCCGGCTGATCGGCGATCCGGAGCAGCGCTACCTGGAAGATCCGGTGCGGATGCTGCGCGCCGTGCGCTTCGCCGCCAAGCTGGATTTCGAGATCGAGGCCGCCACCGCCGAACCCATCAGCCGCCTGGCGCCGCTGCTGCGGGACATTCCGGCACCGCGGCTGTTCGACGAGGTCATCAAGCTGCTGCTGGGTGGCAAGGCCGAGCGCACCTTCGAGCTGCTCTGCCAGTACGGGCTGTTCGCCCCGCTGTTTCCGGCCAGTGGCGAAGCCCTGGAACGCGATCCCGACTACGCCGGCAGCCTGATCCGCCAGGCCCTGGCCAACACCGATGCCCGCATCCGCGAAGGCAAGCCGGTCACCCCGGCCTTCCTCTTCGCCGCCCTGCTCTGGCCGGCCTTGCCCGAGCGCGTCCGTCATCATCAGGACCTCGGCCTGCCGCCGATTCCGGCCATGCAGGAAGCCGCCCACGACCTCACCCAGCAGCAGTGCCAGCGCACCGCCGTCCCCAAGCGTTTCACCATGCCCATGCGCGAGATCTGGGACATGCAGGAACGCCTGCCACGCCGCCAGGGCAAGCGCGCCGATCAGTTGCTGGAGAATCCGCGCTTTCGCGCCGGCTACGACTTCCTGCTGCTGCGCGAGAGCGCCGGCGAGGAAACCGGTGGCCTGGGCGACTGGTGGACCCGCTACCAGGAGGTCGGCGACAGCCAGCGGCGCGAGATGATCAAGAACCTCAGCCGCGACGAAGGCGCACCGGCCAAGCGGCGCCGCCGCGGCGGCAGCAATCGCAAGCGGCGCACCTCGGATGCGCCCACCGCCGGCGACGAATGATGGAAAGGGTCTATCTCGGCCTGGGCAGCAACCTGGCCGAGCCGCGGCGCCAGCTGGACGCGGCCCTCGAGGCCCTGGCCCAGCTGCCCCACAGTGAGCTGGTGGCGGTCTCCGCCTTCTATGCCAGCGATCCCCTGGGACCACCCGATCAGCCGCGCTACGTCAACGCCGTCGCCGCCCTGGACACCGGGCTCGAGCCCCTGGCGCTGCTCGACGCCACCCAGGCCATAGAGCAGCAGCAGGGCCGCGTGCGCAAGGATGAACGCTGGGGTCCGCGGACCCTGGACATCGACATCCTGCTATTCGGCGAGCGACTGATCGACGAGCCACGCTTGCAGGTGCCGCACTACCACCTCCAGGCCCGTGCCTTCGTCCTCTATCCGCTGGCCGATCTCGCCCCCGCGCTGCACCTGCCCGATGGCCGCCGCTTGCCGGACCTGCTGTCCGCCTGCCCTTTCGAAGGCCTGGAGCGGCTGCTACCGTCGTCATCCACGCGGTAACACAGCCGTAACACCGAGCATTGACTTGCGCCGGATGCGCCGGGACTATAGCAGCCGTTTGCGCGCGGCCACCCCGCGCCCGCGGCGCCCAGACAATAACCATAGCGCCGTCCCACGAGGACCCCTTGCATGCCTGATATCAGCCTCACGACCCTTCAGGGGCTCAAGCAGCGCGGCGAAAAGATCGCCATGCTGACCGCCTACGATGCCACCTTCGCCCAGGCCGCCAGTCAGGCCGGCGTCGAGATGCTGCTCATCGGCGATTCCCTCGGCATGGTGCTGCAGGGTCACGACAGCACCCTGCCGGTGACCCTCGACGACATGGTCTACCACACCGCCTGCGTCAAGCGCGGCCACGCGGGTGCCTTCATCGTCGCCGACCTGTCGTTCATGACCTATGCCACCCTGGAGCAGACCCTGACCAGCGCCGGTCGCCTGATGCAGGCGGGCGCGCAGATGGTCAAGCTCGAGGGCGATGCCTGGCTGGCCGACCCCATTCGCCGCCTGGCCGCCAATGGCGTGCCGGTCTGCGCCCACCTGGGCCTGACGCCCCAGTCGGTCAATGTCTTCGGCGGCTTCAAGGTACAGGGCCGCGATCCGGCCCGGGCGCAGCAGTTGCGCGAGGCGGCGCGTGAGCTGGAGGAAGCCGGCGCGGCCATGCTGCTGCTGGAATGCGTGCCTTCGGCGCTGGCCGAGGAAATCACCCGGGCCGCCCGGGTGCCGGTGATCGGCATCGGCGCCGGGGCTGCCACCGATGGCCAGGTACTGGTGCTGCACGACATGCTCGGCCTCGCCCTGCGCGGGCGCACGCCGAAATTCGTGCGCAACTTCATGGCCGGCCAGGACAGCATCCAGGCTGCCCTGGCGGCCTATGTCGCTGCCGTCAAGGACGGCAGCTTTCCCGCTCCCGAACACGGATTCTCCGCATGAAAACGGTCCATAGCGTCCGCGAACTGCGCGCCGCCGTCGCCGCCGCGCGCCGCCAGGGCCTGCGCATCGGCCTGGTGCCCACCATGGGCAATCTGCACGCCGGGCATATCGCCCTGGTCGACACCGCGCGGCGTCACGCCGACTTCGTGGTGGCGAGCATCTTCGTCAATCCGCTGCAATTCGGTCCCACCGAGGATCTGGACACCTATCCGCGCACCCTGGCGGAAGACAGTCGCCAGCTGAACGAGGCCCACTGCGACCTGCTGTTCGCGCCGGCGGTGGCCGAGATGTATCCCAATGGCATGGACGGCCTGACCCGGGTGAATGTCCCCGTAGTGTCCGAAGGCCTGTGCGGTGCGCGCCGGCCCGGGCATTTCGAAGGCGTGGCGACGGTGGTCACCAAGCTGTTCCAGATGGCGCAACCGGACGTGGCGGTGTTTGGCGAAAAGGACTATCAGCAGCTGGCGGTGATCCGCAAGCTGGTCCAGGACCTGGACATGCCCATCGAGATCGTCGCCCAGCCCACGGTACGGGCCACCGACGGCCTGGCGCTGTCGTCGCGCAACGGCTATCTCGATGACCACCAGCGGGCCAGTGCGCCCTGCCTGTACAGCCTGCTCAGGCGCCTCGCCGATCAGCTCGCCGCCGGCGCCGCGGTCGAGCCGACCCTCGCCGCCGGTGTCACCGAATTGCAAGCTCAGGGGCTCAAGGTCGACTATCTGGAACTGCGCGAGCAACTGAGTCTGCAACCGGCCGGGACGGACACCACCGCGCTGGTCCTGCTGGTGGCGGCCTACCTCGGCCAGACCCGCCTGATCGACAATCTGAGCTTTCGCCGCAGGGTCCGAGTGTGACGCAACCGAAGGTTAGCTCACCCGACCCCGCCTGAACCCTGGAAGCCCGGAACATACCGGGCTTTTTCATGCTCGAAGCGCGGCGCCACGACCGGCGTCTCGCGGTCACCGACTTTCTCTTGCAAGCCAGCGGCTTGTGGGGCACAACAGCAAACAAGAGCCACCAAGGAAAAGCCTAGCCATGGAGTACTTTCAACACCCCCTCGACGTGACCCAGCTCGCCTCCTGGAAAGCCCTGCAGGAACACCGCAAGGCCATGCAGAACTTCCGCATGCGCGATGCCTTCGCCGCCGATCCGCAGCGCTTCTCGCAGTTCTCCCTGAGCAGCAGTGGTCTGTTCCTCGACTACTCCAAGAACCTCATCACCGAGCAGACCCGTGACCTGCTGGTGAATCTGGCCCGGGAAGCGGGCCTGGAAGGGGCCATCCGCACCCTGTTCGATGGCGCCTACGTCAACTCCTCCGAACACCGCCCCGCCCTGCACACCGCGCTGCGCCGCCCGGTGGGCGACAGCGTCCGGATCGACGGCCAGGACATCATGCCCGAGGTGCACCGGGTCCTGAACCAGATGACCCAGCTGGTCACCCGCATCCACAACGGCCTCTGGCGCGGCTACACCGAGAAGCCGATCACCGACGTGGTCAACATCGGCATCGGTGGCTCCTTCCTCGGTCCGCAGCTGGTCTCCGAGGCGCTGGTGCCCTTCACCCAGCGCGGCGTGCGCTGCCACTACCTGGCCAACATCGACGGCAGCGAATTCCGCGAGGTGACCTCCAAGCTCGCCGCCGACACCACCCTGTTCATCGTCTCCTCCAAGTCCTTCGGCACCCTGGAGACCCTGAAGAACGCCCAGGCCGCCCGTGCCTGGTGCCTGGCCCAGGGCTGCCCGGAGCCGGAGCTGCACAAGCACTTCATCGCCGTCTCCAGCAACGTCAAGGTGGCGGTGGAATTCGGCATCGCCGAAGAGAACATCTTCCCGATGTGGGACTGGGTCGGCGGTCGCTATTCGCTGTGGTCGGCCATCGGCCTGCCCATCGCCCTGGCCATCGGCATGTCCAACTTCAAGGACCTGCTGGCCGGCGCCTATGCCATGGACCAGCACTTCACCAGCGCTCCCTTCGAAGAGAACATGCCGGTGCTGCTGGGCCTGCTCGGGGTCTGGTACGGCAACTTCTGGGGCGCGACCAGTCACGCCATCCTGCCCTACGACCACCACCTGCGAAACTTCGTGAAGCACCTGCAGCAGCTGGACATGGAGTCCAACGGCAAGAGCGTGCGCCAGGACGGCTCGCCGGTGAGCCTGGAGACCGGTCCGGTGATCTGGGGCGGCGTCGGCTGCAACGGTCAGCACGCCTACCACCAGCTGCTGCACCAGGGCACCCAGCTGATCCCCGGCGACTTCATCGTGCCGGTGGTGAGCCACAACCCGGTGGCCGATCACCAGCAGTGGCTGTATGCCAACTGCCTGTCGCAGAGCCAGGCACTGATGCTGGGCAAGACCCGCGAGGAAGCCGAGGCCGAGCTGCGCGAGAAGGGCCTGGGCGAAGCCGAGATCGCCAAGCTGGCGCCGCACAAGGTGATTCCAGGCAACCGCCCGAGCAACACCCTGGTGCTGGAGCGCATCTCGCCGCGGCGCCTGGGTGCGCTGGTGGCCCTCTACGAGCACAAGGTGTTCGTGCAGAGCGTCATCTGGGGCATCAACTGCTTCGACCAGTGGGGCGTCGAGCTGGGCAAGGAGCTCGGCAAGGACGTCTACCAGCACATCATCGGCCGCAGCGAAGGCAAGGCCGACGACGGCTCCACCCAGGGCCTGATCGACTACTTCCGCGGTCGTCATCGCGGCTGATCGTCTCCGGTCCGTTCCGAAAGGCGCCGCTCTGCGGCGCTTTTTCGTTTTGTCGCCTCGCTGAACCCCGGCAGGGCATCCGCGGCCTAAACTGGGAGCACAACAACACCAAGAAGGAGCCGGCCATGAGCCAACGCTACCCCGTGCCCGAGAGCCTGAGTGCCCGTACCCACCT
Source organism: Pseudomonas sp. MOIL14HWK12:I2 (assembly GCF_000510745.1). NCBI lineage: Bacteria > Pseudomonadati > Pseudomonadota > Gammaproteobacteria > Pseudomonadales > Pseudomonadaceae > Pseudomonas > Pseudomonas sp. MOIL14HWK12:I2. Next base: position 385,475 of record NZ_AZOA01000007.1, on the reverse strand, counting down.
CGACGAAGCCCGCTATCGCGAGCTCTACCAGCGCTCGGTGGAGCAGCCGGAACGCTTCTGGAGCGAACAGGCCAGCGCCCTGCTCGACTGGTCGCGCACCTGGGACGAAGTCCATAGCGGCGATATGCGCCAGGGCCAGACCCGCTGGTTCAGCGGCGGCCAGCTCAACGTCGCCTACAACTGCATCGATCGCCACCTGGGGGCCCGGGCCGAGCAGACCGCCATCCTCTGGGAAGGCGACGATCCCGCCGACAGCCAGGCCATCAGCTATCGCCAGTTGCACGAGCAGGTCAGCCGCCTGGCCAACGTGCTCAAGGAGCGTGGGGTCAGGAAGGGCGACCGCGTCTGCCTCTATATGCCGATGATCCCCGAGGCGGCTTACGCCATGCTCGCCTGCGCCCGCATCGGCGCGGTGCATTCGGTGGTGTTCGGCGGCTTCTCGCCCGAGGCGCTGCGCGACCGCATCCTCGATTCCGACTGCCGGGTGGTGATCACCGCCGACGAAGGCGTGCGCGGGGGCAAGCGCGTCCCGCTCAAGGCCAATGTCGACAAGGCCCTGGCCAAGTGCCCGGAGGTCCATACCGTGATCATGGTCGAGCGCACCGGCACCGCCGTGGCCCGCCAGGAGGGGCGCGACCTGCCCTATGCCCAGGCGGTGGCCGCGGCTTCGCCCGACTGCCCGCCAGAGCCCATGGACGCCGAGGATCCGCTGTTCATCCTCTACACCTCCGGCTCCACCGGCAAACCCAAGGGCGTGCTGCACACCACCGGCGGCTACCTGCTGGGGGCCACCCTGAGCTTCAAGTACCTGTTCGACTATCACGAGGGTCAGGTCTTCTGGTGCACCGCCGATGTCGGCTGGGTCACCGGCCACAGCTACATCGTCTACGGCCCCCTGGCCAATGGCGCCACCACCCTGATGTTCGAAGGGGTACCGAGCTATCCCGATGCCAGTCGCTTCTGGCAGGTGGTGGACAAGCACCAGGTCAACATCTTCTATACCGCCCCCACCGCCCTGCGCGCCCTGATGCGCGAAGGCGACGGCCCGGTACAGCGCACTTCGCGCAAGAGTCTGCAGCTGCTGGGCAGCGTCGGCGAGCCGATCAATCCCGAGGCCTGGGAGTGGTATCACCGGGTGGTGGGCGAAGGGCGCTGCCCCATCGTCGACACCTGGTGGCAGACCGAGACCGGCAGCATCCTCATCGCCCCGCCACCCGGCGCCCTGGCGCTGAAGCCGGGTTCGGCCACCCTGCCCTTCTTTGGCGTGCAGCCGGTGCTGCTGGACGAGCAGGGCCAGGAAATCGACGGGCCCGGCAGCGGCGTGCTGGCGATCAAATCCAGCTGGCCAAGCCAGATCCGCACCGTCTATGGCGATCACCAGCGCCTGATCGACACCTATTTCAGCGCCTACCCGGGTTACTACTTCACCGGTGACGGGGCGCGCCGGGACGAAGACGGCTACTACTGGATCACCGGGCGGGTGGATGACGTGCTCAACGTCTCCGGTCACCGCATCGGTACCGCCGAGGTGGAAAGCGTGCTCACCGAGCATGCGGACGTGGCCGAGGCGGCGGTGGTGGGCTGCCCCCACGAGGTCAAGGGCCAGGCGGTCTATGCCTTCGTCACCACCAAGGGCGGAGTGACGCCGAGCGACGAACTCAAGGCGCAACTGCGCCAGCAGGTGGCCGACCAGATCGGCAGCTTCGCCAAGCCGGAGTTCCTGCAATGGGCGCCGGCGCTACCCAAGACCCGCTCCGGCAAGATCATGAGACGCATCCTGCGCAAGATCGCCTGCGACGAGCTGGACAGCCTGGGCGATACCTCGACCCTCGCCGATCCATCGGTGGTCGACAGCCTGATCGACGCCCGCCTCAATCGCGCCCCGCACGGCTAGCCGGGGACCCAAAGAAAAGCCCCGCCTAGGCGGGGCTTTTTGCTGCTGCCGACCTTAGTGGGCGGCTTGCATGCGGTGCTTCAGGTCACGCATGCGATCGTGGGTCGCACGGGCCTTTTCCAGCTGGCTGCGCAGATTGGCCTGGGCATCCGGGGTGGCGTGTTCGTTGACGGCACGCTCCAGCGCGTGCAGCAGGCGGTCTTCCTGCTCTTCCAGTTCGCTGACGTAGGTGACCTCTTCCTTTTCCTTGCTGGCAAAGGAGGTTTTGACGTCGGTGTAGTACTTGCGGAAGCTGCCGGCAAAGGTGCCTTGCTCGGCGGGCTTCTCACCGGCAGCCGACACCTGGCTGCTCAGGGCGCTGATGATCTCGGCCTTGCTCTGGGCGATCTCGGTGAACAGGGCCTTCAATTCGGGGTTCTTCACTTCGGTGAGGGCGTGCTCGTAGAAATTCTTGCCGTCACGGGCGATCTCGATCAGATCGTTGAGGGTTTCGGTCGTGCTGGTCATGGCAGTTCTCCGGGGCGAAGGGCAAGGGGTGATGGCGGCATCTGGCGCCGCCATCGTGCCGGGTATTAGCGGGCGTCGTTACTGAGCCGCTTTCAGGGCGTCAGCCGATACGGCCTTCACGCCCTTGATGGCCTTGGCTTCTTTGATCGCCAGGTCGCGCTGGGCTTCGGTCGCCACGGTGCCGGACAGGGACACGACGCCCTTGTTGGTCTCGACCTTGATGGCGGTGCCCTTGATGTGTTCGTCGGCCAGGAAGGACGCCTTCACCTTGCTGGTGATCCAGGTGTCGGACGCGGCTTCTTCGGTCTTGTCCACGGTGTTGTTGGCGGCCAGGGTCATGTTCTGGCTGGTGGCAGCAAAGGCACCGCCGGCCAGCGGCAGGCTCAGTACGGAAGCGGTGACGGCAGCGAGGGCAAAGGTACCGAAAGTCTTTTTCATGAGATGACTCCTGTTTTCCTTGGTTGTACTGCGCCCAGGTCCTGGCAGCAGCGACCTAGATGTAGAGCGCAACGGCTGCGCCGAATTCCAAGACTTGTTAAAGACTGTAAAAATCAATGACTTATATAAATTCGACGTGAGTGAAGGGCGGGCAAAATGCAACTTCCTGGCGAATAGGCCTGGTAATTTGCACGAGGTCAGACGACTCTTGAGCCCAAGCCTGGACGCCCTGTCGTCCAGGGTGCCAAAGCCGATAAAGGCGGACGAAAGAAGTAGGTTTCCAGGTGACCCGACCCGAACTGCCGTACCTTTATCCGGTCAATGCTGAATTGAACCCGACACCTGCGATCGGGCCTTGAGGATCCGGGATGCGGCCTCTTTCTCCCGCGCGCATTGCCCTGGTTTATCTGTTGCTGAGCGCCCTCTGGGTGATCGGCAGCGATGGGCTGCTGTATCTGCTGCTCAGCGATCGGGACAACGCCTATCTGTGGCACACCCTGAAGGGCCTGGCCTTCATGAGCCTGCTGTCGCTGGTGCTCTATGGCCTGCTGCGGCGCGAGGCCAGCTATCGCGAAGGCTTCATCGGCGAGCTGCAGAACCAGCGCGCCACCCAGGATTTCGTCCAGCGGCTGACCAATACCGGTGACTGGCAGCTGCTGGACGATGGCCGTCTGCTCTGCTCCGAACGCACCCTGGTGATGCTGCACCAGCCCAAGGGCAGCGATCCGCTGGATTTCGCCACCATCGCCGCCTGCGCTCGGGTCGACGACCGTGACCATGTGCGCAGCATGCTGGAGCGTTTGCAGCACATGCAGGGCCCGCTGAATTTCTCCGCGCACTTCGATGACGGCCAGGGCAGCTGGCGCTGGCTCAACTGGCAGAGCGACTTCGACGAAGCCGGCATCACTCGCGGTGCCCTGGTCGACATCACCAGCTACAAGCTGGCCGAACAGGCACTGCAGGACAGCCAGCGACGCTATCGCGAGCTGGTCCAGCACCTGCCGCTGGTGGTGTTCGCCAGCGACCACCGTGGTCGCTGGCAATTTCTCAATCCGGCCTGGGAAGCCCTGACCGGCCAACCCGCCACCCAACCCCTAAACCATCCCTTGGATCAGGCTTTCCATCCCCAGGACGGCGCCCGACTGCGCCAGCTGGTGGCGGAATTCGCCGCGGGTCAGCGCCTGCACTGGAACGGCGTGGTGCGGTTGCGGCTGTCGGTGGAGAGTCATCGCTGGATGCAGATGGAGCTGCGCGCCGGCCTCGATGGCGAGATCCAGGGTACCCTGACCGACATCCACCACGACTACCAGGCGCAGCAACTGCAGCAGGCCCGCAGCGATGTCCTCGACGACCTGCTCACCGGCCTGCCGCTGGCGGAAATCCAGCAGGGCATCGCCCTGCGGCTGGAGCGTATCTACCCGGAGATGCGCGTCGCCCTGCTGCTGGACGACCAGGGCGAGCATCTGCGGGTCGCCGCGGCGCCCAGTCTGCCCCCCGCCTTCCAGGCAGCGCTGGAAAGCGTGCCGCGCAGTCGCCACGACCAGGGCTGCTGCAGCGCCGTCGCCGCCAATGCCCCGGTGTTCACCATCGATGTCGAACTGGATCCGGCCTGGCAGCCGCTGTTGCCGGTCGCCCAGGCAGCCGGCATTCGCGGCGCCTGGGCCCTGCCGCTGCAGGACGAGCAGCAGCGCGCCGTGGGCGCCCTGGGCATCTACTACGGCGAGGCGCGACTGCCCGAAGCGGAGACCCAGGCGCTGATCACCGAATTCACCCGCCTGGCGGTGCTGGCCATCCGGCAACAGCGCGTGGTCCAGGCGCAACGCGCCAGCGAGGCGCGCTACCGCGGCATCTTCGAGCAGGCCTATACCGGCATCATGCTCAGCGATCTGGATGGCCGCTGGCTGAGCGTCAACCACCACTTCTGCCAGATGCTCGGCTACTCGCAACCGGAGTTGCTGCAGAAGGACACCGCCTCGGTGACGCATCCGGAAGAGCGGGCCCTGGGCGCCGCCCTGCGCAAGCAGCTGGTCGACACCGGCCAGGACCGCTACACCCTGGAAAAACGCTATCTGCACCGCAACGGCACGCCGGTGTGGACCAACGTCACCACCCGCCTGATCCGCGACGATCAAGGCGTGCCCCAGTACTTCATCAGCACCGCCCAGGACATCACCCTGCGCAAGCAGCAGGAGGCAAGCCTGCGCCAGGCCGCGGCCATGTTCCAGAACAGTCGCGACGGCCTGCTGCTGCTCGACGAGCGCCGCTGGATCCTGGCGGTGAATCCGGCCTTCGCCCGCCTGCTGGGCACCCAGGAAGGCATCCTGCTCGGCCAGCGCCTGGGACTGCCCGGTGGCGGTCGCCAGGACCAGCGCTTTTATCGCGATCTCTGGCGCACCGTGCGCCGCGAGGGCCGCTGGGAAGGCGAATTGCTCTGGCCGCGCCTCGACGGCAGCACCTTTCCGGCCTGGACCGCCATCGACACCCTCTACCCCCGGGAGACCCGGCAGTACACGGTCACCGTCAGCGACACCACCCGCCTGCGCGAGAGCGAGGCGCGCCTGAGTCATCTGGCGCATCACGATCCGCTGACCGACCTGCCCAATCGCCTGCTGGCGCGCACCCATCTGGAACATGCCCTGGCCCTGGCCGAGCCCCAGGAATATCTGGTCGCCGTGCTGATCCTCGACTTCGATTACTTCCGCACGGTCAACGAAAGCCATGGCCATGCCCTGGGCGATGAACTGCTGGTGGAATTCGCCGCCCGGCTACGCGCCCTGCTCAGCGAGGACATCACCCTGGCGCGCATCGGTGGCGACGAGTACCTGGTCATCATCGAGCGGCTGGATCGACCCGAATTCGCCGCCCAGATCGCCCAGGCCATGCTGGGCAAGCTGGAACAGCCCTTCCACCTCGGCGAACACGACATCTATCTCAACGCCAGCATCGGCATCAGCCTCTTTCCCGACGATGGCGCCACCGCCGATGACCTCATCCGCAATGCCGACACGGCCATGCACCAGGCCAAGGATCAGGGCCGCGACACCTTCCGCTTCTATACCCAGGCCCTTACCGAGCAGTCGCGCCGGCGGCTGAATCTGGAGTCGCGGCTGCGTACGGCGCTCAAGCGCGGCGACTTCGTCCTCTACTACCAGCCGCTGATGAGCGTCAGCACCGCCCAGACCATTGGCGTGGAAGCCCTGGTGCGCTGGCAGGATCCGGAGCTGGGTCTCATCCCGCCCACCGAATTCATTCCGCTGGCCGAGGAAACCGGGCTCATCGTGCCCCTGGGCGACTGGATCATCGAGAGCGCCTGCCAGCAGATGCACAGCTGGCTCGCCCAGGGACTGGAACTGGAAACCCTGGCGATCAACATCTCGCCCCGGCAATTCGCCAAGCGCGACCTGGCCAGCACCATTTCCCGCGCCCTGGCGCGCAGTCGCCTGCCGGCCGAGCACCTGGAACTGGAGATCACCGAAGGCACCCTGATGGGCAATGTCGAGGAGGCGCTGCTGTCCCTGGCGACCCTCAAGACCCTGGGGGTGCGCATCGCCGTGGACGACTTCGGCACCGGCTATTCCTCGCTGGCCTATCTGCGCCGCTTTCCGCTGGACAAGCTCAAGATCGACCAGAGCTTCATGCACGAATTGCGCAGTGACAGCGGTACCCACAGCAGCCAGGCCATCGCCGCGGCCATCGTCGCCCTGGGCCAGGGTCTGGACCTGGACGTCCTGGCCGAAGGGGTGGAGACCACCGAACAGTGGGACATCCTGCGCAAGCTGGGCTGTCAGCAATGCCAGGGCTTCCTGTTCAGCCCACCGCTGCCGCCGGAGGAGTTCGAGGTCTGGTACGCCGAACGGCAGAAGGCGCGCGCCTAGCGCCCTGACCGACGAATGTCACTGTACTGTAATCAAAACCGCTCTAGACTCGGGCTTCCACTTTTCGTCTGTCCCCGAGGGTATCAGCATGAAGATCGTGGTTCGTCCCCTGCGCAAGTCCACCACCAGTGCCTGGCAGGTCTGCATCGACAAGCAGGCCATCACCTTTCTCAGCGAAGCCGACGCCCGCAGCTATGTCGCGACGCTGGAGGCGCGCATCGCCGCACCCCATCCGTTGCCCCTGCGCGAAGCTGCAACAGGCCTGGCCGCGCCGCTCTAGGCTTCACGCCGCCCTGACCGCTGGTCTTGCGGATCGCCCTGGCACCGCCCGTTCAGCGGCGGGCCAGGGTGATTCACAGCGCTGCTTGCGCGAACAATTGGCTAGGCAGCTATCGAACATGTAACTTTTGCGGCGTCCGCCCCATCCTACCTCTAGGCCCTGCGTTCGCAGGGACTCGCTGTCTGATGGATCTGGAACGCCCATGCTTGAACTCGCTGCTGCCTTCATCTGCTTCACCTCCCTGCTCACCTACCTCAATTACCGCTTCGTCGGCCTGCCGCCGACCATCGGCGTCATGGTCATCGCCCTGATCTTTTCGGTCGGTCTGCAGAGTCTGTCCTGGCTGGGCTTTCCCGGTCTGGAACACCGCATCGGCGAACTCCTCGGGCAGATCGACTTCAACGATCTGCTGATGAACTGGATGCTCGGCTTCCTGCTGTTCGCCGGCGCCCTGCACGTCAATCTCAAGGACCTGCGCGACTACAAATGGGCCATCGGCGGTCTGGCCACCCTCGGGGTGATCATCTCGACGGTGCTGATCGGCTATCTCAGCCACTGGATCTTCGGCTGGCTGGGCTGGCACGTCGACCTTCTCTACTGCCTGATCTTCGGCGCCCTGATCTCACCGACCGATCCCATCGCCGTGCTCGGCATCCTGCGCTCGGCCGGGGCGCCCAAGTCGCTGGAGACCACCATCGTCGGCGAGGCGCTGTTCAATGACGGCGTGGCCGTGGTGGTCTATTCGGTGCTGCTGGGGGTGATCCAGCTGGGCGAGACGCCTACGGTCAACGCCGCGCTCTGGCTGTTTGTCGAGGAAGCCGGCGGCGGCATCCTGTTCGGCCTGCTGATCGGCTTCGTCTGCTACTGGCTGATGCTGAGCATCGAGCAGCACCAGATCGAGGTGATGCTATCCCTGGCCCTGGTGATCGGCGGCTCGACCCTGGCCAGCCACCTGCACGTCTCGGGTCCCATCGCCATGGTGGTGGCCGGTCTGATCATCGGCAACCTGGGTCGTACCAAGGCCATGAACGACTTCACCCGGCGCTACCTGGACGGCTTCTGGGAGTTGATCGACGAGATCCTCAACGCCCTGCTGTTCGCCTTGATCGGCATGGAGCTGCTGGTATTGCCCTTCAGCTGGACCCACCTGGGCGCGGCGCTGCTGGTGACCCTGGCGATCCTCTTCGCCCGCTGGATCAGCGTGGCGCCGGTGGTGCTGCTCAGCCCGCACTGGCGCAACATGACCCGCGGCACGGCGCGCATCCTCACCTGGGGCGCGCTGCGCGGCGGTGTCTCGGTCGCCCTGGCGCTGAGTCTGCCGGCCGGTCCGGAGCGGGATCTGATCCTGGCTCTCACCTACATCGTGGTGCTGGTCTCCATCCTCGGCCAGGGCCTGACCATCGGCCGGGTGGTCAAGAGCGTCACCGGTGGCGCCCCGGTCGCACGCGACGACCACCACTGACTCCAAAACGAGAGAACCCCGCCGTGGCGGGGTTCTCTGGGCAACAGCCGAGCGATCAGCGCGGCAGGTTGCGGCCGGAGAAGATCTCGCGCATCTCGTGCTTGAGACGCTGGGTGATCTGCTGACGCTGCTCGGACGAGAGGCTGCGGGAGGCGTCGCCGAACAGGTAGTTGTCCAGTTCGAATTCCTTGAGCAGCATCTTGGTGTGGAACAGGTTGTCCTGGTACACGTTCACGTCGGTCATCTGGTAGGCCGCGCGGGTGTCTTCGGACAGGTAGTTCTGGATCGAATTGATCTCGTGGTCGATGAAGTGCTTGCGCCCTTCGATGTCGCGGGTGAAGCCGCGCACCCGGTAGTCCACGGTGACGATGTCCGAGTCGAACTGGTGGATCAGGTAGTTCAGGGCCTTGAGCGGAGAGATCACGCCACAGGTGGAGACGTCGATATCGACGCGGAAGGTGGCGATGCCGTCGTCCGGATGGATCTCCGGATAGGTATGCACCGTGATATGGCTCTTGTCCAGGTGGCCGAGAATGGTCTCGCGCAGCGGACCGGGCGACTCCTCGATCTGGCTCTCGGTCGGCTCGACCGGTTGCTCGGAGATCAGGATGGTCACGCTGGCACCCTGGGGATCGTAATCCTGGCGGGCGATGTTGAGGATGTTGGCCCCGATGATGTCGACCACGTCGGTCAGGATCTGGGTCAGACGCTCGGCGTCGTATTCCTCGTCGATGTACTGGACATAGGCCTGTTGATCTTCCGACGTCTCGGCGTAGCAGATGTCGTAGATGTTGAAGCTCAAGGTCTTGGTCAGGTTATTGAAACCATGGAGCCTGAGTTTGCTTTTCACGGTGGTAAAGCTCCCGTCGTGCGGTCTCTGACCGCGGTCCTGAATGCCCGTCAGTTGCGGATTGCGCAAGCTGCGTAGGGCGGCGAACACCTCTTCGCGATGGCGATTGGCTGTGCTTTCGGGGCCCTTGCCCCTTAAGAGCGGCGCATTATGCAGATCGGCAGCGGTTGGGGCCAGAGTCTGCCGGGCCCAGGTGATGAATTGATGTCGGCAGGAGGGAGACGAGGCGGACAGCGACGCCCGGGCGGGCGTCGCGGGCGGGGGTCAGGCGAGGTCGACGAGTTCGTAGCTGTGGCTGATCTCGACGCCGGCGCGGCCGAGCATGATGGAGGCCGAGCAGTACTTTTCCGCCGACAGCTCGATGGCGCGCTTGACCTGGGCTTCCTTGAGGCCGCGGCCCTTGACCACGAACTTCAGGTGGATGCGGGTGAACACCTTGGGCTCGGTGTCGGCCCGGTCGGCCTCGAGGAAGGCCTCGCAGCTCTCCACCGGCTGCCGCGCCTTGCGCAGGATGCTGACCACGTCGTAGCTGGCGCAACCGCCCAGGCCGATCAGCACGGTTTCCATCGGCCGTACGCCGAGGTTGCGCCCGCCGCTTTCCGGCGGGCCATCCATGACCACCACATGGCCGCTGCCGGATTCACCGAGGAACATGGCCTCGCCTGCCCACTGGATGCGCGCTTTCATCGCTTTCGTCCTACTTATATATACAAATGGTGATCAGCTTAACATGCTGGATGGCGTAAACTGGTAAGCAGTGAAGGGTTATTCAGCTCGCATTTAAGCTGCGCATGTTCTTATCCGGTCTTTGAATTGGAACCGGCGCAGCCTGTGCATGCACCGGTTCGGACATCGGTGCCCCCGACTCAGGTTAGCTTTCAACCTCAGGAATCAGCATGGCCGCTATCATCCCACCCGCGAAGTTACAGCACATCGACAAGCTGCTAGCGCATTGCTCGCGTCGCCGTTACACGGCAAAAACCACCATCATCTACGCTGGCGACAACAGCGAAAGCCTGTTCTTCATCCTCAAGGGTTCGGTGACCATCCTCATCGAAGACGATGAAGGCCGCGAAATGATCATCGCCTATCTCAACGCCGGAGACTTCTTTGGCGAGATGGGGCTGTTCTCCAAGGAAGGCAGCGAGCCCGAGCGCAGCGCCTGGGTCCGCGCACGCACCGAGTGCGAAGTCGCCGAGATCAGCTACAGCCAGTTCCGCGAACTGAGCCAGCAGGATCCGGACATGCTGTTCTCCCTGGGTCGCCAGATGGCCGAGCGCCTGCGCCAGACCACCCGCAAGGTCGGCGACCTGGCCTTCCTCGACGTCACCGGTCGCGTGGCCCGCACCCTGCTCGACCTGTGCAAGCAGCCCGATGCCATGACCCACCCGGACGGCATGCAGATCAAGATCACCCGCCAGGAGATCGGCCGCATCGTCGGTTGCTCCCGCGAGATGGTCGGTCGGGTCCTGAAGTCCCTCGAAGAACAGGGTCTGGTCCACGTCAAGGGCAAGACCATGGTGGTGTTCGGCACCCGCTGAGCCCCTCTGCTAGCCCCTGCCTGCTGGCGGGGGCCACGGCCCCCGCCCGTCCAGGGCTTCAACCCTCGACCTTGCGCGACACCTTTTCCACCCGCACCGTGGCCTTCCCGTCGACGGTCTTCTCTTCGCTCCCCTTGGCCTTGGGCTCACCCACGACGAAATGGAATTCTTCGCCGTGCTTGACCGCGCCATAGAGCACCGCCTTCTCGATCAGCTCGGTACCGCGCAGATGCCGCAGCATCAGCGGATCGCTGCGCAGATCGCGATAGAGCGCCAGGCACAGCAGCGCCATCACCACCACGAAGGGCAGCGAGACCACAATAGTCAGATTCTGCAGGCCGTTGAGCGCCGCGCCCGGATTGCCCGGGTCGCCGATGGCCAGCATGATCGCCGCCACCGCGCCGGTGAGGGCGCCCCAGAAGATCACCGTGCGCCGCGAGGGCTCGGTGGTACCGCGCTCGGACAGGGTCCCCATCACCAGGGAGGCGGCGTCGGCGCCGGAGACAAAGAAGATCGCCACCAGCACCATGACCAGCACCGAGGTCACCGAGACCCAGGGATAGCTGGCCAGCAGGTCGTAGAGGGCGAAGTTGCTGTTCACCGCGCCGTCGACCAGGGTGAAGGCGCCCTGGCGCATGGCATCGATGGCCGCGCCGCCAAAGATGACGAACCAGACCACGCTGACCAGACTCGGCACCAGCAGGACCCCGGTGACGAACTGGCGGATGGTGCGGCCGCGACTGATGCGGGCGATGAACATGCCGACGAAGGGTGTCCAGGAGATCCACCAGGCCCAGTAGAACACCGTCCAGCTGGACAGCCAGTTGCCCATGGCCTCGCCCCCGCTGGCACTGGTACGCGCCATCATCTCCGGCAGCAGGTCGATGTAGTCGCCGATGGCGGTGGGCAGCAGGTTGAGCATGAGCAGGGTCGGGCCGACGACGAAGACGAACACCGCCAGGGCCACCGCCAGCACCATGTTGGTGTTGGACAGCCACTGGATGCCCTTCTCGACCCCGGACACGGCGGAGATGACGAAGGCCACCGTCAGTACCGTGATGATGCTGATGTAGAGCATCTTTCCCGGTTGCTCGATCCAGCCGTTGTGCTCCAGGCCGCCGGCGATCTGCAGGGCGCCCAGGCCCAGGGAAGCGGCCGAGCCGAACAGGGTGGCGAAGATCGCCATCATGTCGATGACGCGGCCGAGGGGGCCGTTGGCGTGCTCGCCGATCAGCGGGCGGAAGGCCACCGAGATCAGCTGGCAGCGGCCGCGGCGATAGGTGCCATAGGCGATGGCCAGGCCGACCACGGCGTAGATGGCCCAGGGATGCAGGGTCCAGTGGAACAGCGTGGTCGCCATGGCCACCTGCAGGGCGGCGCTGCTCTGTCCCGCGGCGCCGCCGGGCGGCGGATTGAGATAGTGCGACAGCGGCTCGGCGACGCCAAAGAACATCAGGCCGATGCCCATGCCGGCGCTGAACATCATCGCCACCCAGGAAAGGGTGCGGAATTCCGGTTGCTCGTCGTCGCGCCCCAGGGGGATCCGCCCATAGCGACTGGCGGCCAGCCAGATGACAAAGACCACGAAGCCGGTGGAGGTGAGCACGAACAGCCAGCCGAAATGGGTGATCACCCAGCCCTGGGCGGTCGAGGCGCTGCTGGCCAGACTGGCCTGGCTGACGAAGCCCCAGATCACGAAGGCCAGCGCGGCGATGCTGGTGACGCCGAAGACCACCCAGTCGGTGGTGCCGGCGAGTCGCCGATCCCGTCGCGCCTCCTCGGTCCGGGAAGGATCGGTGACGCTGATATCAAGTGTTTCGCTTTTTTCTTCCGTTGCCATGGTTCTCGCATGCCCTGGTTATGGATGGCCTGGTACGGCGGAGTCCTGGCTCGTCCTGCGACGGCCAGCCGCCTCCGCGACTCGCCACGGTGCAACGAGTCGGAGGCCATTAACCGGGTTTATCCCTACAGAAACAAAGCCCTGCGTCGGCAGCGGGCACACGGAGGTCGTTCCCGCCGCCCAGGGTGGGCGCGAGTCGACCTGGATCACCCTGTGGAAAGAAAAAGGCCCCGGGGTGGTCCCCGGGGCCTCGTGCGGACGACCTTGGTCTCAGGCGTCTCTGAGCGGGAAGCGGCGATCCGGGAAGAACAGACGCTGCAGCTCCTGGCCCGGTTCGTCGGCGCGCATGAAGGCTTCGCCGACCAGGAAGGCGCGCACCTCGTTGGTTTCCATCAGCTCCACGTCGGCGCGATTGAGAATGCCGCTCTCGGTGATCACCAGGCGATCCTGGGGGATGCGCGGCAGGAGATCGAGGGTGGCTTCCAGGCTGACCTCGAAGGTGTGCAGGTTGCGGTTGTTGACCCCCACCAGCGGGGTATCCAGCACCGTCAGGGCGCGTTCCAGCTCGGCGCCGTCATGCACCTCGACCAGCACGTCCAGGCCAACGTCCTTGGCCGTGGCGGCCAGTTCACCCATCAGGCCGTCGTCCAGCGCCGCGACGATCAGCAGGATGCAATCGGCGCCAATGGCCCGGGCTTCCACCACCTGGATGGGATCGACGAGGAAGTCCTTGCGGATCACCGGCAGCTGGCAGGCGGCGCGCGCCTGCTGCAGATAGGCGTTGCCACCCTGGAAGAAGTCCACATCGGTGAGCACGCTCAGGCAGGTGGCGCCGCCCAGGGCGTAGCTGTGGGCGATCTCGGCCGGCACGAAGTTTTCACGGATCACGCCCTTGCTCGGCGAGGCCTTCTTCACCTCGGCGATGATCGCTGCCTCCTTGCGCGCCACCTGGGCCTGCAGGGCGCGGGCAAAGCCGCGCGGGGCGTCGGCGGCACGGGCCTGGGCCTCGAGTTCGGCCAGGCTGGTCCGGGCCTTGAGCTGGGCGATTTCCTCGGCCTTGCGGGCCAGGATCTTCTGCAACACGGTTGGCACACTCACGGGCGACCCTCCTCGCGATAGACGGATGTGAAATGGGCGAGCTCGTCCAGCTTTTCCCGGGCCAGGCCGCTGTAGAGCGCGTCGTGGGCCAAGAGTACCCCTTCATGCAGGCTATGGGCGAGATCCGCGGCGTAGAGCGCCGCGCCGGCGTTGAGCACGATCATGTCGGCGGCCTTTTGCCCGGCTTCGGTCTTGCGTCGGCCGAGGGCGTCGCGGATCAGCGCCAGGGAGGCCTCGGGGCCGTCCACCGTCAGGCCGACCAGGGTCTGGCTCTTGATGCCCAGATCCTCCGGCAGCACCTGGTATTCGCTGATGCTGCCGTCCTTGAGTTCGGCCACCTGGGTCGCCGCGGCCAGGCTGAATTCGTCCAGGCCGTCGCGGGAGTGCACCACCAGCACGTGGTGGCTGCCCAGGCGCTGCAGCACCTCGGCCAGCGGCCGGCACAGCGCGGCGCTGAACACCCCGACCACCTGGTGACGCACGCCGGCCGGGTTGGTCAGGGGGCCGAGCATGTTGAACAGGGTGCGCAGCCCCAGGGAGCGACGCGGCCCGGCGGCATGGCGCATGGCGCTGTGGTGCGATTGGGCGAACATGAAGCCGACGCCCACCTGCTCGACGCAGCGAGCGATCTGCTCGGGCGTCAGCTCCAGGTAGATGCCCGCGGCCTCCAGCAGATCGGCGCTGCCGCTCTTGCCGGACACCGCGCGATTGCCGTGCTTGGCCACCTTGCCGCCGGCCGCCGCGACCACGAACACCGAGGCCGAGGAGACGTTGAAGATGTTGGCGCCATCGCCACCGGTGCCCACCACGTCGACCACATGATCGAGGCTCGGCAGCACCACAGGGGTGGCCAGTTCGCGCATCACGCTGACCGCGCCGCAGATCTCGTCGATGGTCTCGCTCTTGATGCGCATGCCCATGAGGAAGGCACCGATCTGCGCCTCGTCGGCGCCACCGGTCATGATCTGGCGCATCACCGCCTGCATCTCGACCACATTGAGGTCGAGTTGTCCGCTGATGCGGTTCAGGGCCTGCTTGATGTCCATCTAGCGCCGTCCTCCCTGTTGCTGGAGAAAGTTGGCCAGCAGGTCGTGCCCATGCTCGGTGAGGATGGACTCGGGGTGGAACTGCACCCCCTCGATCATGAACTCGCGATGCCGCAGGCCCATGATCTCGTCCATGCTGCCGTCCGGATGCTGGGTCCAGGCGGTGATCTCCAGGCACTCGGGCAGGGTCTCGCGCTTGACCACCAGCGAGTGGTAGCGGGTCACGGTGAAGGGATTGGGCAGGCCGGCGAAAACGCCCTCGCCGTTGTGGTAGACCGGGCTGGTCTTGCCGTGCATCGGCTCGCGCGCCCGCACCACCTCGCCGCCAAAGGCCTGGCCCAGGCTCTGGTGGCCCAGGCAGACGCCCAGCACCGGCAGCTTGCCGGCGAAGCGCTCCAGGGTGGCCAGGGAGATGCCCGCCTCGTTGGGCGTGCAGGGACCGGGGGAGACGACGATGCGCTCCGGCGCCAGGTCGTCCAGCGCCTCGACCGGCACCTCGTCGTTACGGACCACCTTGACCTCGGCGCCCAGCTCGCCCAGGTACTGCACCAGGTTGTAGGTAAAGGAATCGTAGTTATCGAGCATCAGCAGCATGGTGGATTCCTCAGACGGACTGTTCGGCAAGGGTGACGGCGCGGAACATGGCGCGACGCTTGTTGAGGGTCTCTTCCCACTCCAGCGCCGGCACCGAGTCGGCAACGATGCCTGCCCCGGCCTGCACGTGCAGTTCGCCGTCCTTGATCACCGCGGTGCGGATGGCGATGGCGGTGTCCATGTTGCCGTTCCAGGCCAGGTAGCCCACGGCGCCGCCGTAGATGCCGCGCTTGACCGGTTCCAGTTCGTCGATGATCTCCATGGCGCGGATCTTCGGCGCCCCGGACAGGGTGCCGGCCGGCAGGATGGCGCGCAGGGCGTCCATGGCGGAGAGCTCGGGCTTGAGCCGGCCGGTGACATTGCTGACGATGTGCATGACATTGGAATAACGCTCGATGACCATCTTCTCGGTCAGGGTCACGCTGCCGGTGCTGGAAACCCGGCCCACGTCGTTGCGCCCCAGGTCGATCAGCATCAGGTGCTCGGCCAGCTCCTTGGCATCGGCCAGCAGATCGCGCTCCAGCGCCAGATCGGCTTCTTCGGTGGCGCCGCGCGGACGGGTCCCGGCGATGGGGCGCACGGTGATCTCGCCGTCCTCCACCCGCACCAGCACCTCGGGCGAACTGCCCACCACATGGAAGTCGCCGAAGTTGAAGAAGTACATGTAGGGCGTGGGGTTGAAGCAGCGCAGCGCCCGATAGAGGTCGATGGGCGCCGCCTGGAAGGCGATGGACATGCGCTGCGAGGGCACCACCTGCATGCAGTCGCCGGCCAGGATGTAGTCCTTGATGCGCTGCACCGCGCCTTCGAAATCCTCGCGACTGAAGCTGGAACGGAAGCTCGGCTCCGGACCGGCCGGGGCGGACAGATCCAGGCCGCGGCGCGGCACGATGGGCTGGCGCAGGCGGTCGAGGATGTCGGCCAGGCGTGCCTGGGCGGCGTCGAAGGCCTCGGCCTCGTCCGGATCGGCCAGTACGATCGCGTGGATCTTGCCAGCCAGGTTGTCGAACACCACCACGGCATCGGACACCATCAGCAGGATGTCGGGCGTCCCCAGCGGATCGGGATTGGGGCAGGCCGCCAGGCGCCGCTCCACATAGCGCACGCTGTCGTAGCCGAAATAACCCACCAGGCCGCCATTGAAGCGTGGCAGGCCGTCCAGGGTCGGCACGCGATAGCGCGCCTTGAAGGCTTCGACGAAGGCCAGGGGATCGTCGCAGTGCTCGATCACCTCGACCTCGCGACCGGCGTCGCTGACCACCACGCGGTGTCCATGGACACGCAGGACGCGGCTGCACGGCAGGCCGATGATGGAGTAACGCCCCCATTTCTCGCCGCCCTGCACCGACTCCAGCAGATAGGAATTGGGGCCGTCGGCCAGCTTCAGGTAGATGGACAGCGGGGTGTCGAAGTCGGCCAGGGTTTCGAAGGCCAGGGGAATGCGGTTATAGCCTTGAGCGGCCAGGCGCAGGAAATCGTCGCGGGTCATGATCAGCCTCGTGGCGAGGAAAACGAAAGGTCGGGTGCACAGCGTGCCGGTCTGATACCGGCAGGGACGAAATCAGGCGCGCCAGCGCCAACGGGCCAGGGCCTTGATGACTTTCATCCATGCTCGCGAGGAGCCTGTGCGGGTGACCACCACGATGCGATCTCTTGCTCTTGGGGCGGGGGTTGAAGGGCCACGTTAGCCTAGCCGGCGCGGCATGGCAACCGGCCGGCCACCTCGGCGTGCTAGATGAACAGTTCGCGCAGATCGTCGACGACCAGATCCGGCTGCTCGCTGGCGATGGGCTCGCCATGGTTGTAGCCGTAGCTCAGGGCCACGCAGCGCACCCCGGCGGCGCGGGCGGCGCGGATGTCGTTGCGCGAATCGCCGATGAACAGCGCCTGGCCGGCCGCCACCCCCGCCTGCTGCATGACCCACAGCAGGCCCGCCGGATCGGGCTTCTGCTGCGGCAGGGTATCGCCACCGACGATCCAGTCGAAGTCGCCCAGGCCCATGTCGGCCAAGAGCGGCGCGACGAAGCGCTCCGGCTTGTTGGTGATCACCGCCAGGCGCACGCCCAGGGTGCGCAGCAGCGCCAGGCTGTCCAGCACGCCGGGATAGACGCGGGTCAGGGCGTGACTGCCGCCATAGAGCGCCATGAACAGCGCCAGGGCCTCGTCGGCGGCGGCATCGTCCACCGCGTCATGCCGCATGTCATCCGCCAGTGCTCGGCGTACCAGCACCCGGGCGCCATTGCCGATCCACAGCCGCACCTTGTCCAGCCCCGCCGGCGCGCGGCCCAGGCGTTCGAGCATGGCATCCACCGCGGCGGCCAGGTCCGGCGCCGAATCCAGCAGGGTGCCGTCGAGGTCGAACATCACCAGGGCGGGCGGATGCCCGCCACCGAGGCGTACCAGAGCGCTCATACCGAGCGGGCCTTGGCCAGTTCGGCGCGCATCGCCTGGATCACCGCGGCATAGTCGGGCTGGCCGAAGATGGCCGAGCCGGCGACGAAGGTGTCGGCCCCGGCACGGGCGATCTCGCCGATGTTCTTGACGTTGACCCCGCCATCGATCTCCAGGCGGATCGGCCGGCCGGAGGCGTCGATCAGGGCGCGCGCCTCGCGCAGCTTGTCAAGGGTGCCGGGAATGAATCTCTGGCCGCCGAAGCCGGGGTTGACGCTCATCAGCAGCACCATGTCGATCTTGTCCATGACGTACTTCAGGGCATCCAGCGAGGTGGCCGGATTGAACACCAGGCCGGCCCGGCAACCGCCGTCCTTGATCAGCTGCAGCGAGCGATCGATGTGCTCGGAGGCCTCGGGGTGGAAGGTGATGTCGGTGGCGCCGGCCTCGATGAAATCGCCGATGATGCGATCCACCGGCTTGACCATCAGGTGCACGTCGATGGGCGCGGTCACCCCGTAGTTGTGCAGCGCCTTGCAGACCATGGGGCCGATGGTGAGATTGGGCACATAGTGGTTGTCCATCACGTCGAAATGGACCATGTCGGCACCGGCGGCGAGGACCTTGTCGACCTCCTCGCCCAGGCGGGCGAAATCGGCGGACAGGATCGAGGGGGCGATGGCGAAGGGTTGCATGGGATAGCCTCGGCGAAGGTTAAGTGGCGGTATTGTAACGGAGATCCGTCTGCGGCTCGGGCGTTCCCGCTGCCCCGACGGGGCGAACGGCGGTAGGCTCGCCAGGGTCAACCGTCCCCCTGTCGAGGATTCCCGTCGATGTCGTCGCCCGCCCTGCTGCCGCTCTGCCTCCTCCTGCTCGGCCTTGCCGCCCCGGTGCTTGCCGAAGAGGCGCCCACCCCGGCACCGGAAACGCCGGCGGCGCCGGCCGCCGTGGCCCCGGCGCTGGAGCGCAGCCAGGAGCAGCAGCAGGCGCTGATGCGGCAACTGCCCGCCGAGCAGCAGAAGACCCTGCAGGCCGGCGACGAATCCTTTCTCGCCCTGCTGATGCCCGCCGCCCGGGCCAAGGCGGCAGGAACGGTAGTGCTGGTGCCGGGCGATGGCGAATCGGCCGACTGGCCCAATGTGGTGGCGCCCGTGCGCCAGCAGTTGCCCACCTTCGGCTGGCAGACCATCAGCCTGAGCCTGCCCGATCCCTATGACCCCGTGGTGGCGATCGAGCGGGACACCGCGCCGGCGGACACCGACGCCCAGGCCAACAGTGAGCAGGCGGCACCGCCGGTGACCGGCGGCAGCGGTACGGCGCCCGCCGCCCCGACCCAGGCCGAAGCCGGCAGCGGCGAACCGGCCCAGGCGGCGGTCGCACCGGTGGATCCCGAAGCCGCGGCCAATGCCCAGGCCACCCGGGTACTG
Organism: Pseudomonas sp. MOIL14HWK12:I2; assembly: GCF_000510745.1. Classification (NCBI taxonomy): domain Bacteria; kingdom Pseudomonadati; phylum Pseudomonadota; class Gammaproteobacteria; order Pseudomonadales; family Pseudomonadaceae; genus Pseudomonas; species Pseudomonas sp. MOIL14HWK12:I2. Next base: position 366,232 of record NZ_AZOA01000007.1, on the reverse strand, counting down.
GCGCGGATCGCCGCCGGCATCGACCTGGCGCTGCAACAGGGCGCCAGCCCCATCGTGCTGGTCGGTCACGGCACCGGCGCCTACTGGGCGGCGCGCTATCTGGCGGAAAAGGAACCGGCCGAGGTCAAGCAACTGGTGCTCATCGACGCCCGCGAACCCCAGGGCATGCCGCCGCGGCTGGACGCCACCATGGGCAAGACCGACCTGCAGATCGCCGATCTGGTGCACGCCCCCGGAGCGGCCGCCCAGCGGCGCAAGGAACGCGCGGCGCAAAAGGCCAACAAGGGCTATCGGCAGATCGATCTGCCGGTGATTCCCGGCGACCGGGCCGCCGAGCAGGAACAGACCGTCCGTCGCCTGCGCGCCTGGCTGGATCGGCTGCCACCGGCCGCTAGCGGAAGCCCCGCCGCGTCTTGATCACCTGGTAGGCGGCATGCAGCTCGGCGGTGCGCTGGGCAGCGGCATAGACCGCCGACTGGCCGGCCCCGGCGCCGGCTTTCTTGTCGGGGTGATGGCGCGAGAGCAGCCGCCGATAGGCCTGCTTGACCGTGGCGGCGTCGGCGTCATCGGTGACGCCGAGCAACTGCAGCGCCTTGCGATACTTTTCTTCGTTGCTGGGCTGGCGTGGCGCCGTCTGTACCGGTGGCTGCAAGGCAAGCACCTCGGCTGGGGCCAGGCCCATCGCCTGGCCCCAGCCGAGGATCTCGTCGCGATCGCCGGGGCGCACGCTGCCGCTGATCCAGACCATGCGCCAGCAGGCGCGCAGGATGCCTTCGCTGCGCTCGCTGAGGCGCTGCAGATCGGCCGTCGACGGCAGGGTGCCACCCTTGCCCTGCTCGAAGGCGGCGATGGCCTTCTTGCGGTCGTCGGCGCCCAGCCCCAGACGCTCGATCTCGCCTTCGGCCTGGCGGATGTGGGCGGTCAGCACCCGCCCGCCGCGCTTGGCCAGCCGGCCGAGCATCTGGAATTGCGCCTGGTGCTCGAAGCGCCCGGGGCGCCCCTGCCAGCGCGCCTTCCAGCCCGCCAGGGAGGTCAGTCCCAGTTGCCGCTCGCCGGCATGGGCGAGCAGCGCCACCAGCAGCGCACCGGGAATGCTGGCCACCGCCCAGCCGGCCAGGAAACCCAGCAGCGTCAGCGGCCAGAACCAGATCTTCAAGAAGCCGCCTCGAACAGCCGCTCCGCTTCCGCCAGCCGCTCCAGGGTACCGACGTCCACCCAGCGACCGTCCAGTCGCTGGCCCGAGACCTGCCCGGCGGCAATGGCCGGCCGCAGCACGTCCACCAGCTTGAAGGCTCCGGCCGTGCAACTGGCGAACAGGTGCGGATGAAGCACGGCGATGCCGCTGTAGGTGAGCTTCTCCGGGGCGTCCAGGGTGATCCGCCCGTCCACCAGGCCGAAGTCGCCGCTCGGGTGATGCAGCGGATTGTCGACCAGCACCAGATGCGCCAGGCAACCGGCCGGCAGGGTCAGGCTGCCAAAGGCGAAGTCGGTACGGATGTCGCCGTTGACCAGCACGAAGGGCGCGCTGCCCAGCAGCGGCAGCGCGCGAAAGATGCCGCCCCCGGTTTCCAGCGGCTCACCCTCGGGGGAGAAGCGGATGGCGACCCCCAGCGGACTACCATCGCCTAGGGCGGCTTCCAGCTGGGCGCCCAGCCAGGCGTGATTGATCACCAGCTCGGTGATGCCCGCCGCCGCCAGGGCCCGGATGTGGTGCTCGATCAGCGGCCGGCCGTTCACCTCGATCAGCGGCTTGGGCAGGCTCAGCGTCAGGGGTCGCATCCGCTCGCCCTTGCCCGCCGCCAGGATCATGGCCTTCATGCCTCGGCCCGCTCGGCATGCAGCTCGTCGAGCAAGGCGCCGAGGTCGGCCAGCTCGGGGCGGCGCGCCACCACGGTACGGATATAGGCGAGAAAGCGCGGGGTGTCGGCGACATAGCGCGGCTTGCCGTCGCGGTGCCAGATGCGGGCGAAGATGCCCATTACCTTGAGATGGCGCTGCACGCCCATCAGGTCCGAGGCCCGCTGGAAATCGGCGAACTCGGCCTGCACCGGAATGCCGGCGGCGCGGGCCTGCTCCCAGTAGCCCAGCAGCCAGCGCTGCACCAGCGGCTCCGGCCAGCTGAGGAAGGCGTCCTTGAACAGGCTGGTGATGTCATAGGTCACCGGGCCGATGACCGCATCCTGGAAGTCCAGCACCCCCGGATTGGGCGTGCTGAGCATCAGGTTGCGCGGCATGAAGTCCCGATGGACTAACACCTGGGGTTGCGCCAGGGCGTTGTCGATCAGCACCTCGCAGATGGCCTGCCAGCGATCGAGCTGGCTGGCGCTCAAGGTCGTGTCCAGCTCGCGGCCCACGTACCACTCCGGAAACAGACTCAACTCGCGGGCGAGCAGAGCCCTGTCGTAGAGCGGCAGGCTGCCGTTCGTCGGCTGCCTGCCCTGAAACGCCAGCAGGGCGTCGATGGCCGCCTGGAAATAATCGTCGGCATTGGCCGCATTGATCACCTCCAGGTAGGTCAGGGTGCCGAGGTCGCTCAGCAGCAGGAATCCCCGCTCCAGATCCTCGGCCAGGATGCGCGGCACATGGACCCCGGCGGCGGCCAGCAGCGCGGCCACCTGGACGAACGGACGGCAGTCCTCCTGCGGCGGCGGCGCATCCATCACGATCAGGCTGCGGCCCTCGCCCGCCCAGCGGAAATAACGGCGAAAGCTGGCATCGCTGCTGGCCGCGGTCAGGCTGCCCGCGGGCACCTCACCCCAGGCCTGCTCCCGGAAAATTTCCGGTAGAACGGTGGTCAGCCAGTCTTCTATCTGGTTTAAGCGAACATCTTCAGTCATTTACAGCGGATCCCCCGGCCCTAGCCGATGCGCAGGTCATGTTTTATTATCCGCTATCTTTTTGAGCCCATCGAGAGGCCGCGGCCCCTTAATGGCCGGCGTGCAGGACGACTTTAAGGATGGCCGTGAAAACCCCCGCGTTTCGCAGAAAATTCCCCCTCTTGGTAACCGGCAGCCTGCTCGCCATGCAGCCCGTCACCGCCCTTATCGCCGCACCCGCCGAGCAGTTCAGCTGCAGTGCCGGCGCCGGTGGTGGCTGGTCGTGCAACACCCAGGCACCGACCGCGGCCATCCCGCCCCGTCCCAGCAAGGGCGAGACCCAGGGCGTCGCCGCCGAGCCGGCCGCCCGCAAGGGCGACGATGCCGTGCTGGTGACCGAGAGCAAGGGTCGTGCCCTCAAGTCCCGCAGCGCCGACTACAGTCACCTGGACTGGGTCCCGCGCGATCAGCTGACCCCGGCCCAGCTGGCCGAGACCGGCCCCTACTGCAGTGGCGCCTATGTCGAGCCGCAGCGCCCGGGCATGTACGACGACACCCCGACGTCCAAGGCCCCGACCTACGTCTCGGCCAAGGCCTCGCGCTACGAGCAGGAGCAGCAGGTCGCCACCCTGGCCGGCGACGTGGTACTGCGGCAGGGCGGCATGCAGGTGGAATCCCAGGAAGCCAACCTGCACCAGCTGGAGAATCGCGGCGAGCTCAAGGGCAACGTCAAATTCCGCGACAACGGCCTGCTGATGGTCGGCGACAAGGCCGATCTGCAGCTGGACAACGGCCAGGTCCAGGTCGACAACGCCGAATTCGTCATGCACCAGAGCCGCGCCCGCGGCAGCGCGCTCTATGCCAAGCGTGGCGACGACGCCATCATCCGCCTCAAGGATGGCACCTACACCACCTGCGAACCGGGCAGCAACGCCTGGCAGGTCAAGGGCAACACCGTGACCCTGAACCCGGCCACCGGCCTGGGTTATGCGACCAACGCGACGCTACGGGTCAAGGACATTCCGGTCCTCTATACGCCCTTCATCTACTTCCCGATCGACGACCGTCGGCAGTCCGGCTTCCTGGCGCCCTCGATCAGCACCTCCAGCGACACCGGCTTCGCGATCACCACGCCCTACTACTTCAACCTGGCGCCCAACTATGACGCCACCCTCTATCCGCGCTACATGGCCAAGCATGGCCTGCAGACCGAGGGTGACTTCCGCTACCTGACCCGCAGCAGCGAAGGCGAGGTCTACGGTTCCTACCTCAAGGACACCGATCCGGAGCACGAGGGCGAACCGGAAGCCACCGACAACCGCTGGCTGTACGGCTGGAAGAACCGCAGCGGCCTGGATTCGCGCCTGATGGCCGAGGTCGACTACACCCGCATCAGCGATCCCTACTACTTCCAGGACCTGGACACCGACCTCGGCATCAACAAGCCGACCTACGTCAACCAGCAGGGCCGCCTGACCTACCGTGGCGACACCTTTGTCGCCGGCCTCAACGCCCAGGCCTACCAGCTGGCCACGGTCTCCGACGTGACGCCCTACAACCGCCTGCCACAGCTGACCCTGACCGGCGCCCTGCCCTACAACCCGGGCGGCCTGGACTTCACCTACGACACCGAGGCGGTGCGCTTCACCCGCAGCTTCGACGACAACACCTACTTCGACCTGGACGACAACGGCAATCGCACCAACGTGCGCAACCGCCCGGACGTCAATCTCTTCGGCCTGACCCGCGCCGAAGGCAATCGCTACCACGTCGAGCCGGGCATCGCCCGCCCGATGACCGCGTCCTGGGGCTTCCTGACGCCGTCGGTGCGCTATGCCTACACCCGCTACGACCTCGACCTGGACAGCACCGGCCAGAATGACTTGAATTCGCCGCTGGTCGGCGGTGGTCGTCGCGCCTCGGCCGGCTCCAGCGTGACCAGCTTCAACGACAGCCCGACCCGTTCGGTGCCGATCTTCAGTCTCGACAGCGGCCTCTACTTCGACCGCACCTCGAATCTGTTCGGCGAAGGCGGCAAGCAGACCCTGGAACCCCGCGCCAAGTACCTCTATGTACCCTATCGCGACCAAGACGATCTGCCAGTGTTCGATACCGGCGAATACACCTTCAGCTACAGCTCGCTGTGGCGCGACAACCGCTTCACCGGTCGCGACCGCATCGGCGACGCCAACCAGCTGGCCCTGGGTGCCACCAGCCGCTTCATCGAGCCCAACGGCTTCGAGCGCGCCAACGTCAGCTTCGGCCAGCTGTTCTACTTCCGCGACCGCGATGTCCAGCTGCCCGGCCTGACCAAGGACGACCTGGCCTATGCCCGCAGCCTGGGTCAGAACATCGACAATCCCCAGGCCACCACCTCGCGTTCGCCCTATGCCCTGGCCGGCATGTATCGCTTCAACCGCGACTGGCGCGTGAACGGCGAATTCAACTGGGATCCGACCCTGCACCAGACCGACTCCGGCAGCGTCATGTTCCACTACCAGCCGGAAGCCGAGCCGGGCAAGATCCTCAACGTCGGCTATCGCTATCGTGACAACGTCCGGGTGTTCGATCCGAACTTCGGCCGCTTCACCTACAACAGCGACGACTACAAGGTCGACCAGCACGACATCTCCTTCATCTGGCCGATCGTACCCCAGTGGTCCGCCATCGCCCGCTGGCAGTTCGACTACAACAAGAGCCGTACCCTGGAAGCCTTCGGTGGCTTCGAGTACGACAACTGCTGCTGGAAGCTGCGCCTGATCAGCCGCTACTGGCTCAAGAGCGAAGACGACGTCTTCTACACCGCCCAGAGCTCCGAAGCCGATCGCGGGATCTTCCTGCAGATCGTGCTCAAGGGACTCGGCAACGTCTTCGGCGGCAAGACCGAAGGCTTCCTGGACAGAGGCATTCAAGGCTATCGTGAACGTGAAGACCAAGCTATGTAACGCCCTGCGCCCGCTCGCCCTGGGCGCGGCGCTCGCCCTCACCCCCCTGGCTCAGGCTGCCGTGGTACCGCTGGACAAGGTCGTGGCCATCGTCGACAACGACGTGGTCATGCAGAGCCAGCTCGATCAGCGACTCAACGAGGTCAAGCAGAACATCACCCGCCGCGGCGCCGCGGCGCCGCCGGAAAGCGAATTGCGCCAGCAGGTGCTCGAGCGGCTGATCCTGGAAGACATCCAGATGCAGCTGGCCGGCCGCATGGGCGTGAAGATCTCCGACGAGGAACTCAATCAGGCCGTCGCCACCATCGCCCAGCGCAATGGCCTGAGCGTGGCCGAATTCCGCCAGGCCCTGGCCCGCGACGGTCTCTCCTACGATGCCGCGCGCGAGCAGGTCCGTCGCGAGATGATGATCAGCCGGGTGCGCCAGCGCCAGGTCGGTCAGCGCGTGCAGGTCACCCAGCAGGAGGTGCAGAACTTCCTCGCCTCGGACCTGGGCAAGCTGCAGCTGTCCGAAGAATACCGGCTGGCCAACATCCTGATCCCGGTGGCCGACAACGCCGGCAATGCCGGTCTCGACGCCGCCGCGCGCCAGGCCCAGGACACCTACAACCAGCTGCGTCAGGGCGCCGACTTCAACCAGCTGGCCATCGCCCGCTCGGCCGGGGACAACGCCCTCGACGGCGGCGAGATCGGCTGGCGCAAGGCTGCCCAACTGCCCCCGCCCTTCGACCGCCTGATCGGCAGTGTCGGCGTCGGTGGCATCACCCAGCCCGTGCGCGTACCTGGCGGCTTCGTGATCCTCAAGGTGGAAGAGAAGCGCGGAGGCGAGGCCAGCATCGTCGACGAGGTGCACGTCCGGCACATCCTGCTCAAGCCCAATGCCGTGCGCAGCGATGCCGAGACCCAGCGTCTGGCCGCGCGCCTGCGCGAGCGCATCCAGAACGGCGAGAGCTTCGCCACCCTGGCCAAGAGCTTCTCGGAAGATCCGGGCTCGGCGCTCAATGGCGGCGACCTGGGCTGGATCAATCCGGAATCCCTGGTCCCGGAATTCCGCGAGGTCATGAACAACTCGCCGGTCAACCAGCTGTCGCAGCCGTTCCGCACCGCCTTCGGCTGGCACATCCTGGAAGTCCTGGGTCGTCGGGCCACCGACAATACCCAGCAGGCCCGCGAGCAGCAGGCGTTGAATCTCCTGCGTAGCCGCAAGTACGACCAGGAGCTGCAGACCTGGTTGCGGCAGATCCGCGACGAAGCCTACGTCGAGATCAAGCAGTAACCCCGAGGCCGCAGGCACCCCCTGCGGCCTTCTTGTTTCCGGAGCCCGCCATGGCCCTGCGCTTCGCCCTGACCCCCGGTGAGCCCGCCGGTATCGGTCCCGACCTTTGTCTGCTGCTGGCCCGCGTGGCCCAGCCCCACGCCCTGATCGCCATCGCCAGCCGCGACCTCCTGGCCGCCCGCGCGCTCGAACTGGGACTCGCCATCGAGCTCATCAAGGTCGCCCCCGCGGCCTGGCCCGACCGCCCGGCACCCGCCGGTGCCCTCTATGTCTGGGACACCCCGCTGGGTGCGCCGGTGGTGACCGGCCAGCTCGACACCGCCAACGCCGCCTATGTCCTGGACACCCTGACGCGCGCCGGCCAGGGCTGCCTCGACGGCACCTTCGCCGGCATGATCACCGCGCCCGTGCACAAGGGCGTGATCAACGACGGGGGCGTGGCCTTTTCCGGCCATACCGAATTCCTCGCCGAACTGACCCACACCCCGCAGGTGGTGATGCTGCTGGCGACCGCCGGCCTGAGAGTGGCCCTGGTCACCACCCACCTGCCGCTGCGCGAAGTGGCCGATGCCATCGACCACCAGACGCTGCTGGACGTGACCCGCATCCTGCATGGCGATCTGCAGCGCTATTTCGGCGTGGCCCGGCCGCGCATCCTGGTCTGCGGTCTCAATCCCCATGCCGGCGAGGGCGGTCATCTGGGCCGGGAAGAGATCGAGATCATCGAGCCGGCGCTGGACAGCCTGCGCGCCGAAGGCCTTGATCTCGTCGGACCGCTGCCCGCCGACACCCTCTTCACCCCCAAGCACCTCGAGCACTGCGATGCCGTCCTGGCCATGTACCACGACCAGGGCCTGCCGGTGCTCAAGCACAAGGGTTTCGGCGCGGCGGTCAACGTGACCCTGGGCCTGCCGATCATCCGCACCTCGGTCGACCATGGCACCGCCCTCGACCTGGCCGGCAGCGGACGCATCGACACCGGCAGTCTGAAGGTGGCCCTGGAGACCGCCTACAGCATGGCGGCCCATCGCCGTTCGGTGACCTAAGAGGCTATTCATAACCTCGCGAGCTAGAGCCAAACAAGGCGAAAAGCCCTGAGGAAGCGGAGTTTACGAATGGTAAATGAGCATTCCGAAGGTCTTTTCAACGCAGTTTGGCCGACGCGCAGCAGGTTATGAAGAGACTCTGAGCGCTCCGGTGACGGCCAAGGGTCTGCTAAACTGGTGGGTCTTTGCCGTCTTGAAATCGCAGGCCCGCTGCCTGCGCCGGAGCACCTGATGACCGAGCTCTACCAACACCGCGCCCGCAAGAGGTTCGGCCAGAATTTCCTGCACGACGCCGGGGTGATCCATCGCATCCTGCGCGCCATCCACGGGCGATCCGGCGAGCGCCTGCTGGAAATCGGTCCGGGCCAGGGCGCCCTGACCGAGGGCCTGCTCGGCAGCGGCGCCCGGCTCGACGTCATCGAGCTGGATCAGGACCTGATTCCCCTGCTCCGACTCAAGTTCGGCCTCAATCCGCTGTTCACCCTGCACCAGGGTGACGCCATGAAATACGACCTCTCCAGCATCGCCGCCGGCGATCGACTGCGGGTGGTGGGCAATCTGCCCTACAACATCTCCACGCCGCTGATCTTCCACCTGCTCAGCTTCGCCGACATCATCGCCGACATGCACTTCATGCTGCAGAAGGAAGTGGTGGAACGCCTGGCCGCGGTGCCGGGCAATGGCGACTGGGGACGGCTGTCGATCATGGTGCAGTACCACTGCCGCGTGGAGCACCTGTTCAACGTCGGTCCAGGCGCCTTCAATCCGCCGCCCAAGGTGGATTCGGCGATCGTGCGCCTGGTGCCCCACACCGAGCGGCCCCATGTGGCCCGCGATCCGGTGCTGCTGGAGCGCGTCGTCCGCGAGGCCTTCGGCCAGCGCCGCAAGACCCTCAGGAACACCCTCAAGGGTACCCTGGACAGCGCCGCCATCGAGGCCGCCGACGTCGATCCGGGGCTGCGCCCCGAGCAGCTGGACCTGGCCGCCTATGTGCGCCTGGCCAACCAGCTGGCGTCCAGCTGAAGCCTTTCCACCCGCCTCCGCAGAGAATTCTCCCGTGACCGAGCCCGATCCGCGCTATCTCATCACCGTGCAGGTCACCACCCGCTACCTGCCCGAGCAATCCAGTGCCAGCCAGGAGCGCTACGCCTTCGCCTACGACGTGAGCATCCGCAACGACGGCCAGCTCCCGGCGCAGCTGCTCAGCCGCCACTGGATCATCACCGATGGCAATGGCGAGGCGCAGGAAGTGCGCGGACCGGGCGTGGTGGGCGAACAGCCGCTGATCGCCCCGGGCGAAACCCACAGCTACTCCAGCGGCACCCTGATGCCGACCCAGGTCGGCAGCATGAGGGGCAGCTACCAGATGGTCGCCAGCGATGGCCATCTCTTCGAAGCCGCCATCCCCACCTTCCGCCTGGCCGTACCCGGCTCGCTGCACTAGGAGTCCCGATGACGCTGTACGCCGTTGGCGATCTGCAAGGTTGCCTCGACCCGCTCAAATGCCTCCTCGACGAGGTCCGCTTCGATCCTGCGCAGGACCGCCTCTGGCTGGTAGGGGATCTGGTCAACCGCGGACCTCAGTCCCTGGAAACCCTGAGATACCTGTACGCGATGCGCGATTCGCTGGTCAGCGTCCTGGGCAACCACGACCTGCACCTGCTGGCGGTGGCCCTGGGCGGCGCCCGGCTGAAGAAACAGGACACCCTGAGCGACATCCTCGCCGCCCCCGATCGCGACGAATTGCTGCTTTGGCTGCGCCATCTGCCGCTGATCCAGCAAGATGCGGAGCGCAATTGCGTGCTGGTCCACGCCGGCCTGCCGCCGCAGTGGACGCTGGGTCAGGCGCTGAGTCTGGCCGGCGAAGTGGAAGCCGTGCTGCGCGATGACCAGGCCCATGTGCCCTTTCTCGAGCAGATGTATGGCAACGAGCCGGCGCTCTGGCAAGATGATCTCCAAGGCCAGGAACGCCTGCGCCTGATCACCAACTACCTGACGCGCATGAGATTCTGCAGCGCCGAAGGTCGTCTGGAATTCAAGAGCAAGGAAGGCCTGGACAGCGCACCGGCCGGCTTCGCCCCCTGGTTCAGCCATGAGCACCGGCTGACCCGCGACGTGCGCATCCTGTTCGGCCACTGGGCCGCGCTCAAGGGTCGCTGCGCAGCACCCAATGTCGAGGCCCTCGACAGCGGCTGCGTCTGGGGCGGCGACATGACCCTGCTCGACGTCGACGGCAACCGCCGTCATCTCTGCAGTTGCAAGGAGAAGAAATGAGCGAATTCACCTGTATCTCCCCCGAGCGGGCCCTGGAGCTGCGCAGCCAGGGCGCCCAGATCGTCGACATCCGCGATCCGCACAGCTACGCCTCCCTGCACGTCGCCGGGGCGCAGCGGCTCGACAACCAGAACATCCACGACTTCATAGCCGCCGCCGATCTGGACGCGCCGCTGCTGGTGTTCTGCTACCACGGTCACTCCAGCCAGAGTGCGGCCGCCTTCCTGGCCGGCCAGGGCTTCAGCCAGGTCTACAGCGTCGACGGCGGCTTCGAAAACTGGCGCACCCGCTATCCCGACGAGACCGCCAGCGGCCAGGCCTGAGCGGGCCTCTAGCACAGCCGATTGACGCTGTCGTTACAAGAATAAACCGAATTGGCTCTTCCACATCTCGCAGATAGGACTATTCTGGAATCAGGCCCTCCGGAAACGGCGGGCTCGATAACCGGCTTTGGACCATCGGTGTAACCACTGGAGATTCGGGGGAATTCCAGGGGGACCGTTTCCATCGGTCTCCTTCGTGCGTCTCTCGAAACCCGCCCCTAATTCTGCAGGCGTGTAAGGATCGATTAGGCAAGACGACCGCGAAGGTATTAGAGACGTTATCTTTCGTCGCCCGGCATGACCGCTCCCCACCGGCAGCAAGGCAAGGCTCCAGGCATCGATTCCAAGCTGGTCCAGGGTATCCAGCGAGGAGACGTCATGAGCATTTTCAGTCACTTCCAGGGGCGTTTTGAAGCGACTCGCCAGGAAGAGTATTCCCTTCAGGAATACCTTGAGATCTGCAAGAAGGATCGTACCGCCTTTGCCAGTGCCGCCGAGCGCATGCTCATGGCCATCGGCGAACCCGAACTGGTGGACACCACCAGTGATTCACGCCTGTCGCGCATCTTTTCCAACAAGGTCATCCGCCGCTATCCGGCCTTTGCCGACTTCCATGGCATGGAAGACTGCATCGAACAGATCGTGTCCTACTTCCGCCATGCGGCGCAGGGGTTGGAAGAGAAGAAGCAGATCCTCTATCTGCTCGGCCCGGTGGGCGGCGGCAAGTCGTCCCTCGCGGAGAAACTCAAGCACCTGATCGAGAAGATCCCCTTCTACGCCATCAAGGGCTCGCCGGTATTCGAATCGCCTCTCGGGCTGTTCAATCCCGACGAAGACGGCCAGATCCTCGAAGAGGACTACGGCATCCCCCGTCATTACCTGCGCAGCATCATGTCGCCCTGGGCGGCCAAGCGCCTGCAGGAATTCGGCGGCGACATCAGCAAGTTCCGGGTGGTCAAGCTCTACCCCTCCATCCTCAACCAGATCGCCATCGCCAAGACCGAACCGGGCGACGAGAACAACCAGGACATCTCCGCGCTGGTGGGCAAGGTGGACATCCGCAAGCTGGAGGAATACCCGCAGAACGATGCGGACGCCTACAGCTATTCCGGCGCCCTGTGCCGGGCCAACCAGGGCCTGATGGAATTCGTGGAGATGTTCAAGGCCCCGATCAAGGTCCTGCACCCTTTGCTGACCGCGACCCAGGAAGGCAACTACAACAGCACCGAAGGCCTCGGCGCCCTGCCCTACAGCGGCATCATCCTGGCCCACTCCAACGAATCCGAGTGGCACACCTTCCGCAACAACAAGAACAACGAGGCCTTCATCGACCGGATCTACATCGTCAAGGTGCCCTACTGCCTGCGCGTCTCCGACGAGATCCACATCTACGACAAGCTCTTGGTCAACAGCTCCCTGGCCAGCGCCCATTGCGCGCCGGATACCCTGAAGATGCTGGCCCAGTTCTCGGTGCTCTCGCGCCTCAAGGAACCGGAAAACTCCAACATCTATTCGAAGATGCGCGTCTATGACGGCGAGAATCTCAAGGACACCGATCCCAAGGCCAAGTCGATCCAGGAATACCGCGACAGCGCCGGGGTCGACGAGGGCATGAACGGCCTCTCGACCCGCTTCGCCTTCAAGATCCTCTCGCGGGTGTTCAACTTCGACGCCAACGAGATCGCGGCCAACCCGGTGCACCTGCTCTATGTGCTGGAGCAGCAGATCGAAGCCGAGCAATTCCCGGCCGAGACCCGCGAGCGCTACATGAGATTCATCAAGGAATACCTGGCGCCGCGCTACGTGGAATTCATCGGCAAGGAGATCCAGACCGCCTACCTCGAGTCCTACAGCGAATACGGCCAGAACATCTTCGACCGCTATGTGCTCTATGCCGACTTCTGGATCCAGGACCAGGAATACCGCGATCCGGAAACCGGCGAGATCCTCAATCGCGCCTCCCTCAACGAGGAACTGGAAAAGATCGAAAAACCCGCCGGCATCAGCAATCCGAAGGATTTCCGCAACGAGATCGTCAACTTCGTGTTGCGCGCCCGTGCCAACAATAACGGCAAGAATCCGAGCTGGCTGTCCTACGAGAAGCTGCGTGCGGTGATCGAGAAGAAGATGTTCTCCAACACCGAGGAGTTGCTGCCGGTCATCAGCTTCAATGCCAAGGCCAGCAAGGAAGACCAGCAGAAGCACAGCGACTTCGTGACCCGCATGGTCCAGCGCGGGTACACCGAGAAGCAGGTGCGACTGCTGTCCGAGTGGTATTCACGGGTACGCAAGTCGCAGTAAGGCAGCCTGAGGCTGAACCCGCGACGACGCGCCTGCCGCGTCGTCGTGGCGTCCTGCAATAGCCCGGAGGGCCTGTATGAGTTATGTCATCGACCGGCGTCTAAACGGCAAGAACAAGAGCACGGTGAACCGCACGCGTTTCCTGCGGCGTTATCGTGAGCACATCAAGAAGGCGGTCGAGGAAGCCGTGAGTCGGCGCTCCATCACCGACATGGAGCACGGCGAGCAGATCAGCATTCCTGCCCGCGACATCGACGAACCCGCGCTGTACCAGGGCAAGGGCGGACGCCAGACCATCGTCCATCCGGGCAACAAGGAATTCGTCAGCGGCGAGCGCATCCCGCGGCCCCAGGGCGGCGGCGGTGGTCAGGGCCAGGGCAAGGCCAGCAACAGCGGCGAAGGCATGGACGAATTCGCCTTCCAGATCACCCAGGACGAATTCCTCGATTTCATGTTCGAGGATCTGGAGCTGCCCAACCTGGTCAAGAAGCAGCTGACCGGCACCGACACCTTCAAGACGGTCCGCGCCGGCATCAGCAACGAGGGCAACCCCGCCCGGATCAACATCATCCGCACCCTGCGTGCCTCCCATGCCCGGCGCATCGCCCTCTCCGGCGGCAGCCGCAACAAGCTGCGCGAGGCCAAGGCCGAACTGGCGCGGCTGCGGGTGGAGGAGCCCGACAACCTCGGTGACATCCAGGCGCTGGAAGCCGAGATCGAACGGCTGCGCGCGCGTATCGACAAGGTGCCCTTCCTCGACACCTTCGACCTCAAGTACAACCTACTCTCCAAGCAGCCCAGCCCCAGCTCCAAGGCGGTGATGTTCTGCCTGATGGACGTCTCCGGCTCCATGACCCAGGCGACCAAGGACATCGCCAAGCGCTTCTACATCCTGCTCTACCTCTTTCTCAAGAGAAACTACGAGCGCATCGAGGTGGTGTTCATCCGCCACCACACCAGCGCCAAGGAAGTGGACGAGGAAGAGTTCTTCTACTCCCGCGAAACCGGCGGCACCATCGTCTCCAGCGCCCTCAAGCTGATGCAGGAGGTCATGGCCGCGCGCTATCCGGTCAACGAATGGAATCTCTATGCCGCCCAGGCCTCCGACGGCGACAACTGGAACGACGACTCGCCCATCTGCCGGGAGATCCTGACCAAGCAGATCCTGCCGTTCATGCAGTACTACACCTATGTGGAAATCACCCCACGCGAGCACCAGGCGCTGTGGTACGAATACGAGAACGTCCGGGGCAGCTTCCCGGATTCCTTCTCGCAGCAGCAGATCGTCTCGGCGGGGGATATCTATCCCGTGTTCCGCGAACTGTTCCAGCGGAGACTCGTGTCATGAAACGTGAGCCCATCTCCACCGGCTCGGAATGGACCTTCGAGCTGATCCAGACCTATGACCGGGAGATCGCCCGGATCGCCAAGCGCTATGCGCTGGACACCTATCCCAACCAGATCGAGGTGATCACCGCCGAGCAGATGATGGACGCCTACGCTTCCGTCGGCATGCCCATCGGCTACAACCACTGGTCCTATGGCAAGCACTTCCTCCACACCGAGAAGCACTACAGCCGCGGCCAGATGGGGCTGGCCTACGAGATCGTGATCAACTCCGATCCCTGCATCGCCTACCTCATGGAAGAGAACACCATGACCATGCAGGCGCTGGTGATCGCCCACGCCTGCTACGGCCACAACAGCTTCTTCAAGGGCAACTACCTGTTCCGCACCTGGACCGATGCCAGCTCCATCATCGACTACCTGGTGTTCGCCAAGCAGTACATCACCCAGTGCGAGGAACGCCATGGCATCGATGCCGTGGAAGAACTGCTGGATTCCTGCCATGCGCTGATGAACTACGGGGTGGACCGCTACAAGCGGCCCTATCCCATCTCCGCCGCCGAGGAACGCCAGCGGCAGAAGGAGCGCGAGGAGCAGCTGCAGCGCCAGGTCAACGACCTCTGGCGGACCATTCCCAAGATGGCCGGCAAGGAAGCCCACGACGAAGGGGCGCGCTTCCCCAGCGAACCTCAGGAAAACATCCTCTATTTCGTGGAAAAGCACGCGCCGCTGCTGGAGCCCTGGCAGCGCGAAGTGATCCGCATCGTGCGCAAGATCGCCCAGTACTTCTATCCCCAGCGCCAGACCCAGGTGATGAACGAGGGCTGGGCCACCTTCTGGCACTACACCCTGCTCAACGATCTATACGACGAGGGCCTGGTCACCGAAGGCTTCATGTTCGAATTCCTGCAATCCCACGCCGGGGTGATCTACCAGCCGGGCTTCGACAGCCCCTATTACAGCGGTATCAACCCCTACACCCTGGGCTTCGCCATGTTCCGCGACATCCGCCGCATCTGCGAGGACCCCACGGACGAAGACCGCCGCTGGTTCCCCGAGATCGCCGGCAGCGACTGGCTGGCCACCGTCACCTTTGCCATGAAGAGCTTCAAGGACGAGAGCTTCATCCTGCAATACCTCTCGCCCAAGGTGATCCGCGACCTCAAGCTGTTCAGCATCCTCGATGACGACCAGCGCGACGAACTGGAAGTGGCGGCCATCCACGACGACGGCGGTTATCGGCTGATCCGCGAGCAACTCGCCGCCCAGTACAACCTGGGCAATCGCGAGCCCAATGTGCAGATCTGGAATGTCGATCGGCGTGGCGATCGTTCGCTCACCCTTCGCCACTTCCAGCATGACCGCAAGCCGCTGGGCAACTCCACGGACGAGGTGCTCAAGCACCTGCACCGACTCTGGGGTTTCGATATCCGCCTGGAAAGCATGAGGGGCGACGACGTGGCCCAGAGCTTCCAGGTTCCACCCCGCCACGAGAGCCGCGATCACGACCGGCGTCTGGATCTGGCTTCGCCGATCTGAGCCGAGCCAATCTTTCGGGCTATCCTAGACCTCCGAAAGGAGGTCTTTTTCTATGCAAATCTACAAGGTGGGCGGTGCCGTACGGGATCGCCTGCTCGGTCGCCCGGTAACGGAGGTCGACTGGGTCGTGGTGGGTGCCACCGCCGAAGCCCTCGCTGCCCAGGGCTATCGCCCGGTGGGCGCCGACTTCCCGGTTTTTCTGCATCCCCAGACCGGCGAGGAATACGCCCTGGCCCGCACCGAACGCAAGAGCGGGCGTGGCTATGGCGGCTTCACCTTTCATGCCGCGCCCGATGTCACCCTGGAGCAGGATCTGATCCGCCGCGATCTCACCGTCAACGCCATGGCCGAAGACGACGATGGCCAGGTCATAGATCCCTACGGTGGACGCGCGGATCTCCAGGCGCGCCTGTTGCGCCACGTCTCTCCCGCCTTCGCCGAAGATCCGCTGCGCGTGTTGCGGGTCGCCCGCTTCGCCGCCCGCTATTGCAGCCTGGGTTTCCAGGTGGCGCCCGAGACGCTGCTGCTGATGCAGGACATGGTCGCCAGTGGCGAGCTGGATGCCCTGACCGCCGAACGACTGTGGAAGGAAATCTCCCGCGCCCTGCTCGAAGAGCGACCCGATGTTTTCATTCGGGTGCTGCACAACTGCGGCGCCCTGGCCGCGCTGCTGCCGGAGGTGACTGCCAGCTTCGCCGGCGAGCAGCCCGAGCCGGGTGCCCGGGTCTATGCCATCCTGCGCCAGAGCGCCGAGGTCCAGGCCTCGCTGAACGTGCGCTGGGCCTGCCTGCTGCTGGACGTACCGGAAGAGCAGCACGCCGCCCTCAACGCCCGCCTCAAGGTGCCACGCGATCCCGCCGAGCTGGCCTTGCTGCTGGCGCGCCACTGGCCCACGGCGCTGCAGGCCCGACAGCTGACCCCGGAGGCTTGGTTCGAGCTGCTGCAGGGCTTCGACGTGCTGCGCCGCCCGGCGCGCTTCGAGGAGTTCCTCCAGGCCTGCGCCTGTGCCGCAGCGGTCAGGCCCGCCGAGGGCGAGCCACCGCTGGCGCTGCTGCGTCAGGCGGCCGAGGTAGTGCGCGGGGTCGCGGTCCAGCCGCTGGTCGCCCAGGGCTTCAAGGGTGCCGCCCTGGGCGAGGCCCTCAAGCAAGCCCGCATCGAGGCCCTGGCGCAGCTTTCGTAGGTTGGCGCTGAGCACAGCGCAGCTCTTCCCCAGCGACCCTCACCCCAACCCTCTCCCTGAGGGAGAGGGGGTTGTCCGAGCGAAGCGAAGCCTGTGCTAGAGCCGTAGCGTGGAAAACGGCGCAGCCTTTTCCACTGGGGAGCCTTCGCGAGGCGTGCCCTCACCCCAGCCCTCTCCCAAAGGGAGAGGGAGAAGAGTTCCCGCAGGTTGGGTTGAGCGCAGCGAAGCCCAACGACCGTCGCGCTACACTCGATCGGCGCCCAGCAACGCGTCTGGCGTCAGTTCCATACCCTTCCAGCGGAACGCCACCGGCCGCAGCACCTGGGGGGTCTGGCCACACATCACCTGCCACAGCTCGTCAAAGCGCCTACCGTTGTCCGGATGCCGTCGTTCGCCGGCCAGCAGGGCCAGTGGCCAGAGCACGAAGGCGTTGCGCAGGATCTCGGCGCGCGGCAGGGTCAGGCCGGCGAACTCGCCGGTCAGGTCGCCGTGCAGCAGGATGTCGATGTCCAGTGGCAGACCCTGGCGATCCGGTGCATAGCGCCCGCTGCGGGTTTCGATGGCCTTGAGTCTCTGACTCAAGGTGGCGGGATCGAGGTCGGTGTCGCCGGCTACGACGAGATTGAAGAAGGGCGCACTGCGGATGCCTACTGCCTCGCTTTCGAACACTGGCGAGCAGTGCAGATCGGTCAGCAGCTCGGCGAGTTCGTCCAGGGCCATGCCCAGGTGCTGCTCGCGCTGGATGTTGCTGCCCAGCCCCAGATAGACCCGGGTCACGCCTGCCCCCGCTCGATCTCCACGCCCACGCCACGAGCGGTCGGCACCGCGCCGGGCTTGGTGATGCGCAGGCGCAGCCAGGGCAGCTTGAATTCCGCCTGCAGCAGGGCGGCCAGGCGCTCGGCGAAGGTCTCGACCAATTCGAAGGCGGTCTCGTGGGCAAAGGCGGTGATGCGCTCGGCCACTGCCGCGTAGTTCAGGGTATGTTCGAGTTCGTCGTTCGCCGCCGCCGCGCGGATGTCCCAGCCCATGGTGAGATCGATGCGCAGGCACTGGCGGATGTCACGCTCCCAGTCGTACACCCCTATCACGGTGTCGACCTCGAGTCCCTCGATGAAAACCTTGTCCACTGCCTTTGCCTCGCACCTTTGTCGTGCTCTGTGTGATCGTCACCGCCGGCCTATCGTCGGGCGGCGGGCTGTCGGTAGAATCGAGCCTTCTCCTGGCGCGGAACCCTACCATGTTCTGGCTGCTGCTCCTGCTGGCCTATCTGCTGGGCTCGCTGTCCTTCGCCGTGCTGCTCAGTCGCCTGTTCGGCACCCGCGACCCGCGTCACGACGGCTCCGGCAATCCCGGCGCCAGCAACATGCTGCGCCTAGCCGGACGCAAGCTGGCCCTGCTGACCCTCGCCGGCGACCTGAGCAAGAGCCTGATCCCCGTACTGATCGCCCAGCAACTGGGGCTTGCACCCCTGCAGCAGGCCTGGATCGGGCTGGCCGCCGTGGTCGGCCATCTCTATCCGCTGTACTTCCATTTCCGCGGTGGCAAGGGCGTCGCCACGGCGGCCGGGCTGCTGCTCGGCCTTTATCCGCCAGCGGCGCTGCTAGGGCTGGTGCTCTGGGCCGCGGTATTCGCCAGCCTGAGGATCGCTTCCCTGGCGTCCCTGGTCGCGGTGCTCGGCATCCTGCCGCTGTTCGCCTGGCAACGTCCGGACCTGCTGGCGCCGATGCTGCTGCTCGCCCTGCTCATCCTGATTCGCCACCGCCACAACCTGCGCGCCCTGCGCCAGGGGACCGAGCGTCATTTTTGACCCTGGCGCCGTCCGGGGATTGCCCGCTGGCGCCCTCCGCCCGTCTCAGAGCGCCGCCAGCTGCTCCATGGGCCAGCGCGCCTTGACGGCGATGGCCGGGCCTTCCTGCTGGCCGGCCAGCAGCCGCTGGCAACCGGCATAGGCGATCATGGCACCGTTGTCGGTGCAGAAGCGCGGCCGCGCATAGAAGACGTGACCACCCAGTTCGCCGAGCATCTGCTCCAGGTTCTCGCGCAGCGCGCGGTTGGCGCTGACGCCACCGGCGATCACCAGCGACTTGAGCCCGGTCTGCTTCAGCGCGCGCTTGCACTTGATCGCCAGGGTCTCGACCACCGCCGTCTGGAAGGCCAGGGCGATGTCGCAGCGGGTCTGCTCGCTGTCGTCACCGGCCGCCCGGCAGCGCTGCCAGGTGGTGAGGGTAAAGGTCTTGAGGCCGCTGAAGCTGAATTCCAGGCCGGGCCGATCGGTCATGGGGCGCGGAAAGACGAAGCGCCCCGCCACGCCGCGCTCGGCCAGGCGGGCGATCTCCGGTCCACCGGGATAGCTCAGGCCTAGTAGCTTGGCGGTCTTGTCGAAGGCTTCGCCGGCGGCATCGTCCAGGGACTCGCCCAGCACGCTGTAGCGGCCGATGCCATCGACCTGCACCAGCTGGGTATGGCCACCGGAGACCAGCAGGGCGACGAAGGGAAATTGCGGCGGCTGCTCTTCGAGCATGGGCGCCAGCAGATGACCTTCCATATGGTGGACGCCCAGGGCGGGCACGCCCCAGGCCAGCGCCAGCGCCTGGGCACAGGCCGCGCCCACCAGCAGGGCGCCGACCAGGCCGGGGCCGGCGGTGTAGGCGATGGCGTCCACATCCGCGGGACGGCTGCCCGCCGCGTCCAGCACTTCGCGGATCAGCGGCAGCATGCGCTTGACGTGATCGCGCGAGGCCAGCTCCGGTACCACGCCACCGTAGACGCGGTGCAGATCGATCTGGCTGAACAGCGCATCGGCCAGCAGGCCGCGCTCGCTGTCGTAGAGGGCGACGCCGGTTTCATCGCAGGACGTTTCCAGTCCCAGAACACGCATGGAGATAAGCCTTCGAGGGTATAGAATGTCAGGCTGCGCATGATAAGCGCCGCTTCCAGCACCGGCCAGCGCTTTTCGTCCGCCGGGGCTTGGCAGCGGGGCAGTTGAAGCGTTACTATCCGCAACCCTTAAAAACCGACGCTTCCCGTGCCCTTTTGCCGCTAGCGTTGGATTAAACCTCGGTAAATTTGAAGGTACGACCTGGATGCCCAACGTCAAAGTCAAAGAAAACGAACCCTTCGACGTAGCGCTGCGTCGTTTCAAGCGTTCCTGCGAGAAGGCCGGTGTACTGGCCGAAGTGCGTAGCCGCGAGTTCTACGAAAAGCCCACCGCCGAGCGCAAGCGTAAAGCTGCCGCCGCGGTCAAGCGCCACGCCAAGAAAGTACAGCGCGAGCAGCGCCGTCGCGAGCGTCTGTACTGAGTTACAGCGCTCCTCTGGCGTCATCAAACAACCCGACCTCTGGTCGGGTTGTCTGTTTCTGGCCTTCCCGCTTCGCCCTGGCGCACTCTGGCGCTAGACTGCCCTCCTCGCTTCATCCTCCGCTCTTCGCCCCTCTATCCAGACGCTGACCATGGCCGGACTCATCCCGCAAGGCTTCATCGACGACCTGCTCAATCGCACCGACATCGTCGAGGTGGTGGGCGCGCGGGTGAAGCTCAAGAAGGCCGGCAAGAACTGGATGGCCTGCTGCCCCTTCCATAACGAGAAGACGCCCTCCTTCAGCGTCAGCCCCGACAAGCAGTTCTACTACTGCTTCGGCTGCGGTGCCGGCGGCAACGCCCTGGGCTTCATCATGGACCACGACAACCTCGAATTCCCCGAGGCGGTCGAGGAGCTGGCCAAGAAGGCCGGCGTGGACGTGCCGCGCGAAGAGAGCGGTGGTCGACGCAAGCCGCGGCAACCCACGGACTCCCCGCTCTACCCGCTATTGGCCGCTGCCGCCGAATACTATCGCCTGGCGCTGCGCAACCACCCCAAGCGCCAGGCAGCGGTCGACTACCTGAAGAAGCGCGGCCTCACTGGCGAGATCGCCCGGGACTTCGGCCTGGGCTTCGCCCCGCCGGGCTGGGACAACCTGAGCAAGCACCTGGGCGGCGACGACCTGCAGCAGAAGGCCATGCTCGACGCTGGCCTGCTGGTGGAGAACGCCGAGAGCGGCAAGCGTTACGATCGCTTTCGCGACCGGGTGATCTTTCCGATCCGCGACAGCCGGGGCCGGGTCATCGCCTTTGGCGGCCGGGTACTGGGCGACGACAAGCCCAAGTACCTCAACTCGCCGGAGACCCCGGTGTTCCACAAGGGCCAGGAACTCTACGGCCTGTTCGAGGCGCGCAAGCACAACCGCGACCTGGACGAGATCCTGGTCGTGGAAGGCTACATGGACGTCATCGCCCTGGCCCAGCAAGGCATCCGCAATGCCGTGGCCACCCTGGGCACCGCCACCAGCGAAGAGCACATCAAGCGGCTGTTCCGCATCGTGCCGAGCATCCTGTTCTGCTTCGACGGCGACCAGGCCGGTCGCAGCGCCGCCTGGCGCGCCCTGGAATCGGCCCTGCCGGTGCTCAAGGACGGCTTCCGGGTGCGCTTCCTGTTCCTGCCCGAGGGCGAGGACCCGGACACCCTGGTGCGCGCCGAGGGGGCGGACGCCTTCCAGGCGCGCTTCGTCCAGCAGGCCCAGCCGCTGGCCGAGTATTTCTTCCAGCAACTGATGATCGAGGCCGATCCGGCCACCCTGGAAGGCAAGGCGCACCTGGCCACCCTGGCGGCGCCGCTGATCGAGAAGATTCCCGGTAACAACCTGCGCCTGCTGATGCGCCAGCGCCTGAGCGAACTCACCGGCCTCGGCAACGATGCGCTGAGCCAGCTGGCGCCGTCCGCCCCGCCGCAGGATGCCCCGCCCCCGGACTATGGCGACTACGCCTATGCCCATGCCGAGGAAGCCCCGGCGCAGCAGCAGTGGACGCCCCGCCGCGAAGGCAAGGGGGGGCGTGACGGCAAGGGCTGGAAAAAGGATTTCAACGGCAAGGGCGGCGGCGAGCGTATTCCCCGTCAGCCACCGGTCAAGGTGGAGACCCCGGTGCTGGCCGCGCTGCGCAGCCTGCTGCACCACCCGACCCTGGCCCAGGCGGTGCAGGACGCCCGCAACCTGGCCGAGGAAAGCGATCAGTACGCCCAGTTGCTGGTTGCCTTGGTCGAGGCGCTGCAGAAGAAGCCCGGGCAGAGCACCCTGGCGCTCATCGCTCGCTGGCACGGCACCGAACAGGGTCGACTGCTGCGCGCTCTGGCGGAAAAAGAATGGCTGATTGCCGGGGACAACCTTGAACAACAGTTTTTCGACACCATAACGAGGTTAGCCGCCAGCCAGCGTGATCGCCTGCTGGAGCAACTCCTACGCAAGGCGCGACAGAGCGAACTGAGCTCCGAAGACAAGGACCGCCTACGTGAACTCCTCAGCCGTCCGGCGGGGTCCGTGACCTAACTGGCACGACAACCGTCTAACCGGCTATAATGTTCAGCTATTTTTGCCCGCCTAAGCCTTCAGTGGAAGGGTACCTATGTCCGGAAAAGCGCAACAGCAATCCCGTCTGAAAGAATTGATCGCCCGCGGTCGTGAGCAGGGTTACCTGACTTACGCGGAGGTCAATGACCACCTACCGGAGGATATTTCAGATCCGGAACAGGTGGAAGACATCATCCGCATGATCAATGACATGGGGATCAACGTATTCGAGACCGCGCCGGACGCCGATGCCCTGCTGCTGGCCGAGACGGATACCGACGAAGCCGCCGCCGAAGAAGCCGCTGCCGCCCTGGCCGCAGTCGAGAGCGATGTCGGCCGCACCACCGACCCGGTGCGCATGTACATGCGTGAAATGGGTACCGTGGAACTGCTGACCCGCGAAGGCGAGATCGAGATCGCCAAGCGCATCGAGGAAGGCATCCGCGAAGTCATGGGCGCCATCGCCCAGTTCCCGGGCACCGTCGACTACATCCTCAGCGAATACACCCGCGTCACCACCGAAGGCGGTCGCCTGTCCGACGTCCTCGCCGGCTACATCGATCCCGACGACGGCAGCCTGCCGAACGAGAGCGACGAGCTGCCCGTCCCGAACAAGGCCGCCGATGCCAAGGCCGTGGACGACGAGAAGGACGACGAGGAAGAGAGCGACGACGACGCCGAGGAAGAAGGCGACGGCGGCCCGGATCCGGAAGAGGCTCGCCTGCGTTTCGGCGCGGTCGCCGAGCAGCTGGAAAAGACCCAGAAGGTGCTGAAGAAGCACGGCCGCGACGACGATCGCGCCGTGGAGGAATTCGTCGCCCTGGCGCTGCTGTTCTCGCCGATCAAGCTGGTACCCAAGCAGTACGAAGCCCTGGTGACCCGCGTGCGCGAGTCCCTGGAGCGTGTGCGCGGCCTCGAGCGCGCCATCATGCAGCTGGCCGTGCGCGATGCGCGCATGCCGCGTGCCGACTTCCTGCGCCACTTCCCCGGCAACGAGACCAACACCGAGTGGACCGCCGGCCTGCTCAAGGGCAAGCCCAAGTACGCCGAAGGTCTCGAGCGCTTCCAGGCCGACATCCAGGCCAAGCAGGCCCAGTTGGCCGAGCTGGAGCGTGACTACGAGCTGAAGGTCTCGCAGATCAAGGACATCAACCGCGCCATGTCCATCGGCGAGGCCAAGGCCCGCCGTGCCAAGAAGGAAATGGTCGAGGCGAACCTGCGTCTGGTGATCTCCATCGCCAAGAAGTACACCAACCGCGGTCTGCAATTCCTCGATCTGATCCAGGAAGGCAACATCGGTCTGATGAAGGCGGTGGACAAGTTCGAATACCGCCGTGGCTACAAGTTCTCCACCTACGCCACCTGGTGGATTCGCCAGGCCATCACCCGCTCCATCGCCGACCAGGCGCGCACCATCCGGATTCCGGTGCACATGATCGAGACGATCAACAAGCTGAACCGGATCTCCCGCCAGATGCTGCAGGAGATGGGTCGCGAGCCGACCCCGGAAGAGCTGGGCGAGCGCATGGAGATGCCCGAGGACAAGATCCGCAAGGTGCTCAAGATCGCCAAGGAACCGATCTCCATGGAGACGCCCATCGGCGACGACGAGGATTCGCACCTGGGCGATTTCATCGAGGACAGCACCATGCAGTCCCCGATCGAAGTGGCCACCAGCGAAAGCCTCAAGGAAGCCACCCGCGACGTGCTCTCCGGCCTCACCGCCCGTGAAGCCAAGGTCCTGCGCATGCGTTTCGGCATCGACATGAACACCGACCACACCCTCGAGGAAGTGGGCAAGCAGTTCGACGTCACCCGCGAGCGTATCCGCCAGATCGAAGCCAAGGCCCTGCGCAAGCTGCGCCACCCGTCCCGCAGCGAACACCTGCGCTCCTTCCTCGACGAGTAAGGCGCCAGCGCAGTACAGAAAACCGGAGCCCAGGCTCCGGTTTTTTTATGCCCGACAAGGGTTTGGCGATCCCTGCCACCCCCGGTATACTCCACCGCGCTATAGGGCCTATAGCTCAGTTGGTTAGAGCAGAGGACTCATAATCCTTTGGTCCACGGTTCGAGTCCGTGTGGGCCCACCAGTTTTCAGGAGCCGCGCGTTGCGCGGCTTTTTTGTGCCTGGATTTTGGGCTTTTGCCCTGCCTTTTCCGAGTCCTCGTGCTTTAGCCGAACGTCTGCACGAAGGGCGCAGCGCTGTGCCGGATGGCAGCGACGATCTGTGGCGCCTGCTCGCAAAGGTCAGTTGCACGCATTAGGACCCGCTCCAGCGCCTCCAACTGGGAGCGAATCATCTCGGTGGGTCGCTCCACATCGCAGACTTCCGCAAAATCCAGCAAACCCTGGCGCGAGGCAAACAGCGACTTGTTGCCCATCAACTCCAGCGCCAGAACATCCTCGGGAAGGTAAGCGGTGGTGTTGACGATGTCATAGGCGGGCGCCAGCCGTGCATCGCGCTGGGCAGGGTCGGCATAGAGCAATCCGAAGTTCTTCAGATGCGCATCGCCATTGCCGAGGATGCAGCTCAGGCTCACCGTGGCGAAGAGTTGCGCCAGCGAAGAGCGGACATGTTCGGGCGCACAGAACAGGCGGATGGCCTTGGCGATCGCCGAATAGCTCTTGCTGTACTTCTGCTCTGCTGTCAGCCCCATCAGGGCAGCCATATCTTCGAAGCCGAGAGGTTCAAGATGTTCGTCGCGGTCGAACCGGCGCATGACGAATAGCTTGGCGTTGCTGGAAAGGTGAAATTCCGGCACCGGAATGCCTGACTCGTGGGCCACGGACATGCAGAGGTATTCGTTGATCGCCAGGCCCGGAAATTCGTCTCGACCACTCTTGATGATCAACTCGGCGGTTCTCGAGGTGAAGCGGGCATCCTCCCGCTCGGGCACCAAGACCTTGGGCTGTACGCCGGAGATACCGGCGCGCAGGATGTAGCGATCCACCAACTCGACGAACAGGTCTTCCGTGCCATCCCAGGCGAGAATCTCGCTGAGCCGTTCGCCTGGAAAGCGCTGGCGCTCCAGCAGTGTATCGATCTCAGGCGATGTCACCGTCACGCGACCGATGGGCGAACTACTGCCTGTCAGGGCCAGCAGAGCCATGGGATCCAGAGGTACCAGCTTGGCCAACCTGTTGCGTAGCTGCTCCAGTACATAGCCTTCCGGCAAATTCATCTGGAAGATCGGATGCAGTTCGCGGCGGCGATAGTCATCCAGGCGCACCGGCATCAGCAGACTGATGGCAGCCCTTGCCGAAGCATCGTCCTGGTAGCGGAACAGGTAGTCGCCATCCTGAGCCATGAGCGCTCCGCTCCCGCCTGCAGGGGTTGCGACGCGCAGCCGAGTCTTCATCAGTCGAATACCCCCTGAATCTCGTCCAAGGTCGGCAAGGCGGCAGGGATTATTGCCAGCTCGCAATCCAAGGCTGCGAGCGCTCGTGCGTAGGCTGCCATACCGACACGGGAGTCTCCTCGCTCCACGGCGATGATCTTTTGCCGGGTAAGGCCTGCCAGCTCGGCGAGGCTCGCTTGCGTAAGGCCTCGATTAAGACGCCGCTGGCGGAGTTGGCTGCCGAGACGTTGGCTGATCAGCTCGCTATCCATGTTCTGCATACGTAACAAATTTGATGGTTTGTAACGTATACGGAACCTGAAGCTTCCAGTAAAGCCAATTCTATCGTTGTGGCAAGACGTGCCTTTTGCGTGCCTGGTGGTCGCTCTCTGGCATCACCTAAATGGCTAGACGTGCAGCAACGCCAACACCCCAACCGCCACTCCTCCCCCCGCCACCCCATACACCGCCGCCTGCAACCAGCGCCGCCGGGTCAGCAGGGTGATGGCGGCCAGGGAGATGGCGACCTGCATCAGCATGGTGGCCTGCGCCCAGCGGTGGTGGCGGTGGAGCTGGGTTTCGCTCAGGGCTTCGTTGGCATTGACCTTGGCTTCCAGGGCTTCGGCCTTGGTGCGGATCTCGGCCTTTTGCTGGGCGTAGCGCTGGCTGTCCTGGGTGAAGCGCTGGGCGGTGTCGGGGTTGGTCGCAAGCGCGGCGCCGAGGTCGGCAAGGTTCTGCTTTTCGCCCTTGGCCTGGTAGTAGCCCCACTGGTTGGCGGCTTCGGTCTTGGCGATGGCTTCTTCGTTCTTGTAGTAGAGCGCCAGGCTCTCGGCATTGCCGCCCTGGTAGGCGCAGAGGGCGCCTAGCGTCGCCAGGATGGCGGTGGTGACGGCGATGCGGCCGGTGAGGCTGTCGCGGCGATGGGCGCCATGGGCGGCGTGTTCCACCTCGTGGTCGTGGGGGCCGTGGACTTCGTATTCGCTGGACAAGGCTCAGCTCCGCTGCGGATTCCTGCGGCGAGGCTAGCCGGGTCTACTTAACGCCTCCTTAAGACTGGGGCAAGCGCGCCTGCAGCCAGCGGCGCAGCGGACCGGCCACCCAGCGCTGCATGGCCAGGCCGAGCAGGACGATGAGCACCAGGTGCAGCGGCAGCATCCAGCCGGGAATGGGGATGGGCAGCGCCAGCGCCTCGCCGACGTCTTCGGCCAGGTCTTCGAGGCTGTCGCCGGCCAGGTGCATCCAGCCCAGCAGGGTGCGGGTCCAGGGTTCGAGCACGCCGATCAGCGGGGTGTGGACGGCGAAGATGCACAGCGAGGCCTCGCCAAGACGCTGGGCCAGGCGGCGCACACCGGCGCGACCGGGTTCGCCGAAGGTGGCGCAGGCCAGCAGCACCGCGGCCTGGAAGGGTGTCAGCAGGCCGTTGTGGACCAGGTAGAACCAGCGGCGGCCATCGCCTTCCAGCAGCAGGGCGCCCAGCCACAGGCCGGTCAGGCCGAACAGCAGCAGCGGCAGGCGCAGGCGCTGGGTCGTCTCGGCCACCCAGGGATCCTGCACGGCGCGATAGAGCAGGATGCCGAGCAGGAATTCCGGCAGGCGGATCAGCGGATTGCGGTGGATGACGCCCACCGTCACGGTATCGAAGGCCTGGGCCCAGGTGGCCACCAGCGGACCGAGCAGATAGAGCCCCCAGAGCGCGGCGGCGGCCAGGGCCCAGCGGCGCAGGCGCATCAGCCGCGGACCGAGTAGCGGAAACAGCAGGTAGAAGAACAGCAGCGCCGAGATCGACCAGGCGGCGCCGTTGAGCCAGAGGAAGCGTGGCTCCCAGGATTGCAACAGCAGCAGTTGCAGGAGCACGTGGGTGGTGGCGGCCAGCCAGGACAGCGGCAGCATCTCGTCCAGCTCGCTGCCCTCTTCCAGCTGCAGATAGGGGTGCTGGTTGTAGTAGACCGGCACCCCGTGTTCCAGCCAGGAATCCTGGGACAGCCAGTAGGACAGCCCCAGCGCGACCAGCAGGGTCAGCAGGTGGATGGGATAGAGATTGCACAGCCGCCGCAGGACGAAGCCACGGGAGCTGCCCTTGAGCGCGCCCTGGCGATCCAGGCTGACATGGGCCAGCAGGAAGCCCGACAGCAGGAAGAAGGTACTGGTGGCGAAGAAGCCCATGCCGGCCAGCCGGCGAAAGGCGTCCGGCAGATCGCTGTAGAGCCCGCCCAGGTGGTAGACGACCATGTACAGCGCCATGAGGAATCTCAGCCATTCCAGGCCGTAGTAACGGGCGGTGGGGCGGCTTGCGGTTGAAGAGGTCATGGCGGCGAATTACGGCGGATAGAATCTGATTATAAGCCGCCCGGGCGGGACCCCTGCCGATCTTCATGACAAAAGCATGACAACTGGTTTCCCAAGGTTGCCATGCACCGCTCAGGGCTCCGCAGCCTGGAAGCCCTGCGGTCCCTGAAACCGGGATTGATTCACCCGGCGAACGCAGGCTCCGGCAATCCCTGCACCCCGGGGTCCAGGGCGAAGAGTCCACCCGCCAGCGGCTGGTCGCTGAGATCTCCACCCGGACGGATGGAGGTCACGAACAGGGTATCCAGATTGCGCCCGCCAAAGGCGCACATGGCCGGCTTCTTGACCGGTACGCTCAGGGAGCGATCCAGGCGGCCGTCGGGGGTGAAGCGGTGGATCAGGCCGGCATCGTTGCCGCAGATCCAGTAGCAGCCGTCGACATCCACCGCGGCGCCATCGGGTCGGCCGGGATGGGCGTTCATGTCGACGAACAGCCGCCGGTTGCTGGGTGTGCCGGTATCCGGATCGTAGTCGAAGGCCCAGATCAGCTGACGGCTGGGATGGGAGTCGGACAGATAGAGGGTGCGGCCATCGGGGCTCAGGGCCAGGCCATTGGGTACGATGAGGTCGTCCAGCAATAGTCGGGCGCCCTCGCCCGCCGCATGGCTGTAGAGCCGTCCGGCCGGCGCGCCCTGCGCCATGTCCTGCACCATGGTGCCCACCAGGAACCGGCCCTGGCGATCGCAGCGACCGTCGTTGCATCGCATGGCCGGCTGGGCATGGTCGAGAGCGACCAGGCGTTCGCCGCTCAGCTGGCCGGAAGCCTCGGCCTGCAGGGCGAAGAGGCCGCTTTCCAGACCGGCGAGCCAGCCGCCACCCTCGCGGGCAGCGATGCAGGCGAGCATTTCCGGTGCGCTCCAGCTGTCCAGGGCGCCAGCCGGGGTCCAGCAGTGCAGCCGCTTGGCCGGGATATCGACCCAGTAGAGGGCCTGTTCGGCGACCTGCCAGACCGGACACTCACCGGTGGCGTTGCGGGCATCGACGAGCAATTCGGCAGTCATGGCGGCCCTCCTCAGTCGTCGAAGGGACCGGTGGCGACGAAGGCACCACCCTGGTAGACCATCGACGGATCGTCCGCTGCCGGCATGGGCTGGGCCTCGACCTTGGCGCGGAATGGCTCGGAGCTGTCCTTGGGCTGGAAGCCCAGGTGCGCGGCCAGGCGGTTGTCCCACCAGCTGTCACGGTTGGCGGAGGCGCCATAGACGATGGTGTGGCCGACGTCCGGCGTGGTCAGGCTGCGCAGGATGAGATCGGTCAGGTCTTCGTAGCTCAGCCAGGTGGCGAGCATGCGGCGATTCTGCGCCTCGGGGAAGGAGGAGCCGATGCGGATGCTCACCGTCTCGATGCCATAGCGATCAAAATAGAAGGACGCCAGGTCCTCGCCAAAGGCCTTGGACAGGCCGTAGTAGCTGTCCGGACGCTGGGGCACGCTGGCGTCGATGCGCTGATCCTGGCGATAGAAGCCGATGACATGGTTGGAGCTGGCGAAGACGATGCGCTTCACCCCGTGGCGCCGCGCGGCCTCATAGAGGTTGAAGGTGCCGCGGATGTTGGCTTCGAGGATGGGCTCGAAGGCGTGCTCGGTGGAAATCCCGCCGAAGTGCAGGATGGCGTCGACGCCTTCCACCAGCGCATGGACGCCGGCCTTGTCCGCCAGGTCGCAGGTCACCACCTCTTCCGCCGGGCCTTCGGCCGCAGCCATCGGCGCGATGTCGGACAGCCGCAGGATCTCGGCATGGGGCTTGAGCCGCTGGCGCAACTCCTTGCCCAGGCCACCGGCAGCACCGGTGAGCAGGAGTCGATGGAAGGGTGACGAGGAGACTTCGGACATGAGCGGGCGCCTTCTTATGGAGTTATCTGGCAAGAGGTACGACATCTCACCTCTTTTCGCGATTCTCGCGGGCGCCCGGGGTCCTGTCAATGCTACCTAGGCCGGCAGACAGGGCAGCCGCAGGCGGAAGGTCGCACCCTGCCCGGCGATGCTTTCCACGTGCAGGCTGCCGTGGTGTGCCTTGACGATCTGGTCGGCGATATAGAGGCCCAGGCCCAGGCCGGCGATGTTCTCGGTGCCACTGGCGCGCTCGAACTGGCGGAAGATCAGGGCCTGGTGCTCCACCGGGATGCCGATGCCGTGGTCCTTGACGCTCAGCTCCACGTCGGCGCCGTCGCTGCGCAGGGAGATCTCCACCGGACGTCCGGCGCCGTATCTCATGGCATTGGTCAGCAGGTTGGTGATCACCTGCTCGATGCGGAATTCGTCCCAGTAGCCGGGCGCCGGGCCTTCGGCGTGCAACTCCACCGGACAGCCGGCCGCGGCGAATTGCGAGGCGAAGCTGTCGACCACGGTGTTGACCAGGGCGGCGAGATCGCACTGCGAGGGGCGGATCGACAGCTTGCCGGTGCGGATGCGCGAGATGTCGAGCATGTCGTCGATCAGGTGCACCAGGCGCTGGATCTGCCGCTCGTCGCGCTCGGCCATGCCGGCCAGCTTGTCGGGGGTGAAGGCTTCCAGCTTGCCCTTGTCCAGGTACATGCGGCGCAGCTGGGCTTCAAGCATCAAGGTGTTGAGCGGCGTCTTGAGTTCGTGGGAGACCATGGACATGAAGTCGTCGCGGGTACGCACCGCCTGCTGCAGCTCGACCTGGGTCTGGCGCAACTCGGCCAGCAGGATCTCCTGCTCCTGGCGACTCTGCTCCAGGGCCACCAGCTGCTCGGCCAGGCGCTTGCGGTGCCAGTAAAAGTCGACGAACACCCGGGTCTTGCTCTTCACCGCATGGACATCGAGGGGCTTGTGCAGGAAATCCACCGCACCGCTCTCGTAGCCCTTGAAGGCATAGTTGAGGTCACGGCCGGCGGCGCTGACGAAGACGATGGGGATGTGCCGGGTCTTTTCCAGGCCGCGCATCATCTCCGCCAGTTCGAAGCCGTTCATGCCCGGCATCTGCACATCGAGGATCGCCAGGGCGAATTCGTGCATCAGCAGGAGCTCCAGCGCGGCCTCGGCGGAGCTGGCCTGGAAGATCTCCAGCGCCTCGCTGCGCAGCAGGGCTTCCAGCGCCAGGAGATTTTCCGGCAGGTCGTCTACGAGCAGGAGCTTCGCCTGTTCGACGGGTACTTCAGCCATGGTCGCGTTCCAGCTCGATGAGCAATAGATGGATGCCCGGCACATCCAGCACGAAATCCGGGTGGAATCTCTTCAAGGCCGCCTCGGGCATGGTCGGCACCTCGGCCGATTGCGGCGACTGGACGACGGTGACCCCGCCGTTCTGCGCCAGGGCGTGCAGGCCACTGGCACCGTCATGGTTGGCACCGGTCAGCAGGATGCCGCAGACCTGCTCGCCCAAGGCGTCGGTCGCGCTTTCGAACAGGACATCGATGGACGGCCGGGAAAACTGCACCGGCTCGTCGCGGGACAGCGACAGGGTGAAGTCATCCTCTACCAGCAGGTGATAACCCGGCGGCGCGAAATACAGGGTGCCCGGCAGTATAGCGTCCTTGTCCTCGGCCTCGCGCACCCGCAGGGCCAAGCGCGCCTGGAACAGCTCGGCCAGGCGCGAGGTGCGATCGTCCGGCAGGTGCAGCACCACGGCCAGCGGCAGGCGGTAGCTGGCCGGCAGGGTCGAGAGCAGGCGCAGCAGGACCTGCAGCCCGCCGGCAGAGGCTCCGATGACAATGAGGCGCAACGGCTTGCGGGGCGGGAACATGCTAGAGCCTGCGGAACAGCCGTTCCTGCTTCACCACCGGCTCGAAGTGGTTGGCATAGGCGGAGAAGTCCAGCGACTCCTTGCTGCCCAGCCCGAGAAAGCCGCGGTGACTCAGGGACTCGTGGAACAGCCCGAGCGCCCGATTCTGCAGATTCTTGTTGAAGTAGATGAGCACGTTGCGGCAGGACACCAGCTGGGTCTCGGAAAAGACGCTGTCGGTGGCCAGGCTGTGATCGGCGAAGGTCACGTTGGCGATCAGCGACTTGTCGAACAGCGCGCCATCATAGGCTGCGGTGTAGTAGTCGGAAAACGCCCGGGTGCCGCCGGCCTTCTGGTAGCTGGCGGTATAGGCGCGCATCCGCTCCAGCGGAAAGATGCCCTGGCGGGCCTTTTCCATGGAGCGCGGATTGATATCGGTGGCATAGAACAGGGTGCGGTCGAGCAGCCCTTCCTCCTGGAACAGGATGGCCATCGAGAAGACTTCCTCGCCGGTGCTGCAGCCGGCGATCCACACCTTGAGCGAGGGATAGGTGCGCAGGACCGGCACCACCTGCTGGCGCAGGGCGAGGAAGTAGCCCGGATCGCGAAACATCTCGCTGACCGGGATGGTGATGAACTGCAGCAACTCAGCGAACAGCGCCGGATCACGCAGCACACGCTCCTGCAGCGCCGAAATGCTCGGGCAGTCGAAGCGCGTCAGTGCCTGCAGCACCCGACGCTTGAGCGAGGCCTTGGAGTAGTTGCGGAAGTCGTGGCTGTATCTCAGGAAGATGCCTTCCAGCAGCAACCTCAGCTCGATGTCCTGCAGCCGTTCGCTCATGACCTACAGCCGCTCCAGCGACGGCATCCAGACGCGGATCAGCGAGAACAGCCGGTCCAGGTCGATGGGCTTGGCCAGGTAGTCGCTGGCGCCGGCGGCGAGGCAGCGCTCCTGGTCGTCCTTCATGGCCTTGGCGGTGATGGCGATGATCGGCAGCTTCTTCATGTGCGGCCGCTTGCGGATCTCACGCATGGCTTCGTAGCCATCCATCATCGGCATCATGATGTCCATCAGCACCAGGTCGATGGTGTCGCTGTTGTCGAGCTTTTCCAGCGCCTCCAGGCCGTTGCGGGCGATCTCCACCTTGGCGCCCTTCTGCTCCAGGGCGCTGGTGAGGGCGAAGATGTTGCGCACGTCGTCGTCCACCAGCAGCAGGGTGCGGCCGTCGAAGGCCTTCTCGCGGCTGCGGGCGCTTTCCAGCATGCGCTGGCGATCGAGCGGCATGTCGGCCTCGATCTTGTGCAGGAACAGGGTCACCTCGTCGAGCAGCCGTTCGGGCGAACGCGCGCCCTTGATGATAATGGAGCGCGAATACTTGAGTAGCGCCGCCTCTTCGTCGCGGGTCAGGCTGCGCCCGGTATAGACGATCACCGGCGGGAAGGAGCAGATGTCTTCGCTGGCCATGCGCTGGAGCAGCTCGCCGCCTTCCATGTCGGGCAGCTTGAGGTCGATGACCATGCAGTCGTAGACCTCGTCGCGCAGCAGCTCCAGGGCCTGACTGCCCATCTCCACCGCGGTGATCTCCACGTCCACATCGCCGATCAGCTTAGCGATGCTGTCGCGCTGCAGGGCGTCGTCTTCCACCAGCAGCACCCGCTTGATGCCGGCGGCGAACTTGGCTTCCAGGCGATTGAAGGCCTCGCGGAGTTCGTCGCGGGTGGTGGGCTTGATGGCGTAGCCGACCGCGCCCATGTGCATGGCCGTCTCGATGCGATCCGAGGCCGAGACCACGTGCACCGGGATGTGGCGGGTCAGCGGGTTTTCCTTGAGCCGTTCCAGCACCGTGAGACCGGAATGATCGGGCAGGCCCATGTCCAGCAGGATGGCGTCCGGACGGTATTCCAGGGCCGCGGCGAAGCCTTCCTCGGCGCGATGGGCCACCAGGCAGCTGTATTTCAGTTCGTGGGCCAGATCAAAGAGGATCTGCGCGAAGGGCACCTCGTCTTCGATCACCAGGACCCGGCGATCCGGATAGGGCCAGTCGTCCCGGTCGTCGGCGAAGGCCGCTCCCACAGGAGCCGCCGCCTCGGTGATCGGCGGTGCAGCCGGCGGACGCGGGGTGGCGGCCAGGGCCGGCAGGGGCGCGGATGCCGCGGCCGGCGCAATGTTCGCGGCAGGGGCGGTAACCGGGGTGATGGGTAGAGCAGGCGCAACGGCTTCCTGATACTCCAGCGGCAGGCGCAGGGTGAAGGTGCTGCCCTCCCCCGGCTGGCTGGTGACGCTCAGGGTGCCGCCTAGCAGCAGTGCCAGGTCACGGGAGATCGACAGCCCCAGGCCGGTGCCGCCATAGCGCCGGGTGATGGCGCCATCCGCCTGGCGGAAGGCCTCGAAGATCAGCTCCTGCTGCTCGGCGGCGATGCCGATGCCGGTATCGCTCACCGCGAAGCTGGGCTGGCCGTCTTCCAGCGAAAGGCGCAGGGTCACCTGGCCGTGCTCGGTGAACTTGAAGGCGTTGGACAGCAGATTCTTGAGGATCTGCTCGACCCGCTGGCGATCGCTGAAGAAGGCCGGCGGCATCCGCGCGTCCAGCTCCACCACGAAGGCGACACCCTTGTTCTGGGCCACCGGCTCGAAGGCGGTCTTCAGGGCTTCCACCAGGCGGCGCACGGACATCTGCTCCGGGCGGATCTCCAGCATGCCGGCCTCGACCTTGGAGATGTCGAGGATGTCGTTGATCAGGGTCAGCAGGTCATTGCCCGCCGAATAGATGGATTCGGCGTAGCGCACCTGCTCGCCGCTCAGGTTACCGGCCGGGTTGTCGGCCAGCAGCTTGGACAGGATCAGCGAGCTGTTCAGCGGTGTGCGCAATTCGTGGGACATGTTCGCCAGGAATTCGGACTTGTACTGACTGGCCCGTTCCAGCTCGCGCGCCCGATCTTCCAGCATCTGCTGGGCTTCGTTGAGGCGGTTGTTGCGGTCATCCAGCACGTCGCGCTGCTGCAGCAGTTCCTGGGCCTGTTCGGAGAGCTGCTCGTTAGTCTGCTCCAGCTCCGCCTGCTGCTGCTCCAGATGGACCTGGGATTCCTTGAGCGCCTGGGACTGCTCTTCCAGTTCTTCGTTGGCGGTGCGCAGTTCTTCCTGCTGCACCTGGAGTTCTTCGTTGAGTTGCTGGGTTTCCGCCAGGACCTGCTGCAGGCGCTGGCGATAGCGCGCGGCTTCCACCGAGGAGCCGATGGAATCGGCGATTAGGGTCAGCAGCTCCTCATCCTGCGGCCGCAGGGCACGCAGGAAGCCCAGCTCGACCACGCCATTCACCCGGCCGTCGTTCTCGATGGGCACGATGAGCGCCGCACTGGCCTGGCGCTCACCCAGGGCCGAATTGACCTTGAGGTAGTCGGCGGGCAACTGCTCCAGCGCCATGACGCGACCGTCCAGCACCGCCTGACCGGCCAGACCCTCGCCCGGCGCCAGGCGCTGGCGCCGACGACGGCCCTCATCGTCCAGAGCGTAGTCGGCGACGCGCTCCAGACTGCCGTCGTCGAGTCGCACATAGAGGGCGCCGGCCGCGGCACCCAGATAGCGCGCCAGGAATTGCAGGATGCTCTGGCCCAAGGGCGCCAGTGACGCCTGGCCGATGACGGCTTCCGACAGCTGATTCTGGCCCGAACGGAACCAGCTCTGGCGTTCCAGATTGTCGGTGTGCTCGGCCTGCTGATCGAGCAGCCGGGTATAGGTCGCGGAGAGTCGCATGAGCTCACGGCGCCCGAAGAAGGCCATGATGCCCGACAGCAGCAGGCTGACGATGAGGAAGGCGGCGACGAAGATCACCGTCATGCGACTGGCCGTCTCGGTGCGCTCGGCGCGCATCTGCTCTTCGTAGGCGATGAAATCGGTGTAGTCGCGGCGGATGCTGTCGATGCGGTTCTTGCCCTGGCCATCGTTCAGCGGCGTCTGGAAATCGCCACCCAACCGCCGCGCATCGATCACCCGGCTCGCATAGTCGCGCCACTCGCGATGCACCGCTTCGATCCGTTCCAGGCGCCGGATCTGCACGGCACTGTCGCTGACCAGATTCTTCAACTCATCGAGCTGCGGCTCGACATTGGGCAGCGCGCGTTCATAGGGCTGCAGGAACGCGGTATTGCCGCTCAGCAGATAGCCGCGCATCCCGGTTTCCAGGTCGACCACCAGGCGGAAGTTGGCATTGGCCTCGCTGATGACGCGGTCGGTATGCTCGACCCACTGGGTGACCTTCAGCAGGTAATAGATGATGGCGATAAAGAAGATCGCGCTGAAGACACCGATGCTCAGAGGCAGGGAGAGATTGCGCTTGAGGATCTGGCTGAAATGCTTCTGATCGAGGGGCGACTCGCGATTCATGGGGTCTGAAAGCCTTGTACGGGACAAAACGGTCGGCGACGGCAAAGCCTCGGCCTGCGGAGGGGTGTCGTCACTGACCGTGGCACCACCGGCGGTCGATCAAGGATACCGGCGTGATGGACCGGCAGGCCTCGAACAGGGCTGCAGGAAGCGCCCTCGCCTAGCGCGGACCTCTTGCCCTCAAGCCCCTGCCGCTTCGGTTGGCGCTGACCCCTAGGTCAGCCAGTCGATTGCGGCACCGGGGCCGCGATCCGGCCGTGGGTTCAGCGACGAGCAATCACCCAGACGGCATGGATGATACCCGGAATGTAACCCAGCAGCGTCAGCAGGATGTTCAGCCAGAAGGCGCCGCCGAAGCCGACCTGGAGAAAGACGCCCACGGGCGGCAAGATGATGGCGAAGATGAGGCGGATGAGGTCCATTTCAGGCTCCAGTAGCAGGCAGGCAAGAAGATGCCTCTAAGACTGGCAGGGCCTGAATCAGGTTCCGGCAGGCAATAAAAAACCCCGCCGAAGCGGGGTTTCGCAGACTTGACCCAACATCCTTGTCGGGCCGCCAATCCTTGGCCATCTATCCCTGTAAGTCTCTGCCCGACATCCTTGCCGGGGGGCCATCCTGGCCACATTTCCTTGAAGTCATCTGGAGCGCTGGGTACATCCTGTACCGCGATCCGATGGGTGTAGATTACGCAGCTACCCGGGTGTAGGCGATGGCTTATCGCGGCGATGTCATGTAAGCCAAAGCTTACACGACATGGCTTTTCACCTTTTCCGTCAACAGCTTAGAAGGCCTCCTCGGCCAGGGCGTAGAGCGGCTGGGCGCCGCTGCGCACGGCGGCCGCCAGGCTCAGGGTGCGCGGCAGCAGGCGGGCGAAATAGAAGCGTGCGGTGGCCAGCTTGGCTTCGGCGAAGGCCGCGTCCTGCTCCGCCGCGGCAGCCGCGGCCCGTGCCCAGAGATAGGCATAGGCGACATAGCCGAACAGGTGCAGGTAGTCCACCGAGGCGGCGCCGAGCTCATGGGGGTCGCTGGCGCCGGCCTGCAGCAGCCACTCGGTCGCGCCGTCCAGCTGATCCAGGGCCTGGCGCAGGGGCGCGGCGAATTCGTTGTCCGCCGGCAGGCTGGCGAGATAGCCATGGACCTCTTCGCTGAAGGGCCGGTAGAGGGCGCCACGACTGCCGGCCAGCTTGCGGCCGACCAAATCGAGGGCCTGGATGCCGTTGGTGCCTTCGTAGATCTGAGTGATGCGCACGTCGCGCACCAGCTGCTCCTGGCCCCATTCACGGATATAGCCGTGGCCGCCAAACACCTGCTGACCGGCGACGCAGAGTTCCAGGCCGAGATCGGTGAGGAAGCCCTTGGCCACCGGGGTGAGCAGCGCCACCAGGGCTTCGGCGCGCTCGCGTTCGGCCGGCTCGGGGCTGTACTTGGCGGTGTCGAGTTGCAGGGCCACATAGCTGGAGAACAGCCGGCCACCTTCGTTCAGGGCCTTCATGGTCAGCAGCATGCGCCGTACATCGGGGTGGACGATGATGGGATCGGCGTTTTTGGCGGCCTGCTGGATGCCGGCCGGAGAACGGCTCTGCAGGCGTTCGCGGGCATAGGCCAGGGCGTTCTGGTAGGAGCGCTCGCTCGAGCCCAGGCCCTGGATGCCGACGCCCAGGCGCTCGTAGTTCATCATGGTGAACATGGCGGCCAGGCCCTTGTTGACCTCGCCCACCAGATAGCCGACCGCGCCATCGAAGTTCATCACGCAGGTGGCGGCGCCCTTGATGCCCATCTTGTGTTCCAGGGAGCCACAGGCCACGGCGTTGCGCGCGCCCAGGGCGCCCGCCTCGTCCACCAGGATCTTGGGCACCAGGAACAGCGAGATGCCCCGGGAACCGGCCGGCGCATCGGGCAGCTTGGCCAGCACCAGGTGAATGATGTTCTCGGTGAGGTCGTGCTCGCCGGCGGTGATGAAGATCTTGGTGCCGGTGACCCGGTAGCTGCCGTCGGCATGGGGCTCGGCGCGGGTGCGGATCAGGCCCAGGTCGGTACCGGCATGGGGCTCGGTCAGGCACATGGAGCCGGCCCACTGGCCACTGTAGAGATTGGGCAGGTAGGCCTGCTTCAGGGCTTCGCTGCCATGGGCGTGCAGGGCCAGGCAGGCGCCGGCGCTGAGCATCGGATAGAGACCGAAGGCCAGGCAGCTGGCGTGCATCATTTCCTCGACCTGGGCGGTAAGCACCTTGGGCATGCCCATGCCGCCGTATTCGGGATCGCCACCGACCCCCACCCAGCCGCCTTCGGCAAAGGCCTGGTAGGCCTGGCGGAAGCCCTGGGGCGTGGTCACTTCACCGGCGTGCCAGTGGCAGCCTTCTTCATCGGAATTGCGATTGAGCGGCGCCAGTTCCTGAGCGCACAGCTTGCCGGCTTCTTCGAGGATGGCATCGGCGGTCTCGCCGTCCACCACCTCGGCCAGGGCGGGCCACTGACTCCAGCGGTCCTTGACCTTGAAGACGGCATCCAGCACGAAACGGATATCGCGAAGCGGCGGGTTGTAGTCGGCCATGTCGAGTCTCCTCGGAAGGTGTTCTTGTCGGTATGACCCGAGTGTAAGACCGAACCGGAAGGGAGACATAGGTTCATGATCTGACCTGATGGTCAGCCGATCGGAGGTCCGCAGCGGGTGGTTTTTTCGCGGCCGCGAAAAGACGAAAACCCCGCCGGAGCGGGGTTTCTGTGGAGCGGCGACGCCTTAGTAGCCGAGGGCGAAGTCTTCCTCGGCCAGGGCCATCAGGCTGCCGGCGCCGGCCAGCAGCGCCTCGGCATGGGCGCGGGTACGGGGCAGCAGGCGCTCGTAGTAGAAGCGCGCGGTGGCCAGCTTGGCCTGGTAGAAGGCGGCCTCGTCTGTACCGGCGGCCAGTTTCTCGGCGGCGACCCGGGCCATGTCGGCCCAGAAGTACGCCAGGCAGCAGTAGCCGGAGTACATCAGGTAGTCGACGGCGGCGGCGCCCACTTCTTCGCGATCCTTCATGGCGGCCATGCCGACCTTGAGGGTGATCTCGCCCCACTCCTTGTTCAGCTTGGCCAGCGGCTCGACGAAGGCCTTGAGCTGGGCATTCTCGGCGTTGGCCTGGCAGAACTTGTGCACCACCTTGGTGAAGGCCTTGAGGGATTCACCCTGGGTCATCAGCACCTTGCGACCCAGCAGGTCGATGGCCTGGATGCCAGTGGTGCCCTCGTAGAGCATGGCGATACGGGCATCGCGCAGATTCTGCTCCATGCCCCACTCGGCGATGTAGCCGTGGCCGCCGTAGATCTGCACGCCGTGGCTCGCCGCCTCGAAACCCACCTCGGTCATGAAGGCCTTGGCGATGGGGGTGAGGAAGGCCAGCTGGGTCTCGACCTGCTGCTTCTGCTCTTCGTCCTGGCTGTACTTGAGGATGTCCACCAGCTTGGCGGTGTAGTAGATCATCGCCCGACTGCCTTCGGCGAAGGCCTTCATGGTCAGCAGCATGCGGCGCACGTCGGGGTGCACGATGATGGGATCGGCGGGCTTCTCGGGCGCCTTGGGACCGGTCAGGGAACGCATCTGCAGACGCTCGCGGGCGTACTTCAGACCGCCCTGGAAGGCCACCTCGGCATGGGCCAGGCCCTGCAGGGCGGTGCCGATGCGGGCGAAGTTCATGAAGGTGAACATGCAGTTCAGACCGCGATTCGGCGGGCCGATCAGGAAGCCGGTGGCGCCGTCGAAGTTCATCACGCAGGTGGCGTTGCCGTGGATGCCCATCTTGTGTTCCAGGGAACCACAGTGCACGGCGTTGCGCTCGCCGGCCGCGCCGCTGGCGTCGGGCAGGCGCTTGGGCACGATGAACAGCGAGATGCCCTTGGTGCCGGCGGGGGCGTCGGGCAGGCGGGCCAGCACGATGTGGACGATGTTCTCGGCCATGTCGTGTTCACCGGCGGAGATGAAGATCTTGGTGCCGGTGATGGCGTAGCTGCCGTCAGCACGCGGCTCAGCCTTGGTGCGCAGCATGCCCAGGTCGGAACCGCAGTGGGGTTCGGTCAGGCACATGGTGCCGGTCCATTCGCCGGTCACCAGCTTTTCCAGGTAGGTGTGCTTCTGCTCGTCGGTGCCGTGCTGCTCCAGGGTGTTCATGGCGCCGTGGGACAGGCCGGGGTACATGCCCCAGGACCAGTTGGCCTGGCCGACCATTTCCGAGAGAGAGATGCCAAGGGACTCGGGCAGGCCCTGGCCACCGTGGGCCGGGTTGTGCGCCAGGCTCGGCCAGCCGCCTTCGACGAACTGGGCATAGGCTTCCTTGAAGCCATCGGGGGTCTTCACCCCGTCTTCGCTCCAGGTGCAGCCCTGCTGGTCGCCGATGCGATTGAGCGGCGCCAGTACCTGTTCGCAGAACTTGGCGCCCTCTTCGAGGATGGCGGAGACCATGTCGGGAGTGGCGTCGCCGCACCCGGGCAGGCTCTGGTAGTGCGCGTCATAGCCCAGGAGTTCGTCGCGGACGAAGCGGATGTCCCGCAGGGGGGCTTTGTAATCGGGCATGACTGTTACCTCTTTGCGAATGCTTGTTGTCGAGGGTGGCGGCAGCGTCGCTGCGGACCTGCCGCCAGGGCGTTTAAACAGTCGTTTGAAACTAATGTTCCAGGCCTGGCCTTGTCAAGCTTGGCGAGGACGAGCGGAACGACCGGTCAGTCCGCCAGGGCCAGGGCTTCGTCTAGGGCCGCCGCCGTCGCCGGACGTACCAGCCGCGCCAGTTCCTGGCCGTCCTTGAAGACGATCAGCGTGGGCCAGAGCTTGACGCGAAAGGAGCGTCCCAGGCGGCGGCCGGGGCCATCCTCGATCTTGAGATGGCGCACGCCGGGGTAGTCCGCGAGCGCCGTGGCCAGCAGCGGCTGGGCGGCGCGGCAGTGTCCGCACCAGGGTGCGCCGAACTCCAGCAGGGTGACACCCGGCAGGGCGTCGACATCAGCGCGGACGGGCTCCTTTTCCGCATAGGTGGTCGTCATGGTCATGGCGGGGGCTCCTGAAGTCGGTTCCAACGGTGGACAAGTCGCTGGCGGGACTGCTCGGTCACGAGAAAAGGACTAGGGTCGATCCTGCGGTACGCCCCGATGTCATGACAATAAAACAAGGCGCTCCATTTCTGCCTCCGTCTCCGCCCTTTCCCGAGGCCCGCCATGAGCCAGACAGCGACTTCCGTTTCACCCGCCACCCTGCGCAAGGTCATCTCCGCCGCATCCATCGGCAACTTCGTCGAATGGTTCGATTTCGCCCTCTACGGCTTTCTCGCCACCCTGCTCGCGGCGCACTTCTTTCCCAGTGGCGATGCCACCGCCGGCCTGCTCAAGACCTTTGCCGTCTTTGCCGTGGCCTTCGCCTTCCGGCCACTGGGCGGCATCGTCTTCGGCCTGTTGGGCGACCGCATCGGCCGCAAGCGCACCCTGGCGCTTACCATCCTGATCATGGCCGGCGCCACCGCCCTGATCGGCATCCTGCCCAGCTACGCCACCATCGGCATCTGGGCGCCGATCCTGCTGACACTGATCCGCTGCGCCCAAGGCTTTTCCGCCGGCGGCGAATACGCCGGGGCCTGCGCCTATGTGATGGAGCATTCACCGCGCGATCGCCGCGGGCGCTATGGCAGCTTCGTACCGGTCTCGACCTTTCTCGCCTTTGCCAGCGCGGCCCTGACCGCCTGGGGCCTGGAGCGACTGCTGGGCGCCGCCGCCATGGCCGACTGGGGCTGGCGCATCCCCTTCCTGGCCGCCGCGCCGCTAGGTCTGATCGGTCTCTATCTGCGGCTGAAGCTGGACGAGACCCCGGCCTTCCAGGCGCTGGAAGCGGACCATGAGGTCAGCCATTCGCCGCTGGGCGAGACGCTCAGGCTGCAGGGTCGCTCGATCCTGCGCCTGGGCGCCTTCATCTCGCTGACGGCGCTGTCCTTCTATATGTTCACCACCTACTTCTCCACCTACCTGCAACTGGCCGGCGGCTTCGACCGGGCCGCGGCCCTGGCCATCAGCCTGATCACCCTGTTCGCCGCCGCGGCGGCCTGTCCAGTGCTGGGACGCGTCACCGACCGCATCGGCCGGCGCATGACCACGGTGCTGGCCAGTCTGGTGCTGGCGGTAGGCGTCTATCCGGCGCTGCTGCTGGCCAGCAGCGGCCAGTTCGGCAGCGCCCTGCTGGGCTCGCTGTTGCTGGGCGCCGGGGCGGTGCTGTGCAACGTGGTGACCGCGCCGCTGCTCAGCGAGGTCTTCCCCACCCGCACGCGCTACACCGCCGGGGCCATCACATACAACCTGGCCTACACCATCTTCGGCGGCACCGCGCCGCTGATGGCGACCTGGCTGATCGGCGCCACCGGCAGCAATCTCTCGCCGGCGCTCTACCTGATCCTGATCGCCCTGCTCGGCCTGATCGGCGGCCTGAGTCTGCCCGAGACTTCGCGCATCGATCTGGACGAGGTCAGCGAAGGCGGTGAAACGGCCTATCGCGCGGTGCGCGGCTAGACCGCTCGTCCCTTGACCGGCACTTCCTCCGGGTCCATCTGCCGATAGGCAAAAGGCCCGGAGTTTCGCCATGCCCGCCGCTCACGATCTGCAACGCTTCCTCGACGCCCAGGCCGACACCTATGCCACCGCCCTGGCGGAGATCCGCGCCGGGCACAAGCGCAGCCACTGGATGTGGTTCATCTTTCCGCAGATCCAGGGGCTTGGCCGCAGCGAGACGGCGCAGCGCTACGCCATCGCCTCTCGCGACGAGGCCAGTGCCTACCTGGCGCATCCGCTGCTGGGACCGCGCCTGCGGGAGATCACCGCCGCCGCGCTGGAGCATCCGCAGCTGTCGGCCACGGCGCTGTTCGGCCAGCCGGACGATCTCAAATTCCATTCCTGCCTGACCCTCTTCGCCGCCGTGGCCGAAGACCCCGAACCCTTTCGTCAGGCGCTGAAGACCTTTTTCGCCGGCCAGCCGGACGAAGCCACCCTGACGCGACTCTGCTAGCGCCAGCGCTCGGGTAGCGCCCCTTCCCGTCCGGTCACCGGATCAGTCAGTGGCACAGGCACCTGGGCGATCAGTTCGACTGAACGGGCATGGGCGGCCGGATCGGCGCGCTGGGTGATGAAGTCCTGCTGATCGGGCGGATAGGCGCCCACCACCAGGAAGTCCGCGCTGGATTCCAGGTTGCGGTGTCCGGTCCCCGCCGGCAGCACCACCACGTCGCCCGCGGTCACCTCCACATCCTGCCCCTGCTCGCCACCCAGCCGCAGCCGCGCCTGGCCGCGCGCCACGCCAAGGACTTCATGGGCATTGGGGTGATAGTGATGATAATCGTAGACGCCATAGCGCCATTGCGGCGGCCAGGCGTTGTCGGCGAACAGCTGCTCCAGGGCCGCGGCGCGGTCTGAGCCGGCCAGGGGAACCTGGCGATAGAGCAATACGGGCAGGCGACTGTTGGGGATGACGCCATCGTCGGCGAAATGCAGTTGTTCGGGCTGACCGGCACCCACCGGCGCGGCCAGGGCCAGGGCGGCGGGCGCCAGGCCCAGCACCAGGGAAAGGACGGACAGAGACGGACGATGCGGC
Organism: Pseudomonas sp. MOIL14HWK12:I2; assembly: GCF_000510745.1. Classification (NCBI taxonomy): domain Bacteria; kingdom Pseudomonadati; phylum Pseudomonadota; class Gammaproteobacteria; order Pseudomonadales; family Pseudomonadaceae; genus Pseudomonas; species Pseudomonas sp. MOIL14HWK12:I2. The sequence continues at coordinate 322,470 of NZ_AZOA01000007.1, read as the reverse complement.
ATGCGGGACTCCCTCGGGGCTTTGCCAATGGAGGCCCGCCTGGTGCCCGGGTTCAGCGCCCGCGACGAGGGGTCAGGCCAGCCATTCCCGCAGCAGCGCCGAGGTGCGCTCCGGCAGTTCCAGCGGCGGCAGGTGACCGCAGTCGTCCAGCACCACCAGGTGCGAATCCTGGATGCCGGCGTGCATCAGCTCGGCTTCGGCCGGCGGGGTCAGCTGGTCCTGGGCGCCCACCACGATCAGGGTCGGGATGCGGATCCCTGCCAGGGTCGGGCGTGAGTCGGGGCGGTCGATGATCGACTGCTGTTGGCGCAGGAAGGCCTCCTTGCCCACCGCCTTGCCCATGGCCAGCACGGTATCGGCCACCGGCGTGCCCAGGCGCGAGGGGTGGATCAGCCGCGGCAAGAGTTGCGGACTGATACCGAGGAAACGCCCGCGCTCGGCCAGTTCGAGCATGGCGCGGCGCTGCGCGGCGCGCTCCGGGGCGTCCGGGCTGGCCATGGTGTCGAACAGCGCCAGCCGCGCTACCCGTTCCGGCGCCTGGCGCAGGATCTCGAAGGCCACGTAGCCACCCATGGACAGGGCGCCCAGGGCGAAGCGCGGCGGCGCCTCGGCCAGCACCCGGCGCGCCAGGGCAGGGATGCCCAGGTCGCGGGTGAGGTCGGGAATGAGCACCGGACAGACGTCGGCCAGGTCGGCGGCCTGAGCCGCCCAGAGACGGCTGTCGCAGAGCAGGCCGGGAAGCAGGATCAGCGGAAGGGAATCGGTAGCGGTCATCACGGGGGACTTGAGAGACACTGCGGAAAACGCGCAGTGTAGCGCGGATCACCAGCGAACCCGGCGGGCTTCGTGGGTTCCAAGGGACATTGCCAAGGATCCGGAAACATCCATGCGTACTGAAGGCTTCTTCGACTGGCTCGGCGCCGCGCTCGGCCAGGTCATCCGTTTCATCATCGATCTGTTCGGCTCGGTGCTCGGCGGCCTCGCCGACGCCGTGCACGACTTTCTCCATGGCATGGCCCGCTCCATCGGCATGGACGACTCCTATATCAGCTTCGTGGTCCTGGCCATCGGCCTGCTGCTGCTCTACGCCGCGGTACGCGCCTTCATGGCGCGCTCGGTGGTGGGCGGCGTCATCTGGCTGATTCTCGGCCTGATGGTGATGAGCTGGCTGATCCGCGGCTGACTGGTCGCCAGGCGGATCGCCTGGCACAGTAGGGCTCTCGCTCGGCACGGACGCCGTCATGACCCCACCCCTTTCCCAGGCCTTGAAGCGCCACTGGCAACGCCTGCGGCCCGGGACCAGCTGCGTTCTCTGCGCCGCCTGGCTGCCGGCCGGACTGCCCCTGTGCGAAGGCTGCGACAGCGAATTGCCCTGGCTCGGCCCCCATTGCCAGGGCTGCGCCCTGCCGCTGCCGGTGGACGGCCTGTTCTGCGGCGGCTGCCTGGCCAAGCCGCCGGCCTTCGACCAGGTGCTGGCGCCCTGGCGCTATGCCTTTCCGGTCGACACCCTGATCAACAGATTCAAGCACCGCGATCACGGCAGTCTCGGCCGTCTGGCCGGGGCGCTGCTGGCGCGGCATCTGCAGCACCTGTTCGACGAAGGCCAGCCGCGCCCGGACTGCCTGCTGCCCGTTCCTCTCTCGCCCCTGCGCCTGCGCCAGCGCGGCTTCAACCAGGCCGCGCTGCTGGCCGGCTGGCTCGGCAAGTCCTTGAAGGTGCCGGTGGATGGCGGACTGTTGCAGCGGGTGCAGGAGCAGCACAGCCAGCAGGGCCTGAGCGCCAGCGAGCGGCGGCGCAATCTCCGGCAGGCCTTCGCCCTGGTGCAGGACGCCGGGTTGGAGGGTCGCCATCTGGCCCTGGTGGACGACGTCCTCACCACCGGCGCCACCGCCGACAGCCTGGCGCGCCTGCTCAAGCGCGCGGGCGCCCGGCGGGTGGATGTCTATTGCCTGGCGCGGACGCCGCCACCCGGCGAGTAGCGCTGTCACCAAACCGTCATTTAGTCTGACTAGCCTCGCCTGCACACCGTGAGGGAGCCATCAGCATGCACAACGACCAGACCGATCTCGAACGCCTCGTCCAACTGAGCCGCCGGCGCTTCATCGGTGCCGGCGCCCTGGCCGGTGCCGCCCTGTTCCTGGGCGGCGGCCTGCTCGGTCGCAGCGCCCTGGCCGACGCCGTCGGCGAAGCCGCGGGCAATCCGCTGATCGGCTTCGCCAACATCCCCGCCTCCACCGCCGACACCCTGGTGGTGCCGCCCGGCTATCGCGCCAGCGTGCTCATCAGCTGGGGTCAGCCGCTGCACGCCGACGGTCCGGCCTTCCGCCCCGATGGCAGCCCGAGCGCCGCCGACCAGGCCGTGCAATTCGGCGACAACAACGACGGCATGGCCTTCTATCCCTTTCCGGACGATCCGGATCGGGCGCTGATGGCGATCAACAACGAATACACCAACTACCGCTATCTGCTCAGCCACGGCACGCCGCCCAAGTCCCTGGAAGACACCCGCAAGGCCCAGGCCGCCGAGGGCGTCTCGGTGATCGAGGTGAAGCGCGTGGACGGCCAGTGGCATTTCGTCCAGGGCTCGCCCTATAACCGCCGCGTGCATGGCAACACGCCCATCGCCGTCAGCGGTCCGGCCGCCGGCCATGACCTGCTCAAGACCGCCGCCGATCCGGCCGGACGCGAGGTGCTGGGCACCTTCCAGAATTGCTCCAGCGGCGCCACCCCCTGGCACACCTACCTGACCTGCGAAGAGAACTTCACCGACGTCTTCGGCAGTCGCGATGCCAACCTGAAGTTCGACGCCGCCCAGAAGCGCTACAGCGTCAAGCACGCCAGCGTGGAGAACGACTGGCACCTGCACGACGATCGCTTCGACCTGGCGCAGAATCCCAACGAACTCAACCGCCACGGCTGGATCACCGAGATCGATCCCTTCGATCCCCAGGCCAAGCCGGTCAAGCGCACCGCCCTGGGGCGCTTCAAGCACGAGAACGCCGCCCTCGCCCGCACCCGCGATGGCCGCGTGGTGGTCTACATGGGCGACGACGAGCGCGGCGAATTCATCTACAAGTTCGTCAGCCGCGAGCCCCTGCAGGACGATCCCAAGGCCAATCGCGACCTGCTCGACCAAGGCACCCTCTATGTCGCCCGGTTCGACGAGGGCGATCGTGATCCGAACCGCCCCAAGGGCCGCGGCCAGTGGCTGCCGCTGGTGCATGGCGAGAACGGCCTGACCGCCGCCAACGGCTTCGCCAGCCAGGCCGAGGTGCTCATCCACGCGCGCCAGGCCGGCACCCAGGTCGGCGCCACGCGCATGGACAGACCCGAGTGGATCGCCGTCAGCCCCAAGGACGGCCAGGTCTATTGCACCCTGACCAACAACACCAAGCGCGGCGAGGACGGCATGCCGGTGGGCGGCCCCAATCCCCGCGCCAACAACCTCTACGGCCAGATCGTGCGCTGGCGCGAGAGCGGTGACGATGCCGCGGCCCTGAGCTTCGACTGGGACCTCTTCGTCATCGCCGGCAATCCCAAGGTGCACCCGGGCAAGCCGGAAGCGGGCTCCCAACAGATCAACGCCGAGAACATGTTCAACAGCCCCGATGGCCTGGGCTTCGACGCCGCCGGCCGGCTGTGGGTGCTCACCGACGGCAAGTACAGCAACAAGGGCGATTACGAGGGCATGGGCAACAATCAGATGCTCTGCGCCGATCCGCGCAGCGGCGAGATGCGCCGCTTCCTGGTCGGTCCGGTCGGCTGCGAGGTCACCGGCCTGGCCTTTTCGCCGGACTACAAGACGATGTTCGTCGGCATCCAGCACCCGGGCGAGGAAGGCGGTTCGAGCTTTCCCGAGGCCCAGCCGAACGGCCAGCCACGCTCTTCGGTAATGGTCATCAGCCGCGAAGACGGTGGTGTGATCGGCGCCTGACCGGCGAGCGGATAGCGCTCGAGCCTTCGCCATGGGGCTCGGGCATGCGCTAGCATCTCCCGGATGCAGGGTGGCAATCGCCATCGTCCCCCGTGACCGAGGAGCGCGCCATGTCTCATCCGTTCGAAAATCTGAGTCCCGACCTCGTCATCGACGCCATCGAAAGCCTGGGCTATCTCAGCGATGCCCGGGTGCTGGCCCTCAACAGCTACGAGAACCGCGTCTACCAGATCGGCATCGAAGGCGAGACCCCGCTGATCGCCAAGTTCTATCGCCCGGATCGCTGGACCGACGCGGCCATCCTGGAAGAGCACGCCTTTTCCGCCGAACTGGAAGAACGCGAGGTGCCGGTGGTCGCGCCCCTGCAGCGCGATGGCCAGACGCTGTTCAATCATGCCGGCTTTCGCTTCGCGCTCTTTCCCCGCCGCGGCGGCCGGGCGCCGGAGCCGGGTGATCTCAATCAGCTGCATCGCCTCGGCCAGCTGCTGGGTCGCCTGCACGCGGTGGGCGCCAGCCGCCCCTTCCAGCACCGCGAGACGCTGGACGTCCAGGGCTATGGGCATGCCTCGCTGGACACGCTGCTGACCGGCAACTTCATTCCCCAGAGCCTGCTGCCAGCCTATGAATCGGTGGCGCGCGACCTGCTGCTGCGTCTCGACGAACTCTTCGAAGGCGTCAGCTACGACGTCATCCGCCTGCACGGCGACTGCCATCCGGGCAACCTGCTCTGCCGCGATGACGCCTACCATATCGTCGACCTCGACGACTGCCGCCACGGTCCGGCCATGCAGGATCTCTGGATGCTGCTGGCCGGCGATCGCCAGGAGCGGCTGACGCAGCTGTCCGAGCTGATGGACGGCTACGAGGAATTCCACGACTTCCAGCCGCGCGAACTGGCCCTGATCGAGGGGCTGCGCACCCTGCGGCTGATGCACTACAGCGCCTGGCTGGCACGTCGTTGGGACGATCCGGCCTTTCCCAAGAGCTTTCCCTGGTTCGGCAGTGAACGCTACTGGGGCGACCAGATCCTCACCCTGCGCGAACAACGCGCCGCCCTGGACGAGGCGCCGTTGCGGCTGTTCTAGGCTTGCTGCGACTCAGTGGAAAAGGCTGCGCCGTTTTCCACAGGCCCGGATACCCCTCTCCCTCTGGGAGAGGGCTGGGGTGAGGGTAAGCCGTGCGATGAACTCTTCAGTGGAAAAGGCTGCGCCGTTTTCCACGCTACAGGCCCGGATACCCCCTCTCCCTCCGGGAGAGGGCTGGGGTGAGGGTAAGCCGTGCGATGAACTCTTCAGTGGAAAAGGCTGCGTCGTTTTCCACGCTACAGGCGCGGATACCCCCTCTCCCTCCGGGAGAGGGCGGGGGTGAGGGTAGGACGCGCGATGAACTCCACAGTGGAAAAGACCGCGTCGTTTTTCACGCTACAGCACTGATCGCGGCCATGGGCCGCTCCTACAGAGGCGCGATGTATCGGGAGGAGCGGCCGCATCGGCGGGCCGCCATGGCCGCGATAGCGCAGTGGCGCAGCAGGCAAACGCTTGCTGTCGTCACTCCCACATCACACCGCCCCTTAGGCTATCCTGCCCGGACAAGAACGTTGCCTGCCTAAGGACCTCTCATGTCTGCCTTGCGCCAGGGTTATGCCCTGGGCCTCACCGCCTATGGGCTGTGGGGCTTGTTTCCGCTGTTCTTCAAGCTGCTGGCGGCCCTGCCGGCGACCGAAATCCTGTTCCAGCGCATCCTCTGGTCCGCCCTGTTCAGCGCCTTGCTGCTGCTGGTCTGGCGCCATCGCGGCTGGTGGGCGGAGTTGCGCGCCCACCCGCGACGGCTGCTCTGGCTGGCGCTGTCCGGCGCCCTGGTGGCCTGCAACTGGCTGGTCTACATCTGGGCGGTCAACAACGCCCATGTGGTCGAGGCCAGCCTGGGCTACTACATCAATCCGCTGGTCAACATCCTGCTCGCCCTGGTGATCCTCGGTGAACGCCTGCGGCCGCTGCAGTGGATCGCCGTGGGCCTGGCGGTGCTCGGCGTCGCCCAGCAACTGTGGACCCTGGGGCAACTGCCCTGGGTCTCCCTGGCGCTGGCCCTGACTTTCGCCTTCTATGGCCTGGTGCGGCGGCAGACGCCAGTGGCCGCGCTGCCGGGCATGGTGGTGGAGAGCTGGATGCTGGTGCCGATCGCCCTGGTCGCGCTGCCGCTGCTGACCCCGGGGGTGAGCCTGCAGCCGGAAACCTGGCAGTCCTCGCTGGGTCTGCTGATCGTGCTGGCCGGGCCGGTCACCCTGATCCCGCTGCTGTGCTTCAACGCCGCGGCGCGCAAGCTGCCCTATTCGACCCTGGGCTTCCTGCAGTACCTGGCGCCGACCCTGGTGCTGATCCAGGCGGTCTGGCTCTACGACGAGCCCTTCCCCCGCGAGCGGCTGTTCGCCTTCATCTGCATCTGGACCGGCCTTGCCGTGTTCAGCTTCGATCTCTGGCGCGCCAGTCGCAAGCTGAAGGCCGGATAGCAGAACGCCCCTGGCAAGGGGCGTTCGTCACCGCTGCGGCGCCGATCAGGCTTCGCCGGCGGTCTGCATGCGCGCCAGTTCCTGGGCGTAGAGGGCGTCGAAGTTCACCGGCTGCAGCATCAGCGCGGGGAAGGAGCCACGCACCACCATGTTGTCCAGCGCTTCACGGGCGTAGGGGAACAGGATGTTGGGGCAGAAGGCGCCCAGGGCATGGGCCATGGAGGCGGCGTCCAGGCCCTTGATCAGGAAGATGCCACCCTGCTGCACTTCGGCGATGAAGGCGGTCTCTTCGTTGTTCTTGACGGTCACGGTCAGGGTCAGCACCACTTCGTGGAAGTCGTCGCCCAGGGTCTTCTGGCGGGTGGCCAGGTCCAGGTTGACGTTGGGCTGCCAGTCCTGACGGAAGATCTCGGGGCTCTTGGGCGCTTCGAAGGACAGGTCGCGGATGTAGATGCGTTGCAGGGAGAACTGAGCGCCGTCTTCCTGGGCGCCATTGGCTTGGTCGGTCATGGTAGGGCCTTGAGTGATGAGTGTTGGTCAGGCGGACAGCAGCGGATCGAGACGTCCGCTTCGGTCTAGGGCATAGAGATCGTCGCAACCGCCGACGTGGGTGCTGCCGACCCAGATCTGCGGCACGCTGGTGCGACCGGCCTTGCGGGCCATCTCGCTGCGCAGCGCCGGCTGGCCGTCGACGGAGACTTCCCGGTAGGCCACGTTCTTGCGATCGAGCAGGTGCTTGGCACGATGGCAATAGGGACACCAGGCACTGGTATAGATGACGACGTCAGACATGCGCGGTCTCCAGTGGCCGATGAGGCGGCCACGCTAGGGGTTCACTTCACCAGGGGCAGATTCTCTGCACGCCAGGTGGCGATGCCGCCGTTCAGCCGGGCGGCGGTGAAGCCGGCCTTCTGCAGATCGCCGCACACGGCGCCGGCCTGCTGGCCGGCGCTGTCCACCACGATCAGGGTCTTGGCCTTGTGCTTCTCCAGTAGAGACAGGCTGCTGGCGACTTTCTCCTGGGCGATGTTCAACGCGCCGACGATATGCCCGGCGGCGAAGTCCTTGCTCGGGCGGATGTCGAGCACCACGCCCTCTTCGCGATTGACCAGATTGGTGAGTTCGCCGGTGGACAGGCTGCGCCCGCCCCGACGGGTCTCGTTGAACAGCATCAGGGCGACGATGGCGAGGAAGGCGGCGACGAGCAGCGGATGATGGGTGGCGAATTCGACCACCCGACCGAGAAATTCCATAATGAAAGAACTATCCAAGGAGGGCTAAAAATGCTGGCCAGTATACACAGCCCCCCGATGGCGCCATACCCTCGCCGCCCCCGGGTTATCCGCAGGTAACCAGCTCATCCCGAACTGCCTCCTTGGCGGCTTCCGTCGCTCTGCCTAGGCTTGGCTTCCCTTCATTTCCGAGGAATCCAGCCATGACTTCCATCGCCCTGCTCGGCGCCACCGGCAACGTCGGCAGCCGTCTGCTCGACGAAGCCCTCTCCCGTGGCCACCGGGTCACCGCCCTGGTGCGGGAACCCGCGCGCCTGGCGTCCCGTGCCGACCTGAACGTGGTTGCCGGCGACGTCAAGGATCCGCAGGCGGCCAAGGCGCTGTCCGGCCATGACGTGCTGGTCAGCAGCCTGAGGTTCGCCGACATCGCACCGGATACGCTGATCGACTTCGCCAGAGCCACTGGCATCCCGCGCCTGCTGATCGTTGGCGGCGCCGCCAGCCTGAAGCTGCCGGACGGCTCGCGACTGTTCGATGCGCCGGCCTTTCCCGCGGAATACCGCAGCGAAGCCGGGGCCGGGATCGCCACCCTGGACGCCCTGCGCGGGGTCAGCGACCTCGACTGGGTCTTCGTCAGTCCGCAGATGGTCTTCGCCCCGGGCACCCGCACGGGCCGCTTCCGCCTGGGCGACGATACCCTGCTGTTCGATGCGGCCGGGGACAGCCACATCTCCTACGAAGACTTCGCCGTGGCCCTGCTCGACGAGGTCGAACGTCCTGTTCATCACCGTACCCGCTTCACCGTCGGCTACTGAAACGGAAATGCCCCCTCGTTCGCAGCCTGGCCGCCTGGTCGGGCCGTGAACGCTGAACGGCGTGCCTTGCCGTTTTTTTTGCCGGATGTGACGGGCATACTAGGCGCTTCGCCCTAGAAACGTACGACCTCGCATGCGCCGTGTTCTCGCCCTTCTCCTGCTTGCCAGCGTTCTCGCTCCCGCCCTGGCCGACGATCGCGCCGATACCCAGCGGCAGATCGAGCAGACCCGCCGGGAAATCCAGGAGATGCAGAAGGTCCTCAAGCAGGTGCAGGCCGAGAAGTCCGGCGTGCAGAAGCAGTTGCAGGGCACCGAGACCCAGATGGGCGAGCTGGAAAAGCAGGTCGACTCGCTGCAGAAGCAGCTGGAGAACGGCGAAAAAAAGCTGCAAGAGCTGGACGGGCGTAAGAAGAAGCTCGACCAGTCTCGCGCTGAGCAACAACAGCTGATCGCCGTGCAGGTGCGGGCCGCCTACCAGAGCGGCCGCCAGGAATACCTCAAGCTGCTGCTCAATCAGGAGCATCCGGAAAAGGTCAGCCGCACCCTCACCTACTACAACTACCTGAATCGCACCCGGCTGGATCAGCTCGCCACCTTCAACGACACCCTGCGCGAGATCCGCGAGGTGGAACAGGGCATCCAGCAGGAACAGGGCGACCTGGTCGCCCGTCGCGAAGACCTGGAAAAGCGTCAGGCGGAGCTGGCCGAGGTGCGCAAGGAGCGCCAGGCGGCGCTGGCCAAGATCAACGCGGACTACCGCGACAAGAGTCGCGAGATCGAGAACCGCGAGCAGGATCAGGCCGCGCTGAACAAGGTGCTCAAGACCATCGAGGAAACCCTCGCGCGCCAGGCCCGCGAAGCGGAGGAAGCCCGTCAGCGGCAACTGGCCGAAGCCCGCGCCGCCGAAGCACGGGAAGCGGCACGGCGCCAGGCGCAAAGCGAGCCGAAAGCCCCGCGCCCCTCGAACGCCCCGGAACTGGCGGTGTCTAGTGCAGCACCTGCCTATGGCGGCGCCTTCGCCAATGCCCGCGGCAAGCTGCCCTGGCCGGTCGATGGCCGTCTGGTGGCGCGTTTCGGCAGTGCCCGCGGCGACGACCCCCGCGCGAAATGGGACGGTGTCCTGATCGCAGCCGGAGCCGGTACCCGGGTCAAGGCGGTGCACGACGGCCGGGTGGTCTTCGCCGACTGGCTAAGAGGCGCTGGCCAACTGGTTATCATCGATCATGGGAATGGCTATCTCAGCCTGTACGGACATAATCAGAGCCTGCTCAAGTCTGCGGGTGACGTGGTCAAGGCCGGGGATGCCATCGCGACCGTCGGCGCCAGCGGCGGTCAGGAAGCCTCCGCCTTGTACTTCGCCATCCGCCAACAGGGCCGCCCGACGGACCCGGTCATCTGGTGCCGTGCTCAGGGATAGTGCGACACACCTCGGTTTAGGAGCTGCACATGCCGCATCGCTTTCGTCCCACCGTCCTGGTCCTCGCCCTGCTGTTCAGCGGCGTCGGAGTCGTCCAGGCGCAATCGTCGCAGAGCACGCCGGCTGCGGTGACGCCGGTCGCACCGGGCGCCGCGCCCGCGGCCCCGGCCAGTGCTCCGCTGCCGCTGGACGAGCTGCGCACCTTCGCCGAGGTGTTCGACCGCATCAAGGCCGCCTATGTGGAGCCGGTGTCGGACAAGGTCCTGCTGGAGAACGCCATCAAGGGCATGCTCAGCAACCTGGATCCGCATTCCGCCTATCTGGAACCCAAGGACTTCGCCGAACTGCAGGAAACCACCAGCGGTGAATTCGGCGGCCTGGGCCTGGAAGTCGGCCAGGAGAACGGCTTCATCAAGGTGGTCTCGCCCATCGACGACACCCCGGCGGCCAAGGCGCGCCTGCAACCGGGCGACCTGATCGTCAAGATCGACGGTCAGCCCACCAAGGGCCAGGCCATCAACGAAGCCGTCGACAAGATGCGCGGCAAGCCGGGCAGCCTCATCGTGCTGACCATCGTCCGCGGTGGCGGCCAGCCGTTCGACGTCAAGCTGGCGCGGGCGGTGATCAAGGTCAACAGCGTCAAGAGCCAGCTGCTCGAATCCGGCTACGGCCTGCTGCGCATCTCGCAGTTCCAGGTCAATACCGGCGAAGAGACGGTCAAGGCGCTCGGCAAGCTGCGTCAGGAGAACAAGGGCAAGCTCAAGGGCCTGATCCTCGACCTGAGAAACAATCCGGGCGGGGTCCTGCAGTCGGCGGTCGAGGTGGCCGATGCCTTCATGACTCACGGTCTGATCGTCTACACCAAGGGCCGCCTGCCCAACTCCGAACTGCGCTTCTCGGCCGATGCCGCCGATCCCAGCGAGAAGGTGCCCCTGGTGGTGCTGATCAATGGCGGCAGCGCCTCGGCCGCGGAAATCGTCGCCGGTGCCCTGCAGGATTCCAAGCGCGGCATCCTCATGGGCACCGACAGCTTCGGCAAGGGTTCGGTGCAGACGGTGCTGCCGCTCAACAACGACCGCGCGCTCAAGCTCACCACGGCGCTCTACTACACACCGAGCGGACGCTCCATCCAGGCCCAGGGCATCACCCCGGACATCGCCGTGGCGCCGGCCAAGGTCACCCCGCAGAGCGGTGGCGACGAATACTTCCGCGAAGCGGACCTGGCCGGTCACCTGGGCAATGGCAATGGCGGCGCCGATCGGCCCACCGGCAGCAAGGCGCCCAACCAGAGTCCGCGGCCGCAGGATGACGACTTCCAGCTCTCCCAGGCGCTGTCGCTGCTCAAGGGACTCAACGTCACCCATACCCCGTGAGGGCGGGACGCTGGCTACTGGCCGGGGCGCTCGCCCTGGTCGGCACCCTCGCCCAGGCCGCCACCGCGCAGCTGACCATCGTCATCGACGACCTCGGGCAGAATCCGGCGCGGGATCGGCAGGTCCTGGCCCTGCCCGCGCCGGTGGTCCTGGCGATCATCCCCGAGACCCGCTACGCCGCCGAACTGGCCACCGTGGCCCACCGCGCCGGACGCACCGTGCTGCTGCACCTGCCCATGGACCCGGCCGGCGGTCCCTATGCCTGGCATCCGGAGATGTCCTCGGCCGAGCGCCTGCAACGCCTGGACCGGGCGCTGGAACGGGTACCCGAGGCGGATGGGGTGAACAATCATGAAGGTAGTCGCATGACCGCGGACCGCCCCGCCATGGCCGAGTTGATGCAGGTCCTGCAGGAGCGTCACCTGCTGTTTCTCGACAGCCGCACCAGCGCGGCCACCGTGGCCGCGGCGGAAGCCCAGAAGATCGGCCTGGCCAGCGTCTCGCGCGATGTCTTTCTCGACAACGACGCCACCCCGGCGGCGGTGGCGGCCCAGCTGGCCGAAGGCGTGCGCCTGGCCCAGCGCCAGGGCAGCGCGGTGCTGATCGGCCATCCGCACCCGGCGACCCTGGCGGTGCTGGCCCAGCAGTTGCCGCTGCTCAAGGCCCAGGGCGTGGAGGTCATCGACCTGCCGCAGATGATCGCCCTGCGGGCCAATCAGGCCATGCCCGGGCACGGCCGCGCCGGTCGCTATCGCTAGCGAGCGGCCTCCAGGCGTCAGAGGTAGTTGTTGGTGATGCTGTCGATCACTCCTTCCTTGCGCATCTGCTCCAGCGCCGCCCTGAGGCGTATCACCACCTCGTCAGGGGTGTCCTTGTTCAACGCCAGATACTGATCCACCTCGTTGAAGCGCAGCAGCGTCTGCAAGCCGGTCACCCCCTGCTGCTTGGCGAGATAGCGGCCGACAGGATCGGCGGTAGCCCAGATGTCGATCTGGCCTTTCACCAGCTTGTCGACGTTCTCCTGATCGCGCAGGGCGTCGATGACCGGAATGCCCTGGGCGGTCAGCGTCTTGCTGATCACATCGTTGCGATAGGTACCGATGCGATAGCGGGCGGCGTCCTTGAGCGTCTTGACGTCCAGCTTGCTGCCAGGCAGCGCCTGCAGGGTCCAGCTCGAGCGGCCGAAAGGGCCCACCCACTTGAACTGATCCTTGCGCGCCTCGGTGTAGGCCACGGAGAAGAGGCCGTAGTTGGGCGTCTCCTGGGTCAGCCGATAGATGCGGTCCCAGGGGAAGCGCAGCGAAAGGCTGTACTTGATGCCGGCCCGCTTGAACATCTCGCGGACGATATCGGTGGCGATACCGTCGATGGCGTCATCGCGGGCGAAGTTCTTGTCATCGACCGACATGTTGAAGGGAGGATAATTCTCGGTCAGGAGCACGACCTGGTAGTAATCCGGCAACTCGGCACGGGCCTGGGTCAGACCCAGGGTGCAACCCAAGACTACACCTGCAAGACGCAACCACAGCTTTTGCATTGCAACTCCCTGGCGACGCACGGCCGCATTTCCGAGGTTTCGTCGAATATCCCTTTACAACATTCAGCGCTCACTGCCGCTGGCTGCGCCGCGGTCGTCAGTCCTGAGTCGATCCCGGTCTGGCCGCCTGGCCGATCCGGAACTCCTGGCCCCTCGCGTCCACGCCCACCGCCAGGCGGCGCACTAGAGATAGTTGTTGGTGATGCTGTCGACCAGACCTTCCTGGCGCATGGCATCCAGCGCCTGCTGCAGGCGGGTCACCACCTCGTCGGGGGTGTCCTTGTTCAAGGCCAGGTAGAGGTCGGATTCCTGGAAGCTGAGCAGGGTCTGCAGATTGCTGACGCCCTGCTGCTTGGCCAGGTAGCGGGCGACCACGTCGGTGGTGGCCCAGACGTCGATCTCGCCCTTCTGCAACTTGGCGATGTTCTCCTGATCACGCAGGGCATCGATGGGAACGATGCCCTTCTCCTGGATCATCAGGCTCACCGCGGAATTCTTGTAGGCACCGACGCGCAGCCGGGCCGCCGTGGCCAGGTCCGGCACCTTGAGGGTGCTGCCGGACAGCGCCATGAACACCTTGCGGGTCTTGCCCAGCGGCCCGACCCACTTGAACAGCGGCAGCCTCGATTCGGTGCGCGACACGGAGAACAGCGCGTAGTTGGGGCTCTCCAGGGTCAGGTTGTAGATGCGATCCCAGGGAAAGCGCAGCGAGAGGTTGTAGTCGATCCCGGCGCGCTTGAACATTTCGCGCACCAGATCGGCGCTGATGCCGTCGATGGCATCGTCACGCGCGAAATTCTTGTCGTCCACCGCCATGTTGAAGGGCGGGAAGTTCTCGGTCAGCAGCACCACGCGATAGCCCGCTGGCAATTCCGCCCGGGCCGTCCCCAGGCCCAGGGTGCAACTCAACAGTACGGCGGCGATGGCCAACCAGGACTTGCGCATAGCTCTCTCCTCAGGCGACCGTCCGCGCCGATCGCTCGGCCCGCCGGGATCACAGATAACGATTGAAAATGGTCTGAACCGCGCCGCTCTGGCGCATCTCTTCGAGGGCCTTTTGCAGCTTCTGTACCACCTCGTCGGGGGTCTGCTTGTTCAGCGCCAGGAACAGCTCGCCGCTGTTGAAGCGCAGCAGCATCTTGAGTCCGGTCACGTCTTCCTGGCGGGCCAGGTAGCGGCCGGCGGGGTCACCGGTGGCCCAGACATCGATCTGTCCCTTGACCAGGCGCTGTACGTTTTCCTGATCGCGCAGCGCGAGATCCGGCTGGAAGCCCTGCTGGGCGAGACTCTCGGCGATGGCGTCACCCTTGTAGGCGCCGATCTTGAGCTGCTGCTTGCGGACGTCGTCCAGGCTGCGCAGCTGCAGGTGGCTGTCGGCGCGCCCGAGCAGCACCCAGTCGTCCGGGCCGATGGGGCCGACCCACTTGAACAGCCCCTCGCGCTCGGGCAGCCGGGCGGTGACGAAGACCCCGTGGTCGGGTTGATCCAGGGCCATGCCGTAGATCCGCTCCCAGGGAAATCTCAGGGTGAGGTTGTAGGAGATGCCGGCGCGCTGGCACATCTCGCGGACCATGTCGACGGCGATGCCCTTGAGCTCGCCCTCGCGGGCGAAGTTCTTGCCATCCACGGAGAAGTTGTAGGGCGGGAAGTTTTCCGTCAGCAGCGTCAGCTGATAACCCGCCGGTAGCTCCGCCCTGACCGCAGTCGTCGATACCAGCAGCAAACCGGCCAAGCAGGCCCAGATTCCCTTGCGCACGCCCCTCTCCCTGCCGGCACCGCCGGTGCTTAAGATTTTGTGGAGCGTATCACAATCCCTTTTTCGGCCAGGTACCGTTTAGCCTCGGGAATGGTGCATTCGCCGAAATGGAAGATGCTCGCCGCCAGCACCGCAGAGGCCTTGCCTTCGAGGATGCCGTCGGCCAGGTGCTGCAGATTGCCGACGCCGCCGGAGGCGATCACCGGGATGCCCACCGCCTCGCTGACGGCGCGGGTCACGCCCAGGTCGAAGCCGTTCTTCATGCCGTCCTGATCCATGCTGGTGAGCAGGATCTCGCCGGCGCCCAGGCCTTCCATCTTCTGCGCCCAGGCCACGGCGTCGAGGCCGGTGGGCTTGCGTCCGCCATGGGTGAAGATCTCCCAGCGCGGGGTTTCACCGGGGCCGCTGACGCGCTTGGCGTCGATGGCCACCACGATGCACTGGGAACCGAAGCGCGCCGCGGCTTCACCGACGAATTCCGGGGTGAAGACCGCCGCGGTGTTGATCGACACCTTGTCGGCGCCGGCATTGAGCAGGTTGCGGATGTCCTGCACGGTGCGCACGCCGCCGCCCACGGTCAGCGGGATGAACACCTGGCTGGCCATGCGCTCCACGGTGTGCAGGGTGGTATCACGACCCTGGTGGCTGGCGGTGATGTCGAGAAAGGTGATCTCGTCGGCGCCCTGCTCGTTGTAGCGGCGGGCGATCTCCACCGGATCACCGGCATCGCGGATGTTCTCGAACTTGACGCCCTTGACCACGCGGCCATTGTCCACGTCCAGGCAGGGGATGATGCGTTTCGCCAGCGCCATGACTGAGTCCTCAGACCTTGAAGTTGTCGCACAGCGCCTGGGCCTCGGCGACGTCGAGGGTGCCCTCGTAGATCGCCCGACCGGTGATGGCGCCGATGATGCCCGGGCTGCGGGCGTCGAGCAGGTTCTGGATGTCACCCAGGTTGTGGATGCCGCCGGAGGCGATCACCGGGATGCTGGTGGCTTCGGCCAGGGCGCGGGTGGCCGGCACGTTGCAGCCCTGCATCATGCCGTCGCGGGCGATGTCGGTGTAGACGATGGCGCTGACGCCGTCGGCTTCGAAGCGGCGGGCCAGGTCGGTGACCTGCAATTCGCTGACCTCGGCCCAGCCGTCGGTGGCGACGAAGCCGTCCTTGGCGTCCAGGCCGACGATGACCTTGCCGGGGAAGGCGCGGCAGGCTTCAGCGACGAATTCCGGCTGCTTGACCGCCTTGGTGCCGATGATCACGTAGCTGACGCCGGCGCGGACATAGTGCTCGATGGTCTCCAGCGAGCGGATGCCGCCGCCGATCTGGATCGGCAGGCCGGGATAGCGCTTGGCGATGGCGGTCACCACCTCGCCATTGACCGGCTGGCCTTCGAAGGCGCCGTTGAGATCCACCAGGTGCAGCCGGCGGCAGCCACCGTCGACCCACTGGGCGGCCATGGCCACGGGATCGTCGGAGAACACGGTGGAATCTTCCATGCGCCCCTGGCGCAGGCGGACGCAGGCACCGTCCTTGAGGTCGATGGCGGGGATGATCAGCATGGCAATACCTTGGCTCGGGGGTGAGGGCGATCTAGGGCTTTTCCAGCGCCCAGATGTCGCTTTCCAGGCTGTCGACACGCTCCCTGAGCAGGGTCTGCACGTCGGCAACCGCCTTGTTGTAGTACAGCGGCCCGCACTCGCGGGCGAAGAAATCCAGCAGTTCCTCGACTTCGAACCGCCCCAGGCAGACCTCGAAGCGGTCGTCCAGCAGGGTCTGCAAGGCCGTGACCAGGCGCTGGCTCTGCTCGGGTTCGAGCGTCACCAGCGGCGCGGGCGGCTTGCGCGCCATTACCAGCGGCCGTCCCAGGCGAGGAAGTTGGTATAGAGCTGCAGGCCGCAGTCGGCGCTCTTCTCGGGGTGGAACTGGGTGGCGAAGCGCGAGCCGTCGGCCAGGGCCGCGGCGAAATCCAGGCCATAGTGGCCGCGCCCGACCACCTGGCGCGGATTGCCGGCCTCGACATAGAAGCTGTGCACGAAATAGAAGCGGGCGCGATCGGGGATGCCGTGCCAGAGCGGATGGTCGAGCACATGGCTGACCTCGTTCCAGCCCATGTGCGGCACCTTGAGGCTCTCGCCCTCTTCCTGCATGCCGCCCGGGAAACGCCGTACGGCGCCGGGGAACAGGCCGATGCAATCCACGCCGCCGTTCTCTTCGCTGCGCTGCATCAGCGCCTGCATGCCGACGCAGACGCCGAGGAAGGGGCGGTCCTGGCTGACTTCACGGACCAGCTCATCGATGCCCTGGCGGCGGATCTCGGCCATGCAGTCGCGGATGGCGCCGACGCCGGGCAGGACGATGCGGTCCGCCTCGCGGATCACCGCGGGATCGCCGGTCACCAGTACCTGGTGGCTACCGGCATGCTCCAGGGCCTTGGCCACGGAGTGCAGGTTGCCCATGCCATAGTCGATGACGGCTACCGTCTGCATCACAGGCACCCCTTGGTGGAGGGCATGACGCCGGCCATGCGCGGGTCTTCGGCAAGGGCCATGCGCAGGGCGCGGCCAAAGGCCTTGAACACCGTCTCGATCTGGTGGTGGCTGTTGACGCCGCGCAGGTTGTCGACGTGCAGGGTCACCTGGGCGTGATTGGTGAAACCCTGGAAGAATTCGAGGAACAGGTCGACGTCCATGCGGCCCACGGTGGCGCGGGTGAAGGGCACGTTCCAGTGCAGCCCGGGCCGGCCGGAGAAGTCGATGACCACCCGCGACAGGGCTTCGTCCAGGGGCACATAGGCATGGCCATAGCGCTGGATGCCCTTCTTGTCACCGACCGCCTTGGCGAAAGCCTGGCCGAGGGTGATGCCGATGTCTTCCACCGTGTGGTGGTCGTCGATGTGCAGGTCGCCGCGGCAGTGGATATCGAGGTCGATCAGCCCGTGGCGGGCGATCTGGTCGAGCATGTGCTCGAGGAAGGGGACCCCGGTGTCGAAGCGCGCTGCGCCCGTGCCGTCCAGATCCAGGGATACCTTGACCTGGGTCTCCAGGGTGTTGCGCTCGACGGTTGCCTTGCGTTCGGCCATAGCCTGCTCCGCGAAAATCGGTGGGCGAAAGGGCCGATATTATAGGGGCGCGGGGGCTGGATCGAAAGCGCGGCGGGACGAGGCGTCCCACCGCGAGGGGCGCCCGCGTGGGGACGCCCCATTACCGTCCGGTTCGGCTGTGACTCAGCTGAACAGGGCGGCGGTCTTTTGCAGGGTGATCCAGATGCCCCAGGCCAGCGGGATGCCCACGGCCAGCCAGGCGGCGATGGCCAGCGGCTTGGTCTTGGGATCGGCGCTCCACTCCAGCACCTGGGCGCTGCCGGCGTTGCTGTCGTGGCCATTGGCGCGCTCGACGGCGAGTTCGGCCTCGGTCATGAAGTGCTTGTCGGCCACCGGACGCACCATCAGGTTGCAGATGAAGCCCAGCACCAGCAGACCGGCCAGGATGTACAGGGTGATGTCGTACACCTGGGCGCGGGGGATGCCCATGCCGAGCTGATACTCGCGCAGGTAGTTGACCAGCACCGGACCGAAGACGCCGGCGGCGGCCCAGGCGGTGAGCAGGCGACCGTGGATGGCGCCGACCATCTGGGTACCGAACAGGTCGGCGAGGTAGGCCGGCACGGTGGCGAAACCACCGCCGTACATGGACAGGATCAGGCAGAAGGCGAAGACGAACAGCGCCACGCTGCCCAGGTGACCGGTCCAGGGCACGATGGCATAGAGCACGAAGCCCAGGGTGAAGAAGACGAAGTAGGTCATCTTGCGGCCGATGTAATCGGAGAAGGATGCCCAGAAGAAGCGACCGCCGATGTTGAACAGGCTCAGCAGACCGGTGAAGCCGGCGGCGATGGCGGCGATCTGCTTGAGCTGATCGCCGCTGAGTTCACCGTAGGCCAGGCCGTTGCCCAGCAGACGACCACCGAAGACTTCCTGCAGCAGCGGCGACGCCATGCCGAGGATGCCGATGCCGGCGGTCACGTTCAGGCAGAGCACGGCCCAGACCAGCCAGAACTGCGGGATGCCCCAGATCTTGCTCACGTGGACGTGGCGATTGGTGATCATGGCGTTCTGCGCCTTCTTGGTCGAAGGCGTCCAGCCGGCGGGTTTCCAGCCGGTCGGCGGTACGCGATAGCCCAGGGCACCGCTCATCATGAACACGAAGTAGACCACCGCCATGACCAGGAAGGCCTGCCAGACGCCAACCTCGGTCGCCGAGGCGAAGTGGCGCATCAGCAGGTCGGCCAGGGGGGCACCCACCATGGCGCCGCCACCGAAGCCCATGATGGCCATGCCGGTGGCCATGCCGCGCTTGTCCGGGAACCACTTGATCAGGGTCGACACCGGCGAGATGTAGCCCAGGCCGAGTCCGATACCGCCGATCACGCCCGAACCCAGCCACAGCATCCAGATCTGGTGGGTATAGATGCCCAGGGCGGAGATCAGCAGACCACCGCACCAGCACAGGGCCGAGACGACCCCGGCCTTGCGGGGACCGGCGTGTTCCAGCCAGCCACCGAACAGGGCGGCGGAGCAGCCGAGGAAGATGAAGAACAGGGTGTAGATCCAGCCGAGCTGGGAGATCTTCCAGTCACAGGTGGCACTGAAGATCTGCTCGAAGAAGCCCATCTCGACCGGGCAGGCCACGGCGGCGGTGATGCCGATCGCCTTGGACAGCGGCAGCCAGAAGACCGAGAAGCCGTAGGCCATGCCGATGCACAGGTGGATGGCCAGGGCGGCCGGCGGGACCAGCCAGCGGTTGAAACCGGGCCGGGCGACGATGCGCTCCTTGGAAAGGAAAGCCGGACGTGCCGAAGCGACACCGCCAGCAGTGAGAGTAGTGCTCATGGGTTCAGCCCTTTTCTAGTGTATAGCGTCCAGGCCGGTGGACATTCCCTGCACGCTTCCCCTTAAACGAGTCAAAGAAACGGCGCCAACCGACCAGAGGTGCGCGACATTAAAGCGCACCCTGGCCAACTGCCAGCCCTGCTGATTTACCAGGGTACGGGCGGCATCAGTCATCCGACGAAACGGGCGAGTACCACTGCTGTCACAGCGCCGACACCTCGATGTCATCGGGGCCGGCCGAGCCCCTATACTGGCCAGTCGCGCCATCGCCCGCCGGAACAGGAATTTCCTCGTCATGAAAGCTTTCGCCAAAGTGCTGGGTATCGTCCTCGTCGGCCTGCTGCTCCTGCTGGTCGCCGTAGGCTTCGCCCTCACCCACCTGGTCGATCCCAACGACTACAAGGACGAGATCCGCCAACTGGCGCGCGACAAGGCCAACGTCGACCTGCAACTCAAGGGCGACATCGGCTGGAGTCTGTTTCCCTGGCTGGGCGTCGAATTGCACGACGCCACCCTGGCCAGCGCCGCTACCCCGGATCGCCAGCTGGCCCAGGTGCAGCGACTGATCCTCTCGGTCCGCCTGCTGCCGCTGCTGCTGCGGCGCGACCTGGAGATGAGCGACATCAAGATCGACGGCCTGGACCTCACCGCCAGTCGCGATGAGCAGGGCCGCACCAACTGGGCCGAGATCGGCCGCCCGGCACCCAAGGCGGACACGGGCGCCGCGCCTACCGACACCTCAGGCGGCGCCTCCGCGCCAGGCGAGCCGAGCGCCGGTCGCCAGCCGCTCAAGCTCAATGTCGAGAGCCTGACCGTGCGCAATTCGCGGGTCGAATACAGCGACGCCCGCAGCGGCGCGCGCTATGCCTTCGACGGCATCGACCTGGAGACCGGGGCCATCTATGCCGGCACCGCCATTCCCATCAAGCTGGCCGGCACCGCCAGCACCACCCAGCCGCCGGTCAACGCCACCGTGCTGCTCAACGGCAAATTCCGCTTCGATCCCGCCAACCAGCAGTACGCCCTGGACGACCTCCAGCTGACCGGCGACGCCAGCGGCGAGCCCTTCAACGGCAAGCTGGTCAACTATTCCGCCAGCGGCCAACTGGCCGTCGACCGCCGCGCCCAGACCGCCGAGTGGACCAGCCTCAAGCTCACCGCCAACGACCTCAAGGCCCTGGGCGATCTCAAGCTCACCGGCCTGGAAAGCGATCCGCAGCTGGCCGGGCGCGTCTCCATCGCCCGCCTCGACCTGCGCGCCTTCCTCGACAGTATCGGCGTCGAATTGCCGGCCATGGCCGATGCCAAGACCCTGCAGCGCTTCGAGATGAATGCCCAGGTGCAGGCCAGCCGCAACGCCCTGGCGCTGGACGACTTCAATTTCCAGCTGGACGACAGCACCCTCAAGGGCCGGGTCGCGGTAGCCGACATCGCCCGCCGCGCCCTGCGCGTCCAGCTCAGCGGCGACCGCCTGGACCTGGATCGCTATCTGCCGGCCAAGGCCGCCGCGGCGCGCCAGGCCAATGGCGCGCGCCAGGAAGAGGTCGCCCAGGTCGATGCCATCGCCACCCAGGGCAATTCGCCGCTGCCGGAGGCCCCGACCCAGCACGCCTGGAGCCAGGAGACCCTGCTGCCGGTGGAGCGCCTGCGCAGCCTGGACGCCGAGGTCGATCTCGGCCTGCAGCACCTGACCCTCAATCGCCTGCCCTTCGAAGGCGCCAGCCTCAAGGCCAGGGCCGCCGATGGCCAGTTGCAGCTCAGCGCCCTGGAAGGCGAATTGTTCGGCGGGCGCTTCGCAGCCGAGGGCGCCCTCGACGTGCGGGGCGTCCAGCCGCAACTGACCGCCCGCGAGCGCATCAAGGGCGTACCGGTGGAGCGCATCCTCCAGGCCCAGGGCCAGAAGCCGCCGGTGGAAGGCCTGCTCGACCTGGACGCCGATCTGCGCAGTTCGGGCGCCAGCCAGCGCAGCCTGATCGACAACCTGGGCGGTACCGCGCGCTTCGCCCTGCGCAACGGCCAGCTGATCGACGCCAATGTCGAAAGCCAGCTGTGCCAGGGCATCGCCCTGCTCAATCGCAAGCCGCTGGAGCTGCCCCATGGCGGCCAGAACACCCCCTTCCGCCAGTTGAGCGGCAGCCTCAGCATCGTCAACGGCGTGGCCCGCAACCAGGACCTCAGCGTCAGCGTGCCCGGCCTTGCGGTAAAGGGCGCGGGCGACATCGACCTGCGCACCCTCGGTCTCGACTACCGCCTGGGCATCACCGTGCAGGGCGACACCAATGCCGCCGCCGACCCCGGTTGCCAGGTCGGCGAGCGCTATGCCGACATCGAGTGGCCCCTGCAGTGCCGCGGCCCCCTGGAACTGGGCGCCAAGGCCTGTCGCCTGGATCGCGAAGCCATGGGCCAGATCGTCGCCCGCGCCGCCGGCAATCGTCTGAACGAAAAAATCGAAGAGAAGCTCGGTGATAAGATCAGTCCCGACATCCAGAACGCCATCCGAGGGCTGTTGCAACGTCGATGACTGATGACGACTTTGGTACCGCCGTGCTGGCCTGGTACGACCTGCACGGTCGCAAGGATCTGCCCTGGCAACAGGCCGTGACGCCCTATCGGGTCTGGGTCTCGGAGATCATGCTCCAGCAGACCCAGGTCGCCACCGTGCTGGGCTATTTCGATCGCTTCATGCAGGCGCTGCCCACCGTCGAGGCGCTGGCCGCCGCCCCGGAAGACGAGGTCCTGCACCTCTGGACCGGTCTTGGCTACTACAGCCGCGCGCGCAACCTGCACAAGGCCGCCAAGACCGTGGTCGAGGGCCATGGCGGCGAATTTCCCCGTAGCGTCGAGGCCCTGGCCGAGCTGCCCGGCATCGGTCGCTCCACCGCCGGCGCCATCGCCAGCCTGAGCATGGGCATCCGCGCGCCGATTCTCGACGGCAACGTCAAGCGCGTCCTGGCCCGCTACACCGCCACCGCCGGCTATCCCGGCGAACCCGCCGTGGCCCGCCGCCTCTGGGACGTGGCCGACCGGCTGATGCCCCGCGAGCGGGTCGGCCCCTACACCCAGGCGATGATGGACCTGGGCGCCACCCTCTGCACCCGCAGCAAGCCCAGTTGCCTGCTGTGTCCGGTCAAGCTGGGCTGCCGCGCCCACCTGCTGGGCCAGGAAACCGAGTTTCCCACGCCCAAGCCGCGCAAGACGCTGCCCCAGCGGCAGACGCTGATGCCGCTGTTCGTCAACGACGCCAATGCCGTGCTGCTGCAGCGCCGCCCCTCGACCGGTCTCTGGGGCGGTCTCTGGGGCCCGCCGGAGGTGGCCGACGTGGCCGAGCTCGAAGCCCTCGCCGAACGCCAGGGCCTGGTCATCGACGAACGCCAGGCGCTGCCCGGCCTGGTGCACACCTTCAGTCACTTCCAGCTGGCCATCGAACCCTGGCTGGTCCAGGTGGACCACCGCCAGCACCGCGTGGCCGAGGGCGACTGGCTTTGGTATAACCTCGCCTCCCCGCCGCGCCTGGGCCTTGCCGCCCCGGTGCAGAAACTGCTCAAGCGCGCCGAGCAGGCGCTCAAAGGAGAACCCGCATGACCCGCACCGTGATGTGCCGCAAGCACAAGCAGGAGCTGCCTGGCCTCGATCGTCCGCCCTATCCTGGCGCCAAGGGCGAAGACATCTATCAGCACGTCTCCAAGCAGGCCTGGGAAGAGTGGCAGAAGCACCAGACCATGCTCATCAACGAGCGTCGGCTGAACATGATGAACACCGAGGATCGCAAGTTCCTGCAGGCCGAGATGGACAAGTTCCTGTCCGGTGAAGACTACGCCCAGGCCGAGGGCTACGTACCCCCCAGCGCCTGAGTCGACGGCTAAGCGCCCGAAAAATCTAAATTTTTTTGGGCTCACTGTTGACACAAGGTCGAGAAACGCTTTTAATGCGCCCCGTTGCCCAGGTAGCTCAGTTGGTAGAGCAGGGGATTGAAAATCCCCGTGTCGGCGGTTCGATTCCGTCCCTGGGCACCAAGACAAGCTTCCGGATCCTGCGGGATCTGGAAATCAGAGAAACCGGCCTAGCGCCGGTTTTTTTGTGCCTGCGATTCCTACCCGCTCGCGTCCAAACCCCGGGCGCGTCCCTTCCCTGCCGATCAGGACGTCTTTGCAACGACCCGCGCTGCGGGCGCCTGGTCTGAAGAGTTCGGTACCGCCCTGCTCACGCGAGTGCTGGAGCCCCGTCCACCGCACCGAGATGGATCGCCAGCCACACCGTGGCGACCGCGGGATCGGTGTAGGTCACCCAGTGCTCGACATCAGCCGGGATGAACAGCGTATCGCCCGGTTCGAGTGCCACCTCCCGCCCCTCCAGGGCGATCCGCGCGGCGCCCTTCAGCAGCAGCACCCATTCCTCATGGGCCTGCCGCCAGGGCGTCGCTGCCGGCGTCGTCTGGCCCTGGGAGACGATCCGCTCTATACGACAACCCGGCCGCTCCAGCAGGGCCGTGAACACCTCGGCCGCGGAGGCATCGGGCAGGTCGCGAAACAGATTGCTCATGACGTTTTCCCTCCGGGGCTGGCGCCAGGGCGCCGAGGTCATCCAGCCTGCACCGGTCCGCACGGGCGCTCAAGCCGCGCAGGGCTCCTCCGCACTCGGAGCCCGCGGCCAGGCCACCGGGTCCGCGGCTATTTGCGGTCAGGAGTGCGATCCGCCCGACGGTTTCAGGAGGTCGTTTCCCGGCTGCAGGGGATTTCGGCGATGATCGATCGCAGCAGTGGCAGCCCGTCCAGGGTGCCGCTCGACCTTGGCTGACCGCTGTGGTCAGTCGGACTTCGCACCAGGCGCACGGAGGCGCTCGCTGCATGCCCATTCCCTCGCTTCCCCTCGTCGCTCCCGCTCTGCCCGGCGCTCTCCCCCAGGACGCCGCTGCTCAACCCGACCCGCGCGCCGTCGAGCCCGCCGCACCCTTCTGGCTCAGACTCCTGAGTGGCGTCAGCCTCTGGTTGAACCGGTTGTTTCTCAGCCTGGTCATGGCGCTGATCGGCTTTACCCTATGGCACTGGTGGCAGGGATGAAGCGGCGCCTGGATCAACTGGAGTTGACCATCCTGATGTGCGGCATCGGCCTGCTGGCCATGGCGCTCATCGTCGCCGTGGGCATGCAGGGCCTGGACTGGGCCTGAGTCCACGGGCGGCCTTACCAGACCTTTACCTGGCCTGACGTCCGCTGACCGCCAAAGGTGTTTCATGGTGACGCGGCCCATCGAGCGCCGCGAGGAGAGCACCATGGCATCGCGAGCGTCGTTGATTCTGCTGTTGACCGCCACCCTGACCGCCAGCGGCCTGGCCGCCGCCTACGAGGGCCCCGAGCGTGGGCAACCCTGGGCAGGCGGCCCCGCAGCCGTCGCCGAGGGCGGCGAATTCCTGCCGGCGGGCGAATTTCGACGGCATCACCGGCACCACCCCTATTACCGCAGGGATCGCTATCCCTACAGCTATTACCAGCCCTATCCGCAGCCCGGCTATGCCGCGCCCCATTGGCGGCCGGCGCCACCGGGCTACTACCCCTACCAGCCGGCCTATGAACCCCGTCCCTATTACGGGCCCCCGCGCCATTGGTGAACTGCTTGGCATCACGACGGCGAGATGATGGCCTTTTGCGATGAGCCACACAGGGAGATGTTTGCCAGAGGAGCAGAATGCCATCACCCATTAGGCTTTAGGGCGCTGCCAACATGTATGAGAGAGATGATGTAATCTGCATGGCTTGCCTTGCGACCATGGCTGCAGCCTTCACCGGCTTCATCATGGTGATGGCGCTGTTGTGATCGCCAGATAGACAAAACCCCGCCGAGGCGGGGTTTCGAAGGCGGTATGGCACGGTCCTAGATGGGACGACTGCCATATTTGCTGTCGGGCTTCTTCGGCGGATCGGCGACCACATTGGCGTCGATTTCCTGCACCTTGCCACCGCGGGCCAGAAAGTCCTGCATGGCCTTTTCCAATGCATCCCGCTCGCGCTGCTTGGCTTCCACCGAAGGCAATTCCTCGGGCTCGGCTTCACGCTTCTTCTTGGCCTTGCTCCCGGACGCGGGCGCTTCGCTGTCCCCGCTTTCCTCTTGCTCGGCGTCGTCGGTTGCGGCAGCGAAGTCTTCGTTATCGCCCTCTTCTTCCGCGCCTGTCTCCAGGTCGTCCTGCTCCAGATCTTCGTCGCTCATAAACCGCCTCCACACACTTTGGCAAAATCGGACCGCGCGTTTTGACGCGGCCTCCTAAAAAAAATTCCTGGCTATTCGCCCTGCAGCGTCGCGATCAGTCGCCGTGCGCCACCCTGGTCGCGATGCTCGCCCAGGTAGATGCCCTGCCAGGTTCCCAGGGCCAGGCGACCCACCTGGACCGGCAGACTCAGGCTGCAGCCGAGTAGACTGCTCTTGAAATGCGCAGGCAGGTCGTCCGGCCCTTCGTAGTCATGCTCGTAACCGGCCTGCCCCTGGGGCACCAGCTGGTTGAAGAACCGCTCGAAGTCGCGGCGTACCGCCCCATCGGCATTCTCGTTGATGGTCAGCGAGGCCGAGGTGTGCTGCAGCCAGAGGTGCAGCAGGCCGATCCGGCACTCGCCAAGCTCGGGCAGCTGCTCCAGCACCTCAGCGGTGACGAGATGGAAACCACGCGCCCGCGCGCGCAGGGAAAAGCTCCGCTGCAGCCACATGAACAACCCCCGCCGACTGACTGGGCGCGCATTCTAGCGCGACGATCGGAAAAGCAAAGCGGTGATTGCACACCGCTTGCGTGCAGTCTAGACACAGCAGGATGGCGGTTGTTCCAGCCGTATGGCGGACATGAAAAAGGCGCCTCACGGCGCCTTTTTCCAGAGTGGTGGCTTACAGGTTGTAGCCACGCTCGTTGTGCAGGGTGAGGTCCAGACCCACGGTTTCCTCTTCTTCGTTGACTCTCAGACCCATGACCACGTCCAGCACCTTGAGGATCACGAAGGTGACGATGCCGGTGTAGACGATGGTGAAGGCCACGCCCTTGAACTGGATGAACAGCTGGGCGCCGATGTCGGTAACGGTGCCGAAGCCACCCAGGGACGGAGCGGCGAAGACACCGGTCAGCAGGGCGCCGACGATGCCGCCGATGCCGTGCACGCCAAAGGCGTCCAGGGAGTCGTCGTAGCCGAGCTTGCGCTTGAGGCTGGTGGCGGTGAAGAAGCAGATCACGCCAGCGGCCAGGCCGATGATCAGGGCGCCCATGGGGCCGGCGGTACCGGCGGCCGGGGTGATGGCGACCAGACCGGCAACCACGCCGGAAGCGATGCCCAGGGCGCTCGGCTTACCGTGGGTGATCCACTCGGCGAACATCCAGCCCAGGGCGGCAGCGGCGGTGGCGATCTGGGTGGTCAGCATGGCCATGCCGGCGGTGCCGTTGGCGGCGGCGGCGGAACCGGCGTTGAAACCGAACCAGCCGACCCACAGCATGGCGGCACCGACCAGGGTGTAGCCCAGGTTGTGCGGCGCCATGGGAGTGGTGGGATAGCCCTTGCGCTTGCCCAGGACCAGGGCCGCGACCAGACCGGCCACACCGGCGTTGATGTGCACCACGGTGCCGCCGGCGAAGTCCAGCACGCCCCAGTCCCACATCAGGCCGCCGTCACCGCTCCAGACCATGTGGGCGATGGGGGCGTAGACGAAGGTGAACCACAGGCCGGTGAAGACCAGCATGGCGGAGAACTTCATGCGCTCGGCGAAGGCACCGACGATCAGCGCCGGGGTGATGATGGCGAAGGTCATCTGGAAGGTGACGAAGACGCTTTCCGGGAACAGGGCGGTAGCCGAGGTCACGGCATCATGCTGCAGGCTGGACAGGAAGGCCTTGCCCAGACCGCCGATGAAGGAATTGAAGTTGGTGACGCCCTTCTCCATGCCGGTGGTGTCGAAGGCCAGGCTGTAGCCGTAGACCATCCACAGGATGCTGACGAGACCGGTGATGGCGAAGCACTGCATCATCACCGAGAGGACGTTCTTGGCACGCACCATGCCGCCGTAGAACAGCGCGAGACCCGGGATGGTCATGAACAGCACCAAGGCCGTCGAGACCAGCATCCAGGCCGTATCCCCGCTGTTGATGGCTGGTGCCGCAGCCGCTTCCTGGGCCATGGCCAGGCCCGGCAGCGCTACGAAAGACATGAGGGCTCCTAGCCCTGCGTAGGTGCGCAGAGTCATCGTTGTTTCTCCTGGGGCTCGTGTGGGGTTGGGCGGTCGGTTAAGGCGTCAGATGGCGTCTGTGTCGGTTTCGCCGGTGCGGATGCGGATGGCCTGCTCGAGATTCACCACGAAGATCTTGCCGTCACCGATCTTGCCGGTGTTGGCGGCCTTGGTGATGGCCTCGATGACGCGGTCGAGCTGATCGTCGGCGATGGCGACGTCGATCTTGACCTTGGGCAGGAAGTCGACGACGTATTCGGCGCCGCGATAGAGCTCGGTATGGCCCTTCTGACGACCGAAGCCCTTGACCTCGGTAACGGTGATGCCTTGCACACCGATCTCGGACAGCGACTCACGCACGTCGTCGAGCTTGAACGGCTTGATGATGGCGGTGACTAGTTTCATGAACTTCTCCCGATTGAGTTGACTGGCCCCAGGAAAACAAACCCCGGTCCAAGTCTAGCGCAGTGACCGTCTGTTTAACCGTTGGCGTGGTAATCGCCGCGGTCACGGCAGAAGCGGCCAGAGCGCGCCTCCACCCCAGGCGCCCTCTGACGCCCGTCTCTGCATCGGCAGTAGCAGAAAGCTTGCCAGGTTTGTGAAGGCGTACGGATTTCGAGCGCCAGCCCGGCTGGCGCGCCTCCTGAAAGGGCAGGACCTGGCCCTGCGGGCAGGCTTTTGCACCAACAGCGAACAGCTCTGGGCCGGGAATGGCACCAAAGCGGTGCAAGGCCGCTGCCGGAGGGCCGGAAGCCCGCTGTGCTACACTCGAGCTTTGATCCATTGCAGGGGATAACCATGTCCACGACCCGTTCGCTGTTCGATTCCCTGACTCAGCAGGCCAGCCGGCTGTTCGGTCAGGACTCGCCGCTGCCCAAGGCCGAGATCGAAAGCCAGTTCAAGGCACTGCTGCAAGGCGCCCTGAGCAAGCTCGATGTGGTCAGCCGCGACGAATTCGATGCCCAGATGGCCGTGCTGGCCCGCACCCGTGCGCGCCTGGAAGCCCTCGAAGCGCGCCTCACCGAGCTGGAAAAGCCGCAAACCGCCGAGGTCAAGCCGCCGGTTACCCCGGCCACGGACGTCGCGCCCGCCGACTGATCCCCAAGGGCGCGCCAGGATGGTGCAGCCCTGAGTCTGGCGAATCACGATCAAGGAGAGATCATGTCGCTTGCCCTCGTTCATACCCGCGCCCAGGTGGGCGTGGAAGCGCCGCCGGTGGTCGTCGAGGCGCACCTGGCCAACGGCCTGCCCGCCCTCACCCTGGTCGGGCTGCCGGAAACCGCCGTTCGCGAAGCCAAGGATCGGGTGCGCAGCGCCATCCTCAATGCTGGCTTCGAATTCCCCAGTCGCCGCATCACCCTCAATCTCGCGCCCGCCGACCTGCCCAAGGACGGCGGGCGTTTCGATCTGGCCCTGGCCATCGGCATCCTCGCCGCCAGCGGGCAGCTGCCAGCGCAGGGCCTCGACGGCTACGAGTGCCTGGGTGAACTGGCCCTGTCGGGCGCGGTGCGGGCGGTGCGCGGCGTGCTGCCCGCAGCGCTGGCGGCCCGGGCCGCCGGGCGGATCCTGGTGGTGCCCCGCGCCAATGCCGAGGAAGCCTGCCTGGCCAGTGGCCTCAGGGTGCTGGCGGTCGATCACCTGCTGGAATTCGCCGGTCACCTGAGTGGCCAGGCCGTACTGGCCCCCTATCAGCCCAGCGGCCTGCTGCGCACCCCGCTGCCCTATCCCGATCTCGCCGAGGTCCAGGGCCAGCAGGCGGCCAAGCGCGCCCTGGTGGTGGCCGCGGCCGGTGCCCACAACCTGCTGCTGGCCGGCCCACCGGGAACCGGCAAGACGCTGCTCGCCAGTCGCCTGCCGGGACTGCTGCCGCCCCTGGACGAAGAAGAGGCGCTGCAGGTGGCCGCCATCCATTCGGTGGCCGGCCCCGAGCCGCTTGAACACTGGCCGCAGCGACCCTTTCGCCAGCCGCATCATTCGGCGTCCGGTCCGGCGCTGGTGGGCGGTGGCAGCCGACCCGGTCCCGGCGAGATCACCCTGGCCCACCGCGGGGTGCTGTTTCTCGACGAGTTACCGGAATTCGATCGCAAGGTGCTGGAGGTGCTGCGCGAGCCCCTGGAGAGTGGCGAGATCGTCATCGCCCGGGCGCGGGAGCGGGTGCGCTTTCCGGCGCGCTTCCAGCTGGTGGCGGCGATGAATCCCTGCCCCTGCGGCTATCTGGGCGATCCCAGCGGCCGCTGTCGCTGCAGCCCGGAGCAGATCCAGCGCTATCGCGGCAAGCTCTCCGGTCCGTTGCTGGACCGTATCGACCTGCACCTGACCGTGGCCCGCGAGCACCTGCGCCTGGGCGCTTCAGTGGTCAGCGAACTCACCACGGCGGAGGCCGCACGCCAGGTGGCCGACGCCCGCGCCCTCCAGCTGGCGCGCCAGGGTCGCCCCAACGCCCTGCTCGGTCTCGATCAGCTGCACCAGGTCTGTGCCCTTGGCGAGGCCGATCAGCGCTGGCTGGAAGGTGCGGGGGAACGCCTGAATCTGTCCCTGCGCGCCCTGCACCGGGTGGTCAAGGTGGCCCGTACCCTGGCCGATCTCGCCGGCGAGGACGAGATCCAGCGACCGCAGCTGGCGGAAGCCCTGCAGTATCGGGCGAGTCACTAGGCGCCGGCAGGCGGGCCGTAGTGGCGTGGCGGCTCCTGCAGGCGATCGCGCAACGCCTGGTTTTCCTGCGCCAGCTCGAAGCACATGGCCCGCCACTGGTGGGCCAGCTCGCGATAGTCGTCCCGCTCCGCCCGCAGCGTGGTCAGCATGCGTTCGACGGCCTGCACCGCCTCGTTGGATACGCCCATGACACCCCTCCTCTTATACTGTATTTGCATACAGTAGTCAGAGTATTGCGGCCAGGCAAGGGCCAAGGTGCGCAGGAATGAAAAAGGGAGGCCTGAGCCTCCCTTTCGCTGCTGCCGGAAGGGTCCGGTCAGCTGAAGCGCCCTACTTCGGCGCTCAGGTCTTCCGCCAGATGACGCAGCTCGCCCGCGGTACCGGCCAGCACCTCGGCGGCATCGCGCTGAGCGGCGTTGTCCACGGCGATCGCCTGGATGTTGCGGCTCAGGGCGGTGGCGGTGGTGCTCTGCTCGGCGGTGGCCTGGGCGATGCCGGAGAATTGCTCCACCGCCTCGGCGACCTGCTGGTCGATGCTGCGCAGCGCCTGGGCCACGTCGGCGTTGCGCGCCAGGCCCTGCTCCATGAGGCGATTGCCTTCATCGATGGCGCCCATGGCGCGCTGGGTCTCGCCCTGCACCGCGCCGATCATCTGCGAGATCTCGCGGGTGGCTTCGCTGGTGCGACCGGCCAGCTGCCGGACTTCGTCGGCGACCACGGCGAAGCCGCGGCCCTGCTCACCGGCCCGCGCGGCTTCGATGGCGGCGTTGAGCGCCAGCAGGTTGGTCTGCTCGGCGATCCCGCTGATGACGCCGATGATGCCGCCAATCTGCTGGGAGCGGCCGTCCAGGCCCTTGATCAGTTCCGCGGTGCTGGCCAGGGAATCGGCGATCTGCTCCAGGGCGCCCGAGGCGCCCTGCATGGCCTGGGTACCGGTGCGGGTCTGCTGGGCGTTTTCCTGCACCAGACGCTCGGTGCGCTGCATGCCGTCGGCGATGTTCTGGGCGGTGGCGCTGAATTCCTCCACGGCGCTGGCCATGCTGTCGATCTGGCTGGACTGCTCGGCGGAGCGTCTCAGGGTCTGGTCGGACAGCTGGCTCAGTTGCTGGGAGCGCTCGGTGACCGCGCGCGAAGAGCCACGGACCTGCTCGACGGTGGAGGCCAGGGCATCGGCCATCTGGTTGAAGCTCCGGGCGAGTTCGCCGATCTCGTCGTGGCTGCGCGCCTCGACCCGCACGCTGAGCTGACCGCGACCCAGGGCCTGGGCCCGCTCCACCAGCTGGCCCAGCGGCTTCAGCTTGTGGCGCAGCAGGACGACCGAGGCGAGTACCGCCAGCACCAGGGCTATCAGGCTGCCGATGGCCAGGCGCAGGCCCACGGCGTGCACCGGCGCGTCCAGCTCGGCCTTGGGCAGGGTGGCGACCACGGTCCAGCCTTCGCCGGCGACCGGCGCGCTGACGCTGAGGAAGTCCTCGTTGCCGTCCTGCCAGGTGTGTTCGTGCTGCTTGGGATCGTTCTTGAGGGCGGCGAGGAGCTCGTTGGCCTGCTTGGCATTGGCCGGCGGCACCAGCCAGTTGCCCTGCTCGTCGAGCAGGGCCAAGGAGCCGGTCTCGCCGATGCGCAGCTGGGTCAGCTGGGCCATTTGCTGGGCCTGGGCGTCGGTGTAGTCGAAGCCGACGAAGAGCACGGCGATGACCTTGCCGGCACCGTCGCGGACCGGGGTGTACTGGGTCATGTAGGAGCGCCCGAACAACTGGGCGCGCCCGACGTAGTTCTGGCCCTGCAGCAGACCGGCATAGGCCGGGTGCTTGCGATCGAGCTGGGTACCGATGGCGCGGCTGCCGTCCTGCTTCTTCAGCGAGGTGGTGATACGGGTGAAGTCGTCGCCATCGCGCACGAAGATGGTAGCGACGCCACCGGTCAGCCGGGTGAAGTCGTCGACCTGGCTGAAGTCGCTGTTCAGCGCCTGACCGGCGAACAGCAGCGCGGGGGCCGTGGCGCTGCCCAGGGGCAGTCGCTCGCCGGCCAGGCTCAGGCCGCCATCGAAGCGGCGCTCGAACAGATTGGCCAGGCGCTGGGTGCTGATCTTCAGGGTGCTTAGAAAGGTCTGCTGCTGATCGGAGAGCAGTCGGGCCTCGCTGCCCAGGTGCTTGCGCTGGGTGCCTTCGATGGACACGCTCAGGGCATGGAGGGCGAACAGACAACTGCCGGCGATCACGACAATCAGTACCAGACTGAGGGCCAAGGCAAGTTGTCGGGCGATACTACGACGCGGGGAAATGACCATAGGGGGCTCCAAAGCGCCTACATCCCTGTAGGGCAGTACGAATTTGAGGGCAAGGGCTATATCAGGCGACCGACCGCTCTAGGGCGGTCTTCTTAGGGGTTAACTGTTATCTTATCGGCAGAGGTACGATGAACTAAAGCCAATGACAGCAGTCTGGCGCCTTATTTATGGCGAATGACCTCCGGAAGGCTCTGGGACGCCACTTCCCGCTGCAAGAAGTCAGCCAGCTGGCGAAAGCGCGCCTGCCCCCGGCGATTGCGCGGCCAGACCAGGTAATAGGCATCGCCGCTGGCCACCGCCTCGGGCCAGGGCAAGGCGATGAGTCCGGCCGCCACGTCTTCGGCCAGCATCACCAGATCGCCGATGGACACCCCGTAGCCCCGCGCGGCAGCGGCCATGCCCAGCTCCAGGGTGTCGAACACCTGGCCACCCGTCAGGGGCACCGCCTGAGTCAGGCCCATGGCCTGCAGCCAGCGGCGCCAGTCGCGGCGGTCGAAGGTGGGATGCAGCAGCTCTTCCCGCTGCAGGCGCGTCGGGTCCCAGACGCCCTCGCGGGCGGCAGCCGGCGAGCAGACCGGCACCAGCCACTCCTCGAACAGCGGCACCACCTCCCAGTCCGCCGGGAAGCGGCCATCACCGAGCAGCACCGCGCAATCGAAGGGCTCGTGGACGAAGTCGACCCGGTCGCTGGCCATCCAGACGCTGGTGAGCTGGATGTCCAGTTGCGGACTGAGCTGGCGAAAGCGCGCCAGCCGCGCCAGCAGCCAGCGCAGCGACAGGGTGGTGGGCGCCTTGAGTCTCAGGGTGCCCTCGGCCACGGCGAGATTGCCGCAGGCCCGCGCCAGCGCCTCGAAGCCCTCGCTCAGGCCCGGCAGGAGCAGCTTGCCGGGCTCGGTCAGCGCCAGCTGACGGCCGGCGCGCTCGAACAGGCGGCAGCCAAAGGTCTCTTCCAGCGTCCGCACATGGCGACTGACCGCACTCTGGGTCAGCGACAACTCCTGAGCCGCGCGGGTAAAGGAGCCATGGCGAGCGGCGGCCTCGAAGGCGCGCAGGGCATACAGCGGCGGCAGCCGCGAGGGGACGTCGGGCATGACTCTGACTCATGGATGGCATGGCTATTTTCCGATTGTGGAAGGCGCGAACGCATCCAACAATGAGTTCTTGTCAAAGTCGGCCCTGCTCAGCGAGATCCACCCATGTCTCTGCCGCGTCACGAGTTGCTCGCGCTGTTGCGCCTCGCCTTGCCCCTGATCGGTGCGCAGCTGGCCTATGTGGCCATGGTCTTCACCGACACCCTGATGATGGGCCGCCTGGGCCCGGCCGCCCTGGCCGGTGGCGGCCTGGGGGCGGCGGTCTATTCCTTCGTCTCGGTGATCTGCGTGGGGGTGATCACCGCGGTGGCCAACCTGGCGGCCTTGCGCCGGGGCGCGGGCGATACCGAGGGCGTGGCGGCGGTGACGGCGGCCGGGATCTGGATCGCCGCGGTGCTGGCACTGCTGGCCGGCACCCTGCTGTGGCATATCGAGCCATTGCTGGCCCTGGCCGGCCAGCCGGAAGAGAGTCGCCAGGCGGCCGGGGTATTCCTGCGCTGCCTGGCCTTCGCCCTGCCCGGCCATCTGCTGTTCATGACGCTGCGGGGTTTCACCAGCGCCCTGGAAAGACCCGGACCGGTGTTGACCATCGTGCTGGGGGCGGCGCTGCTCAACGCCCTGTTCAACCTGGCGCTGCTGCACGGCTGGGGCGGCCTGCCGCAACCCGGGCTGCCAGGCATCGGCGCGGTGACCGCGGTGGTGATGAATGGCGCGGCCCTGGGCCTGGCGCTGTATATCGCCCGCCATCCGGCCTATGCCGCCTATCCCCTGCGCCGCTATCTGCGCCGCCCGGATCGTCGTGCCCTCGCCGACACCCTCGGCCAGGGCCTGGCGATCAGCGGTACCTATGCGGTGGAAGCCTGCCTGTTCCTCTCCGCGGCGCTGTGCATGGGCGCCCTCGGCGCCACCGCCCTGGCGGCCCATCAGATCGCCAATCAGCTGGTGTATCTGGTGTTCATGTTGCCAGCCGGCCTCTCCTACGCCACCAGCATCCGTATCGGCCAGCACCAGGGCGCCGGGCGGCCGCGCGAGGCCCTGCTGGTGGGGCGGCTGGCCATCGGTGGTGGTGCCCTGGTGATGCTGGGCATCGCCCTGCTGTTCTGGAGCTTTCCCACCTGGCTGGTGGGGTTGTTTCTGCCGGATGGCCACAGCCCGGTCAGTGAGCTGGCGCGGCAGCTGGTGCTGATCGCGGCGGTGTTCGTCATCTTCGATGGCACCCAGAGCATCGCCCAAGGGGCTCTGCGCGGCATCCGCCAGGCGCGCCTGGGTTTCTACGGCGGCTTGCTCTGCTACTGCCTGATCGGCGCCAGTGGCGCCTGGCTGCTGGGCGTCCGGTTGGGTATCGGCCCCCATGGCGTCTGGTGGGGCCTGGCATTCGGCCTGGCCTGTGCGGCGCTGCTGCTGACCGGCGCCTTCGAGTGGCTGATGCGGCGGCAGTTGGGCGCAGGTGCCGTGCAGGACCTGTCGGAGCCGCTGGCCGCGCCGCGTGGCCTGGCGCAAGACGGCTGAGCGCTGCGGCAGCCCAAGCGTTTTACCAAGTGGTCCACCCTTGGGGCCTGCGCTAGACTAGCCATTTTGGGCCACCCCGGCGTAACGCCCGGTGTCCAGGGCCCCCAGGATAGCCAGAGATGCAACGTTTCATCGTCGCCGACGACCATCCGCTGTTTCGTGAAGGCCTGGTGCGCATCCTGCGCCAGCTGCAGCCGCAGGCGCAGGTGGAGCAGGCCGATAGTCTGCAACAGGTCCTGGAACTGGCACGCCAGGGCGAGCCGCCCAGTGGGCTCCTGCTGGACCTGCTCTATCCTGGCCAGGACCTGAGCTTTTCGCTGCGCGCCCTGCGCCAGGAATTCAAGCGCAGCACCCTGATCGTGGTCTCGATGCTGGAAGACGCCACGGTGATCGAGCATATCCTGGCGGCGGGCGTGGATGGCTTCATCGGCAAGGCGCTGCCGCCAGCGGCCATGGCCGAGGCGATCGCCGACTGCCTCGCCGGGCAACCGGTGGTGCGCTATGCCATGCCGAATCTGGCTGCGGCCAGTCTGGCGCCCGACCACCGGCTGCAGGCGCTGACGCCGCGGCAGCTGGAGGTGCTCGGCCTGATCACCCAGGGCCTGAGCAACAAGGAGATCGCCCGGATCCTGGCCATCTCGCCCTTTACCGTGCGCATCCATGTTTCCGCGCTGCTGCGCACCCTGGGCGTCGGCACCCGCGCGGCGGCGGCCGCCTTTGGCGCCAAGGCCGGCCTCGGCGCCCAGCGCTCGCTCAGCTAGCCGCGACGCGAGAGGCCAGCAGCAGGGCGCGCAATTCCGCCGGTCGCACCGGCTTGGCCAGCACCGGGATCTCGGCGTCGCCCAGCGCCTGCTGGACCTGGGGAATGTCGTGCCCGGTCACCACGATGGCCGGGATGCGCCGGCCCTGCAGCCGGTTGAGATAGGCGATGCAGTCGGCGCCCGAGGCGCTGCGATCCAGATCGAAATCGGTGATCACCAGGTCGCAGCTCACGGCGCCGGCGGGGATGCTGGTGGCGGTGGTGACCTCGCAACCCCAGCTGCGCAGCAGGGTCGCGGTGGCCAGCAGCACGTTGGCATCGTCCTCGATGAGCAGCACCCGCCAGCCGGCGAGCAGGTGCTGGGGGCCATTCACCGGCCGTGGCCGCACCTCCAGCGGCAGGGTGGCCAGCGGCAGGCCCTGGAGCCTGACCGCGGTACCGCGGCCGGGGCGCGAGCGGATGGTCAGCTGCAGATCGAGCAGGGTGGCGATGCGCTGTACGATGGACAGCCCCAGGCCGACGCCCTCGATGTCGCGATCGCGCGTCTCCCGTACCCGGTAGAACTCCTCGCACAGGTGCGGCAGGTGCTCGGCGGCGATGCCCGGTCCCTGGTCGTAGACCACCAGGGCGAGCTGGCCCTGGCGCCGGCGCACCGCCAGCAGCAGAGGTTTGCCCGGCGCGTACTTGAGGGCGTTGGACAGCAGATTCTGCAGCGAGGTGAGCAGCAGCGCCGGGTCGCTGTAGACCTGCAGCCCGCAGGCGCGCCAGCGGATCTCCACCCCGGCCCAGCGC
Source organism: Pseudomonas sp. MOIL14HWK12:I2 (assembly GCF_000510745.1). NCBI lineage: Bacteria > Pseudomonadati > Pseudomonadota > Gammaproteobacteria > Pseudomonadales > Pseudomonadaceae > Pseudomonas > Pseudomonas sp. MOIL14HWK12:I2. The sequence continues at coordinate 285,735 of NZ_AZOA01000007.1, read as the reverse complement.
GCCGCCTCGGCATTCTGCCGCACCAGGTCGCCGAACAGGGTATCCAGGTCCACCACCGTGCGCCGCGGACTGACCTGCTGCTGATCGAGGGTGTAGATGTCCAGCAGCGAGCGGAACAGCTGCTCGACGCCGAGCAGGGAGCGGTCGATGTTGTCGACCAGCCGGCCCTGATCGGCGCTCAGCTGGCCGTCGCGCAGGCAGGCGGTGAACAGGCCGATGGAATGGATCGGCTGGCGCAGGTCATGGCTGGCCTGCGCCAGGAAGCGCGCCTTGGCCAGGTTGGCCGCCTGGGTCTCGCGCAGCGAATCCTGGATGCGGGTCAGCAGGAAATGCACGTAGCCGGGCACCAGCAGCGCGGTCACCAGCATCATCAGGGCCACCGTCGGATAGCGCTGCAGGAAGGGCATCCCGGCAATGATGGCGGCGAGGGCGGTCAGCGACAGTCCGGTGGCCAGCAGCAGGTAGCCACGTCCATAGCGCAGGCCATTGCCCACCGTGACCCAGAGCAGCACGCCGAACAGCGGCAGCAGGGCCTCGCCGCTGGTGATGGAGGAAAATGTGATGGCGCTGAAGTCCAGGCTCATGGCCAGCAGCCGTCGCCAGGGCTTGACCCCCGGCCGCCGCCGGACCTCGACGAACAGGCCGATGGCCGCCACGGCGAACAGGGCGTAGCAGAGCAGGTTGGCCAGCAGGATGGCGGTGTCGAACAGCCCCCAGGCCCAGGCGCCGATGATGTAGGTCGAGGCCGGCAGGATGAAGGCCAGCCGGACCTTGGCCTGGCCCAGTTCGGGATCGCGGGCGCTGACCCCCAGGGTCTGGGTCGCGGCGCTCATGACGCCAGATAGCCCAGTTGCCAGGCCCGCGGGATCAGGCGAAAGATCACCGCCAGGATCGCGGCCAGGGCTGCGCTGGCGTACCAGGCCGCCAGGCCCAGTCCCGCTTCCAGCGCAGCGCCGAGCACCCCGCCAAGCAGCATGCCCAGCCAGGGCACCAGTTGGATGCGCCAGCCGCGTCGCCGCTCGCCCAGCAGCCAGTGACCCAGACCGCGCCCGAAGCGCGACAGGGCGCCGGTGACGTAGGTGAGGCCGATGGGCAGGCCATAGACCTGCTCCACCACCGCATTGACCATGCCCATGGCGAACACTCCGGTCAGCAGCGCTAGCGGGCCCAGGGGCAGACTGGCCGCCAGCGCCAACAGCAGGGCCAGCAGGCCGAGCAGCAGGCAGGCGCGCTGGCGGGTCAGCCGTTGCAGCAGTACGCCGCCGGCATTGCCCAGCACGAAGGTGCCGATGGCCAGCGCCAGGTGCCCCGCTGCAGCCCAGCGGCCTGCCGCCACCTCGGCTGCTAGACGGGTGGTATTACCGCTCATGAAGGAGACGAAATCGCCGGTGGCGAGAAAGCCGATGGCATCGGTCATGCCGGCCAGCAGCGACAGGCCGGCGACCAGCGCCAGGCCGACCGCGCCGTGGCGCGGCGCGACCGGCAGAGCGGCGGGTGGAAGGGGGGAAGAGGTGTGCATGGCAGCCATCCTGGCTGAGCGAAAAAAGACGGCCATCAGTGTGCGACGTGACGCGCCCCGACGCCATGGGCGACGCTCCGGAAGGCGCCCTGGGCTAGACTGATGGACCCGCCTGGCCGGAGGCCTCGTGACCACGCCCCTGTTCGCCCTGGTACTGCTCGCCGCCCTGCTGCACGCCGGCTGGAACGCCCTGCTCAAGATCGGCCTCGATCGCTTTCTCACCGCCAGCCTGATCCAGATCGGCGCCGGCGTCGCCGCCCTGCTGGCCCTGCCCTTCGTGGCCCTGCCCGCGGCCGCGGCCTGGCCCTGGATCGCCCTCTCCGCCCTGCTGCACATCGGCTACAACGCCTTTCTCGCCCGCGCCTATCGCTATGGCGACCTGGGCCAGGTCTATCCGCTCTCCCGCGGCAGCGCCCCGCTGCTGGTCAGCGGGGTGGCCTTTCTCGCCCTCGGCGAAGTGCTGTCGCCGCCCGCCCTGCTCGGCCTCGGCCTGCTGGTGACCGGTCTCGCCCTGATGGCGCTGCTCGGGGCCCGGCGCGGCACGCCGCCCAGCCTGGCGTTGCTGGTCTGCGCCTTCACCACCGGCAGCTTCATCGCCGCCTACACCCTGGCCGATGCCCTGGGCGCGCGCGCCAGCGGTGATGCGGTGGCCTATGCCCTCTGGCTGTTCGCGGTGAACGGCGTGGTGGCCGCGCTGGTGCTGCGCCTGAGTCGTGGCGGCTCGGCCTTTGCCGGCCTCGGTCCGCACTGGCGCGCCGGGCTGGCTGGCGGGGTCATGTCGATGCTGGCCTACAGCCTGGTGATCGTTGCCACCACCCAGGCGCCCATCGGCCTGGTCTCGGCGCTGCGCGAGACCAGCGTGCTGTTCGCCCTGCTGATCGGGGTCTTCTGGCTGCACGAGAGTCTGCCGCTGGGGCGCGTCTGCGCCGGCCTGGCCATCGTCGCCGGGGTGGTGGCGATCAAGCTGGCCTGAGCGGGGCGCCCGGGGAGCGGCTAAGCTGTGCCTTCTTTCGACCTGGAGGGACCCATGGGCAAATCGCTGCGACTCTCGGAAAAGTGGTTCAATCGCGGCCTCTGGCTGCTGGCGCTGGTGTTCGCCGGCTTTCTCATCGGCCTGGGCGGCACCCTGGTCGGCGATCTGCCCCAGGTGGAGCGCCAGCAGGGTCTGGAAGACTTCATGGATCCGGCGGCCACCGCCGCGGCGCGGGCGGACCAGCGCCAGGCGAACCAGGCCCGGCGCGCGGCCCAGGACGCCCTCGACCAGGCCCAGCTGCAGCAGGCCGCGGCGGCGCGCAGCTACACGGCCAATCGCGAGACCTTCGACAACTGGCTGGCGACCCGCCAGACCACCCAGCGCCCCGAGCAGGACGCCGAGCTGATCGCCCGCAGCCGCGCCCTGGACGCGCTCAAGGCCGGCGAGCGCGCCGCCGAGCAGGAGGTCGAACGCTAGGAGCAGGCGCTACTGGATGCCGAGCAGCACGCGGCCGCCGCCGCGCGCAGCCTGGCCGAGCTGAGCGACGCGGCCCAGCAGGCCTGGCTCGACGCCCGCCAGCAGGCCGAACTGCGGGTCTTCCTCTATCGCCTGGCGCTGACGCTCCCCCTGCTGGCAGTCGCCGCCTGGCTATTCGTCCGCCAGCGCAAGAGCACCTGGTGGCCTTTCGTCTGGGGCTTCATCTTCTTCGCGCTGTTCGCCTTCTTTGTCGAACTGGTGCCCTATCTGCCCAGCTATGGCGGCTATGTGCGCTATCTGGTGGGCATCCTGCTGACGGTCCTGGGCGGGCGCTACGCCATCCGCGCCCTGCAGGACTATCGCGCCCGCCTGGCGCTCAAGGAAACCCAGCCGGACACCGTCCGACGCGAAGAACTGCACTACGACACCGCCCTGGCGCGGCTGGCCAAGGGCGTCTGCCCGGGCTGCGAGCGGCCGGTGGACCTCAAGGACCCGGGGATCGACTTCTGCCCCCATTGCGGCATCGGCCTGCACGACCACTGCGGCGCCTGCCAGACGCGCAAGAGCGCCTTCGCGCATTTCTGCCACGCCTGCGGGACGGCGGCGCGTGGGTCCGAGCGAAGTCCGACGGGCGCGCCCTGATGGCAGGCCTCAGGGCTTGTTCGAACTGGTATTGACGCCCTTTTCGGTGTGCTCGCCGTCGTGCTTGTGCAACTGGCCGGTGGGGTCCTGCAGCTGGATGACCTGGCCCTGCTGCCAGGCATTGGCGCCGGGGGCGACCGCGGGGGTCGGCAGGTCGGCACGGGCGGCCCTGGTCTCGCTGGACGAGATACCCAGGCGGCGATCACGCTCGGCGAGCAGCTTGGGATCGAGCTGGCCGTCGGCAGTAAAGCCCATCATCAGCTGAGGCACGCCCAGGGGCAGCTCCAGATCCTGATCGGTATGCCAGGTATGCCAGGTCTTGCCGTAGGTATGCACCAGCTTGTCCATCAGCCGGTGTTCGGCCACCTGGGGTACGCCGGGCGCGACCAGCTGGCCCGACTTCACCTCGTGCACATGGCTGTGCCAGAGCGCCTTCTCGGCCTCGGGCAGAGTCTTGAACAGCCGTTCGCTAATGATGTACTCGACGCCCATCAGCTTGGCATCGGCGACATTGCCGTCGTAGATCACGCACTGGAACATCTCTTCGCCCAGGACGCTGCAATAGTGATGGGCCTCCATCTGGCTGTGGGGATGGCCGTTGTAGAAGTGGAAGCCGTCCAGGTAGGTGTTGAGGGCGGCGATGGGCGGCTTGCGCTGCAGGACGTCGGCGCCGGCTTCGAGCACCCGGGTATCGGTCTGGGCGGGGGCACCCGGCACCGGGACCGGCGATTGGGTGTCGTTGGCGGCCTGGGCCAGCGGAGCGCAGGCGAGCAGCAGCAAGGCGGGGAATCGGCGGAGGGTCATGGCGCATTCTCGACGGGAGCTTGCCGAGTTCGAAGCCCGGGCGGACGCCTAGGTTCCACCGCTGCGCTAGGCTCGTCATACGAATGTCATGCAACGGCCATAAATTCGTCATCGTCCGCGCCTGGCCTTTCGGTATAAGCGAAACGCCACAGCCACACCTTTGCACCCAGGCTCCTCTCACTGTCGGGACGACTCAATGAACGCACACAGCTCTCCCTCCGGTCATGCCCTGCGCCGCGTGGTCTTCAACAAGAAGGGCGGTGTCGGCAAGTCCAGCATCGCCTGCAACCTGGCGGCCATCAGCGCCCACGAGGGCTATCGCACCCTGCTGGTGGACCTCGATCCCCAGGCCAACTCCAGCCAGTACCTCACCGGCGAGGTGGGCGACGACCTGCCCCACGGCATCGCCGATTTCTTCAAGCAGACCCTGAGCGGCGGCAAGAAAGCCCAGGCCAACATCCACGCCACCGCCTGGCCGAATCTGGATCTGATCGCCGCCTCGGGCGAGCTGACCGAGCTGCAGTTCAAGCTCGAATCCAAGTACAAGATCCAGAAGCTCGCCAAGTATCTCGACAAGCTCGGCGAAGACTATGACCGCATCTACCTGGACACCCCGCCGGCGCTGAATTTCTACAGCATCTCGGCGCTGATCGCCGCCGATCGTTGCCTGATCCCCTTCGACTGCGATGTCTTCGCCCAGCAGGCGCTCTACGACCTGATCGAGGAGCTGGAGGAGATCCGCGAGGACTACAACGAAAAGCTCGCCGTCGAGGGCATCGTCATCAACCAGTACCACGCACAGGCCAGCACCCCGCGGCAGCTGATCGAGGAACTCCAGGCGCGCGACCTGCCGGTGCTGGCGGCGCCGCTGATGTCTTCGGTGAAGATGCGCGAATCCCACCAGCAGCATCGCCCGCTGATCCACCTGGACCCGGGCCACAAGCTGACCCGGCAGTACCTGGAACTGTTCGCCCTGCTGGAAGGCTGAAGGCGCCCCAGCGCAAGAACGTTCAAGACGGCGGCGGCGCGGCGCGGCACCCTGGGCATCCCCTGCCCTCCGGAGCCCTGCCGATGACCGCTTCCCGCCGCCGCGCCTTCCTCCAGGGCGCCTGGCAGATCATGCCGCTGTCGCTGGCCTGCGCGCCCTGGGGCATCCTGGTCGGCGCCCTGGCCATCGAGACCGGACTCAGCGTGCTGGAAGGCCAGGCCTTTTCCCTGCTGGTGTTCGCCGGGGCGGCGCAACTGGTGGCCCTGGGCATGCTCAAGGCCGGCGCGGGCCTCGCCGCCATCCTGCTGACCACCCTGCTGCTGACCTCCCAGCACCTGCTCTATGGCCTGCACCTGAGACGCGTCCTGGCGCCCCAGCCACTGCCCTGGCGGCTGGGCTTCGGCTTCCTGCTCACCGACGAATTCTTCGCCCTGAACCATGCCGAGCAACCAGCCAGCTTCGACCGCTGGCGCGCCCTGGGCATGGGCCTGAGTTTCTATCTGCTGTGGAATCTCTTCACCCTGGCCGGGCTGCTGCTGGGGCGGGTGCTGCCCAACCTGGGTGCCCTGGGCCTGGACTTCTCCATCGCCGCCACCTTCATCGCCCTGGTGGTGCCCCTGGTGCGCGACCTGGCCACCGTGGCCTGCGTGCTCACCGCGCTGCTGGTGTCGGTGTGGCTGCATCACCTGCACTGGCAGGGCGCCCTGGTGCTGGGCGGCCTGGCGGGGATGAGCGTGGGCTTTCTGGTCCGCCGCCTGCGGGAGCGCCTGCCATGATCCTCGCCACCGTGCTCGGCATGGCCGCCCTGGTCTTCTGCAATCGCTATCTCTTTCTCGAACCGCGCCTGCCGCTGCGCCTGGGCCGCAACCTGCGCACCTTCCTGGAATTCGCCGTGCCCGGGATGCTCACCGCCATCTGCGGCCCCATCCTGTTCTCCGGCGAGACGTCGCTGGCCGCGACCCTGGTCGATCCCTACCCGCTGGCGGCCCTGACCGCGGTGGGGCTGATGCTCTGGACGCGACGGGTGCTGACCACGGTGATCCTCAGCATGGGCGTGTTCTACCTGCTACGCTGGCTCCTCTAGCCCGAAGGTGGAACCCGTCGGGGCCACGAGAGAGCCATGAACGGACAACAAGAAAACGCCCGCCTCTGGCCGGCCCGCGGCCTGGGCGGCGTCGAGCTGCTGCATGCCCGCTATCGCCGCCAGCGCTTTGCGCCCCATGTGCACGAAGGCTATGTGTTCACCGTGATCGAGCGCGGCGCCCAGCGCTTTCGCCACCGCGGCGCCGAGCACCTGGCCGCAGCCGGCAGCATGGTGCTGATCAATCCGGACGAGTTGCACACCGGGGCCACGGCGGTCGAGGAAGGCTGGCAGTACCGCGGCTTCTATCCGACGCTGGCGCAGCTGGGCCCCGTGTTCGCCGAGCTGGGACGCCCGCTGGACGCCACCCCGGCCTTCGCCACCAGCGTGCTGCACGACCCTCAGGTGAGCGCGGCCTTCGGCCAGCTGCATCGGCTGGCCGATGGTGGCGCCGAGGCGCTGGAGCAGCAGACCGCCTGGCGCGAGGCGCTGCTCCTGCTGTTCGGCCGCCATGCCCGCCTGGGCGCCCTGACCGAACCTGGCCGCGAACCCCTGGCGGTGCAGCGCGCCCGCGAACTGCTCGGCCAGCAGTTGCAGCAACCGCCCAGCCTCGAAGAACTGGCCCAGGCGGTAGGGCTGTCGCCCTTTCATTTCCTGCGGGTGTTCCGCCGGGCGACGGGCCTGCCGCCCCACGCCTGGCTCAAGCAGCAGCGCCTGACCCGCGCCCAGGGCCTGCTGCGCGCCGGCTGGGCGCCCCTGGAGGTAGCCCTGCAGCTGGGCTTTGCCGACCAGAGCCATCTCACTCGCCAGTTCAAGCAGGCCTACGGCGTGGCGCCAGGCGCCTACCGCCGCGCCTGGCAGGGCTAGCCAGGGCCCGACGAACGGTCCTGTCCGCAAAAGCGGCCTGCCAGAGCCCGGCAAGCGGCAACGGCGCCTGACTCATCGCAAGCCTCGGGGAAACTTTTTCCGGTCGCCTCGGGCCTAGTCAGGAAGAGCGCCGGCGCTGCCGGCCGCTCTCCCCTGCCCCTTTGGAGTTACCGGTATGACCCTCGAAGAACGCATCCGCCAGCGCGCCTATGAAATCTGGGAACGCGAAGGGCGTCCCCATGGCCAGGATTTCGAGCACTGGTTCCAGGCCAATCGCGAACTGGAAGACCAGCCCGACGACAACCTGACCCAGGTCGGCGGCATCCAGAGCAGCGTCGCCCCGCCGGCACCCAAGCCGCGCAGCCGCTCGCGCAAGAAGACCCCCGAAGACAGCACCAAGGCCTAGCGCCAGTCGTCCAGCAGCCAGACCTCGGGGTGATCGTAATGGGCTTCGCCCCGGTGCAGGGTGATGCCCAGGATCTCGCTGCGAAAGCCTTGAGCCAGCAGCCATTGGTAGGCGCCCCGGCGAGCGGTATTGACGCCGGCCAGCAGTCGCTGCTGACCGTGGTCCCGGGCCAGGCCGTCGCAGGCGGCGATCAGCCGGGCGAAGCGCGCCTCCGCGCCCGCGCCGGGCAGCACCGCCGCGCACTTCACATAGCAGACCCCGGTACCCGCCTCGCTGTGGGGCCCGAAATGGCAGACGGCGAAGCCCTCCGCCCGGCCCTGCGCATCATGCAGCAGCAGACTCTCGCCGAGCCCCTGCGCGCGCACCGCGGCCATCTCGGCGGAGACATCCAGCCCCGGCGCATTGGCCCGACCCACGTCGGCGCAGGCCGCCAGCAGCCGGTCGGGTTTGGCCGCCAGGGAAAAGCGCAGCGCCGGTGGCGCGGCCTGCGCCTGCACCGGTCGCGCCATCACCGCGGTCAGGGTCTGCGGCCAGAAGCCGAAGCCCTGGTAGAGCCCCAGGTGACGCGGACTGTCGGGAAAGGTGAAGAGTCCGGCATGGACCAGCTGCCAGGCATCGAGCTGCGCGACCGCGGCGCCCATCAGCGCCTTGGCCACCTTGGCGTCCCAGTAGTCCGGATGCACCGCCAGCGGGCCGAGGATGCCGTGGCGCCCCCAGCGGGTGACGCAGATGGCGCCGACCAGCCGCGCGCCGTCGAGGGCCTTGAACCAGGCGGTGTGGGGTGCGGCGAAGCGACTGCGCACATAGTCGCGGTCGTTCCAGAATTCGCCCGGTTCGGCGGCGCCCATCCAGGTGGCGAAGGCCAGGCGCACCACCTCGGTGGTAGCCGGCAGGTCGGCGGCGGTCAGGGGTTCGACACTGAAGGCGGGGGTGGACATGGGGCGACTCCTTGGCTGTAGGCCTTGGACCCGCCCGGCTGGAGCTTTGCGCCCGGGCGGCAATCGCCGGTTACAGCAGCAGCACCGCGGCCCAGCCGAACAGCAGCATCGGCAGGCTGAAGTGCAGGAAGGACGGCACCACGGTGTCCCAGATATGGCTGTGCTGGCCGTCCACGTTGAGGCCGGAAGTGGGGCCCAGGGTGGAATCCGAAGCCGGCGAACCCGAGTCGCCGAGGGCGCCGGCGGTGCCGATCAGGCAGACGATGGCCAGCGGCGAAAAGCCGAGGTGCAGACACAGTGGGCCGAGGATGGCGGCGAGGATGGGCACGCTGGAAAAGGACGAGCCGATGCCCAGGGTCACCAGCATGCCCAGCAGCAGGAGCAGCAGCGCGCCCAGGGCGCGGTTGTCGCCGATCAGGCCGGCGGCGGTGGCGGCCAGGTCCTTGATCTGGCCGGTGGCGGTCAGCACCTCGGCGAAGCCGCCGGCGGTGAGCATGATGAAGCCGATCACCGCCATCATCTTCGCCCCCTCGCTGAACAGGTCGTCCGCCTCGCGCCAGCGCACCACGCCGGTGGCGGTAAAGACCACGAAGCCGACCAGGGCGCCGAGGATCATGGAGTCCAGCCAGAGCTGCACGCCAAAGGCGGCGATCACCGCGACCAGCGCCACCAGCAGGGTGCGGCCGTTGTAGGGACGGTCGGCCCGCTCGGTGCGCGCCACCAGGTTGAGATCGTACTGTCGCGGCCGGCGATAGCTGACGAAGACCGCGAGCAGCAGGCCGACCACCATGCCCAGGGCCGGCAGCAGCATGGCGCGACTGGGATCCACGCCGCTGACGTCCACCCCGGCACGGGACACGCTGGCCAGCAGGATGTCGTGCAGATAGAGACTGCCGAAGCCCACCGGCAGGAACATGTAGGGGGCGATCAGGCCGAAGGTCATGACGCAGGACAGCCGCCGGCGATCCAGCTCCAGGCGCGTCAGCACATAGAGCAGCGGCGGCACCAGCAGCGGGATGAAGGCGATGTGGATGGGCAGGATGTTCTGCGAGGCGATGGACACCGCCAGCAGCAGGCCGAGCAGCGCCCAGCGCAGCGAGCGTCCGCCCTGGGCCGCCTGGCGTTCCATCAGCGCCAGGGCGCGATCGGCCAGCATGTGCGCCAGCCCCGACTGGCTGATGGCCACGGCGAAGGCGCCCAGCAGCGCATAGGAGAGCGCCACCTTGGCGCCATTGCCCAGGCCGGCGTTGAAGGCCAGCAGGGTGCCTTCCAGCCCGAGGCCGCCCACCAGACCACCGGCCACGGCGCCGGCGATCATCGCCACCACCACGTGCACCCGCGCCAGACTCAGGACCAGCATCAGTCCTACCGCCACCACCACCGCATTCATCGCCGACTCCGCACCACCAAAGGGGCGCGCACTCTGCCGCAGCCCGGCGCGGGCGTCAAAGGCCGGGGATGGATGGCGGGGCGTACGGCTTATCCACCATGGCCGCTGCCGCGGGCGGGTGGAAAAGCCCTGGCGGCGCCTGGCGCGAGTCGCTTGCAGCCGGGCGAGCCGACGTGCCGTACGCCTTGGCATGACCCCACCTTGATGCAGGCGCTCTGGAATGAACCTTTCATGGACGGAAGGCGTCTGACGCGGACGCTTTCACGGTCACGCCAAGGACGAACTGCCCATGCAAGACGCCATCGACATGCTGATCACCGCCTTCAGTCCGCACTCCTGCCTGGCGGTCCCCCGTCGCGCCGATCGCACCCTGCTGTTCACCGTCACCGACACCGCCCGCGCGGTCACGGTCACCAAGGCCATTCCCCTGTGCAGCCTGGAATGCACCGCCACCCTGGCCACCGTGATCAAGGACCTGCAGCGCGACCTCGATCGGGCGATCGGCACCCTGAGCCCGGAAAGCCTCGCCGACCTGCGCCAGCGCGGCCCGCGGGTGCAGCGGTTCGAGAGTTGAGCGGGGTCGGGGGGTTGAGCGGAGGCTGAGTCTCCCTCACCCCAGCCCTCTCCCAGGGGGAGAGGGGGCGATACGGAGTGAGAGGGAGCTTTGCCGTAGGGTGGATGACGGCGCGGCCTCATCCACCTCGGATCCCGAGTCAGCCAGTGGAAAACGCTTTGCGGTTTTCCACGCTACCTGGGGAGCTTGCCAGAAAGAGTGGGCGTTGGCTGNGCCCTCACCCCAGCCCTCTCCCAGGGGGAGAGGGGGCGATACGGAGTGAGAGGGAGCTTTGCCGTAGGGTGGATGACGGCGCGGCCTCATCCACCTCGGATCCCGAGTTCAGCCAGTGGAAAACGCTTTGCGGTTTTCCACGCTACGGACGGCGCTCGCCGGCAAGGGTGGGCGTTGGCTGTGCCCTCACCCCGGCCCTCTCCCAGGGGGAGAGGGGGCGATACGGAGTGAAGTGGCGGCACTGCCGTAGGGTGGATGACGGCGCCGCCTCATCCACCCTTGGCCATCCCGCTCAGCGCCGGCTGGTGCGGGTGCTGACGTCGACCCAGACGGCCAGGACCAGGATGCCGCCCTTGACGATCATCTGCCAATAGCTGTCCACGTCGAGCATGGACATGCCGTTGTCCAGGCTGGCGATCACTAGGGCGCCGAGCAGGGCGCCGTAGACGGTGCCCGAGCCGCCGCGCATGGAGGTGCCGCCGATGAAGCAGGCGGCGATGGCGTCCAGTTCGCCCATGGTGCCGGCCGACGGCGAGCCGGCGGCCAGGCGGGCGGTGTTGACCAGACCGGCCAGGGCGCACATCACGCCCATGAGGCCGAAGATGCCGAGCTTGATCGCCTGGACGTTGATGCCCGACAGCCGCGTGGCTTCCAGGTTGCTGCCCACCGCATAGATGCGCCGGCCGAATACCGTCTGGCTGGTGATGTAGCTGAACACCCCGAGCAGCACCAGCAGGATCAGCACCGGCACCGGGATGCCGTCATAGCGGTTGAGGGTCTGGATGAAGGCCGCCAGCACCACGCCGATCACCACCACCCGCAGCACGTCGCGCCACAGCGGCGCGAGGGTCAGGCCGAGGGTCTTGCGCTTGCTGCGCTGGCGCCAGGTGAGCACCACGGCCACGGCGAACAGCAGCACGCCCAGGGCGCTGCCCACGTCCGGCGGCAGATAGCCCTGGCCGAGGTAGACCAGTTCCGGCGACACCGGGGCGACGGTGACGCCACCGGTGAGACCGAGCAGCACGCCGCGAAAGGCCAGCATGCCGCCGAGGCCGACGATGAAGGACGGTATTCCCCGATAGGCACTCAGATAGCCGTTGATCAGGCCGATCAGCAGGCCACCGGCGGCCACCGCCAGCAGGGTGATCGGCAGGGGCACGTGGTAGGTGACGTCGAGTATCGCCGCCACCCCGCCGAGCAGGCCGAGTTGCGAGCCCACCGAGAGGTCGATCTCGCCGGCGATGATCACCAGCACCATGCCGCAGGCGAGGATGCCGGTGATGGACATCTGCCGCAGCAGGTTGGAGAGGTTGCGCGGGGTGACGAAGCCGCCTTCGGTCTGCCAGCTGAAGAACAGCCAGATCAGGGCCACGGCGATCAGCAGGGCGAGCATCTTGTAACGGGTGAACAGCTGTTTCACGGCGTGCATCAGAAGTGCTCCCGGGCTTGGGCGACCGCCCGTTCGGTGGTGCCCAGGGCCGCGGCCAGTACCCGCTCCTGGGTCAGATTCTCATTGGGGAAATCGCCGCGCAGCCGGCCTTCGCCGAGCACCAGCACCCGGTCGGAGACGCCGAGGACCTCGGCCAGCTCCGAGGAGACCATGACGATGGCCACGCCCTCCGCCGCGAGCAGGCCGATCAGCCGGTAGATCTCGAACTTGGCGCCGACGTCGACGCCGCGGGTGGGCTCGTCGAGGATCAGCACCTTGGGCCGCGCCAGCAGCATCTTGGAGAGCACCGCCTTCTGCTGGTTGCCGCCGGAGAGGCCGGTGATGGGCAGGAAGGGGCTGCTGGTCTTGAGTTGCAGCCGGGCGATCTCGGTGTCGATGCAGGACAGTTCCGCTTCGCTGTCGATGCGACTCAGGTGGGCGAATCGGTCCAGCACCGTGAGGGTGATGTTCGAGCCCACGCCCAGGTCGGGAATGATGCCCTGGCGCTTGCGATCCTCCGGTACCAGGCAGAGGCCGGCGCGAATGGATTTCAGCGGGGTGCGGGTGTCGATGCGCTGGCCATTGAGCCAGACCTCGCCTTCGTAGCGGCCGTCGTAGGCGCCGAAGATGGCCGAGACCAGCTCGGTGCGTCCGGCGCCCACCAGCCCGGCGATGCCGAGGATCTCGCCGGCGCGCACGGCGAAGGAGACGTCGTCGACGCGCTTGCGCTGGGGATTGTCGACGTCCAGACAGGTGAAGTGACGCGCCTCGAAGATCACCTCGCCGATCTCATGGGGGATCTGCGGATAGAGGTTGGTCATGGCGCGGCCGACCATCTGGGTGATGATGCGGTCGATGTCCATCTCGGCCATGGGCGTGGTGGCGATGTGCTTGCCGTCGCGGATCACCGTGATGGTGTCGCAGATGGCCGCCACCTCGTCGAGCTTGTGCGAGATGTAGACGCAGGCGACGCCCTGCGCCTTGAGGTCGCGGATGATGTCCAGCAGCACGGCGATCTCGGAGGTGGTGAGCGCCGAGGTCGGTTCGTCGAGGATCAAGAGCCGGGCGTTCTTGTTCAGCGCCTTGGCGATTTCCACCAGTTGCTGCAGGCCGCCGCCGTACTGGGACACCGGCAGGGCCACGTTCATGTCCGGCACCTTGAGCCGGCGCATCAGCTCGGCCGAGCGCTGCAGCATGGTCGGATAGTCCAGCCGCCCGCCGAAGCGGCGCGGTTCGTGGCCCATGAAGATGTTCTCGGCCACGGAAAGATCGGGCACCAGGGTCAGTTCCTGGTGGATGATGACGATGCCGGCCGCCTCGGATTCGGCGATGGACTGGGCTTCCAGGGGTCGCCCGTCCCAGCGGATCTCGCCTTCCCAGGTGCCGTGGGGATAGACCGCCGAGAGGACCTTCATCAGGGTGGACTTGCCGGCGCCGTTCTCGCCGCACAGCCCTACGCATTCGCCCGGACGCACCTTGAGATCGATGCCATCCAGCGCCCGCACCCCGCCAAAGCTCTTGGCGATGCCGTGCATTTCCAGCAGATAGTCGGCCATGGCCGCTCCTTGCCCAGGGGCCGCCCGACGCCAGGCGTCAGACGGCCAGCCGGTGGCCAGTGGTTATTTGCCGTCGATCTGGGCCTGGGTGTAGAAGCCGTCCTTGACCAGCAGGTCGACGTTGGCCTTGGTCAGCTCGGTGGGGGTGAGCAGCAGGGTGTCGACCTTCTTGGTGCCGTTGTCGTAGCTGGAGTTGAAGCCCGGCTTCTCGTTGCGCACCAGTTGCACCGACAGCTTGGCCGCCTCGGAGGCGATCAGCTTGAGCGGCTTGTAGACGGTCATGGTCTGGGTCCCGGCGATCACCCGCTTGATGGCGGCCAGGTCGGCGTCCTGACCGGACACGGCGACCTTGCCGGCCAGCTTCTGCGCGGCCAGGGCCTGGATGGCGCCGCCGGCGGTGGCGTCGTTGGAGGCGACGATGCCGTCGATCTTGTTGTCGTTGGCGGTCAGGGCGTTCTCGACGATGGCCAGGGCCTCGGTCGGGTTCCACTCCTTGACCCACTGCTGGCCGACGATCTTGACGTCGCCCTTGTCGATGGCCGGCTGCAGGACCTTCATCTGGCCCTGACGGAGGATCTGGGCGTTGTTGTCGGTGGGTGCGCCGCCGAGCAGGAAGAAGTTGCCCTTGGGCTGGGCCTTGAGCACGCCACCGGCCTGCATCTCGCCGACCTTCTCGTTATCGAAGGAGATGTAGGCGTCGATGTCGGCGTTGAGGATCAGGCGGTCATAGGAGATCACCTTGACCCCGGCCTTCTTGGCCTCGGCCACCACGTTGTTCAGCACCGTGGCGTTGAAGGGCACGATGACGATGGCGTCCACGCCGCGGGAGATCAGGTTCTCGATCTGCGACAGCTGGCGCTGCTCGTTGGCGTCGGCGGATTGCACATAGACCTTGGCGCCGAGTTGCTCGGCGGCGGCGACGAAGTAGTCGCGGTCACGGGCCCAGCGCTCCAGGCGCAGGTCGTCGATGGAGAAACCGATCTTGGGATGCTGGGCGTCGGCCTGGGCGAAACCGGTGGTGCACAGGGCGAGCAGACCGGCGAGCAGGGTCGTCTTGAAAGTCATGGTGGCGTCCTTGGTTATTGTTGTTGTGGAGCGAGAGAACGGATTTGAGTGTAACGATTCAGCGCGCTTGCACAAGCGGGTCAGCCAGGCTTTTCTGCCGACCCGCTCGCGGTCGCTAGCGATACAGGTAACGGTTGACCACGCCTTCGAGCAGCTCCTGGCGGCCGCTCACCGGCTGGGGCGCCAGGCCCTGGCTGAAGGTGTGCTCGGCCAGTTGCTCCAGACTCAGCTGGCCCCCGAGGATGCGCTGACCGAGGGACTGGTCCCAGCCGGCATAGCGCTCGGCCTTGAACTTGCCCAGGGGGTCGTCCTGCAACAGCGCCGCGGCGCGTTCCAGCGACAGCGCCAGGGTGTCCATGGCCGCCACGTGGCCGTGGAACAGGTCGACGTCGTCCAGGCTCTGGCGGCGCACCTTGGCGTCGAAGTTGAAGCCGCCGCGGGTGAAGCCGCCGCCCTTGAGGATCTCGTAGATCGCCAGGGTCATTTCCTCGACGCTGTTGGGGAACTGGTCGGTGTCCCAGCCGTTTTGCGGATCGCCGCGGTTGGCGTCGATGCTGCCGAATACGCCGAGGGCCACGGCGCTGGCGATCTCGTGCTGGAAGCTGTGCCCGGCCAGGGTCGCGTGGTTGGCCTCGATGTTGACCTTGATCTCCTTCTCCAGCCCGAATTGCTGCAGGAAGCCGAAGACGGTGGCCACGTCATAGTCGTACTGGTGCTTGGTCGGCTCCTGGGGCTTGGGCTCGATCAGCAGATCGCCCTGGAAGCCGATGCGGTGCTTGTGCTCCACCACCATCTGCATGAAGCGGCCGAGTTGCTCGCGCTCGCGCGCAAGGTCGGTGTTGAGCAGGGTCTCGTAGCCTTCGCGGCCGCCCCAGAGCACATAGTTCTCGCCGCCCAGGCGGTGAGTGGCGTTCATCGCCGTGCAGACCTGGGTGGCGGCGCAGGCGAAGACTTCCGGATCGGGATTGCTGGCGGCGCCGGCGGCATAGCGCGGGTGGCTGAAGCAGTTGGCGGTGCCCCACAGCAGCTTGAGGCCGGTGTCGCTCTGGTGGCGTTCCAGCTCGTCCACCAGACGGGCGAAGTTCTCGCGGTACTCGGCGAAGCTGGCGCCTTCCGGGGCGACGTCGGTGTCGTGGAAGCAGTAGTAGTCCACGCCCAGCTTGCTGAAGAATTCGAAGGCGGCGGCGGCCTTGGCGCGGGCCTGCTCCAGGGGCGAACCGGCTGCCTGCCAGGGCCGCTGGAAGGTGCCCTGACCAAAGACATCGCTACCCGGCCAGACGAAGGTATGCCAGTAGCAGACGGCCATGCGCAGGTGCTCGCGCATGGGCTTGCCCATGACCAGGCGGTCGGCTTCGTAGTGGCGGAAGGCAAGCGGGGAATCGCTGTCGGGGCCGGCGTAGCGGACCTTTTCGACATTGGGGAAATAAGCCATGGCGTTGTCCTTGTTCTTATCTGTCGCACCCGATACGGCGTACCGGTTTGCGTCGATGGTAGCGCCGCTGCCCGGGCTGCCTATTGTGAAAATCACCAGAGCCAGGTGCGATTTTGCCGCTTGAGGCGCGCACGCGCCGGTCGTAGTCTGGAGCCCCGCCCGCGCCTCCTGCCGGAAACGCCGCCATGCCCAGCCAGCCGCCCGTCCACCGCGTCGCCCTGCTGTTCAACGGCAGCAAGATCTACGACAGAGGCATCCTCGCCGGCATCGGCAACTATCTGAGCGGTACCCGGGCGCGCTGGGATCTGTTCCTCGAAGAAGACTTCCTCTGCCGGCTCAAGGGCATCGAGCGCTGGCAGGGCGACGGCATCATCGCCGACTTCGACGACCCGGCGGTGAGCGCCGCCCTGGCCCACAGCGCCTTGCCGATGGTGGCCGTCGGCGGCTCCTACGCGGCCCCTGGCGACTACCCGCCCGGCATCCCCTACGTGGCCACCGACAACGCCGCCCTGGTGCGCCTGGCCTACGACCACCTGATCGAATCCGGGCTGACCCGCTTCGCCTGCTTCAGCCTGCCCGCCGCCGACACCAATCGCTGGGCCGGCGAGCGCGAGACGGCCTTTGCCGCCCTGCTCCGCCGCGACGGCCTGCCGGTGGAGATCTATCGCGGCCTGGAGACCAGCGCACCGCTGTGGGACACGGCGGTGGAACAGCTGATCGCCTGGCTGGAGGCCCTGCCCAAGCCGGTGGGCATCCTCGCCGTGACCGACGCCCGGGCGCGGCAACTCCTGCAGGCCTGCCTCACCGCCGGCATCCCGGTGCCGGAACAGGTGGCGCTGGTGGGCATCGACAACGATCCCCTGGCGCGCACCCTGACCCGAGTGCCCCTGACCTCGGTGATCCAGGGTACCGAGGCCATCGGCCGCGAGGCGGCGCGCCTGCTGCACCAGCGGCTGCACGGCGTCGAACTGGGGGCGCCACGAGTGCTGATTCCGCCGGAGGGGATCAACGTCCAGGCTTCCAGTCGTCACCAGCCGGTGCGCCATCCCCAGGTGATGCGCGCCCTGCACTTCATCCGCCAGTACGCCTGCCAGGGCATCAAGACCGAGCAGGTGGCCAGCTATGTCGGCATCTCCCGTTCGGCGCTGGAGACGTCCTTTCGCCGCGAGCTGGGGCGCAGCGTCCACGACGAGATCCTCGGCTTCAAGCTGGCCGCCGCGGCCGTGGCGCTGCAGGAAGAGGCGCCGAGCCTGGCCGAGGTCGCCCGGCGCTGCGGCTTCACCTCGGCGCAGTACCTGCACGCGGTGTTTCGCCGGGAATTCGGCTGCACCCCGCGGCAGTACCAGTCGAATCCCAGACCCCTGGCGAGCGCCCATGAAAAAGCCCGTCCGGAGACGGGCTTTCAGGTCGCTACCGCGGCTTATTTGCCGACGGTCTGACCCAGGAACCAGGCACGCTCTTCGGCCTGGTCGATCCACTCTTCCAGCAGGCTGGTGGTGGAGACGTCGTTGGCGTCGTCGGTCAGGGTGTGGGTGGTGCGCATGTAGGCCGCCAGCGACTGGTTGTCGTCATGCAGCTCGGTCAGCATCTGATCCGCCGACAGATCGGTGGCATCGCTGCTGGCCAGGCGCTTGAGTTGCACCATCTGCTCCAGGGAGCGCACGGTCGGCTGGCCGATCTTGCGCGCCCGCTCGGCGATCAGGTCGGTGATGCCGTACAGCTGGGTAGCCTGCTCTTCCAGCAGCAGGTGGTAGTCGCGGAAGTGCGAGCCCTTCATGTGCCAGTGGTAGTTCTTGGTCTTGATGTACAGCGCGAAGACGTCGGAGAGCAGCACGGCCAGGGCTTCGCCGACGGCCTGCTGGTTCTGCAGGGTGGCGTCTTCGCCCTGATGGGCCTTCTGCTTGACGCTGGAAACGGTCTTGAGTTCTTGCTTGGCATTGGCAACGGCCATGAGAGATCTCCTGTCAGGACGTGAAGAGGAAAAGGGGTTCGCTTGCATTGGCGCGAACATCAACGTCTGCAGAAATCGACCGCACCGGACGAAAAATCGTTCATCGAATTTGCATATCGCCACCATGGGCATGACGAATGGTTGCCTATGTTGCGACTGCGTTTCATTGCCCGTCCCAGAGGCCCTCTTTCGCCACGGCCGCTGCGCTTGTAGCTAGATGTGTAGGTAAAACCGTTTGTCAGCTTTGCCAGCAAACCGACGCCGCGTAAGAACCCCTGCTCGTTCCGCCCGGTCACCTAAAAGGCAAGGCACACGAACGGTCGCCGAGAGCTCTCTGCCGGCCACGACAAGGTTCTGCACACAGGTAACAGCGTATGACGACGCCCCTCAATCCCGCCCAGGGACAACCCTCGCAGACCAAGGACGGTTCTACGGCAGAGGCCCATCTGCATGACCTGAAAGAGGTCGCCAAGGACACGGTGCAAGACGCCAAGCAGGAAGGTGCCGCCCACTTCGAGCACTACCGCGACACCGCGGCCGACCAGCTGGGTGCCATTGCCCAGAGCGCCCAGGCGGCGGCCGACGAACTGGAAGACAAGGACACCCTGGGCCTGGCGCACTATGTCAGCGACATGGCCCGGAGCCTGACCGGTCTGGCCGAGGATCTGCGCGGCAAGAACGCCGAGCAGCTGCTGCAGCAGGCCGGCACCCTGGCCCGCGACAACCCGGCGCTGTTCCTGACCGGCAGCATCGCCATCGGCTTCGGCCTGTCGCGCTTTCTCAAGGCCTCCAGCCAGCCGGATACCGGCAGCAGCTCGCGCGTCGGCGGCGCGGACGCGGTGCCCTCACTGACCACCCCCTCGGTCGCGGCGGAAAACGAACTGGTGGAGCCGGCGGCGGGTGCCGACGTCATCCACACCAACAACATTCCCAAGGGTCCCGACCTCCATACCCCGACCACCACCCGTGGTGGCGATCCCATCGGTGGCGCGGCGATCAACCCGGCCCGCAGCGACAGCAACCTGAACACCGGCACCTCATCCAGCCAGCTGGATCGACCCACCCTGAGCGGAGGCAAGCAGCCATGATCAACGACAACCCCACTCCGCGCCCCACCGAGGGCGACACCTCGGTCGTTGGCCTGGTCAAGCAGCTGGTCCAGGAAGTGCCGGCGCTGTTCACCAAGGAACTGGCCCTGGCCAAGGCCGAACTGGGCGAATCCCTGCGCACCACCAAGGCCGGCGTAGCCGGCGTCGCCGCAGGCGCCATCGTACTGCTGGCAGGCTTCATCGTGCTGCTGATGGGCGTCGTCTATTTCCTCTCCCAGTACCTCACGCCCTGGGCCGCCGCCCTGCTGGTAGGTGCCGTGGTCATGGTGATCGGTTTCATCATGGTGCAGTCGGGCAAGAAGCAGTTCGAGCCGTCCCACTTCACCCCTGATCGCACCGTCAACAGCCTGCAGAAGGACAAGGACGCCGTACGGAGGGCCGCACAATGAGCATCACCGATCAGATCGATCAGGAATCCCGCAAGAATCCCGACGAGCTCGAGCGCGAGATCGACCAGAAGCGCGAGCGTATCGAAGACCTGGTGGGCGCCCTGGAAAGCCGCCTGTCGCCCGGCCAGCTGTTCGATCAGGCGCTGTCCTACACCAAGGGCCACAGCGGCGAATTCGCCCACAACCTGGGCAATACCCTCAAGGCCAATCCGGTGCCGGCGGTGCTGACCTCGGTGGGCCTGCTATGGCTGGCGCTGGGACAGAATCGCACGCCGGCTCCGGCCACCACGGGCACTCCGCTCAAGGACAAGCTGTCCGGTGCGCTGGACTCGGTCGCCAACAGCGCCGGCCATACCCGCGATTCCCTGAACCGTGGCAGTCACGATGTGCGCGACAAGGTGACCGGCCTGGGCGAGAGCGTATCGGCCAAGGCCTCCCAGACTGGGGAGCGGCTAAGCGATACCGCGGCGCAGGCCAAGGACACCCTGGCTGACCAGGCGCAACAGCTCAAGGGCACCTTCGAGACCCTGCTGCGTGAACAGCCGCTGGTGGTGGGTGCGCTGGGCATCGCCCTCGGCGCCCTGCTGGGCGCTGCCCTGCCACGCACCGAGACCGAGGACCGCGCCCTGGGCAGGCACAGTGACAAGCTGACTGCCAAGGCCAAGCAAGCCGCCAGCAGTGGCTACGAGCAGGTCAAGGCGGCAGGCCAGGACATGGCGAAAGAGGCGCGCCAGGCCAGCCAGGACCACCGCAGCCAGCCGGCGGACGCGGGCACTCCTGCGCCGAAAAATCTGGGCAACGATCCCGACGCCGGAGTCGAGTCCATGGCGGGCTCGCCGAGGGCAGGTACCGGCAGCACCCTCGGCGCCACCCAGGCGACCGCGGGCATGAATGTCGGCCGTACCGCGGCCAACGGCAATACCCCGGGCGCGGTCGGCGACGAGAGCGGCATGGCCACCCCGCCACGCAGCTTCTGACCGGCAGGATGGCCGGGGTCAGCCGCTGACCTCGGCCTGAAAAACGAAGGCGCCCGGGTCTGCACCCGGGCGCCTTCGTTTTCCGTGCCCCTATCAGTAACCCGGATCCGGATTCTCCTTGGGCTGCTCGGGTCGCTTGCTGTCCTGCGGGCGCTGTTCTTCACCGCCCTGGTTGAGTTCCTTGTGGGTCTCGCCGACCTTGCCGGCGTTTTCCGGCTTGTGATCGAGATCGTCGCGCTTGGCCATGATCCTCACCTCTTGTGGCTGAGTAGCTTAGGCAACGCGGCGGGGCCAGGGTGCCCCGGCCGCACCGATCAACGCAGGGGCGGCGCCATGAACTCCGGCCCCACCGGATCCTTGACGTGTTCGTCGAGGATGGCGTCGATAGCCGCCAGGTCCTCGGCGGACAGTCGCCAGCCGAAGGCCTCGTCCAGGCCCTGCAACTGCTCGGGCTTGCGCGCGCCCCAGAGGGCGATGGTCGGCCCCTGGTCGAGGATCCAGCGCACCGCCAGGGCCAGCACCGACTTGCCATGGCGCTCGCGGGCAAAGGCGGTCAGGGCCTCCACCGCGGCCAGGTACTGGGCGAAGCGCGGCGCCTGGAACTTGGGATCGCCCTGGCGCAGGTCATCGCCGTCGAATTTCGTCTCCGCATTCATACGCCCGGACAGCAGGCCGCGGCAGAGCGCGCCATAGGCCAGCACCACCAGACCGTGACGCTGGGCATAGGGCAGCACATCGGCCTCGATGGCGCGCTCGAAGAGGTTGTAGGGCGGCTGCACGGTGGACAGATTGGCGAACTGGCGGAAGGCCTCCAGTTGCTCGGGCGAATAGTTGCTCACGCCGATGGCGAGGATCTTGCCCTCCTGCCGCAGGCGCTCCAACTCACCCGCGGTTTCTTCGTGGGCCACCTGGGGATCGGGCCAGTGCACCTGATAGAGATCGATGCGATCGGTGCGCAGGCGCCGCAGGGAATCCTCCACCTCCTGGCGAATGCGGGCCGCGCTGGCGTTGCGGCGCACCTCTTCGTTGGGCCACTCCAGGGCTACCTTGGTGGCGATCACCGCCTGGTCGCGGATGCCTACCAGGGCCTTGCCGACGATCTCCTCGGACCGACCGAAGCCGTACACCGGCGCGGTATCGATCAGATTGATGCCGCCATGCACGGCGCCGCGGATAGTCTCGATTGAACGGGCTTCGTCGGTACCGCCCCACATCCAGCCACCGATGGCCCAGGTACCGAGGCCGATGCGGGAAACGGGGGTATCGATACCCGGGATACGCAGGGTTTCACTCATAGGATCTCCAGGCGAAGACGCCAGTCGGAAGGGTTAGCCTTGTGAGGCTAATTCAAAAGGCGTTGAATAGGGCTCAACGAACGCTTGACCTTTAGAGCCTGTTCAAAGGCTCGCGAGCTAGAGACAAACAAGGCGAAAATGCCTGAGGAAGCGGAGTTTACGAATGGTAAATGAGCATTCCGACGGGGCTGGCCTTCCAGGGCATTTTCAACGCCGTTTGGCCGACGCGCAGCAGACTTTGGACAGGCTCTTATCGCGCGAGGACTGTACATGCCGACCCTCAACCGCGGCGAACTGGCCGATCTCAACGTCTTCGTCGCCCTGGTCCGGCGGCGCAGCTTTCGCCAGGCCGCGATCGAGCTGGGCGTCACCACCTCGGCACTGAGCCACGCCCTGCGCCAGCTGGAGACGCGCCTGGGGGTCAAGCTGCTCAATCGCACCAGCCGCTCGGTGGTACCGACCCTGGCCGGCGCGGCGCTGGCGGAAAAACTCGAACAGGGCTTTGCCTTGATTGGCGAAGCGCTGGGCGAACTGGACCAGCACCGCGACGCCCCGGTCGGCCGACTGCGCCTGAGCGTGCCGCGGGATGCGGCGCGGCTGCTGGTGACCCCGACCCTGCCCCGGCTGCTGGCGGCCTATCCGCAGTTGCAACTGGACATCAGCGTCGAGGATCGCCCGGTGGACATCGTCGCCGACGGCCTCGATGCCGGCATCCGCTATGGCGATACCGTGCCCCAGGACATGGTCGCCCTGCCGCTCACCGACGAATTGCGCTGGATCGTGGTGGGCGCCCCCGCCTATCTGGCGCGCCACGGCCGGCCGCAGCAGCCGGAGGAGCTTGCCGACCACCAGTGCGTACGCCTGCGGCTGGGCAGCGGCGCCCTCTATCGCTGGGAGCTGGGCAGTGGCGCCAGCACCCGGACAATCGACGTGCCGGGTCCGCTCACGGTCAACGAGACCGAGACCTCGATCCAGGCCGCCCTCGACGGCCTGGCCCTGGCCTATTGCCTGGAATGGCGGGTGGCCGACGAATTGCGCGACGGTCGCCTGGAGCAGGTGCTGCCGGACTGGGCCTCGCCCGGCGCGCCGCTGTGCATCTACTACCCGAGTCGGCGCCAGCCACCACCCGGCCTGCGCCAGTTGATCGAGGCCCTGCGCCAGACCTGGACCGGACGCCACCCCTGAGGGCGCGAACCAACCGCCGCGCCCGGGGGTCCCCTGACCACGCCATGATCGCCTGACCGAGGAGGCCCTCTTGCCCGCAGCCAACGCCGCCGCATCCGACCTGCCGCTGCCCGTGGAGCGCGAACTCAGCCCCCGGGCGCTGCTCACCGGGGCGCTGCTGGGCATCCTGCTGACCCCGGCCAATGTCTATGCCGGCCTCAAGATCGGCTGGTCGTTCAACATGTCGATCATCGCCCTGCTGGTGAGCTACGGCCTCTGGCACCGCCTGGGGCGCCGCCTGCAGCAACCGGGTTGGACGCTGCACGAGAGCAACATCAACCAGACCGTGGCCTCGGCGGCGGCCAGCATCGTCTCCGGCGGCCTGGTCGCGCCCATCCCGGCCTACACCCTGCTGACCGGCCAGGAATTGCCGACTCTGCCGCTGATGGGCTGGGTGTTCGCGGTGAGCTTTCTCGGCATCTGGGTGGCCTGGTACCTCCGGCCCCTGCTGCTGGCCGATGCCAGCCTGAAATTCCCCGAGGGCCTGGCCACCCTGGAAGCCCTGCGCCAGGTCTATGCCAGTGGCGCCGAAGCCCTGGCCCGCCTGCGGGTGCTGCTGGGCGCCCTGGCGCTGTCGGCGGCGGTCAAGCTGGTGGACACCTTCGCCTGGACGCTGCCGCGAGTCGCGCCCTCGCCAGCCCTGGAACGCCTGACCTTCAGCTTCGATCCCTCGCTGCTGCTGCTCGGCTTTGGCGGCATCATCGGCCTGAGGGTCGGGTTGTCACTGCTGCTCGGCACCCTGCTGGCCTGGGGCGGTGTCGCGCCCTGGCTGCTAGCCAGTGGTGTCGCCGCACTGCCGGCGGAGGCCAGCGGTCCGCAATACGCCTTCCTGGTGCAATGGCTGCTCTGGCCCGGGGTGAGTCTGATGGTCAGCGCCACCCTGGCTGCGCTGGCCGTACGGCTGATCACCCTGCCCCGCGCCGAACGCCGTCGCCAGGGCTGGCAGCGGCCGCGCGCCTGGCCGCTGGCGCTGCTGCTGGCGGCGGCTCTGCTGGTGGTGGTGCTGCAGGTGCGGCTGTTCGGCATAGATCCCTGGCTGGCCCTGCTGGCCCTGCCCCTGGCGCTGTTTCTCGCCGCCATGGCCGCGCGGGTGGTCGGCGCCACCGGCATTCCCCCCATCGGCGCCATCGGCCAGCTGTCGCAGCTGACCTTTGGCCTGGCCGCCCCCGGGCAGGTCAACATCAACCTCATGGGCGCCAACACCGCCGGTGGCGCGGCGGGACAGAGCACCGACCTGATGAACGACTTCAAGGTCGGCCAGGCCATCGGCGCCACCCCGGCCAAGCAGGTAGTCGCCCAGTGCCTGGGCATCGCCCTCGGTGCGGTGACCGGGGTGCTCACCTATCGGCTGCTGATTCCCGATCCCCAGGCACTGCTGCTCAGCGCCGCCTGGCCGGCGCCGGCGGTGGCCCAGTGGAAGGCGGTGGCGGAAACCCTGACCCAGGGCCTGGGCGCCCTCGATGGCGCCATGCGCCTGGGCATCGTCCTGGGCGCCCTGGCCGGCTTGCTGCTGGGCCTGGCCGAAGCCTTGCTGCCGACCCGCCGCGCGCACTGGCTGCCCAGCTCGGCGGCCCTGGGCCTGGCCTTCATCCTGCCGGCCTCGGTGTCGCTGATGATGACCCTGGGCGCCCTGCTCACCGCCCTGGTGCGCTGGCGAGCGCCGGGGCTGGCCGAGCGTTTCGCCCTGGCCGCCGCGGCCGGCCTCATCGCCGGGGAAAGTCTGGCCGGGGTGGGGGCGGCTTTCTGGCAAATGCTCTCGACGTGAGCTGCGACATCTTGTCAACTGGACAATAATTTCCAGACGTAATGTCGCGAAGCTTTCAATAACCTTTCAAACCCATGAAATTCGGGGGTTCTGGTCCGATTCAGCTTGCCAGCGCGCTTTTGCAACACATAAGGTTACAAATAGCGCGACCCACCCGCGAGAGGTCTGGGCGCCCTGCGCGAGCTGTCTCCATAACAAACCCAATCCGAGCTAGCAGTCATGGCCACCACCTCGAAAGCCAAATCCATCTTCCGCGTCGTCAGCGGAAACTTCCTCGAAATGTACGACTTCATGGTCTATGGCTTCTATGCCACGGCCATCGCCAAGACGTTCTTTCCCGGCGATAACGAACTTGCCTCCCTGATGCTGTCGCTGGCCACCTTCGGCGCCGGCTTCCTGATGCGCCCCCTGGGGGCGATCTTCCTCGGCGCCTACATCGACAAGCACGGCCGTCGCCACGGCCTGATCGTCACCCTGGCGCTGATGGCCCTGGGTACCCTGCTGATCGCCGTGGTGCCGGGCTATGCCACCCTGGGTGTCGCCGCACCGCTGCTGGTGCTGCTCGGCCGCCTGCTGCAGGGCTTCTCCGCCGGTGTCGAACTGGGCGGCGTGTCCGTCTACCTGTCGGAGATCGCCACCCCCGGCCGCAAGGGCTTCTTCGTTTCCTGGCAGTCCGCCAGCCAGCAGGTCGCGGTGGTCTTCGCCGGCGTGCTGGGCGCGCTGCTCAACCACTGGCTGTCGCCCGCCGAAATGGGTGAATGGGGCTGGCGCATCCCCTTCCTGATCGGCTGCCTGATCGTGCCCTTCCTGTTCATCATCCGTCGTTCCCTGGAAGAGAGCCCGGAATTCGAGGCGCGCAAGCATCGCCCGACCTTCGGCGAAACCATGACCTCCATCCGCCAGAACTTCGGCGTGGTGCTGGCGGGCGTAGCCATGGTCTCCATGACCACCGCCTCCTTCTACCTGATCACCGCCTACACCCCGACCTTCGGCAAGCACGAGCTGAACCTGACCGCGCTGGACAGCCTGATCGTCACCGCCTGCGTGGGTGTTTCCAACTTCATCTGGCTGCCGGTAATGGGCGCCCTGAGCGATCGCATCGGCCGCCGTCCGTTGCTGATCTTCGCCACCGTACTGGCCATCCTCACCGCCTACCCGGCGATGATCTGGCTGACCCACGCCCCGGGCTTCTCGCGCCTGCTGATGGTCGAGCTGTGGCTGTCCTTCCTCTATGGCACCTATAACGGTGGCATGGTGGTAGCCCTGACCGAGGTGATGCCGGCCCATGTGCGCACCACCGGCTTCTCCCTGGCCTACAGCCTGGCCACCGCGACCTTTGGCGGCTTCACCCCGATGGTCTGCACCTGGCTGATCCAGGAGACCGGCAACAAGGCCGCCCCGGGCATGTGGCTGACCGTAGCGGCCGTCCTCGGCCTGGTCGCGACCCTGACCCTGTTCAAGGGCAACACCGAGCCGCGCTTCAAGACCGTCACGGCCTAACAGCCCTGTCGCAGAGCGGCAGGTCCTGCCGCTCTCGCGTCCACCCAGGTCGCTCCGCGCATCGAACTGTCATGACCTTTTGTTATGGTCTAGACCAGATGACCGCATACCGCGGTCGCCGTGCCGGAGTCCGCCGATGTCCACCCTTCCCCGCCTTCTCGCCGGCCTGGCCGGCGGTCTGCTCAGCCTCACCGCTGCCGCCACCGAGCTGACCCACTGGCCGGCCGATGCCGCCCGCCAGCTCGACGCCCTGATCGCCGCCAATGCCAACCAGGGCAACTACGCGGTGTTCGACATGGACAACACCAGCTATCGCTACGACCTCGAAGAGGCCCTGCTGCCCTTCCTGGAGATGAAGGGCGTGCTGACCCGCGACACTCTGGATCCTTCGCTCAAGCTGATTCCCTTCAAGGATGTCGGTGGCCACAAGGAAAGTCTCAACAGCTACTACTACCGGCTGTGCGAGGTCGACGACCTGGTCTGCTACCCCTGGGTCGCCCAGGTTTTTTCCGGCTTCACCCTCAAGCAGCTCAAGGGCTACGTCGACGAGCTGATGGCCTACGGCAAGCCGATCCCCGCCACCTACTACGGCAAGGACGACAAGGTGGAGACGGTCGAGATCAATCCGCCCAAGCCCTTCACCGGCCAGCAGGAGCTCTATCACAAGCTGATGGAGAACGGCATCGAGGTCTATGTGATCAGTGCCGCCCATGAGGAGCTGGTGCGCATGGTGGCGTCCGATCCGCGCTACGGCTACGGCGTGAAACCGGAAAACGTCATTGGCGTCACCACCCTGCTCAAGGACCCGGCCACCGGCGCCCTGACCACCGCCCGCAAGCAGATCGCCGAAGGCAAGTACGATCCCCAGGCCAACCTCAAGCTGCAGGTCACGCCCTACCTCTGGACCCCGGCCACCTGGTTCGCCGGCAAGTACGCGGCCATCCTCACCTACATAGATCCCTGGAAGAAACCCATCCTGGTCGGCGGCGACACCCCGGTCAGCGACGGCCCCATGCTGTTCCAGGGCGTGGACGCCGCCAAGAACGGCATCCACCTGTGGATCGACCGCAAGTCCAAGTACCGCACCCAGATCGAGGCGATGATGAAGAGCAACGCCGAGGGTCAGGCCAAGGCCGGGGTGGCGGTGAACGCGGACAAGCACTGGGTGATCGTCAAACCCGAAGACATCCAGTAGGCCGCCGGCGATCGGGCGGGCTAGACTGGGGACTCCCTCAGCCCGCCCTGGAGCCCGCCATGGAACACCTGGTCCTGACCGTCATCGCCCCCGATCGCCCCGGTCTGGTGGAAGCCCTGGCCGACTGCGTGGCCGCCCAGGGCGGCAACTGGCTGGAAAGCCGCATGGCCCACCTGGCCGGCCAGTTCGCCGGCATCCTTTCGGTGGAAGTGGAACCGGAATTGCGCAACGGCCTGGTGGAGACGCTGCAGCAGCTGGCCATTCCCGGCCTGCGCATCCTGGTCGGCGAACCTGGCCAGCCGGCGCCGGTGGGTGCGCCTCTGGTGCAGCTGGACCTCCTAGGCAACGACCGGGTCGGCATCGTCCGCGACATCACCCGGGCGCTGCACCAGGTCGGGGTCAACGTCGAACGCCTGTCCACCGAGACCCGCCCGGCGCCCATGAGCAGCGAGGTGCTGTTCCACGCCACCGCCCTGCTGGCGCTCCCAGCGGACCTCGAACTCGAGGCGCTGCAGGCCCACCTGGAAACCCTCACCGACGACCTGATGGTGGAGCTCAAGCTCTACCGGCACGGGCACGACTAGGCCCTAGCTCCGCCCCTTCTCCAGCCGTCGCCGGATGCCCTCGGGGACATCGTCCGGCAGCGGCATCCGCCCGTCCGCCGGCAGGGCTTCCAGGCCGGCTTCGTCCAGCAGCACCAGCACCTCCTCCTTGAGGCGACTCAGGGCGAAGGCCTGCCAGGCCTCGCGCACCGAGGGGAAGAGCTCCAGTTCGTAGTCGAAGGTGCGGATCGGTCGCCGACTCTCCAGGGCCGCGCGCAGCAAGGGCTGGGCGTGGGGATGGCGCAACTGGTGCAGAAAGGCTTCGCGCAGCTCCAGGCGATCGTCCTGGGTCAGGCGTGGCAACGGCAGGTAGCGTTCGGGATCTTCCAGTTCCTCGCGTTCTTCCAGACTGAGATCGTCCGGATCGAGCAGGCGCAAGGCGCCGCTGGCAAGGTCGAGGAAGTGGGTGCCTCGCTCCCGGCTGTCCAGAGCGGCAGCCAGCAGATCGAGGTCGAGGGTGAGGGGGCGCATGGCAGGACTCCGGCACAGGCGAACAGGAGCGGAGTTCTATCTCCGCTCCTGTTGCGACCTGGCACCGGAAGCTGCGTTCAGCCTTTCCGCTGATAGGGGAAGAAGCGCCGCTCGCGCAGGTCGTGCTCGATCTGCTCCAGGCTCTTGCCCTTGGTCTCCGGCACCAGGCGCCAGATGAACAACAGCGCTACCAGGGAAATCCCGGCATACAGCCAGAAGGTATGGGCGGCGCCCAGCTTGGTCACCAGGCTCAGGGTGGTGAGGGTCACCAGCAGGTCGAAGCCCCAGTGGCTGAAGGCGCCGACGCTGGCGCCCTTGCCGCGCACGAACAGCGGATAGACCTCGGCGTTGATCAGCCAGATGCAGACGCCGAAACCGCCGCAGTTGAGCATCAGGTAGGCGGCCAGGCAGGCCACCACCGTCCAGCGTTCGACATCGGTCTGGGGACCGGCGCCCTGGAACAGGTAGCCCATGATCGCCAGGGCGATGATGGAGCCGGGAATCAGCGTCAGCAGGTAGCGGCGACGACCGATGCGATCCACCAGGAAGCTGCCGACTACGGTCATGATCACCACCAGGATGGTGCTGCAGCCGGTGGCCAGCACCGCGGTCTGGTCGGAGAAGCCGGCCTGGGTAAGGATGGTGGGTGCGTAGTAAATCAGGGCATTGTTGCCGGTGATCTGCGAGAACATGGCGATGCCGGCGCCCACCAGCAGGGCCGGACGGACCCAGGGCGAGAAGAGGTCACTCCAGTTGCCTTCCGGCGCGTTGCTCACGGTCTTGATCTCGGCCAGTTCGGCCTGGGCCGCGGCCTTGCCGCCACGGACCCGTTCCAGCACCGCCAGGGCGTCGCCCTCGCGACCCTTGACCAGCAGCCAGCGCGGACTCTCCGGCAGTACCGCCATGCCCGCCAGCAGGATCAGCGCCGGCACCAGGCCGAGGCCGAACATCCAGCGCCAGTGTTCGTCCAGGGCGAAGCCGGTGAAGTAGGCCACGGTGATGCCGAACACCACCATGAACTGGAACAGCACCACCAGCTTGCCGCGATGCTCCGGCGGCGCCACCTCGGCGATGTACACCGGGATGATCTGGGTGGAGCTGCCGGCCGACAGGCCGAGCAGGAAGCGCGATAGGATCAGCAAGGTGACGTTGGGCGACAGCGCCGAGAGCACCGAGCCCAGGGCGAACACCAGGGCCACGCCGATGATGGTCTTGCGGCGGCCGAGGCGGTCGGAGATCGGGCCGGTGCCGAGGCAACCGAACAGGGCGCCAAAGATGATGGCGCCGGTCACCAGTTGCTTGACGGTGTCGTCCATGGCGAATTCGCGGCCGAGGCCGAGCAGGGCGACGCCGATGATGCCGGTGTCGTAGCCGAACAGCAGGCCACCGAGGGCGGCGATCACGGCGATGAGCACGACCAGCCCCTTGCGCGGGGTGGCCGCCACGGGTGCGGCGAGCGAGGGTGATGAAGCGAGCATGGGGAAATCCTTTCTTGTTTTGCCAGGGCAAGGATCGCGGCGGCGACCTGATCCACCCGCGCGGGCGGGCCGTGGGGGAGCATGGCCCAGGGAAAAGCGCGATGCGGCAGGCAGAGAAACGTTAGGTGAATCGTTTCACCTAATGATGCCAGTTGTAACAGGACTTGTGAAAAGCATCACGCTTGGCGACCGGCAGCGGCTAGCTGCCGATGGTCAGTTCCTGGAAGCGCTGCTCGGGCAGCGCCGCTGCGCCCTGCCCCGGGCGCAGGGCCTGATCGCCCAGGCGCTCGACCAGGAAGTCGATGAACACCTTGAGCTTGGGCGGCAGGTGGCGCGTCGCCGGATAGAGCAGCCAGGCGCCGCCGTGGTAGTGCGGCAGAAAGGACCACTCCGGCAGCACCTGGATGATCTCGCCACGGGCCAGGGCCGCCTGGGCAGTAAATAGCGGCAGGCTGCCAATGCCGATGTGATTGAGCACCGCGTCCAGGCGTACCCCGGTATGGTTGGCGGCATAGCGACCGCGCACATTGACGTGGACCACCTTGGCGCCCTGGCGAAACTTCCAGCGTGAATCGGCCGGCTCCTCCGCCAGATAGATGCAGCTGTGCCCGGCCAGATCGCGGGGATGGGCGGGCTGCCCGTGCTCGGCCAGGTACTGCGGCGTGGCGCAGAGCAGGTGCTCGATGGTCAGCAGCTGACGACCCACCAGCCCGGGCGGCGGCCGGTCGGTGATGCGGATGGCCAGGTCGACGTTCTCGTCGATCAGATCGACATAGCGGTCTTCCAGCAGCAACTGCACGTCCACCGCCGGATAGCGACGCAGGAAGTCGGCCATGTGCGGATGGATCACCGTGCTCCCCACCGCCTTGGGCACCGACAGCCGGACGATGCCAGCCGGCGCCTGGTTGAACTGGCCACTGACCTCCAGCACCGCCCGCGCGGCGCCGACCATGTCGCTGCAGCGCCGATAGACCTCCTCCCCCGCCTCCGACAGGCGCAGCTTGCGCGTGCTGCGATTGAGCAGCCGGGTGCCCAAAGCCTTCTCCAGGCGCGCCACGCTGCGACTGGTGGAGGATGGGGTCAGACCCAGCTGACGGGCCGCCGCAGAGAAGCTGCCGCTCTCCACCACCCGCACGAAGATGGCCATCTCGCTGAGCAGCGGCAGGGGAAGATTTATGCTCACAGCGCAAAATTCCTTTGGAGGGAGGGTGGATTATCACCCTTGCGTGCGCTCTTTAGAATGAGGATGTTTCTCGTTTTCTAGGTAGTAGACGTATGACCGAGCGCCTGTATTTCCTGAGCGACAGCCTGATCGCCGAGGTCGAGGTCCACGCCTGTAGCGCCGCCGAGGACGGTTATGTCGTCGAATTGCTGGCCACGCCCTTCCATCCCCAGGGCGGCGGCCAGCCCAGCGACACCGGCTGGATCGGCACCGCCGAGGTGACCCGGGTGGTCCAGGACGGCGACCGTATCCTGCACCACACCACCCGCCCCCTGCCGCCCGGCCGTGTGCTGGCCCGGGTCGACGAAGGCCGGCGCCAGCTGCATTCGCGGCTGCATTCGGCCGGGCACCTGCTCGGTCACATCGGCGAGACCCATGGCTGGAAGCCGGTCAAGGCCCATCACTGGCCGGGCGAAGGCCGCATCGAATTCATTCCGGGCGAGGATACCTGCGCCCTGGACGTCGAATCCTTGCAGGCGCACTTCGACGCCCTGGTGGAAGAAGACCTGCCGCTGCAGATCGAGGTGCAGGCCGATGGCCAGCGCCAGGTGCGCTTTGGCGAGGACGTGGCGCGCTATGCCTGCGGCGGAACCCACGTGCGCTCCCTGCGCGCGGTCGGCGCCCTGAGCGCCCTGGGCGTCAAGGAAAAGAAGGGACGCCTGCTGGTGAGCTACGACATGGCTGGCGCCTGATCAACCGCTCACCTCACCCGCAGAAAGGAAGCGCCATGCTGCTCGAACTCGACGCTCTCGACACCGAGAGTTTGCTCCGTCTCACCGATGAACGCCTGCTGGCCGTGCGGGTGCGCCACTTCGTGCCGCGTCCGCTGGCCGACGACCTCGGCCAGCAGATCCTCGGCAACGGCTTCGCCACCTACACCAACGCCCCCAGCATCGGCCGCATCGGCATGGCCTTCTACGAGGCGGAGCACCAGCGCGCGCAGATGGACGACTACTTCGCCAGCGTCACCAGCAACCTGGAAGAATTGCGCCGCCGCTGCCGCCCCTACCTCAATCCCATCGACCTGGTGCGCTGCACCCTCGACGAGGTCTGGCCGGCCGGGGCCCGCCTGCAGACCCTCTGGGGCCGCAAGATGTACGTCGGCCTGTCGCGGGTGGTGAAGCCGGGGGTGCGCTTTCTCGCCCACCACGACATCTTCGCCAAGGACGCGCCGGGCAGCGAGGAAGCCGAAAGTCTGGTCGCCCAGCTGGCCTGCAACGTCTACCTGACCATGCCCAGTGTCGGCGGCGAACTGCAGCTCTGGTCGCGCGAGCTGTCGCCGGAGGCCTTCGACGCCATGCGCGGCGACAGCTACGGCATCGAACCCGACCGCCTCGGCCCGCCCTGCCTGACCATCCGCCCCGAACCGGGCGATCTGATCCTCTTCAATTCCCGCCGCATGCACGCCGTGACCCCCGGCAACGACCAGCCGCGCCTGTCGCTGTCGTGCTTCGTCGGCTATCGCGGGGCGGCCGAACCCCTCACGTACTGGAGCTGACATGTCCCCCTACCTGAGCGAATTCCTCGCCCTGGCGACCATCCACTTCCTCGCCGTGCTGGCCCCCGGCCCGGACTTCGCCGTGACCGTGCGCCAGAGCGTGAGATTCGGCCGCCTGATCGGCCTCTGCACCGCCCTGGGCATCGGCGCCGGCATCTCGGTGCACGTGCTCTACACCCTGCTCGGCATCGGCGCCCTGATGCACGCCACGCCCTGGCTGCTGGGTGTCGCCAAGGTGGTCGGCGGCGCCTACATCCTCTGGCTGGGCTTCAACCTGATCCGCAGCAAGCCCACCGCCGCGCCGCTGGACGACAGCCAGTGGCAGCAGGCGGATCTGCAGCGGCAGTCGCCCGGCAAGGCCTTCCTCACCGGCTTCCTGACCAACGCCACCAATCCCAAGGCCACCCTGTTCTTCCTGGCCATCTTCACCACCGTGGTCAGCGGCAGTACGCCGCTGACCGTCCAGGGCCTCTATGGCCTGTGGATGTGCGCGGTCAACGCCGGCTGGTTCGCCCTGGTCAGCCTGCTGTTTTCCAGTCCGCGCGTTCGCCAGACCTTCCTGCGCCTGGGCCACTGGTTCGAACGAACCATGGGCCTGGTGCTGGTTTTCTTCGCCGGTCGACTGCTGTTGTCGGCGCTTTGACGTCAGTCCATTCGTCTTGGAGGTCCTCCATGCCCTACGTCCACCGCGCTCCCGCTGGTATTCCCACGGAAAAGTTCGTCGTCCGCCTGCCCGATGGAATGCGTGAACGCATCGCCGCCGTGGCCCGCTCCCATCGCCACAGCATGAACACCGAGATCGTCGCCTGGCTGGAACGCAGCCTGGTGCAGGACGGGGTGCTGGAGCAGCAGCAGGTCGATGCGGACGATGAGTTGCTCAATGCCAGCGAGCAACTGCTGCTGCAGCGCTTTCGCCAGCTCAACGAGCGTCAGCAGAATGCGCTGATCTCGGTCCTGGAGCTGGAGTTGCCCGTGCCGGTGAACACGCGCGAAACCGCCTGAATCCGGCCGGTTCGGGCCCCGTAGCGAACCGGCCGTCGGTTCCGGAGCCGCCAACCAGGCGGCTCTGACGTGCGGCTTTCAAGTATCGATCGGGACAGCCGATGAAGGGGGTCTTCGCACTCTCTTCCGGAATCCCCATGTCTGTATCCAAAGCCTCCTGGCTGAGCAATCTCGGCATTTCCAAGAAGCTGGCCCTGGGCTTCGGCGCCCTGCTGGTCATGGTGACGGTGGTGGCCCTGTTCGGCTATTTCACCGCCAATACCCTGCTCGAGCGCATCAACAAGACGCGCTACAGCGGTCAGCTCAAGGCGGATGTCCTCAGCGTCAGGATCGACGAAAAGGCCTATCTGCTCGATCCCAGCGCCGCCAATGCCACCCGGCAACAGGCCACCCTGGCTGGCGTGACGGAAGACATCGGCAAGGGCCTCAGCCTGCTGACCAACCCGGCCAACGTCGCCATCCTGAGCAACATCCAGCAGGAGATGAAGACCTATCAGGAGCGCTTCGCCGCGCTGCAACAGGCCAAGCAGACCAGTGCCGGCGTTCAGAAGGAACTGACCCAGGTCTCCGAAAGCGTCACCCAGACCCTGGATCTGTTGTTCGAGCAGGTCTTTACCCCAGGTAGCAGCCACAGCACGGCCGACCTGAAAGCCGTGGCGCTGATCAAGGCGCAGATGGTCGGCGTCCGGCTGAACATCCGTCGCTTCCTCGGCACGCCCGATGAAGGCAAGGCGCAGGCAACCCTCGCGTCCATGGATGACCTGCTCAAGCTGTTGAACACTACGCAAGCGCAGATCGATGGCGACACCGCCGCGCGACTCTACGGCGCCATCCAGGAAGTGACACGCTACCGGGCCTTCTTCGAATCCATCGTCGCCCAGGATCGCCAGGCGCAAGCCGCCGTCACCAGCCTGCAGGAGCAGGGCAACAAACTGGTGAAGCTGCTGGACGACCTGACCGCCGGCCAGCTCAAGTCCGCCGCCGCCGAGCGTGAAGCCGCCCTGCTCAAGCTGCTGCTGAGCAGCCTGATCGCCCTGCTGATCGGCATCGCCGCCGCCTGGCTGATCACCCGCCAGATCACCCAGCCGCTGGCAACCGCCATGGCCATGCTCAAGCGCGTCGCCGCCGGCGACCTCACCCAGCGCAACGAGGTGAGCCGCCGCGACGAACTGGGCGAACTGCAACGCACCACCCAGGCCATGGCCGATGACCTGCGTCAGCTGGTCGGGGGCATCGCCAATGGCGTGGGGCAACTCAGCAGCGCGGCCGACGAACTCTCGGCCTTTGGCGTCCAGACCAGCCGTGGCGTCACCCAGCAGCGCGACGAGATGCAGCAGGTGGCCACCGCCATGAACGAGATGGCGGCCACGGTGCACAACGTGGCGCAAAACACCGCCAACGCCTCCAGCGCCGCGCAGAACGCCGACAGCATGGCCCGCGAAGGCAGCCGCACGGTCAAGCGCGCGGCCGAGGAAATCACCCTGGCCGCCGAAGAGGTGCAGGGCCTGGGCGATGCCATGGAGCGCCTGGACAGTGCCAGCGGTCGCATCGGCAGCGTCATCGACGTGATCAAGGCGATCGCCGAGCAGACCAACCTGCTGGCGCTCAACGCCGCCATCGAAGCCGCCCGCGCCGGTGAACAGGGCCGCGGCTTCGCCGTGGTGGCCGACGAGGTCCGCTCCCTGGCGCAACGGACCCAGGAGTCCACCCAGGAAATCGGCGAACTCATCGCCACCCTGCAGCAGGGCACCACCGAAGCCAGTGCGCGGATGCAGGCCAGTCGCGACCGCACCCTGGGCACCGTGACCCTGGCCCAGGACGCCGAGCGCGCCCTGGAGGTCATCTACCAGGCGGTGGCGGAGATCCAGAGTCTCAATCAGCAGATCGCCACCGCGGTGGAAGAGCAGAGCCTGGTGGCCGAGGAGATCAACGGCAACGTGGTCAAGGTCAGCGGCCTGGCCGAGGAATCGGCCACTGCCAACGCCCATGCCGCCGCCTCGGTCAACGAGCTGGCCCGCCTGGGCGGCGATCTGCAGCAGATGGTCGCGCGCTTCCGCGTCTGACCCCGCTCGCGACGACGCCAGGCGCTGGCGTCGTCGGGTTCAGACCTTGGGCGTCAACCGCTGCCCCTGGATGCCGTCGCCGATCACCAGGAAATGGCCGCCGGCGACGTGGTGCAGGGTGCGCAGGCCGTCCTGGCCGCGAAAATCCCAGCGCCCCTCGCGAAACACCCGGGTATCGGCCCGGGCGGCGACCACCTCGCCGAGAAACAGGTCGTAGTCCTGCTGATTGTGCGCCTCGGGCAGCAGCCGGCATTCCAGCCAGGCCACGCAGCCGGCGATCAGCGGCGCGCTGACCTGTTCGCCCGCCAGCGTCTCGATGCCGTAGGCGGCGAACTTGTCGAGCTCGCGGCCGCTGGTGTTGCCCACCGTCTGTACCAGATCCACCTGGGCGGCGCAGGGCACGCTGAGCACGAAGCTGCCCTCGGCCTCCAGCAGTTCGCGGGTCCAGGTCTGCTTGTCCAGCACCACCGCCACCTTGCCCGGTTCGAAATCCACCGCCATCGCCCAGGCCGCGGCCATGACGTTGCGCCGACCGGCATGGGCGGCGCTGACCAGCACCGTGGGACCGTGGTTAAGCAGCCGATAGGCCTTGGCCAGGGGGACGGCGGCAAGGGTCGAATTCATGGAGGGACTCCGGCGGGAAAAGCCCCAGGGTAACGCAGCCCTTGCCGTTCGGCGCCGCGCGGGTAAAAAATTGCCGCTTGGCGACGCGCTCGCCAAACGCCGGGAGACATCAGGGGTCTATCGCCCACTCCCGGCCCGGGACCAACAAGAAACCTGCGTTAAGGATGACCCCTATGCCCACCTGCCTGGCCCGCTCCCTCCTGCTGCTCTGCGCCTGCTGCCTGGGTCTGCCGCTGGCCCATGCCCAGGTCGCCAAGGCGACGCACAGCGCTCCGCTCACCCAGCCGCTGCTGTCCAGCTCCATCAACGATTTCAGCAACGAAGACTGGGATCGCGGCGTCCTGCGCCGGGTGGCCGGTCTGACCATTCCGGCTACCCCGGCGAACGTCGAAGGCTTCATCAGCGGCCGCCAGGTCCAGCTGGGCGATGGCGAATGGCGCGCCATCACCGAAGTCCAGCGGGTCGGCGACAACCTGGCGGTGTTCGTCGAGGGCAAGCCGCTGGACGCCGAGACCGTGGGCTATCCCAGACGCCTGGCGGTGGACGACGCCCCCGGCACCGGACGCCATCTGCAGCGCCTGCCGGGTCGCTTCAACACCCCGATCAACGATTTCACCAACCAGGACTGGCTCAAGGGCATCTACCGCAAGGCCGCCGGCATCTCCATCCCGGTCACCGAGCGCAATCGCGAGGAATTCAAGCCGGGCGCCATCGTCCGCCTGGCCGATGGCCAGGACTATGCCGTAACCCATGTCAGCGAATTCGGTCGCAGCATGGGCGTGTTTCTCGACAGCCCGGTGCTGCCCGGCGAGAAGTACGGCTATCCGCGCCAGCTGACCTTCGTCGCGCCACCGCCCAAGCCCTGAGACCGCAAGGACCGGCGCTGGTAAAATCCCCCGCCCAGCGTCGTCACCCCGGTCCGCCATGTCCAAGCTCAATCCCCGCCAGGCCGAAGCCGTGGCCTACATCAGCGGTCCCCTGCTGGTGCTGGCCGGTGCCGGCTCCGGCAAGACCAGCGTCATCACCCGCAAGATCGCCTACCTGGTGCAGCAGTGCGGCATCCGCGCCCAGTACATCTGCGCCGTGACCTTTACCAACAAGGCGGCGCGCGAGATGAAGGCGCGGGTGGCCAGCCTGCTCAAGGCCGGCGAAGGCCGCGGCCTGACCGTCTCGACCTTCCACAACCTCGGCCTGAACATCATCCGCCGCGAGTACGCGCACCTGGGCTACAAGCCCGGCTTCTCGATCTTCGACGAGGGCGACATCAAGGCGCTGCTCACCGACATCATGCAGAAGGAATACCAGGGCGACGACGGCCTGGACGAGATCAAGAACTACATCGGCAACTGGAAGAACGACCTCATCCTGCCGGACGAGGCCCTGGAAAAGGCGCGCACCCCCAAGGAGCAGACCGCCGCGGTGGTCTATCTGCACTACCAGCGCACCCTCAAGGCCTACAACGCGGTGGATTTCGACGACCTCATCCTGATGCCGGTCAAGCTGTTCCAGGAACACCCCGAGGTGCTGGAACGCTGGCGCAACCGCATCCGCTACATGCTGGTGGACGAATACCAGGACACCAACACCAGCCAGTACCTGCTGGTGAAGATGCTGGTGCAGGAGCGCGCCCAGTTCACCGTGGTGGGCGATGACGACCAGTCGATCTACGCCTGGCGCGGCGCGCGACCGGAAAACCTGATGCAGCTCAAGGATGACTTCCCCTCGCTCAAGGTGGTGATGCTGGAGCAGAACTACCGCTCCACCAGCCGCATCCTCAAGTGCGCCAACGTGCTCATCGCCAACAACCCCCACGTGTTCGAGAAGCAGCTGTGGAGCGAGATGGGCCACGGCGATCCGATCCGCGTGCTGCGCTGCAAGAACGAGGACGGCGAGGCCGAGCGCATCGCGCTGGAGATCCTCACCCTGCACCTCAAGACCCAGCGGCCCTACGCGGACTTCGCCATCCTCTATCGCGGCAACCACCAGGCCAAGCTGATGGAGCTCAAGCTCCAGCACCACCAGATCCCCTATCGACTCTCCGGCGGCACCAGCTTCTTTGCCCGCCAGGAGGTCAAGGACGTGATGTCCTACCTGCGCCTGCTGGTGAATCCGGACGACGACAACGCCTTCCTCAGGGTCATCAACGTGCCGCGCCGGGAGATCGGCTCCACCACCCTGGAAAAGCTCGGCAACTATGCCGGCAGCCGGGATCGCTCGATGTACGCCGCCGCCGACGAGATCGGCCTGGGTGAGCACCTGGACGCCCGCTTCACCGAACGCCTGGGGCGCTTCAAGCGCTGGATGGACGGGGTACGCAAGAATTGCGCGGGCGAGGACCCGATCGGCGCCCTGCGCAGCATGGTGATGGACATCGACTACGAGAACTGGATCCGCCAGAACGCCAGCTCCGACAAGGTCGCTGACTTCCGTATGGGCAACGTCTGGTTCCTCCTGGATGCCTTGAAGAACATCCTGGAAAAGGATGAAGACGGCCAGATGACCATCGAGGACGCCATCGCCAAGCTGGTCCTGCGCGACATGCTCGAACGCCAGCAAGAGGAAGAGGAAGGCGCCGACGGGGTGCAGATGATGACCCTGCACGCCTCCAAGGGCCTGGAATTCCCCTATGTGTTCATCATGGGCATGGAGGAGGAAATCCTGCCGCACCGCTCCAGCATCGAGGCCGACACCATCGAGGAGGAGCGCCGCCTGGCCTACGTGGGCATCACCCGCGCGCGCCAGACCCTGGCCTTCACCTATGCCACCCGGCGCAAGCAGTACGGCGAGCTGATCGACTGCACCCCCAGTCGCTTCCTGGATGAGTTGCCGCCCGAGGACCTGCAGTGGGAAGGTCTGGAAGAAGCGCCCCAGGAACAGAAGGCCGCCCGCGGCAACGATGCCCTGGCGGCGATGCGGGCGATGCTCAAGCGGGGTTGAGGGGGAAGGTCTTCAGTGGGTGGCTCCCTCACCCCAGCCCTCTCCCGGAGGGAGAGGGGGTATCCGAAGTCACCCCAGGTTTCGCCCCATGCTCATCAGTCCCCTCTCCCCCTGGGAGAGGGTTAGGGTGAGGGTCCGCCCCACGCCAGACTGACACCCTCACCCCAGCCCTCTCCCNAAGGGAGAGGGGGCGTCCGAAGTCATCCCAGGCTTCGCCCCACGCCGNTCAGTCCCCNCTCCCCCNGGGNGNGGGTNNGGGNGNGNNCCCGCCCCATGCCTGACTGACACCCTCACCCCAGCCCTCTCCCGGAGGGAGAGGGGCGTCCGAAGTTACTCCGGTGACTCGCCCCACACCGAGCAATCCCCTCTCCCCTTGGGAGAGGGCCCGCTTCACTCTGAACTGACACCCTCACCCCGGCCCTCTCCCGGAGGGAGAGGGGCGTCCGAAGTTACTCCGGTGACTCGCCCCACACCGAGCAATCCCCTCTCCCCCTGGGAGAGGGTCAGGGTGAGGGCCCGCCCCACGCCGGACTGACACCCTCCCCCCCTTTCCTGCCCCCAAAACGACACCGCCCCCGCTACCGATCAGGTAGCGGGGGCGGTGGTCTGGCCGCGCCGGGGTGTTACTTGGCGAAGCTGGTCACCATGTCGAAGATCGGCTTGGGACGCTTGAGGTCATACATCATCCCGAAGTGGCGCTCGTGGATCACCGAGAGGCTCGGCTCGTCGAGCAGTTCGTAGACGTTGATCTCGGCCACCACGTCCTTGTAGCTGGTGTTGAGCACCGTGAGCATTTGCTTGACGCTGTCGTAGCAGGCCCGATCGCCGTCACGGCCGCCGTCGGTGTTGCCCTGGTAGACGTTGCCGCAGTTCATCTCGTTGAAGAACACCTTGGTCTTGTACTTGGTGGCCATGGCGCGCATCTGCCCCAGGTACATGTCCATCCAGTAGCCCTTGTCATCGAAGTACGGGTAGTAGTGGAAGCTGATGTAGTCGAAGTTGAAGCCCGACGCCCTGGCCTGGTCGAGGAACCACATGGCCCCATTGCGATCACCCGGGCAACGAGCGGTGGCGGTGCGGTCATCCGAGTTGCACGCCATCACGTTGATGGTGGTCTTGAGGTTGGCGCCCAGCTCGTCCGAGGCCTGCTTGATGCCACGATAGATGCCGACCAGGGTGTTGATGCGATCCTGCGCTCCCGCCTTGGAATAGTCCTGCTCGTTGCCGACTTCCCAGATCTTGATGTCGTTGGCGTAGCGCTTGGCCAGGGCATAGGCCTGCGCCTGGGTCAGCTTGTGGGTGATGACCGGTCGCAGGGTGATGTTGTACTTGCGCGCCAGGGACACCAGGCGGTCCAGCTCGGGCAGGTTCATCACCAGGTACTCGCCGGAGCGATAGGTGCGCAGGTTGCGCGCAGCCAGGACCTGCAAGCGGGCTTCCATTTCGGCCGGCGGATAGGCCGCGCTGTTGTCGTG
The DNA here is from genome assembly GCF_000510745.1 of Pseudomonas sp. MOIL14HWK12:I2. Lineage (NCBI taxonomy): Bacteria > Pseudomonadati > Pseudomonadota > Gammaproteobacteria > Pseudomonadales > Pseudomonadaceae > Pseudomonas > Pseudomonas sp. MOIL14HWK12:I2. The sequence goes on along the minus strand of NZ_AZOA01000007.1, from coordinate 244,604 downwards.
GCCGACCACCCCCAGCGGGATGTTCTTGTAGCCGCTCAGCGGAGCCGAGGCAACAGCCCCACCGGTAACCGGCTGGACCACGTTCTGCACCGGTTGCACGCTGGCCGCGGGAGTCGGCGTGGTCGTGGTGGCAGTGCCCTGGGCCAGCGCCGCGCTCACCTTCTTGTCGAAGGCGGTCTTGTCGTCGCCAGCGGCGGCGCGCAGGACTTCCAACGGCAGGGTGGCGCGGGAGGTGACACCATTGGCCAGGCGGCTGGTCCAGAAGGCGCTGCCGCTGCTGTCGGCGCTACGGCCATAGAGGTTCTGGTAGACCTGGTTGACCAGGGCGGCGCCGCTCAGCGCGCCATAGAGGGCGGTCGACTCGCCATTGGCGGCGAAGGTGGCTGCCAGTTGCTCGACGCTCATGTCGCTGGCCAGACGCGAGGCCCAGTAGTTGAGGCCACCGGCATCGGCCGCCCGGCCGTAGTAGGCCAGGTAGAGCTGCTCGACGGTGGTCAGCTTGGACGAGGTCGCGGCATTGGCGGTGGTGCCGGTGGCCGTACCGGTGGTAGCGCCTGTCGTGGCACCGCCCGTGGTGGTGCCGGTGGTGCCGCTACCCGTGGCGGGCACGGCGCCGGTGGTGGTGCCGGTGGTCGCCCCGGCAGTGCCCGAGGCCCCGGTCCCGCCGGTGGTGCCCGCGGTCGCGCCGCTGGTAGCGGTCTCGGTCTTGGGCGGTGTGGTAGCGGTCGGAGTCACCTGCGGGCCGATGCCGGCGCAGCTGTCCTTGTCCAGGTACTTGGCCAGCACCGCCCATTGCGGACGATCCTTGCCATTGATCGGCTCGACCGCCTGGTTGTAGGTGCCCCAGCCCGGGCCGGCGGCCCAGTAGGTGGCCGGAATGCAGTTCTGCTTCAGATAGGCCAGCATGCCGTCGAGGATGGGCAACCAGCGCGCATCGGTGTCAGGTACGCCGAAGCCGCCGATGAAGCCGCGCTTGTTGTTGGTCTTGAGCCAGGAGACGAAGGGCTTGAGGCGCTCGACGCCATAAGTGGGCGAAAGGGTCGCCACGTTCAGGCTGGTGTCGAAAAAGGCCTGGGCCATGAAGATCAGGTTGTTGGCCGGATCCTTGAGCTTGAGCAGCGCATCGTTCCACTGCGGCCAGCGGGTGGTGTCGGCCCAGCCATTGCCTTCGATGAAGATCGGGTGGGTCGAATCGACCACGCGCACGCCGTCGATGCCGTACTGGGCAGCGGTCGGCCAGTTGCTCACGGCGTCGTGGGGCTCGTTCATGATGTCGTAGCCATAGAGCGCCGCATGGGTGCCCCAGCGCTGGGCGACGCGGGTCATGAGATTCTGGAAGGCCTCGTAGGGGACTTCGCCCGCGCCGATGACCTTGCCCTGGTAGCGGGCGTAGTTGTGCAGATCGAGGATGACCTTGACGCCATACTTCTGAGCGTAGCCCAGGGTGCGATCGATCAGGCCGGCATAGGTGGGATCGAGATTGACCCCCATGGACGGTTGCAGGCGCTCCCAGAGAATGGGAAAGCGCACCAGCTTCACGCCCTTGGCGCTCCACTGCTGGAAATGGCTCTCGGCCGGGAAGATGAAGTTGCGGTCGTTGACACCGGGCAGGATCTGGGCGGCGAAGGTGGCGCCGGAGAAGTTGAGACCGACCAGGTCAACGGCCTGGGCGGAGGTGGCAAGCGAAGCGGTGGCGAACAGGGCAGGCAAGAGCAGCGCCTGACGCGGCAGGCGGCGGGAGATGGAGCTAAGGATTGTCATGCAAAGGAACCAGATAGGCCGAGGTGCGCGATTCGATCCGTGCATCCCACCTCGGTACAGCAGGAAAACTGCCGGGGAAGATCGTTTCCCCAACACCTGCAAAGCCTAGTGCAAGCGCTAGACCAATAAGAACCCGTGCCATCACGAAGCAGGGGTAAACGCAGCGTTTTGCCAGATGTACGGTGCCGATGATGGCACTTTGTCTACCGTTCGTCGGTGACCGCCTGGTCACCCGAAAGACCTGTCCCAGCGATAAAGTCAGGTTTGTCCGCTTTCTGGCGGCTCAGGGCGTGCCGGCATAGCGACGGACCAGTTCCATGACCGGTTTGGGCCGGTCCAGGTCGTACATCAGCCCGAAGTGACGCTCATGGGCAACTGGATGGGTCGGCTCGTCGAGCAGCTCGTAGACGTTGATCTCGCGGACGATGTCGCGATAGCGCCCATTGAGCTCGGAGAGGATGTATTCGAGGCTGTCATAACAGCTGCGATCCCCCGGCCGGCCACCGTCGGTGGTGCCCTTGTAGATCTCCGCGCAATTGACCTCGTTGTAAAAGATCTGCGTCCGGTACTTTTCCGCCATGGCGCGCATCTGCCCCAGGTAGAGATCCATCCAGTGGCCGCGATCCTGGTAGTGCGGGTAGTAGTGAAAGCTGATGTAGTCGAAATCGAAGCCGGCCGCCTTGGCCTGATCGAGAAACCACATGGAGCCCAGGCGATCGCCCGGGCAACGCGCCTTGGGCCCGGTGTCGTAGGAATTGCAGGACATCACGTTGATGGTGGTCTTGAGGCCGGCGTCCAATTCGTCGGAGGCGCGGCGGATGCCACGGTAGATGTCCACCAGGCGACTGATGCGGATACCCGCGCCGACCCGCGAGTGGTCCTGCTCGTTGCCGATCTCCCAGATCTTGATGTCCTTGGCATAGCGCTTGGCCAGGGCATAGGCCTGGGCCTGGGTCAGCTGCTGGGTGATCACCGGTCTCAGGGTGATGCGGTACTGGCGGGCCAGGGCCACCAGGCGATCCATGCGCGGCTGATCCAGCAACAGGAATTCGCCGGAGCGGTAGCTGCGCAGGTTGTAGCGGTCGAGCAGTTGCAGGCGCCTTTCCATCTGCGCATCGGGATAGGCGGCGTTGTTGTCGTGACCGACCACGCCCAGGGGGATGTAGGGCAGCTCGGGCAGGGCAACGGATTCGGCAGCCCGGACCGGGCCACCCAGGCACAGGGCGGCGACCAGGCCGAACCAGGGCAACATTCGAGGCATCAGGCGCATCCTTGCAGGTGGGCAGCAGAGCGGCGGAGCATGGCAAAGTGCCGACAGCCCCTCAATCATGGACGCCTCCAGGCTGCGATCCCCCGCACAACCAGGCGCGTTACAGTAGGTGTCCGCGCGCCTTGTCGAGGACATGCCCATGACCGCTCCCCTGCTGCTGGCCCAGGCCTGCAACAATCGCTGGTCGAACCACCGCCTGCTGGCGGCCTGCGCCGGTTTGTCACCGGAAGCCCTGCGGGCGCCGCAATCCGCCGCCTTCTTCGGCTCGCTCTGGGCCCTGCTCGGCCATCTGCTCGACGTGGATCGCTTCTATCTCGATGCCCTGCACGACCAGCCCCGGCCCTACCAGGACACGGACTGGCCCGACCTGGCGACGCTGCATGCAGCCCAGACCGCCAGCGACCAGCGCCTGATCGCGCTGTGCCGCGGCCTCGCTCCGCCGCAACTGAGCCAGCTCATCACCCTGCCCCGCGCCAGCGGCCCGGTCCGGGAAGGGCGACTGCGCACCCTGCAGCACCTCTTCGTACACCAGCTGCACCACCGCGGCCAGGCCCACGCCCTGCTCCTGGCCAGCGGCGTGGCGCCACCGCAACTGGACGAATTCTTTCTCGCCCAGGACGAACCGCTACGCCGGGCGGAGTTGGCGGCGCTGGGGATCGATGAGGAGGCGTTGTGGGGGACTGCCTTGTAGTGGCAACTGTCTTTATCGCGGCCAGGCCGGTGCGCCGTAGCGACCGCTCCTACAAAAGCATCCCCCTGTAGGAGCGGCCCATGGCCGCGATTCGCTGCTGAAATTCCTATCGCGGCGGCCGATCGCGATCTGTCCAGGAGCGCTGGGGACAAACGCCCACTCGAACAGCCCCCTCTCCCTCCGGGAGAGGGTTGGGGTGAGGGCGCCCCCAGGCACTCACTTCAACGTGGAAAAGGCTGCGCCGTTTTCCACCCTACGCGGACAGAGGAACTCGAGCGCCCACTCGGACAGCCCCCTCTCCCTCCGGGAGAGGGTTGGGGTGAGGGCGCCCCCAGGCACCGGCTTCCACGTGGAAAAGACAGCGCCGTTTTCCACCCTGCGACCGCCATAGCGCAAGCGCTTAGAAATTCGCCGGAGTGGTCGCGCTGATCAGCCGGGCGGGGGCTTCGAAGGGATTGCGGAAGCGGTGCGGGCGGCTGCTTTCGAAGTAGTAGCTGTCGCCGGGTTCGAGGATGTGCACCTCGCCGCCCACGGTCAGTTCCAGGCGGCCCTCCACCACCAGGCCGGCCTCCTCGCCATCATGGGCGTACATCTCTTCGCCGGTGTCGGCGCCGGGCGGATAGGTCTCGTCGAGAAAGGCCAGGGCGCGACTGGGATGGGCGCGGCCGACCAGGCGCATGCGCACGGTGTGGGCGCCGCTGGAGATGTCGATGAGCTCATTGGCGCGATAGACCACCTGGGTCGGCGTGTCCTGCTCCAGGTCCAGGGAAAAGAATTCCACCAGGGACATGGGAATGCCGGCCAGCACCTTTTTCAGCGAACTGATGGAGGGGCTGACGCTGTTCTTCTCGATCATCGAGATGGTGCTGTTGGTCACCCCGGCACGCTTGGCGAGTTCGCGCTGGGACAGGCCCTTGAGGGTACGGATGGTTTGCAGGCGGGCACCGACGTCCAAGGTGGAAAAGACTCCTCGAGCAGGCGGGTGAGACGTGGCCAGGCCACGCGCTGAGGGCGTGCCGTGGCACGGTGTTCAGCATCATGGCAACGCTGTTCGAGATTTACAACACTACGGCGGACGTGTGGCCCCCGGGCGGCGCCCGCCTGGCGGCGGCAGCGGGCAAAGGCCCCGTCCAGGGCCTAGTCGCGATAGCTGCGCGCCACCCGCTTGAGGTTGCACAGCAACTGGTAGGGGATGGTGTCGCAGCGCTCGGCCAGGTCCGCCACCGACACCTGGCGGCCCCAGAATTCCACCTCACTGCCCACCCCGGCCTGGGGATGATCGGTGAGGTCGATGGTGAGCATGTCCATGGATACCCGCCCGATCAGCTGGCCGGGACGCCCTTCGATGGCCACCGGGGTGCCGTTGGGCGCATGGCGCGGATAGCCGTCGGCATAGCCCAGGGCGACCACCCCGACCCGGGTCGGCCCGGCGGTGACGTAACGGGCGCCATAGCCCACCGGCTCGCCGGCCGGCAGTTCGCGCACGGCGATCACCCGCGAGGTCAGGGTCATCACCGGTTGCAGGCGTTCGGCGACGGCCTGGGCCGAGGCGAAGGGCGAGACGCCATAGAGCATCAGCCCGGGGCGCACCCAGTCGCCGGCTGCCTGGGGCCAGCCCAGGGTCGCCGGCGAATTGCGCAGGCTGGTGGGACCGGGCAGGCCCTCGGTGGCCGCGCGGAAGGTGGCGATCTGCGCCGCGGTGGCCGGGCTGTCCGGTTCGTCGGCACGGGCGAAGTGGGTCAGCTTGACGATGCCGCTGACCTTGCCGCTGGCCAGCAGTCGCCGGTAGGCGGCGGCATAGTCCTGGGGAAAGAAGCCGACCCGGTGCATGCCCGAATCCAGCTTCAGCCAGACCTGCAGCGATCGCACCAGAGCGGTCCGCTCCAGGGCCTCCAGTTGCCAGTCGGCGTGGATCACCGTCCAGAGCTCGTGCTCGGCGATCAGCGGCAGCTCGTCGATGCCGAAGAAGCCTTCCAGCAAGAGGATGGGCGCACGGATCCCGGCGGCGCGCAGTTCCAGGGCCTCCTCGATGCAGGCCACGGCGAAGCCGTCGGCCTCGCCCGCCAGGGCACTGGCCACCGCCACGGCGCCATGGCCATAGGCATCGGCCTTGATCACCGCCAAGGCGCGGGCGTCGGAGAGTTCAAGTGCCAGGCGATAGTTCTGGCGCAGGGCGGCGAGGTCGATGACGGCGCGGGCGGGACGCATGGGAGGTCTCGGCAGGGGAAGAGTGAGGGACAGGAGGGCTGGACAACGCCCTCACCCCGGCCCTCTCCCAGGGGGAGAGGGGGAATAGCGGTCTTACGCCTTGACGGCGGCGATGACGTTCATTTCCACCAGGATGTCCGGCTTGGCCAGCTTGGCCTCGACGGTGGTGCGACCCGGGGTGGCGCCCTGGGCGGCCCATTCGTCCCAGGCGCGATTCATGCCCTCGAAGTGCAGGGCGATGTCGCGCAGGAAGATGGTCACCACCAGGATGTGCTGCTTGTCGCTGCCGGCCTCGGCAAGAAATTTGTCGACGTTGGCCAGGGTCTCGCGGGTCTGCTGATAGATGTCGCCGGAAAAGTCGTCGGCCAGTTGGCCGGCCAGGTAGACGGTGCCGTTGTGGATATTGATTTCGCTGAGGCGGCGATCAGTGTGCAGACGCTGTACGGGCATTGCGCGGGGACTCCTGGGTGGCGGAATAACGGGAGATGTCGAGACCCTCGGCGCTGATCTGCGGCTGCTTGCGGGCGATCAGATCGGCCAGCAGGCGACCGGAGCCGCAGGCCATGGTCCAGCCCAGCGTCCCGTGCCCGGTATTGAGGAACAGGTTGCGATAGCGGGTGGCGCCGACGATGGGGGTCCCGTCCGGGGTGGCGGGTCGCAGACCGGTCCAGAAGCTGGCCCGGGCGAGGTCGCCACCGCGAGGATAGAGGTCACCGGTGATCATTTCCAGGGTCGCGCGGCGGCGTGGATCCAGGCTCAGGTCGAAGCCGCAGATCTCGGCCATGCCGCCGACGCGGATGCGATCGTCGAAGCGGGTGATGGCGACCTTGTAGGTCTCGTCGAGGATGGTCGAGGTCGGTGCCATGGCGGCATCGACGATGGGCACCGTCAGCGAATAGCCCTTGAGCGGATAGACCGGCGCACGGATGCCCAAGGGTGCCAGCAATTGCGGCGAATAGCTGCCCAGGGCCAGCACGTAGTGATCGGCGGTGAGCAGTTCGCCATCGACCCTGACGCCGTCGATGCGATCGCCATTGGCGCTGAGTTGCTGGATCTCGGCGCCGAAACGGAATTCCACGCCCAGGCGGCGGGCTTCCTCGGCCAGGCGATTGGTGAACAGGAAGCAGTCGCCGGTCTGGTCGTTGGGCAGGCGCAGGCCGCCGGCCAGCTTGTGCTTGACCGCCGCCAGCGCCGGTTCGACCCGGGCCACGCCGTCGCGGTCGAGCAATTCGAAGGGCACGCCGGAACGCTCCAGGACGGCGATGTCCTTGGCCGCGGCCTCCACCTGCTGCTGAGTGCGGAAGATCTGGGTGGTGCCCAGCTGGCGGCCTTCGTAGGCGATGCCGGTGTCCTGGCGCAACTCGTCGAGGCAGTCACGGCTGTATTCGGACAGCCGCACCATGCGCTCCTTGTTGACCGCATAGCGCGCCGCGGTGCAGTTGCGCAGCATCTGCGCCATCCACAGGTACTGGTTGCTGTCGCCGGTCAGGCGGATGGCCAGGGGCGCATGCTTCTGGAACAGCCACTTCAGCGCCTTGAGCGGCACGCCGGGCGCGGCCCAGGGCGAGGCATAGCCAGGCGAGACCTGACCGGCGTTGGCATGGCTGGTCTCCAGGGCGGGACCGGCCTGGCGATCGACCACGACCACCTCGAAACCCTGACGGGCCAGATAGTAGGCGCTGGTCGTGCCGATGACGCCGCTCCCCAAAACCAGTACACGCATCGCTAGCTCCTGGCCGGTGAGAGGATTTCGCCGGCTTTCGTCGGAATGAAGGCAGATACGGCAAGTATAGAAAGCCGCTCGCAGTGCTAATCACTGAAGAATTGCCTATATTCGGAGTAATTTTCCGGTAAAGACCCCTTTGGCAGAGACCCCCGCGATGCGTACCCATCACCAGGCCAGACGCGAGCTGGACAAGATCGACCGCAACATCCTGCGCATCCTCCAGGACGATGGCCGCATCTCCTTCACCGAGCTGGGCGAACGGGTGGGGCTGTCCACCACGCCCTGCACCGAGCGCGTCCGCCGGCTGGAGCGCGAAGGCATCATCCAGGGCTACAACGCCCGCCTCAATCCGCAGCACCTCAAGGCCGGGCTGCTGGTGTTCGTCGAGCTGAGCCTGGACTACAAGTCCGGCGACACCTTCGAGGAATTCCGCCGCGCCGTGCTCAAGCTGCCCCAGGTGCTGGAATGCCACCTGGTCTCCGGCGAATTCGACTACCTGGTCAAGGCGCGCATCTCCGAGATGGCCTCCTACCGCAAGCTGCTGGGCGACATCCTGCTCAAGCTGCCCCATGTGCGCGAATCCAAGAGCTACATCGTGATGGAGGAGATCAAGGAGACCCTGAGCCTGCCGGTGCCGGACTGACGGCTGGCGAGCCCGGGGATCACCGTCTAGGCTGCGGGTTTTGCATCGACAGCCAAGGAGGCCGCCCATGGATCCCCACCAGCGTCAGTTCATCACCGCCGCCAATCGCCAGGCCTGGGAGGTGTCGGCGCCGCTGCATGCCCAGGGCGAGGACTGGCAGCGCCTCTTGGAACAGGCTCGCCAACCCGGCTTCTCGGTCCTCGATGCCTGCCTGACCGCCACCCTCACCGCACTGGACATCCGCGGCCTGAGTTGCGCCCAGGTCGGCTGCAACAACGCCCGCGAACTGCTTTCCCTGGCGGCCTTCGGCGCCCGGCCCGCCCTGGGCATCGACCAGTCGCCGGCCTTTCTCGCCCAGGGCGAGCAGCTGGCCAAAGCCGCGGGCCTGGCGCCGCGACTGGTGGCCGCCGACATCTATGCCCTGCCCGCCGGGCTCGGCCAGCACGACTTGGTGCTGATCACCATCGGCGTGCTGAACTGGATGCCGGACCTGCCGGCCTTCTTCGCCGCGGTGCAGAGCCTGCTGGCACCGGGCGGACGTCTGGTGATCTACGAGACCCATCCCTTCCTGGAAGTCTTCGAGCCCCATGCGGACCAGCCGCTGGTGCCGCGCTACAGCTACTTCCGCCGCGAGCCGCTGGTCAGCGCGGACCTCATCACCTACGACGGCCTGGATCACGGCCAGAGCGCGCCGAGCTACTGGCATATCCATACCCTGGGGGCCATCGTCACCGCCGGCCTGGACGCCGGCCTGAGCTTGCAACGGCTGGAAGAGCATCCGCACTCCAATCGCGAGGCCGACTATGACGGCTACATCGGCCAGACCGCCCAGTTGCCGATGAGCTTTACCCTGGTCGCCCAACGCCCGACGGCTTAGAACCTATTCAAAGTCAGCTGCGCGTCGGCCAAACCGCGTCGAACAGACTTTCGGAATGCTCATTTACTCTGTGTAAACTCCGCTTCCTCAAGTCTGTTCTCCTTGTCTGGCCCTAGCTCGCAAGACTTTGAACAGGCTCTCGTCCCTTTCGCCTGCTAAATCAGACGCCGCCTATGCAGCCCCACGCGCCTTCCTACTACGCCGCCACCGCCAATCTGGACCTGGACTTTCCGCCCCTGGAGGGCGAGGTCCAGGCGGATGTCTGCGTGGTCGGCGGTGGCTTTTCCGGGCTCAATACCGCCCTGGAACTGGCCGAGCGGGGCGCCCGGGTGGTGCTGCTGGAAGCCCGCCGCATCGGCTGGGGCGCCAGCGGCCGCAACGGTGGTCAGCTGATCCGCGGCGTCGGCCATGACGTCGAGCAATTCGAGTCGGTCATAGGCGCCGAAGGGGTACGCGAACTCAAGCGGCTGGGCTTCGAGGCGGTGGATCGGGTCCGCCAGCGCATCGCCCGCCACGGCATCGACTGCGCGCTCACCTGGGGCTTCGCCGACCTGGCCAACAAGCCGCGCCACTGGCAGCATCTGCAGGAAGAGCATGCCGCGCTGCAGGCGCTGGGTTACCCCCATCCGCTGCGACTGGTGCCCAAGGCCCGGCTGGCGGAGGTGGTGGGTTCCGAGCGCTACCAGGGTGCTCTGATCGACGAGGGCTCCGGCCACCTGCATCCGCTCAACCTGGCCCTCGGCGAAGCCGCCGCGGCCCGGGCGCTGGGCGTGCAACTGCACGAAGACAGCCAGGTCACCCGCCTGGAATACGGCCCCCGGGTGCGCGTCCACACTGCCCGCGGCCGGGTCAGCGCCGACACCCTGGTGCTCTGCTGCAACGCCTATATCGACGACCTGCAACCCGACCTCGCCGCCCAGGTCCTGCCGGCCGGCAGCTATGTCATCGCCACCGAGCCGCTCTCCGCCGAGCGCGCCGCGCGGCTGCTGCCGGGCAATCGCGCGGTCTGCGACCAGAACGTGGCGGTGGACTACTTCCGCCTCTCCGCCGACCGCCGCCTGCTGTTCGGCGGCGCCTGCCACTATTCCGGGCGCGATCCCCGGGACATCGCCGGCTACATGAGGCCGAAGATGCTGGAGGTCTTCCCCGAACTGGTGGATGTGCGGGTGGACTACGCCTGGGGCGGCATGATCGGCATCGGCGCCAATCGCCTGCCGCAGATCGGTCGGCTGCGCGAGCACCCCAACGTCTTCCATGCCCAGGCCTATGCCGGTCATGGGGTCAACGCCACCCACCTGGCCGGTCACCTGCTGGCCGAGGCCATCCTGGCCCAGTCGGCCGGTTTCGACCTCTTCGCCCGGGTGCCCCATGCGCGCTTTCCCGGCGGTCGCCACCTGAGGTCGCCGCTGCTGGCCCTGGGCATGCTCTGGTATCGCCTCAAGGACAGCCTGTGATCCGCCTGCTCGTCCCCCTGCTGCTGGCGCTGCTGGCCGGCTGCGCCACGCCGCTTCCGCGCCACGCCTCCCAGGTGCTGCCGGTCGCCGGCACCGCCCTGGACAGCCAGGTGCGCGCCGCCGGCGCCGCCCATCCGGGGCTGTCGGGGCTGCGCCTGCTGGAAACCAGCACCGATGCCTTCACCGCCCGCGCCGAGCTGATCCGCAAGGCCCAGCGCAGCCTGGACATCCAGTACTACATCGTCCACGACGGCCTGACCACCCGACTGCTGGTCAATGAACTGCTCAAGGCGGCGGATCGCGGCGTGCGCATCCGCTTCCTCATCGACGACACCAGCAGCGATGGCAACGACTACCAGATCGCCGTGCTGGCGGCCCATCCCAATGTGCAGATCCGCGTCTTCAATCCGCTGCACCTGGGTCGCAGCACCGGTCCGACCCGGGCCCTGGGCCGGCTGGTGGATCTCAACCACCAGCACCGCCGCATGCACAACAAGCTGTGGCTGGCCGACGACAGCGTGGCCATTGTTGGCGGACGCAACCTGGGCGACGAATACTTCGATGCCCGCCCGGAGATGAATTTCACCGATCTCGACCTGCTTGCCGCCGGTCCGGTGGCGCGCCAGCTGGGCACCAGCTTCGACCAGTACTGGAACAGTCCGCTGAGCCAGCCGGCCCGGCGGCTGCGCTGGTTCGCGCCCTCGCCCACCGCCCTGGTGCGGCTGCGCGCGCGGCTGCATCACTACCTCGACAGCGAACGCACCCGCGACCTGGCGCTGTACAACCGCCTGCGTCGCTACGCCACCGCGCCCCAGCTCGACGGCTGGCTGCAGGAGCTGACCTGGGCCCACGCCCAGGCGTTCTGGGATGCGCCGCGCAAGGTGTTGGCCGAGGACGAGCCGGACTGGCAGCTGCTGCTCACCCATCAGTTGCAACCGACCCTGGACGGCGCCCAGCACGAACTGCTGCTGGTCTCTTCCTACTTCGTGCCGATGAATCAGGGGGTCGCCTACCTGGGCGGCCTGGCCGCCCGCGGCGTCGATGTGCGGGTGCTGACCAACGCCCTGGAAGCCACCGACGTGCCCGCCGTGCACGCCGGCTACGCGCCTTATCGCGCGGCGCTGCTGGCCCAGGGGGTCAGGCTCTATGAGTTGCGCGCCCGCCCGGACCAGAAGCGATCCGCGCTGCCCTACAGCTTTGGCGAATCCGAATCCAGCCTGCACAGCAAGGCCATGGCCATCGACGGACGCTGGTCCTTTATCGGCTCCTTCAACTTCGATCCGCGCTCGGTGCTGTGGAATACCGAGGTCGGCATCCTGGTGGACAGCCCGGTCCTCACCGGTCGCCTGCGCCAGCTGATGCGGCAGGGCATGGACCCGAGCGTCTCCTATGCGGTCAAGCGCGTCGAGGATCGCGGGCGGGTGCGGCTGGAGTGGGTCAGCGAACGCGACGGCCAGCCGCGGGTGCTGCACCACGAACCCGGCAGCGCCTGGCGCCGCTTCAACGCCTGGGTGGTCAAGGCGGTGGGGTTGGAGCGGATGCTCTGACGTAGGTTGGGCTGAACATAGCGAAGCCAACCAGGTCGCTCATGTTGGGGCTATCGCGGCCATGACGGTCCGCCGCTGCGGCCGCTCCTACGGAATATCCGGCTGCTGTAGGAGCAACCGTCTTTATCGCGGCCATGCCGGTGCGCCGTAGCGACCGCTCCTACAGGGAGTGATGCCTTTGTAGGAGCGGCCCGTGGCCGCGATTGGCCTTAGTCCTACGACTTACCCCGTACCGAACCCGGTGAAGCTCAACGGACCCGATCCACGCGCCACCGTGTCCCAAACCACACCCCATCAATCTCCCTGCGAAAAATCCGGCAATTGCTCATTTTATGAGCAGTAGTCGACCAGGACTTCGGCTAAGGTCGACCGCATTCATCGGCCCCGCTCCGGCACCCGGCCGTCCTATGCATCGAGGATCTCCCATGAGCGCTACCGCCCTGCGTCACGACTGGACTCTCGCCGAAGTCCGCGCCCTGTTCCAGCAGCCCTTCAACGACCTGCTGTTCCAGGCCCAGGGCGTGCACCGCCAGCACTTCGATCCCAATCGCGTGCAGGTCTCCACCCTGCTGTCGATCAAGACCGGCGCCTGCCCGGAAGACTGCAAGTACTGCCCCCAGTCCGGCCACTACAACACCGGTCTGGAAAAGGAAAAGCTGATGGAGGTGCAGAAGGTGCTGGAGGCGGCCGCCGAGGCCAAGGCCATCGGCTCCACCCGTTTCTGCATGGGCGCCGCCTGGAAGCATCCCTCCGCCAAGGACATGCCCTACGTGCTGCAGATGGTGCAGGGCGTGAAGGCCCTGGGCCTGGAGACCTGCATGACCCTCGGCCGCCTGGACCAGGAGCAGACCCGCGCCCTGGCCGACGCCGGCCTGGACTACTACAACCACAACCTGGACACCTCGCCGGAGTTCTACGGCAACATCATCACCACCCGCACCTACGGCGAGCGCCTGCAGACCCTGGCCTACGTCCGTGAAGCCGGGATGAAGATCTGCTCCGGCGGCATCCTCGGCATGGGCGAGTCGGTGGACGACCGCGCCGGCCTGCTGATCCAGCTGGCCAACCTGCCCGAGCACCCCGAGTCGGTGCCGATCAACATGCTGGTCAAGGTCCAGGGCACCCCGCTGGCCGAAGAGAAGGACGTCGATCCCTTCGACTTCATCCGCACCCTGGCGGTGGCACGGATCCTCATGCCCAAGTCCCATGTGCGCCTGTCCGCCGGTCGCGAGCAGATGAACGAGCAGATGCAGTCCCTGGCCTTCCTGGCCGGTGCCAACTCCATCTTCTACGGCGAGAAGCTGCTGACCACCGGCAACCCCCAGGCCGACAAGGACATGCAGCTGTTCGCCCGTCTCGGCATCCAGCCCGAAGCCCGCGAAGAGCACGCCGACGAGGTGCACCAAGCCGCCATCGAGCAGGCCCTGGTGGAACAGCGCAACAGCGAACTCTTCTACGACGCCGCCACCGCCTGACCCCTGTCGTCCCCCTCTCCCCCCGGGAGAGGGCCGGGGTGAGGGTAAACCACCGCCCAAGCCGCGCTCCAGACCAACCCCTCTCCCCTCGCGAGAGGGCTGGGGTGAGGGGCCTTCCAACGCTACCGAGACTCCCCATGGCCTTCGACCTCGCCGCCCGCCTGGCCCAGCGTCACGCCGAGCACCTCTATCGGCGCCGCCCTTTGCTGGAAGCGCCCCAGGGCCCCGAGGTGGTGGTGGATGGCGAGTCCCTGCTGGCCTTCTGCAGCAACGACTACCTGGGCCTGGCCAATCATCCCCAGGTGATCGCCGCCCTGCGCGCGGGCGCCGAGCGCTGGGGCGTGGGCGGCGGCGCCTCGCACCTGGTGATCGGCCACAGCGGTCCGCATCACCAGGTCGAAGAAGCCCTGGCCGACCTCACCGGGCGGCCACGCGCCCTGCTGTTCTCCACCGGCTACATGGCCAACCTGGCAGCCGTCACCGCCCTGGTCGGGCGTGGCGATACCGTACTGGAAGACCGCCTCAACCATGCCTCCCTGCTCGACGCCGGTCTGCTCAGCGGCGCGCGCTTCGGCCGCTATCTGCACAACGACCCGGCCAGCCTGGCCACGCGCCTGGCCAAGGCCGAGGGCGACACCCTGGTGGTCACCGACGGCGTCTTCAGCATGGACGGCGATCTGGCCGCCCTGCCCGAGCTCTGCGAGGTCGCCCAGCGCCACGGCGCCTGGACCCTGGTGGACGATGCCCACGGCATCGGCACCCTGGGCGCCAGCGGCGGCGGCATCGTCGAGCACTTCGGCCTGGACCAGGGCCAGGTCCCGGTGCTGGTCGGCACCCTGGGCAAGGCCTGCGGCACCGCCGGGGCCTTTGTCGCCGGCAGCGAGGAACTGATCGAGACGCTGATCCAGTTCGCCCGCCCCTATATCTACACCACCAGCCAGCCGCCGGCGGTGGCCTGCGCCACCCTCGCCGCCCTGCAGCTCGTCCGTGAGGAGGGCTGGCGCCGTGAGCTTCTGCACACTTTGATCCAGAGATTCCGCAGGGGCGCGACGGCCCTCGGCCTGGACCTTATGCTCAGCGCCACGCCGATCCAGCCGATCCTGGTCGGCGACAGCGCGCGCGCCCTCGCACTCTCCGCCGCCCTGCGCCGACGCGGGATCCTGGTCACCGCCATCCGACCGCCCACCGTACCGGCCGGCAGTGCCCGCCTGCGGGTGACCCTGACGGCGGCCCATCGCGAAGCGCACGTGGACCTCTTGCTCGACGCTCTGGCCCAGGCCATGGCCGAATTACCGCCTGACGCGGATAAGTGACCGACCAATGCGCGATACCCTGATCTTGCTGCCCGGCTGGGGCCTGGGCAGTGCTCCGCTGGAGCCCCTGCGTGACGAACTCGTCGAGCAGGCACCCTTTCTCGACGTGCTGATCGAGCCGCTGCCGGCCCTGGCCGACACCCAGGACTGGTTCACCGACCTGGAAGCCCGCATCGCCGAAGGCGGCTGGCTGGCCGGCTGGTCGCTGGGCGGCATGCTCGCCAGCGAATTCACCCTGCGCCGCCCCCAGGGCGTGCACGGTCTCATCACCCTGGCCAGCAATCCCTGCTTCGTCGCCCGCGCCGGCTGGCAGACCGCCATGGCGCGCAGCGTCTTCACCGACTTCTTCGAGGCCTGCTCGCTGGATGCCGAGCAGACCCTCAGGCGCTTCACCCTGCTGGTGGCCCAGGGCGCCCGCGACAGCCGCACCCTCGCCCGCCAGTTGCAGGTGACCCTGCCGGAGATCGAGCCCGAGGTGGTCATCGCCGGCCTGGAGTTGCTGGCACGCCTGGACACCCGCTCCGCCCTGCAGGCCTTCAGCGGTCCCCAGCTGCACCTGTTCGGCGCCCACGACGCCCTGGTGCCGGCCGCGGCGGCCCAGGCCCTGCGCGACGAGCTGCCCAACGCCCAGGTCGAGGTCCTGGAGCACGCCAGCCATGGCCTGCCCCTGGAACGCCCGGACGAGGTGGCCACCCGTATCCGTGAATTCATCTATGCAGGACGCGATGGCTGACGTATTGCCCGACAAGCGCCAGGTGGCGCTGTCCTTTTCCCGCGCCGCCGCGCAGTACGACGGCGCCGCCCTGCTGCAACGCCGGGTCGCCGACGGCCTCTTCGCCCGGCTACACGCTCTAGACAAGCAAGTCTGGCTTGACCCGCAACGCTGGCTGGACCTGGGCAGTGGCACCGGCTATTGCAGTCGCGCCCTGGCCCGCCGTTATCCGCAGGCCGAAGGCCTGGCCCTGGATCTGGCGCCCGGCATGCTCCGCCACGCCCGCGCCCAGGGCGCCGGTGCCCGGCACTACCTCACCGCCGACGCCGAACGCCTGCCGCTGCGGGCGGAGAGCTGCGATCTCATCGTCTCCAGCCTGGCCCTGCAGTGGTGCCCGGATCTGCCCAGGGTGCTCGCCGAGGCGCGGCGCATCCTGCGCCCGGGTGGCGTGCTGGCCTTCAGCAGCCTGGTCGCCGGCACCCTCGACGAACTGCGCCAGAGCTGGGCCCGGGTGGACGACCAGGTGCACGTCAATCGCTTCCGCCCCCAGACGGCCTATGTCGCCGCCGCCCAGGCCAGCGGCCTGCAGCGGCTGACGCTGGAGGTCGCGCCCGAGCGGCTGCACTTCCCCGATCTGCGCGCCCTGACCCAGCACCTCAAGGCCATCGGCGCCCACAACCTCAACCAGGGACGTCCCCAGGGCCTCACCGGTCGCCAGCGCCTGGCCGCCTTCACCCAGGCCTACGAGAGCCTGCGCGAGCCCACCGGCCTGCCCGCCACCTACCAGGTGATCCACGTCCTGCTGCGCAAGGAATGACCCCCATGTCCGCCTACTTCGTCACCGGCACCGACACCGAGATCGGCAAGACCACCATCGCCGCCGGCCTGCTGCACCGGGCCCGGCTGCAGGGTCTCGCCACCGCCGGGGTCAAGCCGGTGGCCTCCGGCTGCGAACGGACCGCCGCGGGCCTGCGCAACGGCGACGCCCTGGCCCTGCTCGGCGAGACCTCGCTGCCGCTCGACTACGCCGACATCAATCCCATCGCCCTGGAACCCGCCATCGCCCCGCATCTGGCAGCCCGCGAAGCCGGCATCGACCTCAGCGTCGCCGCCCTGGCCGCCCCGGTGCGGCGGATCCTGGCGCTAGAGGCCGACTTCACCCTGGTGGAAGGCGCCGGCGGCTGGCGCGTGCCCCTGGCCGGCCGCGAGTCCCTGTCCGATCTGGCCCGCGAGCTGGGTCTGCCGGTCGTTCTGGTGGTGGGCGTGCGCCTGGGTTGCATCAACCACGCTCTGCTCAGCGCCGAGGCCATCCTCGCCGACGGCCTGACCCTGGCCGGCTGGGTGGCCAACCTGGTGGCACCGGCCACCCTGCGCCTGGACGACAACCTGGCCACCCTGCACGAACGCCTGCCGGCGCCCTGCCTGGGCACGGTGCCGTACCTGGCCGCGGCCACGCCGGCGGCGGTCGCCGCGCACCTGCGCCTGCCCGGCTGATATCAGTCTTTCGGGCGATGGCCGGTGGGCCAGGCCGGCGGCAGACTGCCCTGTCTGCCGCTGCCGGATCGCCCGAGTGCCTACCTTCAAGTTCCTGACCTGCCTGGGCCTGCTCGGCCTGACCAGCACCACCTGGGCGCTGGACAACCAGACCCGCGTGGAGCAGCGCGGCGAGCGCCTCGGCGCCTTCCTGAGCCAGGCGCCGGATACCCGCCAGGGCACCCTGGAGGTCAGCCAGAGCGGTCGTGCCAGCCAGGCCTATCTCACCCAGAGCGCCTCCCAGGGCGACCGTACCCGCGTCGAGCAGGGCGGCGTGGGCAACTTCACCAATGTCACCCAGGCGGCCGGTGGCGCGCGCGAGGTCAGCATCGACCAGGGCGAAGCCAGCCAGAGCCACGCCTATGTCTACCAGGGCCATGGCCAGCGCAATACGGTGGAGATCGTCCAGCGCGGCCTGCTCGACGAAGCCCTGGTGCGCCAGGGCGGTGACGACCAGCGGCTGCGCATCGAGCAGGAGGGCGCGCGCAACGGGCTGAATCTGTTCCAGGACGGTCGCGACAGCGCGGCGCGACTCAGGCAGGTGGGCGAGGATCACCTCCAAGAGGTGCTGAGCCTGGGCGCGCGCAACGAGGTCGAGCTGCTGCAGGGCGGCACCGCCAACCGGGCGGTGGTCGAGCAGCGCGGCGACGACAACCGCGCTGGCGCTCGCCAGGGCGCGCGGCAGCAGGACGTCCAGCTGATCCAGATCGGCAACCGCAACCAGGCGGCGGTGCAGCAGAACGGCCTCGACGCCAGCCCCCAGCGCGTCAGCGCGCGGCAACTCGGCGACGACAATGCCGTCCAGGTGAATCTGACCGGCAATGGCAACCGCCTCGAGCTGCAACAGCAGGGCAATCGCAACAGCGCCGGCGTCCTGATCGGCGGTGAGGATTCGCGCCTGACCCTGACTACCCAGGGCAACGACAACGAGATCAGTGCGGTCGGGGTGGGCGACAACCTCGAGCTGAGTGTCGAGCAACTGGGCGATGGCCATCTGCTGCAGGCGGGACTGGCCAGCGACGCCCAGGTCAGCGTCAGCCAGCAGGGCGCCAGCCAGTACGCCTCCATCAGTCAGGTCGGTGCGGGCAACAGCCTCGACCTGCGCCAGAGCGGGCAGGGCAATCGGGCGACGATCCAGCAATAGCCGGACACAGGCGGTGACAGGGACTGCTGGTTCTTTGGCGTCAAAGCTGCTTCAATAGCCCTTTGACATCACCGTCGAGGACCCTGTCCATGAACGTGACTTCAAGCAATTCGCTCTATGCCGGGGTGCAGGCCTACCAGAACGGTAGCCGTACGGTCGAAAAGGCCGGTGCCGCCCTCGCCTCCCAGACGGCGCGCAACGAACAGGAAGCCCTGGGCGCGACCACCAACAGCCAGGCCGATCTGGCCAGCGAGCTGGTCAATCTGGATGTCGGCAAGTACCAGGCGCTGGCCGGTACCAAGGTCATGCAGGCCTCGCAGGAAACCCTGGGCCGGCTGCTCGATACCCGGGCCTGATCATAAAGCTTTGAGCAAAAGGGGCGCCCTGAAAGGCGCCCCTTTTGCGTGCTAGCCCAGGCGGAAGCGGGTGGTGTTGGCCGTCAGGGTGCGGCTGCCCGCCTCCAGACCCACCGCCGTGCTCTGCACCGTGCGCGCATTGCCGAGCAGATCGGCCGCGGCCCCATCGATCTGCTGGATATTGCCACTGACCTGGTCGGCGGTGACCGCCTGCTGTTCGGCGGCGGTGGCGATCTGCACCAGGGTGTCGGAGACGCCCTGCACCGACTCGGCGATCTCTTCCAGCCGCCGCCCCAGCCCGATGATCGACTGGGCATCGCTGGCGGCCTGGCCGCAGGCCTCCTGCATCAGGGACACGGCCTGGGCCACGGTGCCGCTCAGGCTGCCAACGGTCCCGGCGATCTGCGCCGTGGAAGCCTGGGTGCGCTGCGACAGCGAACGTACCTCGTCGGCGACCACCGCGAAGCCCCTTCCCTGGTCACCGGCCCGGGCCGCCTCGATGGCGGCGTTGAGCGCCAGCAGGTTGGTCTGTTCGGCGATGCCGCGGATGACGTCCACCACCTGCTGGATCTGCCCGGCCTGGGCATTGACCTGGGCCATGGCCGCAGCTGTCTCGTCCAGGCGCTGGTTGAGGCGCTGGATGCTGGCGGTGGTCTGGCGACTGTCACTCTGGCTGGCCTCGGCGATGCCGCGCATCTGCTCGGCGCGCCCGGCGGCCTCTTCGCAACTCTGGGCCACGCCCTGGGCGGTGGCGGCCAGTTCGGTGGCGGCGGTGGCGATCTGGGTGATCTGCTGGCGCTGGGCTTCGACGGCGCCCAGCGCCGCCTCGGCCTGCTGACCCAGCTCCCCGGACGCCGTGCCCACCTGGCGACTCTCCTGCTCGACCGCCTGCAGACTGCCGCGCAGCTGCACCACGGCCAGGTCCAGTGCGCGGCCGATCTCGGCCAGTTCGTCCTGGCCAGTCACCTGGGCCGAACGGGTCAGGTCGCCGTCACGCAGGCCTTCGGCCAAGTTGGTGATGCGCCGGGCGCTGCCGCGAATGGCGGCCTGCATGCACAGCAGCAGGTAGCAGGTCACCACCAGCAGCAGGCCGAAGCCGGCGGCGATGGCGGCAAAGCTGCGCACGGCATCGGCGCCATAGTATTGCAGCCGTTGGTCCAGGTTCTTCAGGGTCTGCTGGCGGAAGGTCTGCAGCCCCTGCAGAACCCCGTCCAGCGTGGTTTCGAACTGCTCCGGCTTGAGCGTGATCTCGCCGCCGAACACTCCCTGATCGAGGGTCTTGAGACTGGCGTCCAGCTGGCTGCTGAGCTTCTGGTAGTCGTCCTTCCAGCTGGCCATGTCGGCGGGCAGCTTGCTGCCGAGCAGCACCGCGACCTTGGCCAGGCTCTCGCTGGAATCACCGACGCGGGCGCGCAGGTCGCGCAACTGCAGGCGGCTCTGCAGGCTGAACTGGCCGGAGACCACACTGGCCTGACCAACGCTGGCCAGGCGGCCGAGGCGCTCGTACAACTCGACCGACTGGGTGGTGCCGATCTGCATCAGCAGGTAGGTTTCCATCCAGGGATCGAGGATGAGGCCGCTGTCCAGGGCGATCTCCTCGCGCAGCGCCTGCACGGCGCCCAGGGCGGCGGTGAATCTGTCGTAGCCGTCCGGCCACCAGCCCAGGCTGCGCAGATCGCTGACCTCCAGCCCGGCGAGCGCCTGCTGCAGGGTCTTGAAGCGCGCCTGCACATCGGCGCCGGCCCCTTCGCTCTCCAGTTGCTGTCCGAGCTGGGCGAGCCGCTCGCGCCGACTGTCGTTGCGACTTTCCAGAGCGGCTATGGCGGCCTGCACGGCCGGCGTCTCCTGGCGACTGGTGTCGATCGCCTTCCAGCGCGCGGTCAGGTTGCGCCGGAGGGTGAGTTCTTCTTCCACGGCATCCAGCCGTTGCAGCAGTCGCACGCCACTGCGCTCGCCACTGACAGTGGCCAGCTTGGCCTGGAAATCGGCGCCCAGCAGCCAGAGACTGACCGCCAGCGGCAGGATGAACAGCACCAGCAGCAGGGCGAACTTGCGGGCGAAGCCGAACTGGCTCAGCACGCGCATACCCGGTGACAACAAAACACCCATGTTCGACCACTCCTGTGCCAGCCACCGGCAAGCGTCGGCTATCCGTTGCGGATAGCTATAGGACGATTTGTCGGCAAACTAACGACTTTCTTGAAAGATAGGGCACAATCGCCGCCCTCCCGTATTCCCAGACCCGGTCCTGCACTCAGGCCCGGGCGTTGCCGTTAAAGGACCGTCCGCGTGGAACGCCTCAAAGCCAAGATTCGCAGCGAAGGCCAAGTACTCTCCGAGCAGGTGCTCAAGGTCGATGCCTTCCTCAACCACCAGATCGATCCGGCGCTGATGCGCGACATCGGTCAGGAGTTCGCCCGCCGCTTCGCCGACGCCGGCATCACCAAGATCGTGACCATCGAAGCCTCGGGGATCGCCCCGGCGGTGCTGACCGGACTGGAGCTGGGCGTGCCGGTGATCTTCGCCCGCAAGCACCAGTCGCTGACCCTGACCGACAACCTGCTGGTGGCCAGCGTCTATTCCTTTACCAAGCAGACGGAGAGCACCATAGCCGTCTCGACCATGCATCTGTCATCCGACGACCGGGTGCTGATCATCGACGACTTCCTCGCCAACGGTAAGGCGGCCAAGGCGCTGATCTCCATCATCGGTCAGGCCGGGGCCCAGGTCGCAGGGCTGGGCATCGTCATCGAGAAGTCCTTCCAGGTCGGTCGCGCCGAACTCGACGCCCAGGGCTATCGCGTCGAATCCCTGGCCCGCGTCGCCTCCCTGGCCGATGGTCAGGTCACCTTCGCCGAGTAAGCCATGGCTCAGATACTGCGCATTCTCGGGGCCGATCTCGATCGTACCGAAACCTGGATCCGTTACGACAGGGCCATGTGCCTGGACTGCGTGTCCAGCTGCTGCACCCTGCCGGTGGAAGCCCGCCTGTCCGATCTGATCCGCATGGGCGTGGTGGACGAATTCGAGAAGGGCGAGCCGCTCAAGGACATCGCCAAGCGACTCAAGAAGGACGGCGTGGTCGAGCGCCTCAACGCCAAGACCGGGCTCTTCACCCTGGTGCGGCTGTCCAACAACGATTGCGTCTACCTGCATCCCAAGACGCGGCTGTGCACCATCTACGACCAGCGCCCGGAAACCTGCCGCAACCACCCAAGGGTCGGCCCGCGCCCGGGGTATTGCGCCTACAAGCCGCAGAAGCTGCGTTGAATCCCTGATCGCGGCCATGCCGGTGCGCCGTAGCGACCGCTCTGGCTTGGACTATCGCGGCCGTGGGCCGCTCCTACAGAAGCCTCATCTCCTGTAGGAGCGGCCCATGGCCGCGATAAGACTTCCCGGCGGCCGAGCCTTTCAGGCGAGTCGCTCAGAAATCACCGCTCTCCATCGCCCTTTTCATATCCTCCCGCTCCTCCAGACATTCCGGGCCGGCCATGTCGAAGATCCGGCAGACCCAGGGCCGCACCTCGTAGATGCTGCAATTCATCTGCTCGCGATCCAGGGCGGCGCACCAGCCGTCGTCGAGGCGCTTCATGCGGGTACCGGTCCAGTCTTCCTCGATGTAGCGGGCGGGCACGCCGGCATCGTCGAACAGCAGGACTTCCTGGCGGCAGCACCAGGCCTGACAGCTCTCGCAGGTCACGGTTGGGGTGGAAAGATCGTGCAGGGGGATGTCGCTCATGTGCGCAGTGTACCGCCCCCGACCGCCCAGCGGTTTCCGGCCGATGGCTGGAGCAGTTACCATGCGCGTCCCTGACGGTTGTAACCAGTTGTGACCATGCCCAAGCCCTCTTCTCGCGCAGGAGCCGCCATGACGGCCGCACCCCGCTATCGCTTCTATGTCGTGGTCGTCGTGCTGGTCCTGCTGACCTGCGTGGTCGCCGGCCGCATCACCTACCTCAAGCTGTTCGATGCCGCCTTCCTGGGTGACCAGGGCGATCGCCGCTCGGTGCGCCACATCGCCATTCCGGTGACCCGCGGCATGATCACCGACCGCAACGGCGCGCCCCTGGCGGTTTCCACCGAGGTGGTGACCATCTGGTGCAATCCGTCCGAGATGCAGGACAGCGCCGACCAGCTGGGGCGCCTGGCCCAGGCCATCCACAAACCGGAAGCCGAACTGCGCAACCTGATCCTCGGCCATCCGGAAAAGCACTTCCTCTACCTGGCGCGGGCCCTGTCGCCCATCGACGGCGAGAACATCATGGCCCTCGGCGTGCCCGGGGTGCGCCAGATCAAGGAGTACAAGCGCTACTACCCCAGCTCCGACCTGGTGGCCCAGGTGATCGGCATGGTCAACATCGACGGCCATGGCCAGGAGGGCCTGGAACTGGGCTTCGAAGACTGGCTGGCCGGTCGCGGCGGGGTGCGCGAGGTACTGATCAATCCGCGCGGCTCGGTGGTCAAGAACATCCGCGTGGTGCGCCAGCCGCAACCGAGCAAGGACGTGGCCCTGTCCATCGACCTGCGCCTGCAGTTCATCGCCTATCGCGCCCTGCAGACGGCGGTGGAGAAGTTCGGCGCCCAGTCCGGGTCGGCCGTGCTGGTCAATCCCAAGACCGGCCAGATCCTGGCGATGACCAACTTCCCCTCCTACAACCCCAACAACCGCGCCACCCTGCAGATCCCCAACATGCGCAACCGCACCCTGACCGACGCCTTCGAGCCCGGCTCGGTGATCAAGCCGTTCAGCATGTCGGTGGCCCTGGCCTCGGGCAAGTTCAACGAGAACAGCACCGTGGACGTAGCGCCGGGCTGGATGACCATCGACGGTCACACCATCCACGACGTGGCCAAGCGCGGCGTGCTGACCATGACCGGGGTGCTGCTCAACTCGTCCAACATCGGCATGAGCAAGGTGGCCCTGCAGATCGGCCCGCTGCCCATCTACGAACAGCTCAGCCGGGTCGGTTTCGGCAATCCCATGGCGCTGGGCTTTCCCGGCGAGAACGCCGGCTACCTGCCCGGCCACACCAAGTGGTCGCAGATCGCCACGGCCAGTATGTCCTTTGGCTACAGCCTGGCGGTCAACGTCGCCGAATTGGCCCAGGCCTATTCGGTGATCGCCAACGACGGCCTGCTGACCCCCCTGACCCTGCTCAAGGACCAGAAGCAGCAGAGCGTCCAGGCCATGGACCCAACCATCGCCCGGCGCCTGCGCGCCATGCTCAACCACGTGGTGGAAGACGAAGGCGGCGTGATCCGCGCCCGGGTGCCCGGCTATCACGTGGCTGGCAAGTCGGGGACCGCGCGCAAGGCCGGCTCCGGCAGCTACACCGAGCACGCCTATCGATCGCTGTTCGTCGGCATGGCGCCGGCGGCCGATCCCAAGCTGGTGCTGGCGGTGATGCTGGATACCCCGACCAAGGAAGGCTACTTCGGTGGCCTGGTCTCGGCGCCGACCTTCAGCGAGATCATGTCCGGCGCCCTGCGCGCCCTGGCCGTGCCGCCGGACAACCTGCCCGACACCAATACCGCCCAGCAGGCCAAGACCGAACCGCATTCCCACGGTTGAGCGGGCAACGGAAACGAAAAAGGGCGACCCCAGGGTCGCCCTTTTTCTATGCCGCGTCCGCTCTCAGCGGTGCAGCACGTACTGACCGGTAAAGCGTACCCCGTCCTCGCCACTCTCGCTGACGATGCGCGACTGCAGGGTGATACGCGCACGACCGCGGCGGCGGAAGGTGGTCTCGAAGCGTTCCCAGGCGCGCGCCTCGGGCGGCTCGCCATAGGCCAGGGCATCGGTGGTGATGGGTCGCGGATAGCTGATCTGGCCTTCCTGGATGAGGATATGGCCTTCCTCGATGCCGGCTTCGCGCAGGCGCAGGTACAGCCAGCCCCAGCCGGCCAGCACGGCCACGCAATAGAGGCTGCCGCCGAACATGGTGCTGGCGTGGTTGATGTTGGCGTCCAGCGGGGCATGCAGCTGCAGGCGCTGCTCGCTCCAGTCGCGGACTTCCAGGCCCAGGGCCTTGGTGATGGGAATATCGTGGTGCAACAGGGATTCGAGATGACGGCAGTCGCGGCTCATGCCGGGGTCCTTACAGACAGAATTTCACTATCAGGAGCAGACGCAAGCCATGACCCATGGGTCACGTCCTGGCGCCATTGTGCACCAAGGAAGGCCGCTCCGGGGAAATGGCCGCTGGCAGGCGGAAGCGGAAGCGGGCGCCGCCCAGACTCGATTCGTCGATGGTCAGGCTGCTGCGATAGCCTTCGAGGATGTCCTGCACCACGGCCAGGCCGATGCCCTGCCCGGGGTGCCGGCTGTCCATGCGCATGCCGCGGCGCAGCACGCTCTCGCGGCGCTCGGCGGGAATCCCCGGGCCGTCGTCCTCGATGTCGAGGATCCAGTGCTCGGTGTGCCGGCGGGCGCTGACCCGTACCTGGGTCAGGCAGAGCCGATAGGCGTTTTCCAGCAGGTTGCCGAACACCTCCAGCATGGCGGCTTCCTCGGCCTGCACCCGCAGATTCGGCGGCAGGTCCATTTCCGCCTGGACGCGTTTCTCGGCATAGACCTTGTCCAGGGTACTGAACAGCGACTCCAGCAGCGGCGCCAGCTCCAGCGGCCGGCTGAGCACCGCGCCACCCTGGCGCGTGGCCCGCTGCAGCTGGTACATCACCTGCTGGTTCATGCGCTCGATCTGGGTCTGCAGGGTGCCGACCTCCTGGTCCAGCTGCGGTCGGCGGCGCAATTCCTCGGTCACCCCCTGCAGCACCGCCAGCGGCGTCTTGAGGCTATGGGCGAGATCGCCGAGGGTGTCGCGATAGCGCTCGCGCTGCAGCCGTTCATGATCGAGCAGGCGGTTGAGCGAGCGGATCAGCCGGCTGATCTCGCTGGGCACGTTGTTTTCGTCGAGCAGCTCGCGCTGATCGGTCTCCACCGCATCGAGTTGCTGGCTGAGGCGGCGCAGCGGACGCAGGCTCCACTGCATGACCAGCGCCAGCAGCAGCAGCAGGGCGCCCAGCACCCCCACCAGCCAGAGAATCACCTGGTGCAGGAAGGTGGCGCGCAGCCGCTCGTATTCCTCGGCCGGCTGCATGGTGACCACGCTGAAGCCCGCCACCGGCGGATTGCCCAGCAGCACCTCGCGATCGAAGACGAAGAAGCCCTGCCCCTGGTCGTCGGTGGCCTTGACCAGCTTGACCCCGCCGCCGTCGAAGGTCGGCTTGTAGTTGGGCCGCTCCTTGATCGCCGAGCGCGAGCGCCACAGCAGGCGGCCGTTCTGGTCGTAGACATAGCCGAGGATCGGCGAGCCGGGTCGGTCGAAAACCTCTTCGGCGATCATCTCCGGCATCGCCAGCCGGCCGTCGATGGCGCGCGCCGCACCGATCAGGGTGTTGGCGTTGGCCTCCAGCCGCGCGGCGACGAAGTTTTCCACCGTGCGGTCGAAGGCGTTGCGGATCGCCGGCACGATCAGCGCCAGGCAGACGCTGACCAGCAGGGCCGCGCTGAGCAGCAGCCGCACGCGAAAGGAACGGATCACTGGCAGCGCTCGGTGAACAGGTAGCCGCGGCCCCGGACCGTTTCGATGGGTTGCATCTGGCAGCTGGCCTCCAGCTTGCGCCGCAGGCGGCCCACCAGCACCTCGATGACGTTGCTGTCGTGCTCGCCGTCATCGTCGTAGAGCTGCTCCATGAGCCGCTCCTTGGTGATCACCTGCTGGTGGTTGCGCATCAGGTATTCCAGCAGGCGGTATTCGTAGGCGGTCAGCTGCAGCGGCTGCTCTTCGTTGAAGGCCTGCTGGCGGCCCAGGTCGAGCTTGAGCGAACCGGCGCGGATGCTCGGCTGGACGAAACCCGCCGAACGGCGCAACAGCACGTTGAGGCGCGCCTCCAGCTCTTCGAACTGGAAAGGCTTGACCACATAGTCGTCCGCCCCGGCGCCGAGCCCCTCGACCTTGTCCTGCCAGCTGCCGCGGGCGGTGAGGATGAGGATCGGCAGGGTGGCGCCCTGGTTGCGCAGCTGGCGGATCAGATCGAGACCGCTCATGCCGGGCAGGCCCAGGTCGATGATGGCGAGATCGTGATGGAATTCGCGGGCGCTGTAGAGCGCTTCTTCCGCATCGGCCACGGCATTGACGACATGACCGGCTTCACCCAGACGCACCTTGAGGTGGTGGCGCAGCAGGTTTTCGTCTTCGACGACGAGGATCTTCATGCAGACTCCTGAACAGCTAACGAGACGTTCTCTGGCCGCGACTGCGCCTGTCGCGTGCTTCGCGCAGCGGCGCCCTGGTGCCGATTATGGCGCCTGGAGCCGGCCGGCGGCGAGAGCGGGAAGGGAATGGCTGGGATCACTGACTTTGTTCCGGGCAAAAAAAACCTCTCCAGTTGGAGAGGTAAGGAGCACTTCATGGGGATCGGAAACTGCCGTTGGGGGACGGCTCCGTCGCGAGACGGCTACAGGGGACCAGAGCTGACTTGGTGACCCTGTAGTGGAGTTACAAGGATGAACATCGCCAGGTCGGGTCGAAGTGTCCGGACGATCTGCCGTAGCGGGAGCTGCGCTAGGGTGAACATATCCGGGCGACCTCGGCGTTGCTGATCTGACAGTTGCAGATTAGGCCAATGGCCCTGAACGCTGCCTGAACTCGTCCTGAACGCTAGCTGAACGGCCGCGAAGTGGCCCGAGAGCGACGGACGGTGGCCTCGGCCGATCCGCCGCCGGACGAGGCCTCAGGGCAGCTTGCCCAGGCAGCCGCCCAGGGTGTCGGCCACGTTCTGCAGCAGCTGGGCATAGCCGCCGGCGTTGGCCGGGATGCGGGCGCCGAGGGGATCGAGTTCCACCAGGGTCACCGGCAGGCCGCTGCTCAGGGTAGTGGCGATCTTTGGCTGCAGCGGCGGCTCGGTGAAGACGCAGGTCGGCCCGACGGCCTTGAGTTCGTCGCGCATGGCGGCTACGTGGCGCGCGCCGGGCTGAACGTCGGCGCCCAGGGCGAAGACGCCGCGATGGCTCAGGCCATAGGCTTCCTCGAAGTAGTCGAAGGCTTCGTGGAAGACGAAATAGGGCTTGCCGGCCAGCGGCGCCAGCTGGGCGCGCAGGGCCTGGTCCTTGGCGGCCAGTCCGCTTTCGAAGGCCTTGAGGTTGCTGGCGTAGCGACTGGCATTGGCCGGATCGGCCTGGCTCAGGTCGGCGGCCACGCGGGCGGCGATCACCCGGGCGTTGGCCGGACTCAGCCAGAGATGGGCATCCAGGCTGCCCGGACGATGATCGTGGTCGTGGGCGTATTCGGGCTCGCCGCCCTGCTCCTCGCCGTGCGCGTGCTCGTGCTCGTGCTCGTGCTCGTCGCCGTGATCGTCGTCATGGGCGTCCGCATGCTCGGCACCGAAGCGGCGCAGGTGCAGGCCGGGCAGCTCCTGGACGGCCAGGCTGGGGCCCTGGCGCTCCTTGAGCACCGCCGGCAGGAAGGCCTCCAGATCCGGGCCGATCCAGTAGACCAGCCGGGCCTCGCGCACCTGGCGCAGGTCCGAGGGCCGCAGGGCGTAGTGGTGCGGCGAGGCACCCGGCGGCAGCAGCACGGCGGGCTGGCCGGCGCCGTCCTGGATGGCCGCGGCGATCAGTTGCAGGGGTTTGATGCTGGTGAGCACCTTCACCTCGGCCTGGGCGGGCAGCAGGGTGCAGGCGAGCAGCAGGGAGGCGACGAGGGGTAGGAGGCGCGGCACGTGAAAATCCCGATTCTTAAGAGAGGTGCAATATAATAACGTCCTGGCTCCCAAGGTACTGTTTCATGACCGACGCCCCCCTGGCCTTTCGGCCTCACGATCATTCGCGCTGCGTCGCCCACGCGCTGGCCGAGGCCGACGCCCTCTGCAGCCGCGCCGGCGTGCGCCTCACCGAGCTGCGCAAGCGGGTGCTGGAGCTGGTCTGGCAAAGCCACAAGCCGCTCGGCGCCTACGACATCCTGGCCGTGCTCAGCGAGCAGGACGGCCGCCGCGCTGCCCCGCCCACCGTCTACCGGGCGCTGGATTTCCTGGTCGAGAACGGCCTGGTGCACCGCATCGCCTCCCTCAACGCCTTCGTCGGTTGCAACCATCCCGGCGAGGCCCACCAGGGCCAGTTCCTGATCTGCCGCAGCTGCCAGGTGAGCATCGAGCTGGAACAGCCGGCCGTGCACCAGGCGATCCTCGACGGCGCCAGCGCCGTGGGCTTCCAGGTCGAAGGCCAGACCGTGGAAGTGGTCGGTCAGTGCGCCGCCTGCCGGAAGCAGGCATGAGCGAGGCGCTGATCCGGCTGCAGGAGGTCGGCGTGACCTTTGCCGGCCAGCCGGTGCTCGAGCAGGTCAGCCTGACCCTGGATCCCGGCCGCATCGTCACCCTCATCGGCCCCAATGGCGCCGGCAAGACCACCCTGGTGCGCAGCGTGCTCGGGCTGCTGACGCCCGATCGCGGCAGCGTCTGGCGTCGCCCGCGGCTGCGCATCGGCTACATGCCGCAGAAGCTGCAGGTGGATGCCACCCTGCCGCTGTCGGTGCTGCGCTTCCTGCGCCTGGTGCCAGGCGTGAATCGCGCCAGTGCCCTGGCCGCCCTGGGCGAAGTGGGCGCCGAAGGCGTCATCGACAGCCCTCTGCAGAGCATTTCCGGCGGCGAGTTGCAGCGAGTGCTGCTGGCCCGCGCCCTGCTCCGCCAGCCCGAGCTGCTGGTGCTCGACGAACCCGTGCAAGGCGTCGACATCAACGGCCAGAGCGAGCTGTACCGGCTGATCGGCCAGTTGCGCGAACGCCATGGCTGCGGCGTGCTGATGGTGTCCCACGACCTGCACCTGGTGATGGGCGCCACCGACCAGGTGATCTGCCTGAATCGGCACATCTGCTGCTCGGGCCATCCCGAGCAGGTCAGCGGCGATCCGGCCTATCAGGCGCTGTTCGGCCAGAGCGCGCGCAACCTGGCCGTCTATCACCACCACCACGATCACGCCCACGACCTGCATGGCGGCGTGGTCAAGACCCCGCATGTCCATGGAGCCCACTGCAAGCATGGCTGATTTTCTGCTGTATGCCCTGCTCGCCGGTCTCGCCCTCGCCCTTGTCGCCGGTCCCCTCGGCTCCTTCGTGGTCTGGCGGCGCATGGCCTATTTCGGCGACACCCTGTCCCATGCCGCCCTGCTCGGGGTCGCCGTGGGCTTCTTGCTGGATGTCAGCCCGACCCTGACCGTCACCGTCGGCTGCCTGGCGCTGGCCGTGGTGCTGGTGGTGCTGCAGCGTCGTCGGGGGCTGGCCGCCGACACCCTGCTCGGCATCCTCGCCCACAGCACCCTGTCGCTGGGGCTGGTGGCGCTGTCGTTCATGCACGAGGTGCGCATCGACCTGATGAGCTACCTGTTCGGCGATCTGCTGGCGGTGGGTCCCGGCGATCTGCGCTGGATCCTTGGCGGCAGCGCCCTGGTGCTGGTCGCCCTGGCCTGCCTGTGGCGGCCGCTGCTGGCCATCACCGTGCACGAGGAACTGGCCCAGGTCGAAGGCCTGCCGGTGACCTGGATCCGCCTGGCGCTGATGCTGCTGGTGGCCATCGTCATCGCCGTGGCCATGAAGATCGTCGGGGTGCTGCTGATCACCTCGCTGCTGATCATTCCCGCCGCCACCGCCCAGCGCCACGCCCGCAGCCCCGAGCAGATGGCCTGTGGCGCAAGCCTGCTGGGCATGGCCGCGGTGTGCCTGGGGCTGACGCTGTCCTGGTACCAGGACACCCCGGCCGGCCCCTCGGTGGTGGTGGCCGCCGCCGGGATGTTCCTGCTGGGCTACCTGTTGCCCCGCCGCGCCTAGGCGCTCTAGCGCGGCGCCTGCCAGACCGCCTGGCTGACGTCCACCGCCCGGGGGATCAGCCCCTGGGCCTTGAAGATGTCGGCGGTCTGCTGCTGGGTGGCGATGATCGCCGGCGTCAGCGCCGTCGCACCATAACCGGTACGCGCCTGCCAAGTGGCGATCACCGCTTCCGGCAGTCCGATCTGCTCGGCCAGGATGCGTGTCACCTCCGGCTTGTGGGTATTGGCCCAGGCACCAGCCTTGGCCAGTTCCGCCAGCAGCAGGCGGATCGCCTCGGGATGGGCGTCGGCGAAGCGGCGGGAGCCCTCATAGAAGCTGTTGGCGTGCAGCAGCCCTTTGTAGTCGGCGAGCACGCGCACCGGCTGGCTCTGCTGGATGGCCGCAAGATAGGGGTCCCAGACCACCCAGGCGTCCACCGACCCATTGACGAAGGCGGCGCGGGCATCCGCAGGCGGCAGATACACCGGCTGGATGTCCTTGAAGCTCAGCCCGGCTTTTTCCAGGGCGGCGACCAGCAGGAAGTTGGCGCTCGATCCCTTCTGCACCGCCACCTTCCTGCCCCTGAGGCCGGCGACGTCGCGGATCGGCGAGGCGGTTGGCACTAGGATGGCCTCCACCGCCTCGCTGGCCGGTTCGGCGCCCAGGTAGACCAGGTCGATCCCGGCCGCCTGGGCGAAGATCGGCGGTGGCGAGCCGGTATAGCCGACGTCGATGCTGCCGGCATTGAGCGCCTCCAGCAGTTGCGGCCCGGCCTGGAATTCGCGCCAGCTCACCTGGTAGCCCTGGGCGCCCAGGGCCTGCTCCAGGGTACCCTGGGCCTTGAGCACGGCCAGCAGACCTCCGCCTTTCTGATAGCCGATGCGCAGCGCCTGGTCGGCGGCCTGAACCGGGGCGAGCATCCCGAGCGCCAGCAACAGAACGGCGCCCCGCGCCAGCCAGCATCGAAGAGAGGAGCGAAACATGGCGACCTTCCTTATATTCCATTTGGAAAGGTCAGCCTGGCGGATCTAGACCCGAATGTTTAATACGTTTCTCTGCTAAGGCTATGCCCAGCCAGGCAGCGAGGGTCGGCCAAGGTCCGATTGACGCTGGCCCCAGGATCGCGCCACCCTGCGCCAGCGGCGACCACCGGGGTCGCCGATCCTATCGGAGCCTGCCATGCCTTTTCTGATCGAGACCTTCGACAAGCCGGACAGCCTGGCCCTGCGCCAGCAGCATCGCCCGGCCCACCTGGACTTCCTGCGCGAGAACGCCGCCGCGCTGCTGGCCTGCGGCGCCAAGCTCAGCGACGACGGCGAGACCGCCAGCGGCAGCGTCTACATCGTCGATGTGGAAACCCGCGCCGAAGCCGAAGCCTTCATCGCCCGGGATCCCTTCACCAGCGCCGGACTGCCGGGCGAGGTGCGCATCACCCGCTGGCGCAAGGCGATTCTGGACGGCAAGGCGTTCGTCTAGGTGCTCTCCAGGGCGGCCTGACCGGCCGCCTCCGCCCTACCGCGAATTGGCTTAAGAATCCCTTAAGCCTGGCAAAATGCCACCTTAATCAACGCCGTTCGCAGCCGTTGCAAGTTCACACTTCTAGGAATCGCTTCACAGAAAAGTGATGCAGCGCAAGAAAAGCCCGAGTTTTCCCGGCGCTACCGCAAGGAAGCTAACGAACTAGCCTAAGCTCACCGGGCTCAGATGATCTGATGCGCCGACATCCTTTCCCACTCCTGTGGAAACGCTGTCTCGCTTAGCTAGTACAGAGGACTCAGCATGACCAAGACCACGCCTGAAAAGGATCTGCGCATCGAGACGATTCGCGGACTGGCGCTGTTTCTGATGGTAGCGGGCCATGTCATCGGCAGTTCGTCGACCCTGGGCATGAAGGTGCCCGACGACTCCGTGCTGCGCTATCTCTACGATTCGCTCGTCTATGTCCGGATGCCGCTGTTCACCGCCATCTCCGGCTACGTCTATGCCTTGCGCCCGGTGAATACCGGCAGCGACCTGTCGCGCTTCTACCAAGGCAAGTTCAAACGCATCGGGATTCCCCTGCTGGTGGTGTCGACGCTGTTCTTCGCCCTGCAGATGGCCGTGCCCAACACCAACTACAAGCCGCAGCTGACCGACATCTTCAGCATCTACTTCTTCAGCTATGCGCACTTCTGGTTCCTGCAGTCGATCTTCTGCATCTTCGTGGTGATCGCCCTGCTGGAGAAGGCCGGCCTGCTGCTGACCTTGCGCAACTTCGGCCTGGTGTTCGCCGTGGCGCTGGCGGCGTCCTTCGCCTGGGAGAGCTTCCCGGACCTGTTCAGCCTCTACAAGGCGGTGCAGCTGTTCCCCTTCTTCCTCCTGGGCCTGGGTCTCTACCGCTTCGGCGCGCAACTCATCACCCGGCGCAACGTCACCACCATGGCCGTGGCCCTGGCGATCCTGGTGATCATCGACCAGGCGTATCTGTTCGAACTGGTGGATCTCGACGAGAACGACATGGCCGTGGTCGGCACCGCCCTGGGCCTGGCCGCCATCAGCCTGCTGATCGCCCGCCGCTTCTACTTCAAGCCGCTGGCCTGGCTGGGTTATTTCTCCTTCGAGATCTACCTGTTCCACGTCTTCGGCACCGCCGGTGCCCGCATCGTGCTGAACAAGCTGCAGGTTCACGACGTCTGGGTGGTCTTTACCGTCAGCATGGTCATGGGCCTGTTCCTGCCGGTGGCGCTCAAGCTGGTGCTGGAACGGATCAGTCCGCTGCACTTCCTCAGCGTGGCCTTCTTTGGCGCCAAGACCCGGGTCAATCGGGCTACGCCGCCGCTGCAGAAGAAAGCCACCGCCTAGGCGCCCGGCTCGGACGACCCGCCATAAAAAACCCACGCCTTGGCGTGGGTTTTTTCATTGTCTGGCGGATCAGTCGACGCTGAGCACGACCCGACCCCGGGTGGGGCACTGCTCCATGCAGCGGTGGGCCTCGACGAATTGCTCGAAGGGAAAGACCTGCTTGATCTGCGCCTTGAGCAGGCGATCTCGAGTCAACTGGTCGATGTGCTGCAGGGCCTCGCGCACCGCGGCGCAATCCGCCTCCAGCCCCATCTCCGGCTGGCCGGTGAAGTCCTGGACGCAGTGGATGTAGAGCTTGAATTTCTTCTTGAAGGCCGCGCAGGCCGGCAGCGGGGTCTGATTGCCGCCATTGAGGCCGTAGAGCAGCAGCCGGCCGCGGGGCGCCATGGCCTCGCCGAGCAGCGCCAGTTGCGGACCGCCCAGGGCATCCAGGGCCACGTGCACGCCGACACCGTCGGTGATGCTGGCGATGCGGCTGACCAGATCCTCTTCCTCGGCGGCGATGACCCTTTCCGCGCCCAGTTCGCGCAGGTAGTCACGGTCGCCGGCGTCATGGGTGCTGGCGATGACCCGGGCCCCCAGGGCCTTGGCCAACTGGATGGAGGCCGGACCGCAGCAGCGACTGGCATCGGTGATCAGCACCCATTCGCCCGGTTGCAACCGGGCCTGGTGCATCAGCGCGGTATAGACGGTGAGCAGCGGGTTGTAGTGCACCGCGGCTTCCACCGGGGTGAGCACGTCCGGGTAGCGCACCAGGGAGGTGGCCGGATAGACCAGCTCGTCACCATAGGCCGGATAGCGATTGATGTCGTGACCCAGGAAGCTGGCCACGCGATCGCCCACCGCCAGGTCGGCCACGCCTTCGCCCAGGGCGGTGACCACCCCGGCCAGCTCGCAGCCGAGACCGGCCGGCGGCACGGCCTGCTCGGGGGCCAGATTCTGCCGCCAGAGCACGTCGTACCAGCTCACGCCAATGGCCTGGACCCGCACCAGCACCTCGCCTGGCCCCGCCATGGGCGTGGGCCGGTCGATGCAGGCGAGCACCTCCGGCGGGCCGAATTCGGTGAACTGGATCAGGCGGGACATGGCATTACCTCGCGTTGATGCCAACCCCGGGACGTGTGCCGAGGCGGACTGCTATGACTAGGACTCTAACCAGCCTTCCCTTAGGATTCTATGCATCCCCATCGATAATGGACATCGGGGGTATCGATCCACTCCCTGCCGGGGCCTGAATGAACCGTACCGATCTGCGTCGCGTCGACCTCAACCTGCTCATCGTGTTCGAGACCCTGATGCTCGAGCGCAGCGTCACCCGTGCCGCGGAAAAGCTGTTTCTCGGCCAGCCGGCGATCAGCGCGGCCCTGGCACGGCTGCGCACCCTGTTCGACGATCCGCTGTTCGTCCGCACCGGGCGCAGCATGGAGCCCACGCCGCGGGCCCAGGAGATCGCCGCCCTGCTGTCGCCGGCACTGGACCAGATCTCCAGCGCGGTGAGCCGGACCCAGAGTTTCGAGCCGGCCAGCGCCGACCGGGTATTCCGCGTCGGCCTCTCCGACGACGTCGAATTCGCCCTGCTGCCACCGCTGCTCAGGCGCATCCGCATCGAGGCGCCGGGCACTACCCTGGTGGTGCGCCGGATGAACTACCTGACCGCCGCCGGCATGCTGGCCTCCGGCGAGATCACCGTGGCGGTGGGCTATACCGAGGAGCTGCCGGCCAACGCCAAGCGCCGACCGGTGCGCCGCTTCGGCTTCAAGGTGCTGCGCGCCGACAGCAAACCCGGTCGCCTGACCCTGGACGAATACTGCGCGCGGCCCCATGCCCTGGTGTCCTATGCCGGCGATCTCACCGGCTATATCGACGAACTCCTCGACAAGCTCGGCCGCCAGCGCCGGGTGGTGCTGGCGGTACCCCAGTTCAACGGCCTGGGGTCGCTGCTGGCGGAAACCGATCTGCTGGTGATGGTGCCGGACTACACCGCGCGCCTGCTGGCCAGCACCGGTGGCCTGAGGTACGAGGACCCGCCAGAAGAACTGCGCGACGGCAGCCATGAATTGCCCATGGCCTGGAGCGGCGCCCAGGACCACGACCCCGGCGAGCGCTGGCTGAGGTCGCGCATCCAGATGTTCATTGGCGATCCGGACAGTCTTTAGCGCTTGCCAGCGTCGGGCACCTGATCGCCGCGAGGCGTCCGACGCTCAGGGATGACGGCGCCCTCGGTACCGTCCGCACCCTTGGCGCCGGGAACGCCGCCAGGCCCGGCGGCACCGCCCTGGCCTCCGCTGCCGCCCTTGCCCGGTAGCGCGCCGCTACCGCCTGCGCCACCCGCACCGCCGGCTCCTCCGTTGCCGGCCAGGAGCAGGTAGTCGGAATGGGCGTGCGCGGGCGTCGGCAAGACCGGCTGGGCGGCCGTTGCCGCGCTGGCCAGCAGCGCGGTGATCAGTACCAGGTGGCGGGATAGCGACATCGTCATCCTCCTGCAGCGGGGGTCTCGACCGGGGCCTGGCGACCACCGCGGCGCGCTTGGGCAAGGACAGGGTCTGCAGCCCCACCACTCTAGCCCAGGGCGGACGCCGAGCTGAAGGGCTCTAGATCGCCGCTCTACGCTCAGCGCCATCACCGCCAGCGATACCTACAGCAAAACCATCACCGTCATCGATAAATGAGTTCGAGCCCTTCGATTCGTCGGCGCCCTTCCCCGGCGGCAGACTCGCCTCCCTGACCTCTTTCCACCTCGGGCGGACTCGAACATGGATCTCTTCGCGAAAACCCTCGGCCCCCTGGCCCTGACCTCCACGCTGTTCCTTGCCGCCTGCGGCGATTCCCATCCCCAGGCCAGTGCGGCACCGCCCGTGCCCAAGGTGAGCGCCGCCGAGGTGCTGCGCCAGCCGGTGGTGGAATGGGACGAGGTGACCGGCCGCCTGGAAGCGCCCGAGTCCGTGGTGGTACGTCCCCGCGTCTCCGGCTATGTCGACCGCGTGCTCTTCCACGAGGGTGCCCGGGTCAAGCGCGGCGACCTGCTGCTGCAGATCGATCCGCGCCCCTTCCAGGCCGAGGTCAAGCGCCTCGAAGCTGAGCTGCAACAGGCCCGCGCCAACGCCAGTCGCACCGCCGACGAAGCCGCCCGTGGCGAACGCCTGCGCAGCAGCAACGCCATCTCTGCGGAAATCGTCGAGGCCCGCCGCAGCGCCGCCCAGGAAGCCAAGGCCAGCGTCGCTGCCGCCCAGGCGCAACTGGACGCCGCGCGCCTGAACCTGGGCTTCACCGAGGTCCGCGCCGCCATCGACGGGCGCGTCGGCCGTGCCGAGGTCACTGCCGGCAACCTGGTCAACGCCGGAGACACCCGCCTCACTACCCTGGTCTCCACCGACAAGGTCTATGCCTATTTCGACGCCGACGAGCGCGTCTTCCTCAAGCAGCAGGCCCTCGCCCGCCAGGGCCAGCGCGGCGCGGCCAGCCCGGTCTACCTGGCGCTGTCCAACGAAGACGACTTCTCCCACGAAGGCCACATGGACTTCATGGACAACCAGCTCGATCCGCGCACCGGCACCATCCACGGTCGCGCCGTGTTCGACAATGCCGACGGCCGCTTCACCCCGGGACTCTATGCCCGGCTACGGCTGGTGGGCAGCGGCACCTACGAAGGCACCCTGATCCAGGACGCCGCCGTAGGCACCGACCTGGGCAAGAAATTCGTGCTGGTGGTGGACGGCCAGAACAAGGCCGCCTATCGCAACGTCGATCTGGGCCCACGCCTGGAAGGTCTGCGCATCGTGCGCAAGGGGTTGGAAGCCGGCGATCGCATCGTGGTCAACGGCCTGCAGCGAGTGCGTCCGGGCATGACCGTCGACGCCCAGTCGGTGCCCATGGCCGATGCCACCACCCTGGCCGCCCTCAAGCGCCAGCGCGACGCGGTCCTCGCCAGCCTGCCGGCGCCCACCCAGCCGCTCAAGGTGGGTAGTCGCTAGACCCCAGGCTCAACCTTCTTCCCATTTCAGACTTTCACCGTCCAGGCATCGCGTCTATCGCGGTCATGGACCGCTCCTACCGTAGGAGCGGCCCATGGCCGCGATGGACGCGACGGCCGCCTGTTGCCCAAGGAAAGCCCGATGAACTTCTCCCAGTTCTTCATCCGCCGGCCGATCTTCGCCGCCGTGCTCTCGCTGATCATCCTGATCGGCGGGGCCATCTCGCTGTTCCAGCTGCCGATCAGCGAATACCCCGAGGTCGTCCCGCCCACCGTGGTGGTGCGCGCCACCTTCCCCGGCGCCAACCCCAAGGTGATCGGCGAGACCGTCGCCGCGCCCCTGGAGCAGGCCATGAACGGCGTGGAGCACATGCTCTACCTGTCGTCCCAGTCCACCGCCGACGGCAAGCTGACCCTGACCATCACCTTCGCCCTGGGGACCAATCTGGATACCGCCCAGGTGCAGGTGCAGAATCGCGTCACCCGCACCCTGCCCAAGCTGCCGGAAGAGGTGCAGCGCCTCGGCGTGACCGCCGACAAGGCTTCGCCGGACCTGGCGATGGTGGTGCACCTGACCTCGCCGGATCAGCGCTACGACATGCTCTATCTGTCCAACTACGCCCTGATCAACGTCAAGGACGAGCTGGCGCGACTGGACGGCGTGGGCGACGTCCAGCTGTTCGGCATGGGCGACTATTCCCTGCGCGTCTGGCTCGATCCGGACAAGGTGGCCTCGCGCGGCCTGACTGCCAGCGACGTGGTCACCGCCATCCGCGAGCAGAATCGCCAGGTCGCCGCCGGTGCCCTCGGCGCGCCGCCGGCCCCGGGCAGCACCAGCTTCCAGCTGGCCATCAACACCCAGGGCCGCCTGGTGGACGAGGAAGAATTCGCCAACATCATCGTGCGCGCCGGCAGCGACGGCCAGATCACCCGGCTGCGCGACATCGCCCGCATCGAACTGGGCTCCAACCAGTACGCCCTGAGGTCCCTGCTGAACAACCAGCCGGCGGTGGCCATCCCGATCTTCCAGCGCCCCGGCAGCAACGCCATCGACCTGTCCAACCAGGTACGCGCCAAGATGGCCGAGCTCAAGCAGAGCTTTCCCCAGGGCATGGACTACGAGATCGTCTACGACCCGACCATCTTCGTGCGCGGCTCCATCGAAGCCGTGGTGCACACCCTGTTCGAAGCCATCATCCTGGTGGTGCTGGTGGTGATCCTGTTCCTGCAGACCTGGCGCGCCTCCATCATTCCCTTGGCGGCGGTGCCGGTGTCGCTGATCGGCACCTTCGCGGTGATGCACGCCTTCGGCTTCTCGCTCAATGCGCTGTCCTTGTTCGGCCTGGTGCTGGCCATCGGCATCGTGGTGGACGACGCCATCGTGGTGGTGGAAAACGTCGAGCGCAACATCGGCCTCGGCCTCGATCCGGTGGCCGCCACCCGCCGTGCCATGGGCGAGGTGACCGGGCCCATCATCGCCACCGCCCTGGTGCTCTGCGCGGTGTTCGTGCCGACCGCCTTCATCTCCGGTCTCACCGGGCAGTTCTATCGCCAGTTCGCCCTGACCATCGCCATCTCCACGGTGATCTCGGCCTTCAACT
The DNA here is from genome assembly GCF_000510745.1 of Pseudomonas sp. MOIL14HWK12:I2. Taxonomy (NCBI): domain Bacteria; kingdom Pseudomonadati; phylum Pseudomonadota; class Gammaproteobacteria; order Pseudomonadales; family Pseudomonadaceae; genus Pseudomonas; species Pseudomonas sp. MOIL14HWK12:I2. The sequence continues at coordinate 205,684 of NZ_AZOA01000007.1, read as the reverse complement.
CCCTGACCCTGTCGCCGGCCCTGGCCGCGGTGCTGCTCAAGGGCCACGACGCACCCAAGGACCGTTTCTCGCGGCTGCTCGACCGGCTGTTCGGCGGCTGGCTGTTCGCCCCCTTCAACCGCTTTTTCGAGAAAGCCAGCCACGGCTACGTCGGCGCCGTGCGCCGGGTGCTGCGCGGCGGTTCCATCGTACTGGTGCTCTATGTGGTGCTGCTCGGCCTGACCGGCCTGGGCCTGGTGAAGACGCCGACCGGCTTCGTGCCGCCCCAGGACAAGCAGTACCTGGTGGCCTTCGCCCAGTTGCCCGATGCCGCCACCCTGGATCGCAGCGAAGAGGTCATCCGCCGCATGTCGGCCATCGCCCTCAAGCATCCGGGCGTGGAAAGCACCGTGGCCTTCCCCGGTCTGTCCATCAACGGCTTCACCAACAGCCCCAACAGCGGCATCGTCTTCGTGACCCTGAAGCCCTTCGAGGAGCGCCGTGATCCCTCGTTGTCCGCCGGTGCCATCGCCGCCCAGCTGAACGGCGAATTCGCCGCCATCCAGGAATCCATCATCGCCATCTTCCCGCCGCCGCCGGTGCAGGGACTGGGCAGCATCGGCGGCTTCCGCCTGCAGGTGGAGGACCGCGGCAACCTGGGTTACGAAGAACTCTACGCCCAGACCCAGAGCGTGCTGGCCAAGGCCCGGCAGCTGCCGGAACTGGCGCCCGAGTCGCTGTTCACTAGCTACCAGGTCAACGTGCCGCAGATCGATGCCCACATCGACCGCGAGAAGGCCAAGACCCACGGGGTGCCCATCGACGCCATCTTCGACACCCTGCAGGCCTACCTGGGCTCGGTCTACGCCAACGACTTCAACCGCTTCGGCCGTACCTTCCAGGTCAACGTCCAGGCCGACCAGCGCTTCCGCCTGGAACCCGAGCAGATCGGCCAGCTCAAGGTGCGCAACGACCGCGGCGAGATGGTGCCCCTGTCCACCTTCGTCAAGGTGAGCGATACCGCCGGTCCCGACCGGGTGATGCACTACAACGGCTTCCTCACCGCCGAGATCAACGGCGCGCCGGCGCCAGGCTACAGCTCCGGCCAGGCCCAGGCGGCCATCGAGGGGCTGCTCAAGCAGGAATTGCCCAACGGCATGACCTTCGAATGGACCGAGCTGACCTACCAGCAGATCCTCTCCGGCAATACCGCCCTGCTGGTCTTCCCGCTCTGCGTGCTCCTGGCCTTCCTGGTGCTGGCCGCCCAGTACGAGAGCTGGAGCCTGCCGCTGGCGGTGATCCTGATCGTGCCCATGACCCTGCTCTCGGCCATCACCGGGGTGATCCTGGCCGGCAGCGACAACAACATCTTCACCCAGATCGGCCTGATCGTGCTGGTGGGCCTGGCGTGCAAGAACGCCATCCTCATCGTCGAGTTCGCCAAGGACCAGCAGGCCACCGGCAAGGACCGCGTCGCCGCGGTGCTGGAGGCCTGCCGCCTGCGCCTGCGACCCATCCTGATGACCAGCTTCGCCTTCATCATGGGCGTGGTGCCCCTGGTGACCTCCACCGGCGCCGGCGCCGAGATGCGCCACGCCATGGGCGTCGCGGTGTTTTCCGGGATGCTCGGGGTGACCTTCTTCGGTCTGCTGCTCACGCCGCTCTTCTATGTGCTGGTACGCGCCTTCGTGGAGCGTCGCCAGGCTCGCTCCGCCGTTGCCCAGGAGGCCCAGGCATGAAGGCTTTCGCTCCCCTGCTGCTGGCGCTGGCGGTCTCCGCCTGCGCCGTCGGCCCGCACTACCAGGCGCCTGAGCAGGCACCCGTCCAGCTCAAGGCCAGCCAGCAGCCCAGCGCCTACGACCAGGGCCGCTTCGAGGCGCTCTGGTGGCGCCAGTTCGAGGACCCGACCCTCAACGCCCTGGTGGCCAGCAGCCTGGACGGCAACCGCGAATTGCGCGCCGCCTTCGCCCGGCTGCGCGCCGCCCGCGCCCTGCGCGACGACGACGCCAACGACCTCTATCCGACGGTCACCAGCCGTGCCAGCAGCCAGCTCGGCAAGGCCCAGCAACCCGGTTTCACCGAGGAACGGGTCAACAGCGACCGCTACGACCTGGGTCTGGACATGGCCTGGGAGCTGGACCTGTTCGGGCGCGTCCGCCATGCCCTGGAAGCCAGCGATGCCCGCGCCGAGGCCGCGGCGTCGGATCTCGCCGCGCTGCAGGTCAGCCTGATCGCCGAGCTGGTGGATGCCTATGGCGATCTGCGCGGCGCCCAGCTGCGCGAACGCATCGCCCGCGACAACCTCGGCAACCAGCGCGAAGCGCGCCGCCTGACCGTGACCCTGAGGGACGAAGGCATGGGCAGCGACCTGGACGTGCAGCGCAGCGAAGCGCGGCTGGCGGCCACCGAAGCCAGCCTGCCGGAATTCCAGGCCCAGGCCACCCGCGCGCGCAATCGCATCGCCACCCTGCTCGGCCAGCGCCCGGATGCCCTCAGCGTGGATCTCTCACCCAAGGCCCTGCCGGCCATCGCCAAGCGCCTGCCCATCGGCGATCCCGGCGAATTGCTGCGCCGCCGTCCGGACGTGGCCGCCGCCGAACGCCGGCTGGCCGCCGCCACCGCCGACGTGGGCGTGGCCACCGCCGATCTCTTCCCGCGGGTCAGCCTCTCGGGCTTTCTCGGCTTCACCGCCGGGCGCGGTTCGCAGATCGGCAGCAGCGCCGCCCGGGCCTGGGGACTCGGCCCGAGCATCACCTGGCCGGCCTTCGACCTGGGCAGCGTCCGTGCCCGCCTGCGCGGCGCCCGCGCCGGCTCCGAAGAAGCCCTGGCCAACTACGAGCAGCAGGTGCTGACCGCCCTGGAAGAGAGCGCCAACGCCTTCAGCGACTACGGCCGTCGCCAGGAGCGCCTGCAGGCGCTGATCCGCCAGTCGGTGGCCAGCCGCGCCGCCGCCGACCAGGCCGAGATCCGCTACCGCGAAGGCGGCACCGACTTCCTGGTGCTGCTCGATGCCCAGCGCGAACGCCTGGCCGCCGAAGACCAGCAGGCCCAGGGCGAGATCGAGCTCTATCGCGGCATCGTCGCCCTCTACAAGGCCCTGGGTGGCGGCTGGGACGTGCAACCCGCGCGTCTCGCCCAGGGCAACGCTTCCCCCGCGCCGGCGCTCTGACGCCGGCGCTTACCCCCGGCACGCGTGTTCCCCTGCTCCTTTGGCGTGTCGGTTTTTTTCTTCCCCCCGCCCCGCTGCGACGCCCCTGGCACCGTAGCGGGGCACCCCCTGCCCGGCGACGCGAGCAAAAGCCCGTTGCAGAGGTCTCAAAGAGGTCCGGGCCTCTGCCCGCCGGTGTCTGCCTCCCAGGCTGGACGCCTTGCGGCTGTTTCCTAATATTTTGTAAGGGAGACAGGCCTAGGAATCTGTGGTCTCTCTTTTATTATCACCTTAGGTTATTAAACCGCCGGTTCTTGTACGAAACTCAGAGATCGCTTCGCGCGCCCCTTGCCGTCCCGGCAAGCGTCCCGGCGCGGGGATCGAATGCCGCTCGAGGCCTCTAGGGAGCCCCATCTACCAACCGCCGTGAGGCGGCTCAGCTAAAGGATGCAGGCATGGTATTGGCGCTGATCATCGCGTTGCCCTTCCTGGGAACACTGCTGTCGCTGGCGACCGATCGCTTCGGCCGGCGCGCCTGCGCCCTGGGCACCGCCGTGGCCCCCGCCCTGGCCCTGGCCCTGCTGGCCACGCAACTGCCCGCGGTTCTCGACGGCAGCGTGCTGCTGCACCGGGTCGACTGGCTGCCGGCGCTGGGGCTGAATCTCAGCCTGCGTCTGGACGGCCTGGGGCTGATGTTCGCCCTGATGATCCTGGTCATCGGCTTGCTGGTGATCCTCTATGCCACCTACTACCTGAGCAAGGACGAGCCGGTCGGGCGCTTCTTCGCCTACCTGCTGCTGTTCATGGGCGCCATGCTGGGCGTGGTGCTGGCGGAAAACCTGCTGCTGCTGATGGTGTTCTGGGAGCTGACCAGCCTGTCGTCCTTCCTGCTGATCGGCTTCTGGAGCCACAGCAAGGAAGCCCGCCAGGGTGCGCGCATGGCGCTGACCGTCACCGGCGGCGGTGGCCTGGCCCTGCTCGCCGGCATCCTGTTGCTCGGCCATATCGTCGGCAGTTTCGAGCTGAGCGACGTCCTCGCCGCCGGCCCGCTGATCACCGGCCATGCGCTCTATCCACTGGCGCTGATCCTGGTGCTGCTGGGCGTCTTCACCAAGTCCGCGCAATTCCCCTTCCACTTCTGGCTGCCCCAGGCCATGGCCGCGCCGACGCCGGTCTCGGCCTATCTGCACTCGGCGACCATGGTCAAGGCCGGGGTCTTCCTGCTGGCGCGACTCTATCCGGCGCTGGCCGATTCCGAGTGGTGGTTCTACATCGTCACCCTCACCGGCCTCACCACCCTGGTGGTGGGCGCCATCCTGGCGCTGTTCCAGCACGACCTCAAAGGCCTGCTGGCCTATTCCACCATCAGCCACCTGGGGCTGATCACCCTGCTGTTCGGCCTCGATACCCAGCTGTCCACCGTGGCGGCGGTGTTTCACATCCTCAACCACGCCACCTTCAAGGCCTCGCTGTTCATGGCCGCCGGCATCATCGACCACGAGACCGGCAGCCGCGACATGCGCCGCCTGGCCGGCCTCTGGCGCTACATGCCGCACACCGCGGTGCTGGCCATGGTCGCCGCCGCGGCCATGGGCGGGGTGCCCCTGCTCAACGGCTTCCTGAGCAAGGAGATGTTCTTCAACGAGACCCTCAACCACGGCCTGTTCGGCAGCTTCAGCTGGATCGTACCGGCGGTGGCGGTGCTCTACGGGGTCTTCTCGGTGGCCTATTCGCTGCGCTTCATCCATGACGTCTTCTTCAACGGCGAGCCACGCGACCTGCCCCACTATCCGCCCCACGAACCGCCGCGCTACATGAAGATCCCGGTGGAGATCCTGGTGCTGCTCTGCCTGCTGGTGGGCGTGGTGCCCGGCTACACCGTGGCGCCGCTGCTGGCCGCCGGCGCCAGCGCCGCCCTCGGCGGCAGCCTACCCGACTACAGCCTGGCCATCTGGCACGGCTTCAACACCGCCCTGGTGATGAGCATCCTGGCCATGGTCGGCGGGGTGCTGGTCTATGCCTTCCGTCAGCCGCTGTTCCGCTGGCAGGAAGGCCTGCCCGACGTCGATGCGCGGCTGGTCTTCGAACAGGGCCTGAATCGGCTGATCGGCTTCGCCCAGCGCCTCACCGGGCGCCTGGAGAGCGGCTCCCTGCAGGGTTATATCGCCCTGATGCTGACGGCCACCCTGGTGCTGCTGGTGGCGGCGCTGTCCGGCCTGGACAGCCTCCACGGCCCGGTCGCCCTGTCGCCCTTCGATCCGCTCACCGCCCTGGGCCTGGGCATCCTCATGCTGACCGCGGTGCTGACGGTGTTCTTCCACCGCAACCGCCTCAAGGCGCTGATGACCCTGAGCACCGTGGGCCTGATCGTGTCCCTGCTGTTCGCCCGCTATTCGGCGCCGGACCTGGCGCTGACCCAGCTGTCGGTGGAGGTGGTGACCATCATCCTGCTGGTGCTGGCGCTGTTCTTCATGCCCGATCGCACCCCCATCGAATCCAGCAGCCTGCGCGGCCTGCGCGATGTGCTGCTGGCCGGCGGCCTGGGGCTGCTGGTGGCGCTGCTGGCCTATGCCGTGCTGACCCGCCCCTATGAGGGCATCGGCGACTTCTTCCTGGCCAATTCGGTGTCCGGGGGCGGCGGCTACAACGTGGTCAACGTCATCCTGGTGGACTTCCGCGGCTTCGACACCCTGGGCGAGATCACCGTGCTGGCCATCGCCGCGGCGGGCGTCTACGGCCTGCTCAAGCACCTGCACCTGCCGCATCCGCTGGTCGATCCCAAGGGCACGCCCTGGTCGCGCGACAGCCACCCGATGATCCTCAACAACGTGGCGAGGGTGCTCTTGCCGCTGGCGCTGCTGGTGTCGGCCTTCATCTTCGTGCGCGGCCACAACCTGCCCGGTGGCGGCTTCATCGCCGGGCTGATCACCGCCATCGCCCTGATCCTGCAGTACGTGGCCCATGGCGTGACCTGGACCCAGCGGCGCCTGCCGATCAGCTACCACGCGCTCTGCGGCCTCGGGGTGCTGATCGCCGCCCTCACCGGGCTGGGCTCGCTGGCGTTCGGCCGGCCCTTCCTGACCACCGCCTTCGACTACTTCGCCATCCCCCTGATCGGCAAGACCGAACTGGCCACCGCGCTGATCTTCGATCTCGGGGTCTACCTCGCCGTCGTCGGCGCCACCCTGCTGATCCTCTCCAACCTGGGCCACGTCAGCCGGGACGAGAAGGACACGGACGGCTCCAGCCAGGAGGTGCTCTAGCATGGAAATCCTGTTCTGCACGGCCCTCGGGGTGCTCACCGCCAGCGGCGTCTACCTGCTGCTGCGGGCGCGTCTCTATCCGGTGGTGCTCGGCCTCACCCTGCTCTCCTATGCGGTCAATCTCTTCCTGTTCGCCATGGGTCGCCTGCGCACCGGCGTGCCGGCGGTGATCGGCCAGGCCGCCGAGCAGGCCGACCCGGTGCCCCAGGCGCTGGTGCTCACCGCCATCGTCATCGGCTTCGCCATGACCGCCTTCGTGGTCGCCTTGTCGCTGCGCGCCCTGGGCGAGTTGCGCACCGACCACGTGGATGGCGAGGAGCCGCGCCGATGAAGCACCTGATCATCCTGCCGATCCTCGTGCCGCTGTTCATGGGTGCCTTCCTGCTCATGCGGCCGCGGCTGTCCGCCCGTACCGCGCGCGGGCTGTCGCTGCTCGCCACCGCGACCCTGTTGCCGCTGGCGCTGCTGCTCCTGCAGCGGGCCAACGGCGGCCAGCTGGAGGTCTATGCCCTGGGCGACTGGCCGGCGCCCTTCGGCATCGTCCTGCTGCTGGATCGCCTGGCCGCGCTGATGCTGGCGACCGTGGCGGTACTGGCCGCCGGCGCGGCGCTCTACGCCTGCCGCGGCGACGACAACCGCGGTCCGGATTTCCATGCGCTGTTCCAATTCCAGCTGCTGGGCATCAACGGCGCCTTTCTCACCGGCGACCTGTTCAACCTCTTCGTCTTCTTCGAGATCCTGCTGATCGCCTCCTATGCCCTGCTGGTGCACGGCGCGGGACCGGCCCGAGTGCGCGCCGGCCTGCACTATGTGGTGCTCAACCTGGTGGGCTCGGCGCTGTTCCTGATCGGCATCGGCCTGCTCTATGGCCTGCTCGGCACCCTGAACATGGCCGATCTGGGCCTGAGGGTGGCCAACGCCGATCCCGCGCAGGCGCCGCTGCTGGCCGCCGCCGGCTTCCTGCTGCTGGTGGTGTTCGGCCTCAAGGGCGCCCTGCTGCCGCTGTATTTCTGGCTGCCCAGTGCCTATTCGGCGGCCAGTGCGCCGGTCGCCGCCCTGTTCGCCATCATGACCAAGGTCGGGCTCTATGCCATCGTCCGGGTCTTTCTGCTGGTGTTCGGCGCCGCCGCCGGTCCCCTCGCCCACTACGTGCTGCCCTGGCTCTGGCCGCTGGCGGCGGTCACCCTGGCCGCCGGGGTGTTCGGCGCCCTGGCGGCCCATCACCTCAAGACCCTGCTCGGCTATCTGGTGGTCATCTCGGTGGGGATGCTGCTGACCGGCGTGGCCCTGGGCAGCGTCGCCGGACTCGCCGCCAGTCTCTTCTATCTGGTGCACAGCACCTGGATCGCCGGCGCCCTGTTCCTGCTGGCGGATCTCATCGCCCAGCAGCGCGGTGCCCAGGGCGATACGCTCGGCAGCGGTCCGCCGCTGGCGCACCCGCGGCTGCTCGGCGGGCTGTTCTTTCTGGGCGCGGTCTCCGTCGCCGGCCTGCCACCCTTCCCCGGCTTTCTCGGCAAGGTGATGCTGCTGCAGGCCACCGGTACCGCCTGGCCGGCGCTGATCATCTGGCCGGTGGTACTGCTCGGCGGGCTGGGCATGATCATCGCCCTGTCCCGCGCCGGGACCACGCTGTTCTGGCGCGGCCGAGGCGCGGCCCTGGACGTCCGCCTCGATCCCATCCAGCTCACCGCCACCCTCGGCCTGCTGCTGGGTAGCCCGCTGCTGATGGCGCTGGCGGCGCCGCTGCATGGCTACGCCCTGGAGACCGCCCGGCAACTGCTGGACGTCGCACCCTACTTCGACATCGTCCGGGGAGTTGGCCCATGAAGCGCTGGCTACCGCACCCACTGCTCACCGTCCTGCTGACCCTGACCTGGCTGCTGCTCAACAACAGCCTGAGCCTGGGCCAGTTGCTCCTGGGCCTGCTGCTCGGCTGGGGCATCCCGCTGCTCTGCCAGGATTTTCTGCTGCACGCCCCCCGCTTGCGCCGCCCCCTGCTCCTGCTGCGCTACATGCTGGTGGTGCTGTACGACATCATCGTCGCCAACCTGCACGTCGCACGGCTGGTGCTGGGGCGGACCGAGGCGCTTAAGCCCGCCTTCATCGAGGTCCCCATCGACATCGAGGACGAATTCCTGCTCACCCTGCTCGCCTGCGTGGTGTCCCTCACCCCCGGCACCGTGTCGTCCGGCCTCAGCGGCGATCGCAAGACCCTGCTGCTGCACGGTCTCGATGTCGCCGACAAGGACGAGGTGATCCGCCAGGTCAAGACGCGCTATGAGGCCCCGCTCAAGGAGATCTTCGAATGCTCACCTACGTGACCCTGCTGTGCATGGGGATGATGGGCGTGGCCGCCGTGCTCAACGTCTATCGCCTGGTGAAGGGACCGGACATCCCGGATCGGGTGCTGGCCCTGGACACCCTCTATATCAACGTCCTGGCGATCATCATCCTGTTCGGCATCTGGCTGGCCACCGACGTCTTCTTCGAAGCCTCGCTGCTCATTGCCGTGACCGGCTTCGTCGGCACCGTGGCGCTGGGCAAGCACATGCTGCACGGCGAAATCATCGATTAACGGAGCGCTATCCCATGCCCTTCTGGCTCGAACTCCTGATCTGCGCCCTGCTGCTCATCGGCAGCAGCTTCGCCCTCATCGGCGCCATCGGCCTGTACCGGCTGCCGGACTTCTTCATGCGCCTGCACGGTCCGACCAAGGCCACCACCCTGGGCGTGGGCAGCACCATCATCGCCTCGATGCTGTTCTTCAGTGTCCAGGGCGAGGGCCTCAGCCTGCACGAGCTGCTGATCGCCCTGTTCATCTTCATCACCGCGCCGGTCAGCGCCCATATGCTGGCGCGCGCCGCCATCCAGCAGAAGGTCAAGCAGGTGGAGCGCACCGACGGCCAACCCTGGCGTTAGGGCTGGCCGCGCCGCACGCGCTGCTAGCGACCGCCGCTGACCTTGCTGAAGTCCTGGCGGCCGAAGGGATTGGGCTGGTAGCCCTCGACACCATTCTTGGCCAGCACCGTCACCGTCGGGTGCGCCAGCGGCAGCCACAGCGCCTGGTCGTGGATGATGCGCTGCGCCTGGTGGTACACCGTGGCCCGCGCCATCTGGTCGGACAGGGTCTTGCCCTTGCTGATGGCGCCATCCAGGGTCTTGTCGCAATAGCGGGCGAAGTTCAGGCCCGACTGCACCGAGGCGCAGGAGAATTGCGGCGTCAGGTAGTTGTCCGGATCGCCGTTGTCGCCGGCCCAGCCCATGAACAGCAGGTCGTGCTCGCCGGTCTTGGCGCGGCGGATCAGTTCACCCCACTCGATCACCTGGATCTGCGCATCGACGCCGATCTTCTTCAGGTCGGCCTGCAGCATCTGCGCGCCCAGCTGCGGATTGGGATTGAGCAGGCTGCCGCTGGGTCTCGTCCAGATGGTGGTCTTGAAGCCGTCCTTGAGGCCCGCCTGGGCCAGTAGCGCCTTGGCCTTGGCCGGGTCATAGGGATAGGCCGGCACGTCCTTGGCATAGCCCCAGGTGGTGGGCGGATAGACGTTGTCGGCGGCCACCGCGGTGTCCTGGAACACCGCCTTGAGATAGCTCTGCTTGTCGAACGCCAGGTTGATGGCCTGGCGCACCTTGATGTTGTCCAGCGGCGGATGGCTGGTGTTGATGCCGACGAAGGCGGTCATGAAGGCCGGCGTCTGCAGCACCTGCAGACTCTTGTCCTCATGGGCGCTCTGCAGATCCTGGGGCTTGGGCGACAGGGCGATCTGGCACTCGCCGCGCTTGAGTCGCTGCAGGCGCACCGCCGAATCCGGGGTGATGGCATAGATCAGCCCGTCCAGCTTGGGCTTGCCGCCGAAGTAGTCCGGATTGGCGGCGTAACGCACCACGGCATCCTTCTGGTAGCGCTTGAAGACGAAGGGACCGGTGCCTATGGGCTCGTCGTTGAGCTGCTCGGTCTTGCCGGCCTTGAGCAGCTGCTCGGCGTACTCGGCCGAGTAGATGGAGGCGAAGCCCATGCTCAGGGTCGGCAGGAAGGTGGCGTCCGGGCTGTTGAGCACGATACGCACACCGAGGTCGCTGGTCTTTTCCACGCTCTTGATCAGCTTGGGCCACTGCATCGACTGGGCATGGGGATAGCCGCTCTTGGCCACCCCGTGCCAGGGATGGTCCTTGTCCAGCATGCGCTGGAAGCTGAACACCACGTCGTCGGCCGTCAGGGTACGGCTGGGGGTGAAGTAGTCGGTCTGGTGAAACTTCACGTCCGGACGCAGGGCGAAGTCGTAGGTCAGGCCGTCGTTGGAGATCGTCCAGCTCTGCGCCAGGCTCGGTACCAGCTTGGCTTCGCTGGCATCGTATTCCACCAGGCGATTCATCAGCACGTCGGCCGAGGCGTTGGTGGTGGTCAGGGAGTTGTACTGCACCACGTCGAATCCATCCGGACTGGCTTCGGTACAGACACTGAGCGTGGCGGCCTGCGCCAGCAGGGGCGCGAAGAGCAGTGGCAAGGCGGCGAAACGCATAGAACGATTCCTTGTAGAGCCGAAGTGGGCAGACGGCGCACGGATGACTGGCAACGGCGGACAGGGCGGTCGTCTGGCGGACGTGGATTGAGTTTGGCAGTCGCTCTAAACTAGACCACCCGTCCGTCCGTCACAATGCTTCCGACCGACGAACGGTTGGCATTCCGGCCGGGCCCGCACAGCGCCCGGTGCGCGGGCATTTCATCCGTCGCCCTACCTTGTTATGCCCGAGTACTTCTGGTATAAAACAGCGCTCTTTTTTCGGGGTATGGCCGCTTCAGGTCCCCGGCGTTTGCCGGCTCTCCCCGTCAAAACAGGAATCAATACAGTTACAAGCGGCCAACCCATGCCGGGTTTGGCATGAGGTTTATGAGGGCTGAGCCATGTCGAGAGTTTGCCAAGTAACCGGTAAGGGTCCGATTACTGGGAACAACGTTTCCCACGCTAACAACAAAACCCGTCGTCGTTTCCTGCCGAATCTGCAGCACCACCGTTTCTGGGTAGAATCCGAGAAGCGCTTCGTGCGTCTGCGCGTTTCTGCCAAGGGCATGCGTATCATCGACAAGCGCGGTATCGAAACCGTACTGTCCGAGCTGCGTAGCCGCGGCGAAAAATTCTAAGGGGATTCGTCATGCGTGAATTGATCCGTTTGATTTCCAGTGCCGGCACCGGCCACTTCTACACCACTGACAAGAACAAGCGCACCAAGCCCGAAAAGATCGAAATCAAGAAATTCGATCCGGTCGTGCGCAAGCATGTCATGTACAAGGAAGGCAAGATCAAGTAATTGATCGCCCCCTTGAACAAGAAACCCGCCTCGGCGGGTTTTTTGTTGTCTGGCGTCCGGCCCGGCAGCTCCGGCGCCCGGGGCGCCGGAGGCCGCTCGGCCCGCTACTTGAACTGACCGGTCAGCTCGCGCAGGGCGGCTTCTGCGCCAAGGATCTTCTGCATGCACTCCCGCGCCTTGGCCGGATCGATGCTCAGCCGCGCATAGAGCTCGTCGGGAATCGGCTGGGCCGGGCCGTTGCCGATGCCCTCGGCGCGCAGCAGCTGCACGGCCAGGAAGATCAGGTTGGGATAGACCGCCTGCTCGCCCTGGTAGCCCGGATCGCCCTGGAAGCGCAGCGCCGTCACCACCTCTTCGGGCATTTCCCAGCAGCGCATCAGGGCCGCACCGATCTGCTCGCGGGTGATGCCCAGCAGGTGGTGCTCGATGACCTGGTGATCGAGCTGGCGGTTGGCTTCCAGGTGGCGGCAGATCAGCGAGAAGTGCGGCGGAAAGACGTGGGCCAGCACCAGATAGCCGAAGTTGTGCAGCAGGCCGCCGAGATAGGCCAGGCCCATCTCCGGCCGCTCCGCGCGCGGCATGGAGCGCGCCAGGCCCTCGATCAGGGCGGCGGTGTAGATGGCCTGCTTCCAGTAGGGGGTTTCCTGCTGGGCCTGGTCGCTGGGCAGGCTCAGGGTCTTGCCCAGGGCCAGGCCGAGGGCCAGGTTGATCACCAGGTCGAAACCCAGCACCCGCACGATGGCGTCTTCCACCGAGCGGATCTTGCCGGGCGCGGCATAGTAGGGCGAGGCGGCCCAACTGATCACCTGGGCCGCCAGGGCCGGATCGGTCTCCACCACGTTGGCCAGATCGTCCACCGTGGCCTCGGGATCGACCCGCAGCTTGATGACCTTTTCCGCCGTCTTGGACAGCGGCGGGATCTCCAGCGTCTCCTCCAGGCGTTGGCGGATGCGCCGCGCGGTAAAGGCGGTGGCGGCATGCAGGATCTCCGCCTCGTCGCGTTCCGGTTGCCGCAGATTGGGCTGGATACCGGCTGCCGGGATGCCGAAGCTGCCCGCGGTGGCCTGACTCAGCAGGCGCCTATAGTCAGACGTTTCCACTTCCAGCAGCAGCGAGCGTTCACCGGATTCCAGCAGCAGGCGCGGCGCTTCCAGCAGTCGCTCGTCATACAGGCAGGGGGAATTGGTCAGCGACGGCAGCCCCGGCAGGACATCCAGTTCGTAGCGCTCCAGGGTGCGCATCAGCCGCTCCGGCGCCACCACTGCCAGCTGCCGCCCGGTGAATTCCACCAGCCGGCGCAGGTCCAGCAGCTGATCCTCGGGCAAGAGCACCAGCAGCATGCCGACGCTGTCGCTCAGAAGCACCGTGTGTACCCGATTCGCCTGCGGCAGGCGCGTCGTCGCCGGGATTGGCCGATAGGCCAGGTTCAACTGGGCGAGCAACTGCTGGATCGAAGGGGGAACCTCAGGGAGGGGCGAAGCGAGCGCTACATCGGTCATGGCATTTTCTTCCTCACGTACGCCCTGGAGTATAACCATTCGGCTCCGTAGGTAGCGTCGTCTGTATAAGCTTTGTCAAACCTGGCCGTATTGCTGGCCATGGCGCAACCAGCGCTCCAGCAGCGGACCGGCATGACTGGGCCAGCGGGCCAGCAACTCCTGGGCGGCATCGCGCACCGCCGGCAGCCAATGGGCGTCGCGCATCAGATCGGCCACCTTGAATTGCAGCAGGCCGGTCTGACGGGTCCCCAGCATCTCGCCCGGGCCGCGCAACTCCAGGTCCTTCTCGGCGATGATGAAGCCGTCGTTGGTCTCGCGCATGATAGCCAGCCGCTCACGACCGATCTGCGACAGCGGCGGATGGAACAGCAGCACGCAGTGGCTGACGGCGCTGCCCCGCCCGACCCGGCCGCGCAGCTGGTGCAACTGGGCCAGACCCAGGCGCTCGGGATTCTCGATGATCATCAGACTGGCGTTGGGCACGTCCACCCCCACCTCGATCACCGTGGTGGCCACCAGCAATTGCAGGTTGCCGGCCTTGAACTCGGCCATCACCGCGGCCTTTTCCGCCGGCTTCATGCGTCCATGGATCAGCCCGACGTGCAATTCGGCCAGGGCCAGCTGCAATTCCTCGTAGGTGGTCTCGGCCGCCTGGCAGGTGAGTTCCTCGGATTCCTCGATCAGGGTGCAGACCCAGTAGGCCTGGCGCCCTTCGTGGCAGGCGGCACGCACCCGCTCCACGACTTCCTCGCGGCGGCTGTCGGTGACGCTCACGGTATTGACCGGCGTCCGTCCCGGCGGCAGTTCGTCGAGCACCGAGGTGTCCAGATCGGCATAGGCGCTCATGGCCAGGGTGCGCGGGATGGGGGTGGCGGTCATGATCAGCTGGTGCGGCGCCAGGCGACCGTCGACGCCCTTCTGGCGCAGCGCCAGGCGTTGCTGCACGCCGAAGCGGTGCTGTTCGTCGATCACCACCAGCGCCAGGCGGGCGAAACGCACCTCGTCCTGGAACAGCGCATGGGTGCCCACCACCATGGGCGCCCCGGCGGCGATGCGCTCCAGGGAGCTGGCGCGGGCCTTGCCCTTGAGCTTGCCGGCCAGCCAGGCCACCTCGATGTCCAGAGCGGCGAACCAGCGCTGGAAGTTGAGGAAGTGCTGCTCGGCGAGGATCTCAGTGGGCGCCATCAGCGCCACCTGGTAGCCGGCCTCGATGGCCTGCAGGGCGGCCAGGGCCGCGACCACCGTCTTGCCGGCGCCGACGTCGCCCTGCACCAGCCGCAGCATGGGCTCGGGCTGGGCCAGGTCATGGGCGATCTCGCGCCCGACGCGCTGCTGGGCGCCGGTGGGGGTGAAGCCGAGGTTGTCCAGATACAACTGTGGCAGCCGGCGGGCGGCCGGCAGGGGCACCGCACGCTGGGCGCGCAGGGTCTCGCGCAGCCGCTGCAGGGACAACTGGTGGGTGAGCAATTCTTCGAAGACCAGCCGCTCCTGGGCCCAGTGCCGGCCCTCGGCCAGCTCTTCCAGGTCCGCGTCTGGCGGCGGTCGATGCAGGTAGCGCAGGGCATCGGCCAGGGGACCCAAGCGATAGTGCGCGGCCATCTCCGGCGGCAGCCAGTCGGGCAGGGATTCGGGCCCGAGTCGTTCCAACGTCTGGGCGCTGAGCTGGCGCAGGCGCAGCTGGGTGAGGCCTTCGGTGGTCGGGTAGATGGGCGTCAGCGTCTGCTCGACCGGCGCCGGGGCGTTCTCGTCCTGGGCGCGGTATTCGGGATGGTAGATCTCCAGGCCCGAGGCGCCGGGGCGCACCTCGCCATAGCAGCGCAGCAGGGTGCCGCGCTTGAGGCCGTCCTTTTGCGCCTGGCTGAAGTGGAAGAATCTCAGCGACAGGGTGCCGCTGCCGTCCTGCAGGCGCACCAGCAGGCTGCGCCGCCGGCCCATGAGCACCTCGGCGGAGGCGACCATGCCCTCCACCACGGCGTCCTGACCGGGCCGCAGGGCGCCGATGGGCACGATGCGGGTGCGATCCTGATAGCGCAGCGGCAGGTGGAAGAGCACGTCCTGCAGGGTTTCCAGGCCGACCCGCGCGAGTTTCTCCTGCAGGGCGGCGCCGACCCCCTTGAGGGCGGTGACCGGCGTCGCGGCCAGTTCACTCATGCCGGCTGCACGACGCCCTTGGCTTCAGGCCGCGCCACCGAGCACAGGCGGACCGAGTCGGCCAGCACCTCAATGGCCTTGGGCCGCGGAAAGCTGGCGCGCCAGGCGATGGCCACGGTGCGATAGGGCACCGGCCGCTCGAAGGGGCGCACCTCGATGATCCCCGGCGCATAGTGGTGACTCTCCACCGCCGAGAACGGCAGCACCGAGACGCCCAGGCCGGAGGCCACCATGTGGCGGATGGTTTCCAGCGAAGAGGATTCCACCGTGGAATTCTTGTTTTCCTCGTGCTTGCGCACGGTCGGACAGGCTTCCAGGACCTGGTCGCGGAAGCAGTGGCCTTCGCCCAGCAGCAGCAGGCTCTTGTCGCTGAGCTGGTTCTGCGGAATGGCCTTGAGCTTGGTCCAGGGGTGCCGCGCCGGCATCATCACGTAGAAGGGTTCGTCGTACAGCGGCAGGGTCAGGACGTCCGGCTCGTTGAACGGCAGGGCGAGGATGACGGCATCCAGCTCACCGGTGCGCAGCTTGTCGCGCAGCAGGTGGGTGAAATTTTCCTCGATGTACAGCGGCATCTCCGGCGCCACCCGGTTGAGCTGCGGGATGAGGTGCGGAAAGAGATAGGGCCCGATGGTATAGATGGCACCGATCTTCAGCGGCGCGGTGAGCTGGTTCTTGCCGGCCTGGGCCAGTTCGCGGATGCCCTGGGCCTGCTCCAGCACCTTTTGCGCCTGGGCAACGATGCCCTCGCCGGTGGGGGTCAGGCGCACGGCACTCTTGCTGCGCTCGAAGATCAGAATGCCCAGCTCGTCCTCGAGCTTCTTGACGCCGACCGACAGCGTCGGCTGGCTGACGTGGCAACGCTCGGCAGCTCGGCCAAAGTGCTGTTCCTGGGCGAGCGTGACGATATAGCGCAGTTCAGTCAGGGTCATAGTCAAATTCCATGGGGTGCCGGCCAATCTTAGCGGCTGTCTCTATCAACGGCCAAGCGCGACGGGCAGCAGCCTGCGCTCCCAGGTTGGACCACGGCCAGGCGCAGGCTACCCTGGCCGTCTGTCCCGGCCTTTGCAGAAGGAAACACCGATGAGCACCATCCTGATCGCCGGTTGCGGCGATGTCGGCAGCCGTCTCGGCCTGCAACTGGTCGCCCAGGGCCACCGGGTCTTCGGCCTCAGGCGCACTGTCGCCGCCCTCCCCGCTGAGTTGCTGCCGGTCGCGGGCGATCTCGCCGAGGCCACGCCGCCGGCCGCCTGGCCGCGCGAACCCCTCGACCAGGTGGTCTATGCCACCGCCGCGACCCACCATGACGAAGCCGGCTATCGCGCCGCCTATGTCGAGGGCCTGCGCCACCTGCTGGGCTGGCTGGCGGCCTGCAAGCAGCGTCCGCAGCGCCTGCTGTTCGTCTCCAGCAGCGGCGTCTATGCCCAGGGCGACGGCGCCTGGGTCGACGAGACCGCTCCTGCCGAACCCGAGCGCTTTTCCGGGCGCATCCTGCGCGAGGCGGAAGACCTGGCGCTGGGCAGCGGCCTGCCCGCCAGCGTGGTCCGCCTGACCGGCATCTACGGCCCGGGACGCGAGGCGCTGCTGCGCCAGGTGCGCGAGGGCTCCCGGGTGACCCGCGAGCCGCCGCTGTATGGCAATCGCATCCATGTCGAGGACGCCGCCGGCCTGCTGGCGCTGCTGCTGCAGCGGGATCGCGAAGGGGTCGCCCTGGATGATCTCTATCTGGGCGTGGACGACGATCCGGCGCCGCTGGACGAGGTGGTCGACTGGCTGCGGGCACGGCTGGGCATCACCTTCTGGTCCGACGAGGCCCAGTTGCGTCGCGCCGGCAGCAAGAGATGCAGCAACGCCCGCGCCCGGGCCCTGGGCTGGACGCCCCGCTACCCCAGCTATCGCGAGGGCTACGCGGCCATTCTCGCCGGCTGAAACGACGGAGCCCGGCACAGGGCCGGGCTCCGTTCTCCGCTAGCCAGCCACTCAGTCGCGCAGGGCTTCACCGCGGGTGGCCTGAGGACGCTCCTCGACCTTGGCGGTGCTCTTCAGGTGCGGCAGGGCTGCCCAGTAGGCGGCGCCCTTCTCGGCGTCATAGAGACCTTCCCACTTGGCGATGACCAGCGCGGCCAGGGCGTTGCCGATCACGTTCAGGGCGGTGCGCGCCATGTCCATGATGCGATCCACACCGGCGATGAAGGCCAGGCCTTCCAGCGGAATGCCGACGCTGCCCAGGGTGGCCAGGAGCACCACGAAGGACACGCCCGGCACGCCGGCGATGCCCTTGGAGGTGACCATCAGGGTCAGCACCAGCAGCAGCTGCTGGCTCAGCGACAGATCGATGCCATAGAGCTGGGCGATGAACAGCGCCGCGATGCTCTGGTAGAGGGTGGAGCCGTCCAGGTTGAAGGAATAGCCGGTGGGCACCACGAAGCTGGTGATGGACTTGGGCGCGCCATAGGCCTCCATCTTCTCGATGATGCGCGGCAGCACGGTTTCCGAACTGGCGGTGGAATAGGCCAGGATCAGCTCGTCCTTGAGGATGCGGATGATGCGGAAGATCGAGAAGCCGAACAGCTTGGCCACCAGGCCCAGCACGCCGAGGGCGAAGAAGCCGATGGCGACGTAGACCAGCACCACCAGCTTGGCCAGCGGCAGCAGGGAGGCGAAGCCGAAGTTGGCCACGGTCACCGCGATCAGCGCGAAGACACCGATGGGGGCGTAGTTCATGATCATGTGGGTGACCTTGAACATGGCCTCGGAGATGCCCTGGAAGACCCGCACCACCGGCTCGCGGGTGGCTTCCGGCAGGGCGCCCAGGCCCAGGCCGAACATCACCGCGAAGAAGATGATCGGCAGCATCTCGCCACGGGCGACGGCGGCGAAGACGTTGGACGGGATCAGGTTGAGGATGGTCGCGATGAAGGCGTGGTCATGCTGCACTTCCGCGGTGGTCTTCTGGTACTGGGAGATATCGGTGGTGCCCAGGGTGCTCATGTCGATGCCGGCACCGGGCTGCACGCTGTCGGCGAAGAACAGGCCGACGACGATGGCCAGGGTGGTGACGATCTCGAAGTAGAGGATGGTCTTGAGACCGATGCGACCAAGCTTCTTGGAATCGCCGACGCCGGCGATGCCGACCACCAGGGTGGCGATGACGATGGGCACCACGATCATCTTGATCAGCCGGATGAAGATGTCGCCGGCCGGCTTGAGGACGTTCGAGATCCACCAGGCTTTCTCGGCGCTGAAGTGGTTGAGCAGTGCGCCGACGGCGATCCCCAGCACGAGGCCGATAAGGATCTGCCACGCGAGGCTGAGCTTGGGCTTGGTCATGTACCGACACCTTTGTTCTATTTGGATGGAGTTCGGGACGAACGTCACCGTGTCGGGTCGTGATGCGCGAAGCGCATGCAACGCCAACGAGAGGGTGCGTTCAGGCTGCGGAAACGGTGCTCGAAAAGGACTGGGAGCACCAAGGCGTCACACTTTTGCCAGAGGGTAACGGGGTATGTCTAATGCCGCTGTCGCCTGCCCTATGCCGATCCGGCATGAGGTGTCCCGAAAGGGCCGCGCAGCATACAGGCACTGGCGCCTTGCGCGCCAGGCATACAGAGGCGCCGCTCATCGCGGCGCCCCCTGAACGTCAGCCGTTGAAGGTCGCGGGGTCCGGACCCAGACGCTTGTCCTGGTTCAGCCCGGCGATCTGCCGCATGTCCTCGTCGTCCAGGGCGAAGTCGAAGATCTGCATGTTCTCTTCGATGCGCTTGGGCGTCTTGGATTTGGGGAAGATGATGTTGCCGAGCTGGATGTGCCAGCGCAGCACCACCTGGGCCGGCGTCTTGCCGTGCTTGGCCGCCAGTTGCTGCAGCACCGGGCTGCCCAGCAGCTCGCCACCCTGGGCCAGCGGACTCCAGGCTTCGGTAGCGATGCCCTTGTAGGTGTTGAAGTCGCGCAGCTCCTGCTGCTGCAGCAGCGGATGACACTCGATCTGGTTGACCACCGGCACCACCCCGGTCTCGGTCAGCAGGATCTCGATGTCGGCCTGGCGGAAGTTGGACACGCCGATGGACTTCACCCGACCCTGGTTGCGCAATTCGATCAGCGCCTTCCAGCTGTCGAGGAACAGGCCCTTTTCCGGCAGCGGCCAGTGGATCAGGTAGAGGTCGACATGCTCCAGACCCAGCTTGGCCAGGCTGGTGTCGAAGGCGCGCAGGGCGCTGTCGTAGCCCTGGTCGGCATTCCACAGCTTGGTGGTGACGAACAGCTCGTCACGCGGCAGACCGGCCTGGACGATGGCCTGGCCGACGCCCTCTTCGTTGCCGTAGATGGCAGCGGTGTCGATGTGTCGATAGCCGAGGTCCAGGGCTGTCTTGACCACCTGAGCGGTCTCTTCGGCCGGGGTCTGCCAGACCCCCAGGCCGAATTGCGGAATGTGGTGACCGTCGTTGAGCTGAAGACGGGTGATCGCGGACATGCGTCGCTCCTCTGAGATTGATGACTGTCAGAGGTGTGACTGGCGGCAGTGGCCTTTTGCTCCCGATCAGTCGAGCCGCACGGCTTCGGGGACGCTGTAGCTCTCGACCCAACCCAGCAGGGTACGACCGTCCTGCTGCACCTCGATGCGCTTCCAGCGCTGGAAGGAACGGGTCTCGATCACCCGCACCTGGGTGTCGCCGTCCAGCCGCGTCAGGGTGTTGCGCGCGCGCTCACGACTGCGGTCGTAGACGAAGGGCCACTTGAGCACATCGACCGGGCCGCGCAGCATCCAGCCCTGTCCTTCTTCGGCGAAGCGAAAGGACACACCGCCCTCGGCACGGGCCGGGTTGCTGCCCAGCAGCAACAGGGCCGCCATGAGCAGGGAGGGAAGGATACGGTGAAGGGTCGAACGGACATTCGGGGTCATGCTGGCCTCGTCTGTGGCACCAAAAAAACAGCGCCCGAAGTGGACGCTGCGGGATAGACCCCCTGGTGCGCCAAACGACTGCACGGCTTGCCCGAGAAATGCCAAATGGCCAGCAGTCTCGGGCAAAATCCTTAGTGCAATAGCTAGGCCGCGCTGAACAGCTTGTGCGGATCGATGACGAATTTCTTCGGGACGCCCGAATCGAATTCGCTGTAGCCGCGGGGGGCCTCGTCCAGGGTGATCACCTGTACACCGACGATGTCGGCGATCTTGATGCGATCCCACATGATCGCCTGCATCAGCTGGCGGTTGTACTTCATCACTGGGGTCTGGCCGGTGTGGAAGCTGTGGGACTTGGCCCAGCCCAGACCGAAGCGGATGCTCAGAGCACCCTGCTTGGCGGCGGCGTCCACGGCACCCGGATCGTCGGTGACGTAGAGGCCGGGGATGCCGATCTTGCCGGCCACCCGCACGATGCCCATCAGTGAGTTCAGCACGGTGGCCGGGGCCTCGCTCTTGGCGCCTTCGTGACCATGGCCACGGGCTTCGAAGCCGACGGCGTCGACCGCACAATCCACCTCCGGCGTGCCCAGCAGCGCGGCGATCTGCTCGTGCAGCGGGGTGTCCTGGGACAGGTCGGCGATCTCGAAGCCCTGGGCCTTGGCGTGGGCCAGGCGTACCGGGTTGACGTCGCCGACGATGACCACGGCGGCGCCCAGCAGGCGGGCCGAGGCGGCCGCGGCCAGACCGACCGGGCCGGCCCCGGCGACATAGACGCTGGTGCCCGGACCGACGCCGGCGGTGACGGCGCCGTGGTAGCCGGTGGGCAGGATGTCGGACAGGCAGGTCAGGTCACGGATCTTTTCCATGGCCGCGTCGCGATTCGGCAGCTTGAGCAGGTTGAAGTCGGCATAGGGGACCAGCACGTATTCGGCCTGGCCACCGACCCAGCCGCCCATGTCGACGTAGCCGTAGGCACCGCCGGCGCGCGAGGGATTGACGGTCAGGCAGACGCCGGTGTCCTGCTCCTTGCAGGTGCGGCAGCGACCGCAGGCGACGTTGAAGGGCACCGAGACCAGATCGCCGACCTTGAGGGTCTCGACGTCACGACCCGCTTCGATGACCTCGCCGGTGATCTCGTGGCCGAGCACCAGGCCTTCGGGGGCAGTGGTCCGGCCGCGCACCATGTGCTGGTCTGAACCACAGATGTTGGTGGAGACCACGCGCAGGATGACGCCGTGGTCGATACGCTTGCCCTGCGGGGTTTCCATCTTCGGGTAGGGAATGGTCTGCACCTCGACCTTGCCCGCGCCCAGATAGACGACGCCACGATTACCGGACATGTTGCACCTCGCTGTTATTGTTGGACTGGCTCTAGCGGTTCGAGCCTAGTCCTCGCGAAGCGCGGCGTCTGTGGGGATGGCGTTTTTGGCGATGCCGAGGTCGCCCCTGCGGGTCGGCCTGGCCAACCCGGTCACGCCGCCACGGCGGGCGGCATGACCGGCCGGGATCAGGCGGGTGCCAGGGCGGCGGCGCGGCGCTCGCGGCTGAGCAGGTAGCAGCCGATGCCCACGCCCAGCAGGGCCAGGCCCATGACGTACCAGGCCGGGCCCAGCGGATGCTGCTTGAGCATCAGGGTGACGACCATGGGGGTCAGGCCGCCGAAGATGGCGTAGGCCACGTTGTAGGAGAACGACAGCCCCGAGAAGCGCACCTTGGGCGGGAAGGCCAGCACCATCACCCGCGGCACGCCGCCGATGACGCCGACCGCCGCGCCGGCCAGGGCATAGAGCGGGAACAGCCATTCCGGATGGACCTTGAGACCGGCATAGAGCGCCCAGCTGGCCACTGCCAGGATGAGACCGCCGCCGATGAACACCGGGCCGCTGCCGAAGCGATCGGACAAGGCGCCGGAGACGATGCAGCCCAGGGTCAGGAAGACGATGGCCAGGCTGTTGGCCTTGAGCGCCAGGGCGGCGGAGAAGCCGTACTGGGTCTGCAGCAGGGTCGGGGTCATGAGGATGACCACCACGATGCCGGCGGTGAGCATCCAGGTCAGCAGCATGGACAGGATCACGCTGCTGCGGTGGTCGCGCAGCACGGCCTTGAGCGGCACTTCCTCGGCCAGCGACTTGTGGATCGCCAGTTCGGCGAACACCGGCGTCTCGTGCAGCCAGCGGCGCAGGTAGACCGAGAACAGGCCGAAGACGCCGCCGATCAGGAAGGGAAAGCGCCAGGCGTAGTCGGCCACTTCCACCGGGGTGAAGACGGTGTTGATCAGGGTCGCCATCAGCGAGCCGAGCAGGATGCCGAAGGTGAGACCGGCGGTCAGGGTGCCGCAGGCATAGCCGACGTGCTTGCCGGGGACGTGTTCGGAGACGAACACCCAGGCGCCGGGCACCTCGCCGCCGATGGCCGCGCCCTGGATGATGCGCAGCACCAGCAGCAGGATCGGCGCGGCCACGCCGATCTGCGCGTAGGTGGGCATCAGGCCCATGCCCAGGGTCGGCAGGGCCATCATGAAGATGCTTAGGGTGAACATCTTCTTGCGCCCGAGCAGGTCGCCGAAGTGGGCCATGATGATGCCGCCCAGCGGACGTGCCAGATAGCCCGCGGCGAAGATGCCGAAGGTCTGCATCTGTCGCAGCCAGTCGGGCATGTCGGCGGGAAAGAACAGCTTCCCCACCACCGCGGCGAAGAAGACGAAGATGACGAAGTCGTAGAACTCCAGCGCGCCGCCCAGGGCGGACAGCGAGAGGGTCTTGTAGTCGTTGCGGCCCAGAGGGCGCGACGTGAGCGGCGCAGAGGCGGATTGCAGTTTCATCGAGGATCCCGGACAAGAGAGGAGCGCAAAGGAAATTCGGCCTCTGGCATCCCTCCGGGTGTAGCGGACAAGACGCGGCCCCGAGTGACCGTCCGCCTGGAGCGGCTGGCAGGGATCGGGCGGGTCGCCGGATGGGCGCCGGACCTGCACCGCGCCGCCTGCGCTCTTGTGGAGCACGGCGGCAGCAGGTCTACCGATCATTACCTGATCATCGGACGTGCAGGGCCCTCTGGATTGCCTGGCCGTGCACGGTCTCCACGATAGCAAATCTGCAAGGAATTTCCGCTATTCATTCAGTGCCCATTCAGGGCTCATCTGCCGAGCTATGGCTGTTCCATCCTGGTGCAAAAGCGGTCGAGCCGCCCTGCCCCAGGCGTTATACTGTAGCCCCCTAACGATCTCCGCCGAGAGATTGGCAGCATTCTTGCGTGCAGATGCTGAACGTTACCTACCTATCCGGGCTCCCGAGGGCCCTGTCATGATCGAAGAGCTCGAACAAGAAGATCCCATCCCCCAGGGCGACCTGGCCATGCAGATCACTGCGCTGCCCCGCGAGACCAATGGCTTCGGCGACATCTACGGCGGCTGGCTGGTGGCCCAGATGGACCTGGCCGGCAGCGCCATGGCCAGTCGCCTGGCCGCCGGGCGCGTGGCCACCGTGGCCATCGACCGCATGGCCTTCATGACGCCGGTGCCCGTGGGCGCACAGCTCTCCTTCTATACCAACACCCTGGAGGTGGGCCGCAGCTCCATCCAGATCCTCATCGAGGTCTGGAGCGACGATCCGCTGTCCAGCGAGTGGAGCAAGGTGACCGAGGCGGTATTCGTCTTCGTGGCCATCGATGGCAGCGGCCGCACCCGCCCCCTGCCCGCGCGGCGCTAGCACCCGCCGGCCTTGCCGCTAGGGCTCCCGGGCCAGCGGCGCCTCGCGCACCTGGGTCGGCCGTCCGTGGCGGATGCCTTCGACCTGCTCCAGCGCCTGCCGGACCTCGGCGGCGGTGGCCAGCAGCCGATAGTCGAGAGTGAAGTCGCGCGTGCCGCCGGCCTCGATGCGCGGCACCAGCCCCAGGGCCCGCTGCTGGCTGCGGTTGTAGGAAAAGCTGGTGCCCGGCTCCAGGCCGGTGACATAGCCCTGGGCCTTGGCATCGGTGTTCTTCCACAGGGTGAAGACCGGCAATTCCCGCACATTGAAGGCCAGCGCCACGCCCTGGTGGGCACTGCGATCGTGCAGTACCGCGAGGCTGCGCCCCTGATCGTCGCCCCAGGGATAGAGGTTGTAGACCGTCTCGCCATAGCCCGGCGTGGGCGCGCGATAGGTCTGCCACTCCGCCAGCTCCTGGCGCGCCCGCGCATCGAAGGGTGACACCTCCCGCACCGGCGCGGCGAACCGGGCGCCTTCACCGAGCAGCGGCGGCCCGAAATTGCTGTGATAGAGCACCTGGTACTCGGCGGCGTGCGCCCCCTGGTTGGTCAGGCGATCGTGCAGGGTGAAGCCGGTGGCCCCGGCGTGGGTGACCAGTTCGGTGTCGATGCGAAAGTTGGCCTGCTTGAAGGCCTCCTCGTGCAGCACGCCCTTGAGGCTGATGCGGTGCGGCGGCTGTTCGTCGATGGTCAGCACCACCTGGCTGGCCGGCAGGTAGCTGGCCCGACCGTGCAGGGTCAGCAGTTGCCCCCGGTCCATTCCGGGGTGGCCGACCCACTCGAAGCCGGCGCGCGCCACCAGTTCGTTGAAGCCTTCCAACCAGCCCAGGCCATTGCGGCTCTCCAGGTTGACGAAGGCCGGATTGACCACCTCGCGCACCGGCGAATCCCAGCCCAGTCGCAGGGTGCCGGCCTGGGCGCGCAGGACGTTCATGCCGCGGGTCGCCACCACGGTGAGCTGCAGGGCGCCGGTGTCGATCTCGATCAGCACCGAGCCTTCCTGGCGCCCGCCACTCAGGCGGTGCACGCCGACGGCAAAGGCCAGGCCATCGCGCAGGCCCAGGCGATCGCTGCTGATGCTCCAGTTCTGCACCGGCTTGTCGGGGGCGATGAGGGTGTATTCCCAGGCCGAGGCGCTGGCGCTGACAAGGAACAGGAGACAGCCGGACAGCAGACGAGCATGAATCATGGAGTCCCCTTGGCGGCGCGATCGCCTTGAGTCTAGACCAGCCTTCGCCCGGCTGCAGGCCTCGTTCCAGACCCGGAAAACGGCCGAGACCGGCGATTCCCGTATAGGTTTGTTCAAGGAAATCAAAGGAATGGGTAAAGACAACCTTTACCATTCAAACGACCGTTCGGTACTTGCCAGGGCAGCGATTTTTGCCGAGGATCGGCTCGTCTCTACCACGGAGTGGACTCCATGAAACCTTCAGCCCTGTTCTTGTTGCTTGCCCTGGCGGGCGTTGCCCCGGCGTATGCGGGCAATACCGAAGCCGGACTCGGCGGCGCCGTGGGTGGCGTACTCGGTACCCTGGTCGGCCAGCAGGTCGGCGGCAGCACCGGTGCGGCCATCGGTGCCGGCGTCGGCGGTGCAGCAGGTGGTGTACTGGGCGCTGACCGGCGCAATCGGACCGAGGCCGCCATCGGCGGTGGCCTGGGCGCGGCGGGCGGCAACGTGATCGGCAATAGAGTCGGTGGTAGCACCGGCGGTCTGGTCGGCGCGGCCCTGGGGGGCGGTGCCGGCGGTGCCCTGGGCAACAACCTCGGCGACAGCGGTCGCGACGACCGCGGCTATCGGGGCTATCGCGACCACCCCGGCAAGGGCTGGAAGCACGCCAAGCACCGACACAAGCACTGGGATCGGTAATGAAAAACGCCCGGCTATGCCGGGCGTTTTCCTGTGCGCTCGAGCCTACTGACCGAGGTCGCGCAGGCGCTTGCCCTGCATCAGGTTGCGTTCGATGCGCTCCAGGGTGACGCCCTTGGTCTCCGGTACCAGCAGGAACACCAGGAAGATGAACACCACGTTCAGACCGGCATAGATCCAGAAGGTGGTGCCCTGCCCCAGGGTGCCCAGCATGGTCAGGAAGGTGGCGCCGACGATCATGTTGGCGATCCAGTTGGTGAAGGTGGAGCAGCCGATGCCGAAGTCGCGGCCCTTGAGCGGCTGGACTTCCGAGCACAGGGTCCAGATCAGCGGACCGGCCGACATGGCGAAGCCGACGATGAAGATCAGCAGCATGACCACGGTAAAGGTCTGCTGGCCGTGGCTCAGGTTGCCCATGCCGAGCATGGTGCCGACCACGCCCAGGCCCACGGCCATGACCACGAAGCCGGTATAGAGGATGGGTTTGCGGCCCCACTTGTCGACCAGGAAGATGGCGATGAAGGTGGCCAGCACGTTGGTCAGACCGACCGCGGCGGTAAACCACATCTGGGCAGCGGTGTCGTAGCCCATGCCTTCGAAGATGCGCGGCGCGTAGTACATCACCACGTTCATGCCGGTGAATTGCTGCACCACCTGCAAGAGCACGCCCAGGCCCACCGAGCGGCGGAAGTTGGCGTTCTCCTTGAACAGCGACCAGCCCTTCTGCGGCACCTTGAGCTGCTCTTCGATCTCGGCGACTTCCTGCTGGATGACCTTTTCGTCACCGCGCAGCTTGTGCAGGACCTTGATGGCCTCCTGCTTGCGCCCGGCCATGATCAGCCAGCGCGGACTGTCCGGCAGGGCGAAGACGCCGATCAGGAACAGCACCCCGGGGATGGCGATGATGCCGAGCATCCAGCGCCAGGCCTCGTAGTAGCTGAAGGCGGTGTTGGACAGGAAGGCGATCAGGATGCCCGCGGTGATCATCAGCTGGTACAGCGAGATCATCGAGCCGCGGATGTTTTCCGGGGCGACCTCGGCCAGGTACAGCGGCGCGGTGAAGGAGGCGATGCCGATGGCGAGGCCGAGCAGGAAGCGGGCGAAGATCAGCATGGTCGGCGAGGTGGCCAGGCCACAGAGGATCGAGCCGATGACGAACAGGATGGCGCCCAGCATCAGGGACTTCTTGCGACCCAGCTTGGCCGACAGCGAACCGGCGCCCAGCGCGCCCAGGGCGGCGCCGGCCATCATGCTGGAGACGATCCACTCGATCACCTGATCGGAGATCTGGAATTCCTGCTGGATGAATTTGGTGGCGCCGGAAATGACGCCGATGTCGAGGCCGAACATGAGGCCGGCCAGGGCGGCCATCAGGCAGGCGAAGATCGCCTTGGGCTGCGCCTTTTCGGTGACGTGACCGTCGGCGTGGGTGGTGGTGTTGCTCATGACTGAGGCTCCTCGCTCGCCTTGTGGGCGATCTTGTTGTCGCGGGTCGTTCCGTATCCGTTTGTTACAGACCTGTCCAACGACCCTTGGTTCGGCTGATGAGAAGCCCCTACCAGAGCCGCGCGGGCTGGGCGTTCACATAGGTGGCATAGAGCGAACCACCGCCGGTGATGAACAGGCGATTGCCCTTGAGGCCGCCGAATTCGACGTTGGAGACGGTTTCCGGCAGGTGCAGGGTGGCCAGCGGCTGGCCGCCTGGCGTGAAGACCCGCACGCTGTTCTGCTCGGCCGAGCCGGCCCAGCTGCACCAGAGGTTGCCGTCGCTGTCGACGCGGAAGCCGTCGATCACGCCCTGCTCCTTGGCGTCGATCAGCACCTCGCCACCGCCGAGGGTGCCGTCGTCCTTCACGGTGAACGCCCTGAGGTGATTGGGCTTGCCGGGATTGCCGCCGCCAGCGGTGTCGCTGATGTAGAGGCGCTTGCCGTCGGGCGCGAAAGCCAGGCCATTGGGGCGGCCGAAGTCGCCCACCGCCACCGTGGCCTTGCCCTGGGGATCGATGCGATAGACGTTGGTGGGCAGCTCGAAGTCGGCCTTGTGGCCCTCGTAGGCGCCGAGGATGCCGTAGCCCGGATCGGTGAACCAGATGGCGCCATCGGCCCCGACCACCACGTCGTTGGGGGCGTTCAGCGGCTTGCCGTCGAAGCGGTCGAGCAGCACCGTGACGCTGCCATTCAACTCGCGGCGGGTGACGCGGCGGCTGTCGTGCTCGCAACTGATCAGCCGACCCTCGCGATCACGGGTGTGGCCGTTGGCGTTGTGGGACTGGTTGTCATAGACGCTGACGTGGCCGTCGTCGACGCTCCAGCGCATCACCCGGGCATTGGGGATGTCACTGAACAGCAAGCAGCGCCAGTCGGCCATCCACACCGGGCCTTCAGTCCAGAGACCGCCGGACCAGAGGCGTTCGACGAAGGCATTACCCAGGCGTCCCTTGAAGGCCGGGTCGTGGATCTCCCAGGCCGGATCGGGCATGACGATGGGCGGCTTGCCCTCCCAGTTGCGGGTGAGACCGAACTTGTCGTCGGCCAGGGCGCGGCTGGCGACCAGACCGGCCGAGGCGGCCAGGGACACGCCAAGAAAGGTGCGACGGGCGAGTGGCATGGGGAGACTCCTTTGTTGTCGTTATGGGTCCGGCACGGCCGGTGGCAGAGCGCCTCCGCAACCAGAGCGGAAGGCGCTCCTTTAGTCGCCCTTATTCGGGCAGACGTTCCACCTTGCCCACCACCAGGCCGTAGCAGAGGGCGCCGATCAGCGCGGTCACGCCGATGAAGGCGATGGCCGGAGCGAAGCTGCCGTCCTTGACCAGGAAGCCGATGACGATGGGCACGCAGATGGCGGAGAGGTTGCCGATGAAGTTGAACATCCCGCCGGTAAGGCCGATCAGCCGCTCCGGCGCCATGGCCGAGACCATCGACCAGGTGATGGAGGCCAGGCCGTTGCCAAAGAAGGCCAGTGCCAGGCAGGCGATGATCAGCGCGGGCGAGTCGACGAAGTTGGCGCCGACGATGCTGGTGGAGATCAGGAGGCCGCCGATGATCGGCAGCTTGCGCGCCAGGCCTACGGAAGCGCCGCGGCGGATCAGCCAGTCCGACAGCAGCCCCGAGCAGATCACCCCGAGAAAGGCGGCCAGGAACGGCAGCGAGGCGAGGAAGCCGGCCTTGATGAAGTCCATGCCGCGGTATTTCACCAGGTAGGTGGGGAACCAGGTCAGGAAGAACCAGAGGGTGGAATTGAGGCAGAACTGGCCGATGTAGATGCCCCAGAGCTTGCGCTTGTTGAGCACGCTCCAGAGGTCACGCCACTGGAAGGCGGCGCGGCTGCGGTTCTTCTGTTCCAGGTCGACCAGGCCACCGCCCTCCTGGATCAGCGCGACCTCGGCGGCATTGGCGCCGCGGAAGTCCTTGGGTTCGCGATAGACCAGGTACCAGATGGCCGCCCAGAGGATGCCGACGCCACCGGTGACGACAAAGACCATGTGCCAGCCGAAGGTCTGCTGCAGGTAGATCAGCACCGGGGTGAGAAAGGCCAGGCCGACGAATTGGCCGGAGGTGTAGAAGCCGATGGCGGTGGCCCGCTCGCGCTCGGGAAACCAGGTGGTGACCACCCGGTTGTTGATCGGATAGGCCGGCGCCTCAAGGGCCCCCACGGCAAGGCGCAGGATGATCAGGCCGATGAAGCTGCCGACGAAGCCCAGGCCGATGGTGGCCAGCGACCAGAGCGCGATGGCCACCGGATAGAGGATGCGCGGGGCGACCTTGTCCACCAGCCAGCCACCGGGGATCTGCATGGCGGCGTAGGTCCAGCCGAAGGCCGAGAGGATCAGCCCCATGTGCACCGGCTCGATGCCCAGGTCCTGGGCCAGGTGCGGCGCGGCGATGGAAAGGTTGCTGCGGTCGAGGTAGTTGATCACCACGGTGACGAACAGCAGCATCATGATGAAGAAGCGGGCCCGACTGGGCTTGGCCAGGGTCGGCGCGGCCGCGGCCGCCGCCGGGGAGGCGTGGGTGGGAGTGGGCATGGCTCGGGTCCTGTAATTGACGTTGTGGCGAGCGTTGTCGATGTCTGGGGTCAGGCTGCTGGGGCGGCCCTCACCCTGGCCCTCTCCCAGAGGGAGAGGGGATGGTCGGTACGGAGGTCGAGCCCCGCGCTCCTGTTCTTGCTCCCTCTCTCTTTGGGAGAGGATTGGGGTGAGGGGTCAGCGGCGGTGGTCCGGCTTTCCCTCACCCTGGCCCTCTCCCAGAGGGAGAGGGGACGGTCCGAACGAGAGCGAAACTCCGCGCTCCTGCTCTTGCCCCCTCTCCCTTGGGGAGAGGGTTGGGGTGAGGGCGTCTCTCACCACTCGGCGAAACTGCCATCCTTGTGCCGCCACACCGGGTTGCGCCAGCGATGGCCGATGGCCGCGCGTTCCTTGACGAATTCCTCGTTGACCTCCACGCCCAGCCCTGGTCCCTGGGGGATCTTCACGTGGCCGTCGCCGTAGTCGAACACCTCGGGATTCTTGATGTAGTCCAGCAGGTCGTTGCCCTGGTTGTAGTGGATGCCCAGGCTCTGCTCCTGGATGAAGGCGTTGTAGCAGTTGGCGTCCAGCTGCAGGTTGACCGCCAGGGCGATGGGACCGAGCGGGCAATGCAGGGCGATGGCGACGTCGTAGGCCTCGGCCATGTTGGCGATCTTGCGCGTCTCGGTGATGCCGCCGGCATGGGAGGGATCGGGCTGCAGGATGTCGACGTAGCCTTCCTGGAGGATGCGCTTGAAGTCCCAGCGCGAGTACAGCCGCTCGCCCAGGGCGATGGGCGTGTTGCTCATCAGGGCGATCTCCTTGAGCGCCTCGTGGTGCTCGCTGAGCACCGGCTCCTCGATGAACATCAGGCGGAACTGTTCCAGTTCCTTGACCAGCACCTTGGCCATGGGCTTGTGCACCCGGCCATGGAAGTCCACGCCGATGCCGAAGTGCGGACCGCAGGCGTCGCGGATGGCGGCGACGTTGGCGATCACCTGGTCGACCTTGTCGTAGGTGTCGACGAACTGCATCTCTTCGCTGGCGTTCATCTTGATCGCGGTGAAGCCCTTGGCCTGGCGCTCCAGCGCCTGGGCCGCGGTCTCCGCCGGGCGGTCGCCGCCGATCCAGGAATAGACGCGGATGCTGTCGCGCACCTGGCCGCCGAGCAGCTCGTGCACCGGCACGCCCAGGGCCTTGCCCTTGATGTCCCACAGCGCCTGGTCGATGCCGGCCAAGGCGCTCATGTGGATGCCACCACCGCGATAGAAGCCGCCGCGGTAGAGCACCGTCCAGTGGTCTTCGATGTTGCGCGGGTCCTTGCCGATCAGGTAGTCGGCCAGTTCCTCGACCGCCGCCGCCACGCTATGGGCGCGGCCTTCCAGCACGGGTTCGCCCCAGCCGTGGATACCTTCGTCGGTCTCGATCTTGAGAAAGCACCAGCGCGGCGGGACGACATAGGTGGTGAGTTTGGTGATCTTCATGGTGTGGAGTCTCGATTTTAATTGTTGGATCGAGGGATCGCGGTCATGGACCGCTCCTACAGTAGGAGCGGTCCATGACCGCGATCAGATCAGGAAAGAGCGCGCCACCCAGCCGCAAACGCCTGGGCGTTGGCGCTCACCTGCGCCGCGCTCAGGCCCGGCTTGTACAGCGCCGAGCCGAGGCCGAAGCCGTTGGCACCGGCGGCCACGTAGGGGCCCATGTTGTCCGGGGTGATGCCGCCCACCGGCAGCAGCGCCAGCTCCTTGGGAAAGACCGCGCGCCAGGCCTTGACCACCGCCGGGCCGAGTTGCTCGGCGGGAAACAGCTTGAGGCTGTCGGCACCGGCGTCGAGGGCGGCGAAGCCCTCCGAGGGCGTGGCTACGCCCGGGGCGCTGACCAGGCCGGCGGCCTTGCTGGCGCGGATCACCGCCAGGTTGGCGTTGGGCGAGACGATCAGGCGGCCGCCGGCAGCGTCCACCTCGGCCACCTGGGCTTCGGTGAGCACCGTGCCGGCGCCGATCAGGCAGCTCTCGCCCAGCTCGGCGGTGAGCCGGCGGATGCTCTCGTAGGGCTGCGGCGAATTGAGCGGGATCTCGATGACGCGAAAGCCGGCGTCATGCAGGGCGCGCCCGACCGCGACGATCTCGTCCGGGGTGACGCCGCGCAGGATGGCGATCAGCGGCAGGTCCTTGAGATAGGTATCAAGCATGGGAGCCTCCAGAGGTTGGGAGCAGGTCGGCGGCCTGGGCCAGGCGCCAGAGCCCGGCCCGGGTGGCCTGCTCCAGCAGGCGGACCTGGTGGATGTCGAATAGCGCCAGGGCGTCGCGATAGCGCTGGCAGAGCGCCGCGTCGCCGATCAGCACCAGGGGTGGACAGGTGGCGCCCGCGAGGGCGGCGACCTGGCTGCGCAACTCTTCGCCGATCAGCAGGCCGGAGAGGTAGTCGAGGCTGTGCGCCGCGCCCAGTTCGCCGGCCAGGACCCGGCTGCGGGCGGTGAAGAGGCGGCCGAACAGGCCCTCGGCGCCGGCGTCGCGGGCGGTGGTGAGACCCAGGCGGAAGGCCTCGGCACTGGCCTCGGGACCGGCTTCGCTGGCCGGACGACCCAGGATGGAGTGTTCGCGCAAGACGGCGAACAACTCGCCGGTCATGTAGGTGGCGAAGTCGGTGAGACGACCGTCGCGCACCCGTACCCACTTGCTGTGGGTGCCGGGCAGGACCAGCAGGGCTTCGGCGGCCAGGTCCGGCTCCAGTTCGAGGGCGCCGAACACCTGGGTTTCCTCGCCACGCAGGACGTTGGGCAAGGCGCCGCGCTGCATCACTCCGGGAACCAGGTGGAGGTCGCCGCAGCCCGTGTCCAGGCGCAGCAGGCCGGCGGCCAGGCTGTGGACATCGGCCGGGCAGTCGGCATAGGGCACCTCGCGCCAGCCGCCGCGACTGCCGACCATGCCGCAGGCGATGGCGGGCAGGTCCGGCTGGGCCTCGCGCCAGTCGCCCACCAGGGCGCGATAGGCCGCGGCGAAGTCGCCGTCGGGCACATGCATGATGCCCCAGGGCCGGCTGCGGGTTTCCAGCACGGCACCCTGGGCGTCGAACAGCTGAGCCCGCAGGGACGAGGTGCCCCAGTCGAGGCCGATGAGGTGCGGGGTGGCGGTCATGCAGGGCTCCAGCCGAGTTCGCGGGAAATGGCCCGGGCGCAGGCAGTGACCTCGGGCTGCAACTCGTGCAGCCGCGCCTCGGGCATGTAGGGGATGGCACTGGCCACGCTGAGGGCCGCGACGATGGCGCCGTCGGCGCCGCGGATGGGCGCGGCCACGCAGCGGATGCCCAGTTCGTTTTCTTCCAGATCCAGGGCATAGCCCTCGGCGGCGTGGCGCCGCAGCCGCGCACGGTAGTCCGCCCAGGGCAGGAAATCCTCGCGCAGCCCGGGCTGGCCGGTGCGCCGGGCCACACCTTCGCCATAGAGGGCTTCCCACTCGCCCTCGGCGAGATCCAGCATCAGCGCCTTGCCGACCCCGGTCAGCGCCAACGGCATGCGCAGCCCGACCCGGGATCTCATCTCCAGGCCACGGCTGCCGGGCAGCTTGTCGAGATAGAGGACATCGCCGCCCTCGCGCACGCCCAGGTGCACGGTGTCGCCACAGTGCTGGGCCAGGCGTTGTAGGTGGGGCCGGGCCACACCGGTCAGCGGCAGCTGCTCGCGGGCTTGGTAGCCGAGGGCGATGAGATGGCTGCCGAGGATCAGCCGCCCGCCATCGCTGCGCAGATAACCCGCCTGGGTCAGGGCAGCAACCAGCCGATGGGTGGTGCTGCGGGTGCAGCCGATGGCGGCACCGACCTGGGCCAGGCTGTCAGCCCCGGCGGCCACGGCTTCGAGCACGGCCAGGCCGCGGAACAGGGCCTGGGCCCCGCTGGGCGCTTCGCCCTTGTTGGAATTGTTGTCGTTCATGGCCTTCACTCTAGAAGCCTCTTCGGCAAATCTCAATATGTGATACGTCATCCCATATGTTGGGATATAAGTTAGATATGACAGCCTTGTCACATAGCTGCAATATTGGCGCTATCTAATGCACGGCACATTGCAAGGACTCGAGAGGCAGAGCGCTCCATGACGGGTAAATCCATCCTGATCGTCGACGATGAGGCGCCCATTCGCGAGATGATCGCCGTGGCCCTGGAAATGGCGGGCTATGAATGCCTGGAGGCGGACAACAGCAAGGACGCCCACGCCCTGATCGTCGATCGCAAGCCCGATCTCATCCTGCTCGACTGGATGCTGCCCGGCACCTCCGGCCTGGAACTGGCCCGCCGCCTCAAGCGCGACGAGCTGACCGACGCCATCCCCATCATCATGCTCACGGCCAAGGGTGACGAGGACAACAAGGTCCAGGGCCTGGAGACCGGTGCCGACGACTACATCACCAAGCCCTTCTCGCCCCGCGAGCTGGTGGCGCGCCTGAAGGCCGTGCTGCGCCGCACCGGGCACCTGGAGAACGACGGTCCGCTGGAGGTCAACGGCCTGATCCTCGATCCGATCAGCCACCGGGTGACCATCGACGGCGCGCCCGCCGAGATGGGTCCCACCGAATACCGTCTGCTGCAGTTCTTCATGACCCACCAGGAGCGTGCCTATACCCGCGGCCAGCTGCTGGATCAGGTCTGGGGTGGCAACGTCTATGTCGAGGAACGTACCGTGGACGTGCACATCCGCCGCCTGCGCAAGGCCCTCGGCGAGACCTACGAGAACCTGGTACAGACGGTGCGCGGCACCGGGTATCGCTTTTCCACCAAACTCTGACGCGGGATCACCGCCGCCGTGAACATCAACTGGCGCTCCCGCCTGGCCACCCAGCTGTCGACCGTGGTCGCCGGCTGCGCCCTGGCCGGCTGGCCCTTCGGCCATGTCGGCCTGGCGGTGGCCCTGGGACTGGCGGTCTATCTGGCGGTCACCCTGAGGCACCTGTTGCGCCTGCAGGCCTGGCTGCTGAGCGAGGCCCCGGGCGCGCCGCCGGAAGCCGAGGGCCTGTGGGGCGAGGTATTCGACCGGCTCTATCGGCGCCAGCGCCACGAACAGCGCCAGCGCGAGGAATTGCTCGCCGTGATCGGTCGCGCCCAGGCCTCCACCGAGGCCCTGCGCGACGCCATCATCCTGGTGGATCGCCATGGCAACCTGGAATGGTGGAACCGCGCCGCGGAAACCCTGCTGGGCCTGCGCCAGCCCCAGGACCTCGGTCAGCCCATCACCAACCTGGTGCGCCATCCGCGCTTTTCCGACTACTTTCTCGGCGGCGACTATGGCGAGCCGCTGGAGCTGGCCTCGCCGCTCAACGACGACCAGTACCTGCACATCCTGGTGACCCGCTTCGGCGAAGGCGACCGGCTGCTGCTGGTGCGCGACGTGACCCGCGTCCATCAGCTGGAACAGATGCGCAAGGATTTCGTCGCCAACGTCTCCCACGAATTGCGCACCCCGCTGACGGTGATCACCGGCTACCTGGAGACCCTGCTGGACAACGCCGACCACGCCACTCCGCGCTGGCGGCGGGCGCTGGGGCAGATGCAGCAGCAGGCCGGACGCATGCAGCACACCATCGACGACCTGCTGCTGCTGGCCCGCCTGGAAGCCACCGATTATCCCGCCGACAACCGCCCGGTCGCCCTGGAGCCGCTGCTCGCCTCCATCCTGCAGGACGGTCGTGCCCTGTCCGGCGCCGTGGGCCATCGCCTGAGCCTGGAATGCGAGCCGGGTCTGGCCCTGCTGGGCAGCGAGACCGAATTGCGCAGCTGCTTTTCCAACCTGGTGTTCAACGCGGTCAAGTACAGCCCCGAAGGCGGCGAGGTGCGGGTGCGTGCCTGGCAGGACGCCGCAGGCGCCCATGTCGCGGTGCAGGACAATGGTCCCGGTATCGACGCCCGCCACCTGCCGCGCCTGACCGAACGCTTCTATCGCCTCGACGCCAGCCGCGCCTCCAGCACCGGCGGCACCGGCCTGGGCCTGGCCATCGTCAAGCACGTGCTGATCCGTCATCGCGGCGGCCTGGACATCCACAGCGTGCCTGGCGAGGGCAGCTGCTTCACCTGCGATTTCCAGCCCGAACAGATCGCCCAGCGCACCGCCGCCTCGGCCTGAGCCGTCCCCTCCCCGCCGTGCTATCGTCCGGCCATCCCTGCCACGGTCTCCTGCCATGCCCCCAGCCCTGCGCCTGCTGCCGGTCCTGCTGCTCGCCCTGATCGGCTGTCTGTTGCTGGGCAGCCAGGCCTGGCACCGCGCCGAGCAGGCGAGCCTGGCCGAGGCCAGCCTGCTCGGCCAGGAGCAGTTGCGCCTCCACGCCAGCGGCCTGCAGACCCTGATCGACCGCTTTCGCGCCCTGCCGGCGGTGCTGGCCCAGGACCCCGAGCTGATCGCCGTCCTCACCACCCCGCCCGACGCCGCCGCCACCGAGCGTCTCAATCTCAAGCTGGAGCGCCTGAACACGGCCGCCCAGTCCTCGACCCTGGAACAGCTGGATCGCACGGGGCTGGCCATCGGCGCCAGCAACTGGCGGCTGCCCACCAGCTATGTCGGCCACAACTATGGCTTCCGACCCTATTTCCGCGAGACCCTCGCCGGCGGCAGCGGCCGCTTCTATGCCGTGGGGGTCACCACCGGCATCCCCGGCTATTTCCTCTCCCACGCCGTGCTGGACGCCCAGGGGCGCTTTCTCGGCGCGGTGGTGGTCAAGCTGGAATTCCCCGCCATCGAGGCGCGCTGGGGCGAGCACCCCGAGGTACTGCTGGTCAGCGATGCCCGCGGCGTGGTCTTTGCCGCCAATCGCCCGGCCTGGCGCTATCGCCTGCTGCGCGAGCTGACCCCGGCCGATCGCGCGGAACTGGCCACCACCCGCCAGTACGACCGGCGCACCCTGCAACCCCTGCCCTATCGCCAGGAGCGGGTGCTCGGCGAGCAGCGCCAGGTGGCCCACATCCAGGCCCCCGAAGGCAGCGCCGACTACCTCTGGGACAGCCTGCCGCTGCCCAGCGAAGGTTGGACCCTGCACCTGCTCCGGCCCACCCGGGACCTGCAGGGCGGTGGTCCGGGTGCGGCACTGGCCGCCGTCTGCGTCTGGCTGCTGCTGGTCTGCGCCGGTCTCCTCTGGGCGCAACGGCGCCGGCTGCAACGCCTGCGCCAGCGCAGCCGCCTGGAACTGGAGCAGCTGGTGGAGGCCCGCACCGCCGAATTGCGCACCGCCCAGGACGGCCTGGTGCAGGCCGCCAAGCTGGCCGCCCTGGGGCAGATGTCGGCGGCCCTGGTGCACGAACTCAACCAGCCGCTCACCGCCCAGCGCATGCACCTGGCGAGTCTGCGCCTGCTGCTGGATCACGGGCGGCTGGACGAGGCCCGCGCCGCCCTGGAGCGCCTCGACGGCCTGCTGACCCGCATGAGCGGCCTCACCGCCCACCTCAAGACCTATGCGCGCAAGACCCCCGCCGGCCTGCGCGAGCGGGTCGATCTGGCGCGGGTGGTGGATCAGGCGCTGGAGTTGCTGGAGGCCCGCCGCGCCGAGCTGGCCGTGGAGCTGATCCTGGAGTTGCCGCGCCCGGCCTGGTTGCTGGGCGATCCCATCCGCCTGGAGCAGGTACTGGTCAATCTGCTGCGCAACGCCCTCGACGCCGTGGCGGAGCGACCCCGGCCGCAGGTCCGGGTCAGCCTCGCGCGGGAGGGGGACAGCTGGTTGCTGGAGGTGGCCGACAACGGCGGCGGCATCGCCGCCGAGCACCTGGACCAGGTGTTCGATCCCTTCTTTACCACCAAGCCGGTCGGCGAAGGCCTGGGACTGGGCCTGGCGGTGTCCTCGGCCATCGTCCAGGCCCAGGGTGGCAGCCTGGCCGCCCGCAACGGCGCCGAGGGCGCGGTCTTTGCCCTGCGGCTGCCGGCGGCGCCGGAGTCAGCCGGCTAACGCACGCAGAGCGTCACCAGCAGGGCAAAGCCCCAGCCGAGCACTCCGGTCACCAGCAGGGTCGCCGCATCCCAGGGCCCGCGGGTGGCATCCAGCAGAGGCAGGCCGACGCCACCGATCAGGGCGCTGGCAAGGATGCCCGCCAGGATCCGCACCAGCGGCCAGTGGCTGTCGGCGGCTTCCTCGGGAGCGGCAGCAAGGGGCTCTTCTTCGGACATGGC
Source organism: Pseudomonas sp. MOIL14HWK12:I2 (assembly GCF_000510745.1). NCBI lineage: Bacteria > Pseudomonadati > Pseudomonadota > Gammaproteobacteria > Pseudomonadales > Pseudomonadaceae > Pseudomonas > Pseudomonas sp. MOIL14HWK12:I2. Next base: position 167,684 of record NZ_AZOA01000007.1, on the reverse strand, counting down.
AGGGCTCCACCAGGGGATATGGAAGGCGACCCTAGCCCGGCAACCTGAAGCTGCGATGAAGCGGCGCTTCAGATTGCCTTCAGCTTGACCGCCAAGACTGCGCCTCGTATTCCCCCGGAGAGGTCGCGATGCTCGACGTGACTTGGCAGTCCCCGCACAGCTTTACCCTGGCCGACCGCAGCGGTTCGCTGCTGGCCCGCCTGGAGCCGCGCGAGACACCCGGCCGGCAGGCGACCGAAGCCTTCATCGGCGCGCGTTTCGCCCTGGAGCACGGCGCCCGCATCAGCCACTTCCTGCCGCTGCTGCTCGCCCTGCGCGATGCCGAGGGTGTGCTGCAGGCGGCGGTGGGGATCCGCTCCGCGCTGGACCAGTCGCTGTTTCTCGAACGTTATCTGCCCCAGCCGGTGGAGACCCAGGTGGCGGTGGCGCTCGGTCGGCCGATCGAGCGCGCGGAGGTGGTGGAGGTCGGCAATCTGGCGGCGCTGGGTCCGGGCCAGGCGCGCCTGCTGATCATCGTCACCACTTGGCTGCTGGCCCGCAGCGGCCGGCGCTGGGTGACCTTTACCGGCGCCACCCGCCTGATCAACAGCTTTCATCGCCTCGGCCTGGCGCCCCAGGTGCTGGGCCTCGCCGATCCGGCCTGTCTGGGCGCCGAGCGCGAGAGCTGGGGCTCCTACTACGCCAACGCTCCCCAGGTCTGCGCCGGTGACATCCGCCAGGGCTATCAACAGTTGCTGCAGGCCGGCATCTTCGCCCGCCTGGGCCTCACCACCCTTGGCGAGGAAGACTGCCATGTCGCTTGAAACCTGCCCTGTCGTCGACTTCTTCACCACCCTGGAGCGCCACGCCTGGCACGGCGACCGGCCGGCGCTGACCGGCAGTCACGAGACCTGGAGCTATGCCCGGCTGCTGCAGGAGGTTACCGCCCGCGCCGCCTGGCTGCGCGAGCACGAGATCCGGCGCCTGGCGCTGGACCTGCCCAACGGTCCCGAACTGCTGGCCTGGGACCTGGCCGCCCTGCGCGCCGGACTGCCCTGCGTGATCCTGCCGGACTTCTTCAGTCCCGCGCAGCGCGCCCATGTCCTGCTCGACTGCGGCGCCGATCTCCTGCTGGGGCGCCCCGAGCGTACCGAGGAATGGGCTGCGGCAGGCTTCACCGCGGGCGCCAGCGGGTGGCAGCGGCCGGCCTCGGCCCGCGCTCCGTTGCCGGCGGGCACCGCCAAGCTCACCTACACCTCCGGCACCACCGGCACCCCCAAGGGCGTCTGCCTCAAGGCCGGACAGCTGCTGCGGGTGGCCGCCAGCCTGGAAGCCGCCAGCGGCGCCCTGGCGCCCCGACGCCATCAGGTGCTCCTGTCGCTGGGCATCCTGCTGGAAAATCTCGGGGTCTATGCCGCACTGCTGGCCGGTGCCGAGGTGGTGGTGCTCAAGGCCGAGGACCAGGGTGTCCGCGGCTCCGCCGGCATCGACTGGGCCCAGCTGGCCGCCTGCCTGCAGGAGCGCCAGCCACACAGTCTGATCCTCATGCCCCAGCTGTTGCAGGGACTCGTGGAGCTGGGCGAACGCGGGCTGCTGCGCCTGGACGGGCTGCGCTTCGCCGCCGTGGGCGGGGCGCCGCTGAGCGAGGCGCTGCTGACCCGCGCCGGCGCCCTGGGCCTGCCGCTGTTCCAGGGCTATGGCCTGTCGGAGTGCGCCTCGGTGGTGACCCTCAATCGCCCTGAGGCCAACCGCCCGGGCAGCGTCGGCCAGCCCCTGCCCCATGTGCGCCTGCGCCTGGCCGCCGATGGCGAGATCCTGGTCGGCGGCGTCGATTTCGCCGGCTATCTGGGCGAACCCGCGAGCGCCACCGACGAGGTGGCCACCGGTGATCTCGGCGAATTCGACGCCGATGGCTATCTCTACCTGCGTGGCCGCAAGAAACACCAGTTCAGCCTGGCCTCGGGACGCAATGTCGATCCGGGCTGGATCGAGGCCGAACTCACCCAGGGCGGCCCCATCGCCCAGGCCTATGTGCAGGGCGAAGGTGCCCGGCACCTGGTGGCGCTGCTCTGGCCACGGCAGCCGGACCTGCCCGACAGCCTGCTCGCCGACCAGATCGCCCGCCTCAACCAGCGCCTGCCCGACTATGCCCGCATCGGCGCCTGGCGCCGCCTCGCCGAACCCTTCACCCCCGCCAACGGCCTGCTCACCGCGACCGGACGCCTTCGCCGCGACGCCATCCAGGCGCATCACGCGGCCCTGCTCTCGCACCTTCTGGAGGTACCAGCATGAGTTTCTTCGCCACCCTGCAAGCCGAAACCGCCGTGGAACGCCAGGCGCTGTTCGAGGTGCCCATCATCCGCGCCGCCCTGGGCGGCAACGTCGCCCTGGAGAGCTATGTCGCCTTTCTCGGCCAGGCCTATCACCACGTCCGCCACACCGCGCCGCTGATGATGGCCTGCGGCGCCCGCCTGCCGGCGCGGCTGGAATGGCTGCGCGGCGCGGTCTGCGAATACATCGAGGAAGAATACGGCCACGACCAGTGGATCCTCAGTGACATCGCCGCCTGCGGCGGCAACGCCGAGGCGGTACGCGCCAGCCGCCCCGAACTGCCCATCGAGCTGATGGTGGCCTATCTCTACGATTTCATCGCCCGCGACAATCCGGTCGGCCTGTTCGGCATGGTCAATGTGCTCGAAGGCACCAGCATCGCCCTGGCCACCCAGGCCGCCGGCGCCATCCGCGGCCAGCTGGGCCTGCCGGCCACGGCCTTCAGCTACCTGGACTCCCACGGCAGCCTCGACCAGGAACACATGGCGACCTACCGCCAGCTGATGGATCGGCTGGACGATCCGGCCGACCAGGCCGCGGTGATCCACGTGTCCAAGGTGGTCTATCGCCTCTATGCCGACATGTTCCGCGCCCTGCCCGGCGCCGGCCAGCAACCGGAGCAGCGCCATGCAGCTGCCTGACTGCCGTATCCTGCTGACCGGTGCCAGCGGTGGCATCGGCCTGCCACTGGTGGAACAACTCTGCGCCGGCGGCGCCCAGGTGCTGGCGGTCGCCCGCGACACCCGCGCCCTGCAGCCCCTGGCCGAGCGCCTGGGTGGCCGGTTGCGCCTGCTCGATGCCGATCTCACCCGCCGGGCCGATCGCCAGGCGGTGCTGGCCGAGGCCAGCCGCGGCCAGGGTGTCAACGTGCTGCTCAACGCCGCCGGCAGCAACAGCTTCGCCCTGCTCGACGCCCTCGACGACGACGTCATCGACAACCTGCTGGCGATCAACATCGGCGCGGCCATCCAGCTGACCCGCCTGCTGCTGCCGCTGCTGCGCCGCCAGCCGCGGGCGGTGATCGCCCATGTCGGCTCCACCCTGGGCTCCATCGGCTATCCCGGCTATGCGCCCTATTGCGCCAGCAAGTTCGCCTTGCGCGGCTTCACCCAGGCCCTGCGCCGGGAGCTGGCCGACACCCGCATCCGGGTGCTCTACGTGGCGCCCCGCGCCACCCGCACGGCGATGAACGGCCCGGCGGCCATGGCCGTGAACCAGGCGCTCAAGAGCCAGGTGGACGACCCCATCGTGGTCGCCGGCGCGGTGATCCGTGCCCTGGTCGAGGACCGCCAGGAGCTCCATCTCGGTTGGCCGGAAAAGCTCTTCGTCCGCCTCAACGGCCTGCTGCCCGGCCTGGTGGATCGCGCCCTGCGCCGCCAGCTGCCGGTGATCCGCCGCTTCATCGACCCCGCCTTCGCCCCGGAGAAACACCCATGATGTCCCCACGCAAGGCCCTCGGCCTGCTGCTCGCCGCGCTGCTCGCCAGCCCCTTTGCCCTGGCCGACGATGGCCAGCGCCTGGCCCAGATCCAGCAGCGCTGGGCCGAGATCCAGTACCGCCTGCCCAGCGCCGAAAAACCCGCGGCCTTCGAACAGCTGGCCGGCGAGGCGCGCGCCTTCACCCAGGCCGCGCCCCAGTCGGCGCCAGCGCTGATCTGGCAGGGCATCGTGCTCAGCAGCTGGGCCGGCGCCCAGGGCGGGCTGGGGGCGCTGGGCAAGGTCAAGGAGGCCCGCAGCGACCTGGAACAGGCGCTCAAGCTCGATCCCACGGCGCTGCAGGGCTCCGCCTACACCAGTCTCGCCGCCCTCTACGACCGGGTTCCCGGCTGGCCGATCGCCTTCGGTGACGCCAGCGAAGCCGATCCTCTGCTGCAGCAGGCCCTCGCCCTCAACCCCAGCGGTATCGATACCCTATACTTCTGGGGCGACCACCTGTATCGCCAGCAGCGCTATGCCGAAGCCCGCGCCGCCCTGCTCAAGGCGCAGCAGGCCGCACCGCGGCCCGGACGCGAACTGGCCGACCAGGGACGGCGGGGCGAGATCGCCGCGCTGCTCAAGGACGTCGACCAGAAGCTGAAGTGACGAGGCCTCCATGCGCGTGCTGCTGATCGAAGACGATCCCGACCTCGGCGAGGGCATCCGCACCAGTCTGCGGGAAGAGGGCTATACCCTGGACTGGCTCAAGGACGGCGAAAGCGCCGTCCACGCCCTGCGCGAAGAGGGCTTCGACCTGGTGGTGCTGGACCTCGGCCTGCCGCGCCTGGACGGCATCCAGGTGCTGCGCCAGAGTCGCGCCAATGGCCTGACCACGCCGGTGCTGATCCTTACCGCCCGCGACGACACCGAGGACCGGGTCGCCGGCCTCGACGCCGGCGCCGACGACTACCTGGTCAAGCCCTTCGACATCAAGGAACTCAAGGCCCGCCTGCGCGCCCTGCTGCGGCGGCGCAACGGTCCCTCGCAGATCCAGCTCGAAGGCGGCGGCATCGCCCTGGATCCGGCCACCCGCCGGGTCACCTTCGATGGCCAGCCGGTCAACCTCACCCCGCGCGAATACCAGCTGCTGCACGAACTGCTGGCCAATCCGGGCAAGATCTTCAGTCGCGACCGCCTCATGGGGCTGCTCTACGGCTGGGACGAGGGGGTGGAAAGCAACACCCTGGAAGTCCACATCTACAACCTGCGCAAGAAGCTGCGCGCCGACCTGATCCGCACGGTCAGGGGCATCGGTTACCGCCTCGAATGTCCATGACCTCCATCCGCCGCCGCACCGTCGGCCTGGTGCTCTCGCTGCTGCTGATCGGCACCCTGCTGATCGCCCTGACCAACGTCCACGACAGCCAGCGCGAGATCGGCGAGATCTACGATGCCCAGCTGGCGCAGAGCGCGCGCATCCTGCAGGGCATGCTGCGCGCCGCCCCCCGCGGCGAAGGCCGCCTGGCGCTGCACGCCAGCGTCACCCAGGCCCTGGCCGAAGCCACGGAGAGTCCCTATGGCCACAGGTACGAGGCCAAGATGGCCTTCCAGGCCTGGAACGCCCGCGGCGTCCCCCTGATGCGCTCGCCCAGCGCGCCCATCTTCAGCATGCCGACGACCCCGGGTTTCACCGAGCAGACCCTGGAGGGCGAGGCCTGGTATGGCTTCCTGCTGCCCGATCCCGAGCACGACCTGATGCTCTGGGTCGGCGAGCGCGAAGAGGTGCGCGCCGATCTGGTCCGCCGCATCCTGCGCCACACCCTCACGCCGCATCTGATCGGCCTGGTGCTGCTGTCGCTGCTGGCCTGGCTGGCCATTGGCTGGGGCCTGAAACCACTGCGGCGCATGGCCGGGCTGATCCGCCACCGCGACCCGGAATCCCTGCAACCGCTGCAGCTCGATCCCCTGCCACGCGAACTGGAACCCATGCAGGCGGCGCTCAATCGGCTGCTGCTGCAGATCGAGCAACTGCTGCAGCGCGAACGCCGCTTCATCGCCGACGCCGCCCACGAGTTGCGCACGCCGCTGGCGGTGCTACGCCTGCACGCGCAGAACGCCCTGTCCGCGCAGACGGCGGCGGCCCGCGACGAGGCGCTGAAATTCGTCGTCAGCGGCACCGACCGACTGACCCGGGTGGTCAACCAGCTGCTGATCCTGGCACGCCTGGAACCCCGGCCGAGCTGGAGCGCCGAGCAGCGCTTCGATTTGCGCACCGCCCTCAGCGCCACCCTGGAAGAACTGGGTCCCTGGATTCTCGACAAGGGCCTGGACCTCAGCCTCGACGCCGAAGCCTGCCGGGTGCAGGTCCATGGCGACAGCGCCATGCTGGGCATCGCCCTGCAGAATCTGCTGACCAATGCAGTCAACGTCTCGCCTCCCGGCGGCGAGATCCGCATCCGCCTGGAGGTCACCGCCGACTGGGCGGAGATCCAGATCCTCGACCAGGGCCCCGGCATCGCCACGGAGATCCAGCCGCGGCTGTTCGAGCGCTTCTACAGCAGCGGCGCGGCCAACGGCGCCGGCCTGGGACTGTCCATCGTCCAGACCGTCGCCCAGCACCTGGGCGGACGCATCGAACTGGGCAACCGCCCGGAGGGCGGCGCCTGCGCCCGTCTCGGCCTGCCGGTGCTGCCGGGACCCGGCTAGGGACTCGACCCGTCGCCGGCCTTCGGGCAAGGTAGCGGCGCACCGGCCGCGAGAGGACGCCTCCCATGCAAGCCCAGGTCTATCTGGTCGACGACGAAGCCAGCATCCGCGAAGCGGTACGCCAGTGGCTGGAGCTGTCGGGGCATCAGGTGCGGCTGTTCGCCCGCGCCGAAGACTGCCTGGCGGCAGTGACCCCGGATTTCGCCGGGGTGGTGGTCAGCGACGTGCGCATGCCCGGCATGGACGGCCTGGCCCTGCTGGAACGGCTGCAGGCGCTGGATGCCGACCTGCCGGTGATCCTGCTCACCGCCCACGGCGATGTCGCCCTGGCGGTCAGCGCCATGCGCCAGGGCGCCTACGACTTCCTGGAAAAGCCCTTCAGCCCCGAGGCCTTGCTCGGCGATCTCGGCCGCGCCCTGGAAAAGCGCCGGCTGGTGCTGGAGAACCGCCAGCTGCACCGCCGGGTCGACGACCAGAGCACCCTCGCCCGCCGCCTGCTCGGCGTCTCGCCCGGCATCGTCCGCCTGCGCCAGCAGATCCTCGACCTGGCGCCGACACCGGTCAACGTGCTCCTGCGCGGCGAGACCGGCAGCGGCAAGGAACTGGTCGCCCGCTGCCTGCACGACTTCGGTCCCCGCGCCGACAAGGCCTTCGTCGCCCTCAACTGCGCGGCCATCCCTGAGCAGCTGTTCGAGAGCGAATTGTTCGGCCACGAGAGCGGCGCCTTCACCGGCGCCCAGGGCAAGCGCATCGGCAAGCTGGAATACGCCAACGGCGGCACCCTGTTTCTCGACGAGATCGAGAGCATGCCCCTGGCGCAGCAGGTCAAGCTCTTGCGGGTGCTGCAGGAGCAGCGTCTGGAGCGCCTCGGCTCCAACCAGAGCATCGCCCTGGACCTGCGCATCGTCGCCGCCACCAAGCCGGATCTCCTGGAAGAAGCCCGCGCCGGACGCTTTCGCGAAGACCTGGCCTATCGCCTCAATGTCGCCGAGCTGCACCTGCCGCCGCTGCGCGCCCGGCGCGAAGACATCCCGCTGCTGTTCGATCACTTCCTTGCCGAGGCCGGTGCCCGCCTGGGCCGGCCGGTCACCCCGCCCGGCGCGGCGCGCCTGGCCCAGCTGCTGGGTCACGGCTGGCCGGGGAATGTCCGTGAGCTGGCCAATGCCGCCGAGCGCGAGGCCCTCGGCCTGGGTACCCCCGCCACCGCGGCCGCGGGCCACTCCCTGGCCGATCAGCTGGAAGCCTTCGAGGCCCAGTGCCTGCGCGCCGCCCTGGCCCGCCACGGCGGCGAGATCAAGGCGGTGATGGACGAGTTGCAACTGCCACGGCGCACCCTCAACGAGAAGATGCAGCGCCATGGCCTGGTGCGGGCCGACTTCCGCGACGAGGATTGAGAGGCAATAGGCGGAAATCCGCTCATTGCTCACCGCCTTTCGGCGATCTTTCGCCGATCCGTCTCTGCAAAACCCAGTCAGGACGCGGCTTCGCGACCTGGCACGGGCCCTGCTATAGCCCTTGTCGACGCCCCGAGCGCCCTAATAACAACGACAAGAGGAACACCCTGTGGATAGCACCGCTACCCTCGCGGCCGGCCAGACCGCGCCCAAGACCACCTCGCAGCGCATCAAGTCCATCTTCAGCGGTTCGGTCGGCAACCTGGTCGAATGGTACGACTGGTACGTCTACGCCGCCTTCTCGCTGTATTTCGCCAAGGCCTTCTTTCCCAAGGGCGACCAGACCGCCCAGCTGCTCAACGTCGCCGCCATCTTTGCCGTGGGCTTTCTCATGCGCCCCATCGGCGGCTGGCTGATGGGCCTCTATGCCGACAAGGCCGGCCGCAAGTCCGCGCTGATGGTCTCGGTGATCATGATGTGCGCCGGCTCGCTGATCATCGCCCTTACCCCCAGCTACACCACCATCGGCGTCGCCGCCCCCATCATGCTGGTGCTGGCGCGGCTGCTGCAGGGCCTCTCGGTGGGCGGTGAATACGGCACCTCCGCCACCTACCTGAGCGAGATGGCGACCAAGGAAAGCCGTGGCTTCTACTCCAGCTTCCAGTACGTCACCCTGATCTCCGGCCAGCTGCTGGCGCTGGCCACCCTGATCGTGCTGCAGCAGACCCTGACGGTCGAACAGCTGGAAAGCTGGGGCTGGCGCATCCCCTTCCTGATCGGCGCCGCCTGCGCCGTGACCGCGCTCTACCTGCGCCGTGGCATGGAAGAGACCAGCTCCTTCAAGAAGGCCGAAAAACCCAAGGAATCCCTGATGCGCACCCTGATGCGCCATCCCAAGGAATTCTTCACCGTGGTCGGCCTGACCATGGGCGGCACCCTGGCCTTCTACACCTACACCACCTACATGCAGAAGTACCTGGTCAACTCGGTGGGCATGAGCAAGACCGACGCCACCTCCATCTCGGCGGCGACGCTGTTCCTGTTCATGCTGCTGCAGCCCGTGGTCGGCGCCCTCTCCGACCGCGTCGGCCGGCGCCCGGTGCTGATCGCCTTCGGCGTGCTCGGCACGCTGTTCACCTACCCGATCCTCTCCGCCCTGGGCAGCGTCACCACCTGGTGGGGCGCCTTCGGCCTGATCATGGTGGCGCTGGTGATCGTCAGCTTCTACACCTCGATCAACGCCGTGGTGAAGGCCGAGCTGTTCCCCACCGAGATCCGCGCCCTGGGCGTCGGCCTGCCCTATGCCCTGACCGTGTCCATCTTCGGCGGCACCGCCGAATACCTGGCCCTGTGGTTCAAGAGCATCGGCATGGAGAGCGGCTACTACTGGTACGTGACCGGCTGCATCGCCTGCTCGCTGCTGGTCTACGTCTTCATGAAGGACACCCGCGATCACTCGCGCATCGTGCACGAATAACCGCTCGTCCCTGGGTGCGGGCCTCTCGGTCATTAGATTTGGCCGTCCGGCCCGCCCCCCTTTGCCTGGGCTTTGGGGCACGCCATCGTAGTGTCACCGGCAGCGTCCACAACGGTCATTTCGCTGACCGCTGTGGCGAGTTCGCCCCCTCCTCCCAAGCCCCGGTTACACACTCATGGAAATCGACTACGGTCCCAGCTACGCCAAACTGGGTCTCCAGTTTCAATACCAGTGGAGCAGCCTGCTGCGCGATGCCCTGAAGAAGCACGGCATCACCGACGCCCAGGCCAAGGCCATCTGCGGCGACTTCGCCTTCGATCTCTCCAAGCTCATCGACGAAGCCGAAATCAAGGCCGACGGCCTCTCCTATCGCCCGGTGATCGCCTTCACCGAGGACGAGGAAACCCTGCTGGTGCAGTCCGCCGAATTCGACTATCACGAAGCGGCCTACGCCACCGCCGCGGCGGCGTTCGAGAAGAAGTAAGCCTCGCGGGGGGGCCCTGCGCCCTCACCCCAACCCTCTCCCCCAGGGAGAGGGGGCGGTCTGGAGCGGTGGCGGGCTCTTCCTCCAGACGTGGGTCCTGAAGCTGTTTTCATTGTTACTGCGATAGCGATTCGCTTAGGCCAGTTGAGGCCATTTCACCTCCACCCCCTCCAACTTCATCGACAGAGCCGAAATCAAGGCTGACAGCCTCTCCTAGCGCTCGGTGATCGCCTTTATCGAGGACTGGGAAATCATGTTGGCGCAGTCAGCCAGCTTTGAATATCACAAAGCGGCCTACGCCACTGCGGCAGCGGCGTTCGAGAAGAAGCAAGACTCGCTGGGGCCCTGCGCCCTCACCCCAACCCTCTCCCTCAGGGAGAGGGAGCGGCCTGGAGCGGTGGCGGGCTCTTTCTCCAGACGTGGGTCCTGAAGCTGTTTTCAGTGCTGCTGCGATAGCAGTTTTGACTGTCTTTCAGCGAGAGCTACTCCATAGCTCCGTATGGCCCCCTCTCCCCCCGGGAGAGGGTTGGGGTGAGGGCCGCACAGGCACCCTTGTCATAGCCGCACGAACCGCGCGTTAGAGCCTCGCCAACACGATTTCCCCAGGCGATACTCCCCGGATCACCTCTCACTCCGTACCACCCCCTCTCCCTCCGGGACAGGGTTGGGGTGAGGGCCGCATCGGCACCCACGTCATAGCCTTACGAACCACGCATTAGAGCCTCGTCAACACTATTTCCCCAGGCGATACTCCTCAGATCACCCCTCACTCCGTACCACCCCCCTCTCCCTCCGGGAGAGGGTTGGGGTGAGGGTAAACCCGACACCAGAACACCCAGGGAAAGGATTCCCATGCCCCTCATCGGCCATGCCCGTGCCCTGCGCCGGAGTCAGACCGACGCCGAGCGCGCCCTCTGGTATCACCTGCGCGGCAATCGTCTGCAGGGCCATAAATTTCGCCGTCAGCATCCCTATGGCCGCTACATCCTGGACTTCGTCTGCCTGGAAGCGCGGCTGGTGATCGAACTGGATGGCGGCCAGCATCAGGGCAGCGCCAATGACCGCGAGCGCGACGCCTGGCTGCAGGCCCAAGGATTCAAGATCATTCGCTTCTGGAATCATGAGGTCCTGACCCAGCCCGACGCCGTGCTCGAGCGCCTCTTCGCCGTCCTCAGCCCGGCTTGACCCTCGGCTTGCGCACGCGCGACGGTGCGCCACCCGTCTTCGCCGTCGCCTTGGCCTTGCTCCCGCCCGTACGTCGCTTCTTCTTCCAGGGCGCGCCCTTGCCCGCCGGCGGCGGCCCGCTGATGGTCAGGGTCAGGCTGAGACAGCGCTCCACCTGCTTGCCCATCCAAGCCGATTGCTTGGTGACGAATTCGGCCAGGCTCAGCTCGCCCTCCTGCACCCGATCCAGCGCCTGCTCCCAGAGCGCCGTGGTGCCCGGATCGGCGATGGCCCGGGGCACGGCGTCGATCAGGCCGAAGGCCGCCGGGGTCGCCGCCAGGGCCTTGCCCTGCTTGACCAGGTAGCCGCGGTCCAGCAGGCCCTGGATGATGCTGGCGCGGGTCGCCTCGGTGCCGATGCCGGTGGTGTCCTTGAGCTTCTGCTTGAGGGCGGGATCCTCCACCAGCTTGGCGACATTCTTCATCGCCTTGATCAGATCGCCCTCGGTGAAGGGCTTGGGCGGTTGGGTCAGCTGATCCTTGCAGCGCACTTCCACCACCGGATAGGACTCACCCTCGCGCAACTCGGGCAGCGCCTGGGGCGGCGGTGCCTCGCGACCCTTGGGCGGCGTGAGCGATTCGGGCAAGGCGCGCCGCCAGCCGGGTTCCACCAGCCGCTTGCCGGTGGCCCGCAGGCGTTCGCCGCCCGCCGCGAAGTCGGCCTGGGTGCGATCGAATTCGTGCGGCGGCAGGAATTGCGCCAGGTAACGCGCGCGGATCAGGCCATAGACGTTGCGCTCCTGCGGACTCAGGCGGCCCAGGTCGCGGGTCACCTGCGTCGGGATGATGCCGTGGTGGGCGCTGACCTTCGCATCGTTCCAGGCCCGCGAGCGGCGACTGGCGTCCAGATGGTCGCGCAGTGGGGCGAGACTGCTGTCGGCGCCCAGCAAGGCGGCCAGCAGCGCCGGCGCCTCGGCGTGCTGGGACAGCGGCAGGTAGCCGCAATCGCTGCGCGGATAGGTGATCAGCTTGTACTTCTCGTAGAGCGCCTGGGCGACGTCCAGGGTCTGCTGGGCGCCCAGGTTGAGGCGCTTGGAGCAGACCTCCTGCAAGGTGCCCAGATCGAAGGGCAAGGGCGCCGCCTCGCGGACGCGCTCGGTCTTGAGCTTGACCAGCCGCGCCTGCCCAGCCGCCTCGATGGCCCGCGCCGCCGCCTGGGCCACCTCGGGCTTGAGACAGCGGCCCTGGTCGTCGCAGACGTCCTCTGGCGGCTGCCATTGGGCCTGGAAGCGACTGCCGGAGGCGTCCAGGGTCGCCTCCACGGTCCAGAAGGGCACCGGCACGAAGGCGGCGATGGCACGATCGCGGTCCACCACTAGACGCAGGGTCGGCGTCTGCACCCGTCCGACCGAAAGCACGCCCTGATAGCCGGAGCGACGCCCCAGCAGGGTGAACAGCCGGCTCATGTTCATGCCGATCAGCCAGTCGGCGCGCGAGCGGCCCAGGGCGGACTGATAGAGCCCATAGGTCTCGGCACCGGGCTTGAGCGCGGCCAGGGCGCGGCGGATGGAGACGTCATCCAGCGCCGACAGCCACAGCCGGCGGATCGGCCCGCGATAGCGGCAATGCTCCACCAGCTCGCGGGCGATCATCTCGCCTTCGCGATCGGCGTCGGTGGCGATCACCAATTCGCTGGCCTCGCCCAGCAGGCGCTTGACCGCCTTGAACTGGCTGCCGGTGGTCTTCTTGACCTGCAGCTTCCACTGCTCGGGGACGATGGGCAGGTCGTCCAGCGACCAGCGCTTGTAGCGGGCGTCATAGGCGTCCGGTGGCGCCGTTTCCAGCAGGTGGCCGATGCACCAGGTCACGGTCACGCCCTGCCCCTGCAGGCAGCCCTCGCCGCGGCGGGTGGCGCCGAGGATGCGGGCGATGTCCTTGGCCTGGGAGGGTTTTTCGCAGAGATACAGCTGCATGGCGGGCGTCGCACGAGGGGAATCGCCACAGGATGCAAAGCCTGCGCGAGCGGCGCAAGGCCTAATCTGTATATCCGTACAGAAAGCGGCCTTTGCGCAAATTCGCCCAGTGGGCCACAGCATGCTCAGGACGTGGATCACAGCTTGAACGGCGGCCGCCGCGGACGCGGAATCTTGCCGTGGCTGGGCAGTCCTTGGGCTACGGCACTTTCGCCGTCTTTAGCCGAGCTCTGGGAGGCGTCAATGAACACTGTAGCTATGGATCGCGCCACGGCCGAGAGCACCGGCGCCGGAAATATCGTCGACACCGCCAGCGGCCAGGCCCTGCGGGCCAGCATTTCGGCCATGCGCCGGACCACCAGCCAGGTGCAGCGCATCAACGATCAACTCTGGGAAGTCTGGCCGGACGGCCGTCGCAAGCTGCTGCTGCGCTAAGACCTCCCGCCCGACGCCCTAGGCGGGCGTCGGCGCCTCCAGCGCGGCCAGATAGGTCGCGACCTCGGCCTGGATCCAGGCACTGAAGCGCTCCTGCTTTTCCGCCGATTCGGCGCGTTCCGGCCAGACCAGCCAGTAGGCATAGGGATAGGGCGCCGTTACCGGACTGAGCTGGACCAGACGCCCCTCGTCCAGCGCGGCCTGCACCAGGCTGCGCCGCTCCAGCGCTAGCGCCTGACCAAGGCGTAGCGCCTCCAGTACCACGTTGGAATCATTCACGCTGATGCCGCGATTGGGTGCTGCTTCGCCTAGACCAGCCGTTTCGCCCCAGTGCAGCCAGGTTTCCTCCGTGTGCAATAGCGGCTGCGCGAGAGCCTCGTCCAGGCTGCACGGCAGTTGCCCACCGTTGTAACCAGGTGCCGCCACCAGCAGCACATCGTCCTGAAACAGCCGAAGCGCCGTCAGGCCATCCCACTGGCCCTCGCCCATGCGCACTCCGATATCCACCATGCCCTGGCGCAGATCCTGGAAATCCAGGCTGGTCTGGATACGGATGCGATAGTCCGGGTACAGGGCGCGAAAACGCGGCAGCCGGGGCAGCAGCCAGTGGGTGGCGAAGGAGGGAAAGGTGGCAAATACCAGCTCGTTGCGCCGCGGGCGGGCCTGCAGTCGCCGGGTCGCCTCGCCCAGATCCTCGAGCAGCTGGCGGACCTGCTCGGCATAGACGCGACCGTCGCCGGTGACCTCGATCCCGCGCCCCTGGCGCTCGAACAGCACCATGCCCAGCTGGTGCTCCAGGCCCTTCACCTGCTGACTGACCGCGGCATGGGTGAGGTGCAATTCATTGGCGGCGCGGGTCACGCTGCCCAGGCGGGCAACCGCTTCGAAGCAGCGCAGGGCATTCAAGGGCGGCACACGGGACATGTAAGCTTTCCTTAATGGTCCGGTCAGAATTTCTCGCTGGAAGCAGCTTCGCCGAATCCTTAATGTCTTGTCCAGAGCGGCACCTGGCGTGAAACACACGGCCAGGATGACGTTCCACGTGAAACAGGATTCACTCTTTCTGACAGGACGCCCCCATGCAACTCATCGGCATGCTCGACTCCCCCTATGTGCGGCGGGTCGCGATCTCCCTTCGCCTGCTGGTTCTGCCCTTCGAGCTGCGCCAGATCTCGCTGTTTCGTGAGGTCGAGCGCTTTCGCAGCTTCAATCCGGTGCTCAAGGCACCCACATTGATCTGCCTGGACGGTCAGCGGCTGATGGATTCGTCGCTGATTCTGGACTATGCCCAGCATCTCGCCTGTGGCAGTCGGCAGTTGCGGCCGAGCGGCCACGCGGCCCGGGCCACCGCCCTCAGTCGCAGCGGCCTGGCGCTGGCCCTGTCCGAGAAGGCGGTGCAGCTGGTGTACGAGCGTGATCTGCGACCGGAAGAGAAGCGTCATGCGCCCTGGCAGCAGCGCGTGGAAGGGCAGTTGCGTGCGGCCTGTGGCGCCCTCGACAAGGCCTGGCTGGGCCCGCGTCCGCCGCTGGGTGAAGACAGTATCGGCCAGGACGCCATCGACACGGCGGTGGCCTGGACCTTCCTGCACTTCGCCCTGCAGGGGCTGATCGAGCGGCGTAACTACCCGACGTTGGAGGCCCTGACCGCCGAAGCGGAGGCGCTGTCGGTGTTTCGCAATTATCCGCTGGCGTGAAAGGCATCGCGGCCATGGGCCGCTCCTACGGGATCCTGTAGGAGCGGCCCATGGCCGCGATAAAACGGTCAATCCTCGTCACCGGAGCGGCCGCAGCGGCGGACCGCCATAGCTACGATCAGCCAGCCCGATCTTTATCCGCGGTAATACCGCTGCGGCACGAAGGGGGTCTTGGCGACCTTGACCGGCACCTGCTTGCCGCGCACCACGGCGAACAGCTGGGTATCCAGGGCGGCGAAGTCGCTGTCGACATAACCCATGGCCACCGGCGCCCCCAGGGTCGGGCCGAAGCCGCCACTGGTGACACGGCCGATGCTGGCGCCATTGGCATCCACCAGCTCGGCACCCTCGCGCACCGGCACCCGCTCCTGCACCAGCAGGCCGACGCGCTTGCGGCTCACGCCTTCACGCTGCTCGGTGAAGATGCGCTCGGCACCGGGAAAACCGCCGGCGCGACCGTTGCCTTCACGCCGCACCTTGGACAGCGCCCACCCCAGATTGGCCATCACCGGCGTGGTACCGGCATCCATGTCATGGCCATAGAGGCAGAGGCCGGCTTCCAGGCGCAGGGAGTCGCGCGCGCCCAGGCCGATCGCCTCGACCTCCGGCTCGGCCAGCAGGCGGCGGGCCAGGGCCTCGGCGGCGGCGCTGGGCACCGAGATCTCGTAGCCGTCTTCGCCGGTATAGCCACTGCGACTGACGATGCAGGGCTGGTCCAGCAGCTTGACGCGGCGGACCTGCATGAAGGTCATCTCGGCCACTTCTGGCGCCAGGCGCGCCAGCACCGCGGCGGCGGCCGGGCCCTGCAAGGCCAGCAAGGCGCGATCGAATTGCGGCAGCACCTGACAGCGATCGCCCAGGTGCTTTTCCAGGTGGGCGAGGTCGGCTTCCTTGCAGGCGGCGTTGACCACCAGATAGAGGCAGTCACCCAGGTTGGCGACCATCAGGTCGTCGAGGATGCCGCCGTTGTCGTCGGTCAGCAGGGCATAGCGCTGCATGCCGCTGGGCAGGTCGATGATGTCGACCGGCACCAGGGACTCCAGGGCTTCGGCGGCTTCTTCGCCTTCGAGCAGGACCTGACCCATGTGGGACACATCGAACAACCCGGCCTGGGCGCGGGTGTGCTGGTGCTCCTTGAGCACGCCGAGCGGGTATTGCACCGGCATCTCGTAGCCGGCGAAGGGCACCATGCGGGCGCCGAGTTCCAGGTGCAGGGCGTGCAGCGAAGTCTTGAGCAGGGACATGGTGGGGCTCCGTGTCGGGTGGCGGCTTCCGCACTCCGGTCCTCCAGAGCAGGAAGCTGTGATCTGAGTGGGTCGTGCCTGCCGCTGATGAGCGAGACGCGACCTCGGTGCTTCGGATTTCCCTCACCCCGGCCCTCTCCCCAAGGGAGAGGGGGAAGAGCAGTGCTTCGCTCGGACATCCTGCACAACCGCTGCAGAGCTATCGGAGTGCCGCGGCGCTCCTCCCCTCTCCCCCTGGGAGAGGGGCCGGGGGTGAGGGTCAGGCCTCGCCGTAGGCTTCGATCGGCGGGCAGGAGCAGACCAGGTTGCGATCGCCGTAGACGTTGTCGATGCGCGCCACCGGCGGCCAGTACTTGCCGTCCACCAGACTCGGCAGCGGGAAGACCGCCTGCTCGCGGCTGTAGGGGTGGGTCCACTCGCCTGCCAGTTCGCGCGCGGTGTGCGGCGCGTTCTTCAGCGGGTTGTCCTGGGGATCCAGGGTGCCGGCTTCCAGGGCGCGGATCTCTTCGCGGATGGCGATCATGGCGTCGCAGAATCTGTCCAGTTCCTGCTTGGACTCGCTCTCGGTGGGCTCGATCATCAGGGTGCCGGCCACCGGGAAGGACATGGTCGGCGCATGGAAGCCGAAGTCGATCAGGCGCTTGGCCACGTCGTCCACGGTCACGCCGCTGCTGTCCTTGAGCGGGCGCAGGTCGAGGATGCACTCGTGAGCCACCAGGCCGCCGGTGCCGCTGTAGAGCACCGGGTAGTGCTCTTCCAGCCGACGGGCGATGTAGTTGGCGCTGAGGATGGCCACCTGGGAGGCGCGGGTCAGACCGGCGCTGCCCATCATCTTCAGGTACATCCAGGAGATCGGCAGGATGCTGGCGCTGCCGTAGGGCGCCGCGCAGACCGCGCCCTCCTTGCGTTCCAGCCGGGCATGGCCGGGCAGGAAGGGCGCCAGGTGCGCCTTGACACCGATGGGGCCGACGCCCGGACCGCCGCCGCCGTGGGGGATGCAGAAGGTCTTGTGCAGGTTGAGGTGGGAGACGTCACCGCCGAACTGACCCGGGGCGCAGAGACCGACCATGGCGTTCATGTTGGCGCCGTCGATATAGACCTGGCCGCCGTGGTCATGGACCACCTGGCAGATCTCGCGGATGGCCTCTTCGAACACCCCGTGGGTGGACGGGTAGGTGATCATAAGCGCGGCCAGGCGCTCGCTGTGCTGCTCGGCCTTGGCGCGCAGGTCGTCGAGGTCGACGTTGCCGCGCTTGTCGCAGGCCACCACCACCACGCGCATGTCGACCATGCTGGCGGTAGCCGGGTTGGTGCCGTGGGCCGAGGCCGGAATCAGGCAGACGTCGCGTTCTCCCTGGCCGCGGCTCGCGTGATAGGCACGGATGGCCAGGAGGCCGGCGTACTCGCCCTGGGAGCCGGCGTTGGGCTGCAGGGAGACGGCGTCATAGCCGGTGGCGGCGCAGAGCATGGCCTCCAGCTCGGTGGTGAGCTGAGCATAGCCCTCGGCCTGGTCGGCCGGGGCGAAGGGGTGGATACCGCCGAATTCCGCCCAGGTGACCGGGATCATCTCGCTGGCGGCGTTGAGCTTCATGGTGCAGGAGCCCAGCGGGATCATGGTGCGATCCAGCGCCAGGTCCTTGTCCGCCAGCTTGCGCAGGTAACGCATCAGCTCGGTCTCGGACCTGTGGCTGGCGAACACCGGATGGGTCAGGAAGGCCGATTGGCGCTGCAGCGCCGCGGGCACTTCCACGCCCTGGGCATCGCCCAGCTCGGCGACCTGGGGCGCGGGCTTGCCGTCGGCCAGGATCTCCAGCAGTGCCTGGACATCGGCCAGGGTGCTGGTCTCGTCCAAAGACACGCCCAGGGCCTCGGCGCTGACTTCGCGCAGGTTGTAGCCACGGGCACGGGCGGCCTCGTGCAGGGCGGCGGTGCGCGCCCCGAACACCAGGGTCAGGGTGTCGAAGGCGGTGTGCTGGGTCTCGTGGCCCAGGCGCTGCAGGCCGGCGGCCAGCAGGCTGGTCAGACGCTGCACCCGGGTGGCGATGCGGGTCAGGCCTTCGGGACCGTGGTAGACCGCGTACATGCTGGCGATGTTGGCCAGCAGGACCTGGGCGGTGCAGATGTTGCTGGTGGCCTTCTCGCGGCGGATGTGCTGCTCGCGGGTCTGCAGCGCCAGGCGATAGGCCGGGTTGCCGTGGCGGTCGATGGACACGCCGACGACGCGCCCGGGCATGTCGCGCTTGTACTTGTCCTGGGTTGCGAAGTAGGCCGCGTGCGGGCCGCCGAAACCGAGCGGTACGCCAAAACGCTGCGCGGTGCCGATGGCCACGTCCGCGCCCAGTTCGCCGGGCGGGGTGAGCAGGGTCAGGGCCAGCAGGTCGGCGGCCATGGCCACCAGGGCACCGGCGGCCTGGAAGGCCTGGATGCTTTCCCGGTAGTCACGGATCTCGCCGGTGGTCATCGGATACTGGAACAGCGCGCCAAAGAAGCGGCCGTGGTCCTCGATCTCGGTTTCCACGCCCACGACCACCTCGATGCCCAGGGGCTCGGCACGGGTGCGCAGGACGTCCAGGGTCTGCGGATGGCAGTGCACGGAGGCAAAGAAGGCGCTGGCCTTGTTTTTCGCCAGGCGCTTGCAGAAGGTCATGGCCTCGGCGGCGGCGGTGCCCTCGTCCAGCAGCGAGGCGTTGGCCACCGGCATGCCGGTGAGGTCGCCGATCAGCGTCTGGAAGTTGAGTAGGGCTTCCAGACGACCCTGGGAGATCTCTGGCTGGTAGGGGGTATAGGCGGTGTACCAGGCCGGATTTTCCAGCAGGTTGCGCAGGATCGGCGCCGGGGTATGGGTGTTGTAGTAGCCCTGGCCGATCAGGCTCTTGAGCAGGCGATTCTTGCCGGCGATGGCGCGCAGCTCGGCCAGGGCGTCGGCTTCGGACAGCCCGGCGGGCAGGTCCAGCACGCTGGTGCCCTTGATGCTCTCGGGAATCACCTGGGCGGTCATCGCGTCTAGGGATTCATAGCCGAGCAGATTCAGCATGGCGATCTCGTCGAGCTCGCGCGGACCGATGTGGCGCGGGACGAATTCGTCGGCGGTGCTGAGGGTGTCGTGCAGCGACATGGCGGTCTTACCCCTTGATCAGTTGCTGATAGGCGGCTTCGTCGAGCAGCGCGGCGAAGGCTTCGGCATTGGCGGGCTGGAAACGAAAGAACCAGCCGGCGTTCAGCGGATCGCTGTTGATGGTCTCGGGCGCATCGTTCAGCGCCTCGTTGACCGCCAGGACCTCGCCGTCCAGCGGCATGGTGATGTTGCTGGCGGCCTTGACCGACTCCAGCACCGCCACCTCATCGCCCTGGGCGTAGCTGCGCAGCTCCGGCAATTGCACGAAGACCAGGTCGCCCAAGGAGTCCTGAGCATAGTCGGTGATGCCGACGGTAATGCTGCCATCGGCTTCCTGACGCAGCCATTCGTGTTCTTCGGTATAGCGCAGACCCATTGCCAGACTCCTGCGGACCTTTGTCCTGATGGATAGATGGGTCTGGGATTGCAAGGGTGATGCCAGGAACAAAGGCCAGTGTTTTCAGGGGTTTAGCTAAAGAACCCCTATTGCGCCGTAGCGAAATCGTTACGATTGACGCCCCAACCCGCTACACTCGTATCGATTTACAAACGGTGTATCGAAATCGTTACGATATTAGCCAGGCTCCTGGGTCCGACAGCTGGGCTGTACGCCAGGGCCCTGCTGTTCCTTATCACCGTGCTGCAGACAGAGGCGGATAGAGCGCCTTGCGCGCTAATTTCCTCCCGCGGTGACCCAGTCTTCAACGCGCAGGCCTGGCACCCGGTCGAACTCGCGACGGTTGTTGGTGACCACGATCAGGCCCAGAGAGCGCGCATGCCCCGCGATCATCTGATCGTAAGGACCGATCTGCTGACCCGCTCGGGCTAGTTCGGCGCGCAACTGCCCGGTATGGGCTGCGGCTTCGGGACCGTACGTCAACACCTCCAGCCGCGCGGCGAAGCCCTCGATCACCGCCAGGTTGCGCTCCGGGCTGGAAGACTTTTCCGCACCGTAGATCAGCTCCATCAGGGTGATCGTACTGATGCACAACTGCCCCTGGTGCCGGGTGAAGGCCTCGCGAACCGACGTCGGTCGGTTCTTGATGGTGAAGATGCAGGTGTTGGTGTCGAGCATGAACTTGAGCATCAGAAGCCCTCGCGCTCCTGCTCGGCGGGCTGGTCCCGTTCCGCCATGAAATCCGCCGTGACACCCTCCCCCTCGAACCAGGAATCCCAGGATTCCCCGGCCGGGGTAATGATCCTCGTGCGACCGACCGCGACCACATCGACGCGCTTCACGTCTGCGGGCAGGGCAACCGCCTTTGGCAGTCTCACCGCCTGACTGCGATTGCTTTGGAATACGGCGCCTTGATCCATGATCGACCTCCGGGATATATCGGATGTATATCCCATATTAGGGGCAAGGCTGGATCTGTCAATCGGCACCCTCTCGGCATCAGGCATCACAGCTGGTATAGCGCTCTTCGCGCGGATGACACCTGGTGAAGCCTTGGGAAAGACGCCGGAGGCGGAAATGTCATCGGCGCGGGGCAAGATTCGGACAAGCGCGCCCGCCGCGAACTTCCGCCCCGCTTCGTCGGACCAAGAAGGCACAACAAGACCTCTGCCAAGCGGCTTTGCCCTCTTCCATCCTTGTCTGGAGTCTTTGTCATGGCTGTGAAAACCGTTGCCGATCTGCTCGTCGCCACCCTCGAAGCGGCTGGTGTCGACACCATCTGGGGCCTGCCGGGCGATTCGCTCAACGGCCTCACCGAAAGCCTGCGCAAGCGTGAGCGCATCCGCTGGCGTGGCGTGCGGCACGAAGAAGCCGCGGCCTTCGCCGCCAGTGCCGCGGCCGACACCAGCGGGCGTCTGGCGGTCTGCGCCGGCTCCTGTGGCCCGGGCAACCTGCACCTGATCAATGGCCTGTTCGACGCCCAGCGCAGCGGTGCGCCGGTGCTGGCCATCGCCGCCCAGATTCCCTCCAGCGAGATCGGCCTGGGCTATTTCCAGGAGACCCATCCGGAGCGGCTGTTCCGTGATTGCAGCGACTTCTGCGAGGTGGTTTCCCATCCCGAGCAACTGCCGCGCATCCTCGAGACCGCGATGCGTTCGGCCATCCTCAATCGTTCGGTGTCGGTGGTGGTGATTCCCGGCGACGTGGCCCTGGCCGAGGCGCCGATCAAGGAAGCCCAGTGGAGCGAGCCGGTGCGTCCGGTGGTGGTGCCGCCGGAGGCCGAGCTGGATGCCGTGGCCGAATTGCTGGCCGGGGAAAAGCGCATCACCCTGCTCTGTGGCGCCGGTTGCGCCGGTGCCCATGCCCAGGTGGTGGCCCTGGCCGAGCGCCTGCAGGCGCCGGTGGTCCATGCGCTGCGCGGCAAGGCCCACATCGAGTATTCCAATCCCTATGGCGTGGGCATGACCGGCCTGATCGGCTTTTCGTCCGGCTATCACGCACTCAAGGAGTGCGACCTGCTGCTGATGCTGGGCAGCAACTTCCCCTATCGCAACTTCTTCCCGGATCACGGCCGCGTGGTGCAGATCGACGTGCGCGGCGCCCACCTGGGCGTACGCACCCCGCTGCTCAAGGGCCTGGTGGGCGATGTCCGCGCCACCCTCGACGCCCTGCTGCCGCGACTCCAGCCCAACAGCCACAGCCGCTTCCTGGAAAAGGCCCAGCAGCACTACCGCAAGACCCGCGCCGAGCTGGACGAACTGGCTACCGCCACCGCCGATGGCGAGCCGCTGCATCCGCAGTACCTCACCACCCGCGTCAGCGAACTGGCCGCGGCGGACGCCCTCTTCACCTGCGACGTCGGCACGCCCACGGTGTGGGCGGCGCGCTACCTGGCGATGAATTTCGAGCGCAAGCTGGCCGGCTCCTTTACCCATGGCTCCATGGCCAATGCCCTGCCCCAGGCCATGGGTCTGCAGGCGGCCTATCCCGGCCGCCAGGTGGTGGCGCTGGCCGGCGACGGCGGACTGTCCATGCTGCTCGGCGAACTGGCGACCCTGGCCAGCGAGAAGCTGCCGGTCAAGGTCATCGTCTACGACAACGCCACCCTGGGCTTCGTCGCCATGGAGATGAAGGCCGCCGGCATGATCGACGAGACCACGGATCTCGCCGCCGTCGACTTCGCCCAGGTGGCCGAGGCCTGCGGCGTGCGCGGCTGGAAGGTGGAATCGGCCAGCCTGCTCGACGCCACTCTGGAAGAGGCGTTCGCCCACCCCGGCCCGGCGCTGGTGGACGTACGCATCGCCAAGCAGGAGCTGTCGCTGCCACCGAAGATCGAGGCCGCCCAGGCCAAGGGCTTCAGCCTCTACATGCTGCGCGCGGTGATGAGCGGGCGCGGCAGCGAGGTGCTGGACCTGGCCAAGACCAACGTGCTGCGTTGATGGTCGGGGGTTGCTCGGCTATTCCAGCAGCCGAGCGACCTCGCCACTGGCCTTGAGCTGCGCGAACGCCGTGCGCAGCCGGGCTACCAGCGGCGCCGGCGTGGTCGGGCTGAACGCCATGTACAGCGGGGTATCGAGATCCTCCAGGGCGGCGAGGCGGCGCAATCCCGGACAGGCGCTAGCCGCGTCCTGGCAGAAGCGAATGGCATCCTGCTCCGGCAGCAGCACGGCATCCACCTGACCATTGAGCAAGCGGCTGAAGTTGTCCTTTTGCTGGCCTGACACCACCAGCTGCTGGAAGCCGAACGACTGCAAATACTGGTGGCGCACATCGTCGCGCATCACGCCCAGCCGATAGGCGCGGGCGTCGTCGAGACGCTCGATACGCACGTCGTCGCGATTCGCCAGCCGATAGAAGTAGTACCGCAGGCGCATGACCTCCCCGACCCACTGGAATTGGGTCTCGCGAGCCGGCGTGCGGGCGATCAGATAGATCAGCACCCCTGGCTCGTGCAGGGCCAGATCATAGGCGCGAGCCCAGGGATAGAGTTCCAGGCGGTAGTCGGTGATACCCGCCAGGGCCAGGGTACGCTCCACCACCGAGGTCGCCGGCCCACCCACCCGACCGTCCACGCTCCAGCTCAAGGACGTCTCTTCCGTCACGGCGCGCACCGTGGCGGCCTCCACGCCCGGCCCCAGCAAGGCCAGCAGGGCCAACAACAGATGACGCTTCATGGCAGCGGCTCCTCAGGCAGATGACAGCTGCGATGGCGCCCCAGGCTTTTCGCGCGGTAGAGCGCCTGGTCGGCCTGGCGCAGCAGGCTGGCGAAATCGTGCATATCGGTACTCAGGGTGGCATAGCCGATGCTCAGGGTGACATGGCCAGCAGCCTCCGAGCCGGCATGGGTGATTTCCAGCGCGGCGACGGCCCGGCGCAAGCGCTCGGCCATCGCCCCCGCGCCCGCCAGATCGGTCGCGGGCAGCAGAACCGCGAACTCTTCGCCGCCGATCCGCGCCACCAGGTCGCCTGGGCGCGTGACGACCTGCTGCATGGCGGTCGCTACCTGCTGCAGACAGACATCGCCCTGGGCATGCCCATAGGTATCGTTGTAGCGCTTGAAAAAGTCGACATCGCAGAGCAGCAGCGCGAGGGGCTCCCCGGAGCGTCGCGCGCGGCGAAACTCCACCTCCTCGGCCTCGTCGAAACAGCGCCTATTGGGCAGCCCGGTGAGCGGATCGCTGCGCGACAGTTGCTCCAGCCGCGCGTTGGCGCTGCGCAACGCCTCCTGGGACGTCAGCAGGTCGCGCAATTGCAACTGGTGATGGGAGGCATGCAAGAGCAGTTGGGTGGTCATGTTGATGAGGGCGCGTTCATCGGTGCGCCACTCGCCACCCAGATTGCAGCCGAAGAGTAGCAAACCGTCTTCGTCCTCGGCGATCCGCAGATGGACCAGCGCCAGGGCTTCGTTACCTAGTGCCAACAGCGGCTCCGCCGCGTCACCGAAGGCGGCCACGAGCGCCTCGCGCGTCGCGAAGGTGCGGGGGACCTCGGGTTCCAGCAGGGCTTCCAGCACCTGGGCGCAGGGCGGCGGCAGTGTCAGACCGGCGGCCAACGGCTCGGCGTCGCGGAACCAGCCCTGGTAAAGGCGATAGGGCGCATCCCGGGTGTCACGCTTGAACCAGAAGGCCTGACGCGCGCGCAAGCGTTGTGCGACCTCTTGTAGACAGAGCTGGCAATGCCGGTCGAAGTCCGCGTAAGGCGCATGGATCAGTTGGTTGGACAGCCTCAAGATGGTTTGCTGCGCCGTCGCCAAGGCCTCGAGCTCTGCCGTGCGCTCGCGAACTCGCTCCGCCAGGAGATCGCGATGCGCGGCGAGCTCTTCTTCGTGGCGATGCTGTTGGGCCAGGTAGCCCGCCAGGTTGCCCTGCAGGGTATTGATGCCACTCACCAGCAGATCCAGCTCGTCCTGGCGGGTGGGCCGCCGCAGTCGAAGGGGCTCGGCGAGGGTGGCGGCCGTCAGCCGGGACAGGTGGCGGGCGATCCGACGGACATGCAGGGTCACCAGCCGATTGAAGGCCAGGCTGACCAGGCCGGCGAGCAGCAGGGCGAGTGCCAATTGGGTCAGCAGGGTACTCGCCACGCTGTCGCGCAATTCGCGCCAGAGCAGGGCTTCATTGCCTTGGATGAGGAGTTCGCCGAGCACCTCGTGACCGCCCGGATAGGGACTATAGACCAGCGTGGAGCTTCGACTCGGCGCCAGGCTCGAGGGCGCCCAGTCGGCCTGCTGACGGGATTGGACGTCGGACTCCTGGCCGTGGCCGGTCAGCCGCAGCTCGATACGGCCGACCGAGGCGATGCGCGACGCCCCGTCCAGTTGCGCCTGCACCGCGGGCTTGTCCAGTTCCCAGATGGCCTTGGTCAGGGTCGACTGGTACACCTGCTCCAGCAATTGCAGCTCGGTATCCATACCCAGGCGATTCTGTTCCCAGATATTCCAGGTGCGCAGCCCTGCCGTGGCCGCGGAAAACAGCAGACAGAACGCCACCGTCAGCAAGGCCAGGCGGTTACCGAGCGAGCGGCGTTTCAGCACGCCTTTCATAGCCAGCGCCGCTGGAGTTCGGCCAGCGTACCGTCCTGTTGCAACGTCATGAAGGCCGCCCGCAGCCGTGCCATCACCTCGGGAGCGGTGCCCAGGCTGGCCGCCAGATACAGCGGATAGGGGGCGGCGCAGTAGGCCTGCCGCAGATCGCCCTGGGGATCGTAGCCGGCCTGGCGAGCGAGGTGATCGGCCACGGCGCGGTTGGCGATCCACAGGTCGACCCGACCGGCTTTGAGTTTCTCCAGGTTGAGGCTGTAATGCGTGCCGGATTGCAGCTCCCGTCCGACGGTGAAGCCCTGCTCCAGCAGGATGCGCTCTCCCGCATCGCCGTTGACCGTAGCGATTTGCAGGCCGCGGGCCGCCTGCAGGCTGGCCAAGGGGCGCACGCGGTCCCGCCAGCTGAACAGGCAGAGGGTGGTCTCGGTCAGGGGCACCACCCACTCGAACAGCGCCTCGCGCTCGGGCAGACGCGCCATGGAAAAGACGAGGACATCGGGCCGGCCCTGGGCCTGGGCGAAGGCCCGCGCCCACGGCATGACCTGCGGCTCGGCCGCAAGCTCGGCCCGGGCCAACAGCAGCCGCACCAACTCGACGGAAAAGCCGGTCACCCGGCCATCCGGCTGGACCACGCTGAACGGCGGATAGTCCTCGGTCACCAGTTGCAGTGCGCCGGCACGGACGCCCGTGCACACCAGCACCAGACCGAGAACCAGCCAATGCAAGAAGCTGCTCGTCACGAAGCCCTCCCCCCGTCCGAGCGTGATGTCGTCTGACGTTATCGGGCTGCCGTGACGAAACTTGAAGCGGCGGGGCTAGTCTCGCCGGGGGATACCATAACGGCGCAGGCGCATGGCAATGGCGGAGTGAGACGTCTGCAACCGCGCGGCCAGCTGGCGGCTGGACGGGTACTGCGGATAGAGTCGTTCCAGCAGCGCCGCCTCGTAACCCTGGACGGCGGCCTCCAGGGTGCTGACCTCGGTCTCGACCTGCCCCGCCACCGCCGTGCCGGCCAGGTCGAGGTCATCGACGTCGATCTGGCCACTCTCGCTGATGGCGGCGGCGCGAAAGAGGATGTTCTGCAATTGCCGCACGTTGCCCGGCCAAGCGTTGCCCAACAGCACCCCATAGGTGGCCGGCGCCAGGCGGCACGGCGGTCGGCCGATCTGGGCACAGGCCTGCTGCAGGAAGTGCCGTGCCAGCAGCAGGATGTCCTGGCCCCGCTCGCGCAGTGCCGGCACCTGTAGGCTGAGCACATTGAGGCGATAGAAGAGGTCTTCGCGAAAGGTGCCGGCGGCGACCATGGCCTGCAGGTCGCGATGGGTGGCGGCGAGGATGCGCACATTGACCTGGGTTTCCTGGGCCCCGCCAACGCGGCGGAAGGTGCCATCGGAGAGAAATCTCAGCAGCTTGGCCTGCAGATAGGGCGACATCTCGCCGACTTCGTCGAGAAACACCGTGCCCTGGTCGGCCAGTTCCAGCAGGCCCGGCTTGCCGCCGCGCTGGGCGCCGGTAAAGGCGCCCGGGGCATAGCCGAACAATTCGCTCTCGGCGAGGCTTTCCGGCAGAGCCGCGCAGTTCAGCGCCAGAAAGGGCGCCTCGCGCCGCGCACTGGCCGCATGGCAGGCGCGTGCCACCAGTTCCTTGCCGGTGCCGGTCTCGCCGAGGATCAGCAGCGGCGCCTCCAGGGCGGCCAGGCGCTGGGCGCGGGCCTTGAGGGTGCGGATGGCGGCGCAGTCGCCGAGCAGCGAATCGAAGCCCTCGGGGGTGTCGTGGCGCAGCGCCGAGAGGCGGCCACCGATACGGCTGGGGGCGTAGAGGGTCAGCAGGCCACCGGCCAGGCCGCCCACCGGTTCGCCGATGGGGGTGGCGTCCAGCAGCAGTGCCTGGCCGCGCAGCACCACCTCGCGCAGGGGCAGGCGAAAGCCCTGGTCCAGCAGTTCGGCGGACAATTCGCCGTCATTGAAGAGTTCGGCCAGGGTGTTGCCGGCGCCTTCCCCGGCCAGGGCGGCAAAGGCCGGATTGGCCAGCAGGATGC
Organism: Pseudomonas sp. MOIL14HWK12:I2; assembly: GCF_000510745.1. Classification (NCBI taxonomy): domain Bacteria; kingdom Pseudomonadati; phylum Pseudomonadota; class Gammaproteobacteria; order Pseudomonadales; family Pseudomonadaceae; genus Pseudomonas; species Pseudomonas sp. MOIL14HWK12:I2. The sequence goes on along the minus strand of NZ_AZOA01000007.1, from coordinate 140,303 downwards.
GGCCCTCGCCGTCCACCGCCAGCACCGGATCGGCCATGGCGGCGAGCAGGGCGTCGAGCTGCAGGGAGCGGCGCTGGCCGGGCAGGATGTCCACCACCCGCACCGCCTCCACCCCCACCACGGTCAGCAGGGCGGCGCGCAACTCCTCCAGCACCGTCGCGCTCAGGGTCGGCGCATCGATGTAGACGTTGGGCGGCACCATCTCCACGGCGTCCAGGTTGAGATTGCGGGCACCGAGCAGCGCCAGAACTTCCTGGGTGATGCCGACACGATCGATGAACGACACATGGATACGCATGGAAACCCTGGGGTCTGAGAGCGAAAGGACTAATGCTACCCAAATGCTCGGGGTAGAATCATTTCTCATTTACCCAGGCGGGAACGCGATGAACAACAAAGACCCCCTCCTTCTCGATCAGCAGCTGTGCTTCGCGCTGTACTCCACCTCGCTGGCCATGACCAAGGTGTACAAGCCGCTGCTCGAAGAGGTGGGCCTGACCTATCCGCAGTACCTGATGATGCTGGTGCTGTGGGAAAACGATCGGCTGCCGCTCAAGGAGCTGGCGCGCCGGCTGCACCAGGACTCCGGCGCCCTGACCCCGGTGCTCAAGCGCCTGGAAGCCGAGGGCTACGTGACCCGACAGCGCAATGCCGAGGACGAGCGCAACTTGTCCATCGAACTCACCGAGTCTGGCCGTGCCCTGCGCGAGCGGGCCCGGGAGATCAACGGCACCATCAGCAGCTATTGCGCGCTGGGCGATGCCCAGATGAATGCCCTGCGCGAAAACCTGATGACCCTGAGAGCCAAGCTGGAGCGTTAGCCTCCTTCGCTGCCGCTGGTCGGCTGCTCCTGAAAATATATTTGCGCGATAACAAATATCGCGATAACTTAAATCCGTACCCGGACGATTCCTTCGGTTAACGTCCGAACGATCAGTTATCGCGATACCTAAACAGGAGCACGCCATGAACATCCTCTATACCGCTTCCGCAACCAGCACCGGTGGCCGTGACGGCCGTTCTATCAGCAGCGACAAGGTCCTGGACGTGCAGCTGTCCACGCCCAAGGAGCTGGGCGGCGCCGGCGGTGCCGGCACCAATCCCGAGCAACTCTTCGCCGCCGGCTATTCGGCCTGCTTCATCGGCGCGCTCAAGTTCGTCGGCGCCAAGGAAAAGATCGCCGTGCCGGCGGACGTCAGCGTGACCGCCCAGGTCGGCATCGGCCCGATCCCCACCGGCTTCGCCCTGGACGTCGAGCTGGTCATCAGCCTGCCGGGCCTGGAGCGTGCCGTGGCCGAAGACCTGGTCGAGAAGGCCCACCAGGTCTGCCCCTACTCCAACGCGACCCGCGGCAACGTGGACGTGCGCCTGACCCTGGCCTAAGGGTCGCGGTATTACCCAGGCGCCTCCGCCGAGGCGCCCGGTCCTTCCCGTTCGAGGAGTCATCTGTCATGCGTACCGTCTCTCGCCTGCTTGGCCTTTCCGCGCTCAGCCTGGCCCTGGGCAGCGCCTTCGCCGCGCCCCAGCCCGATCCGCATCTGGAGCGCACCACCCAGGGCTTCGTCGATGCCCTGAACGGCAGCGGTGGCAAACCCCTGGAAACCCTGAGCCCCAAGGACGCCCGCGCGGTGCTGGCCGGCGCCCAATCCGGCGTCAAGGTCGATCTCTCGGGGGTCAAGACCCGTGAAAAGACCATCCAGGTCGACGGCAAGCCGCTGCAGCTGACCATCGTCCGCCCGGCGAACGCCAAGGGGCAGACACCGGCCTTCATGTTCTTCCACGGCGGCGGCTGGGTGCTGGGCGACTTCCCCACCCACCAGCGCCTGGTGCGTGACCTGGTGGTGGCCTCCGGCGCCACGGCGGTGTTCGTCAACTACACCCCGAGTCCGGAAGCCCACTTCCCGGTGGCCATCAACCAGGCCTATGCCGCGACCCAGTGGGTGGCCGAGCACGGCAAGGACATCGATGTCGACGGCAGTCGCCTGGCGGTGGCCGGCAACAGCGTCGGCGGCAACATGGCCGCGGTGGTTAGCCTGATGGCCAAGGACAAGGGCACGCCCAAGCTGCGCTACCAGGTGCTGTTCTGGCCGGTGACCGATGCGAGCTTCGACAACGGCTCCTACCAGACCTATGCCGAGGGCCGCTTCCTGACCCGCAACATGATGAAGTGGTTCTGGGACAACTACACCACCAGCGACACCGAGCGCGCCAACGTCTACGCCTCGCCGTTGCGGGCCAGCGAGGCCCAGCTCAAGGGTCTGCCGCCGGCGCTGGTGCAGACCGCCGAGAACGACGTGCTACGAGACGAGGGCGAGGCCTATGCCCGCAAGCTCAACGCCGCCGGCGTCGATGTCGTCCAGGTGCGTTACAACGGCATGATCCACGACTATGGCCTGCTCAATGCCCTGGCCAAGGTACCCGAGGTCCAGGCTGCGCTGACCCAGGCCGGCCAGTTGCTCAAGCAGCACCTGCAGTAAGGCAGGCGCGGTACCCGCGGGGGTGGCTCCGTTCGCGGCGCCATCCCCTTTGCGTTTCAGGACTGCTCGCCCAGGGCCGCGAAGCGTTCCGCCAGCCAGCCGTGCAGCTGCCGCACCGCCGGCGAGAATTGCCGCCGGTGCGGGCAGAACAGCTGCAGCGGCAACGGCTCGCCGGGCTGCTCGGGCAGCAGCCGCACCAGCCGACCGCGCTGCAGGTCGTCGCGCATGTCCAGCCAGGACTTGTAGACGATACCCTCCCCAGCCACCGCCCAGCGCCGCACCACCTCGGCATCGTCGCTCTGCAGGGGTCCGCTGACGGCCACCTGGCGCAGACTGCCGTCGGCCTGTGGAAAGCTCCACTTGTCATAGGTGCGCCCATGCAGCTGGTAGAGCAGGCAGGCGTGCCTGGACAGGTCGTCCAGGCTGCGCGGCGCGCCCTGGCGGGCCAGATAGGCCGGCGCCGCCGCCAGCAGCCGGCGATTGTCCGGGGCCAGCGGCAGGGCCACCAGGCTGTCGTCCTGGCTGCGACCGTAGCGGATGGCGATGTCCACCGGATCGCGATAGACGTCGGCCTGCTGGTCCGAGACGTAGAGCCTGAGGGTCAGGCCGGGATGGCGCTGACGAAACTCGGCCAGCCAGGGCAGCAGGAGATTGCGCCCCAGATCCGAAGGCGCCGCCACCTGCAGCACCCCACGCAATTCCGGACTCTCCCCCTGCAACCGCTCGCGCCCTTCGCGCAAGGTCTCCAGCACCTCACGGGCATAGGGCAGATAGGCCTCGCCCTCGGCGGTCAGGCGCAGGCTGCGGGTCGAGCGGGCGAACAGGCGGATGCCCAGTTCGCGCTCCAGCCGGCCGATGGCGGCGCTCACCTGCCCCGGCAGGAGGTCTGCCTCGCGGGCGGCGCTGGAAAAGCTGCCGAGGGCGGCGGAGCGGACGAAGAGGCCGAGGTCGTCGAAGCGGATCATTTTCACTCCTGCAGTGAAGGTGCTATCCGATTCTGCCGCTTTTTCCGGTCGAGCATGAAGACGACCATGGGCTCACGTCTTCTTATCGTGCAAAGGAACCCGCCCATGAAAGCCATCGTTCACGGTGACACCACCCTGCCCGCCAGCGATCCCCGTGCCCTGCAGGACGCGGTGCTGCCCGACCCCACGCCCGAGGCCCATGACCTCCTGGTGGAAGTCCGCGCCGTGTCGGTCAATCCGGTCGATACCAAGGTGCGCCAGGGCCTGGTGCAGCGCGAGTCCAAGGTACTGGGCTGGGACGTCTCCGGCGTGGTCCGCGCCGTGGGCAGCGCCGTCAGCCGCTTCGCCGTGGGTGACGAGGTCTACTACGCCGGCGAGCTGTTCCGCCCCGGCTGCAACAGCGAACTGCACCTGGTCGACGAACACCTGGCCGGGCACAAGCCCAAGCGCCTGGATCATGCCCAGGCCGCGGCCCTGCCGCTGACCGCCATCACCGCCTGGGAATTGCTGTTCGACCGTCTCGGCGCGACCGAAGGCGGCGGCGCCGGCCAGCAGCTGCTGGTGATGGGCGCGGCGGGTGGCGTCGGCTCCGTGCTGGTGCAGCTGGCCCGCCAACTCACCGAGCTGACGGTGATCGGTACCGCCTCGCGCCAGGAAACCCAGGACTGGGTGCGCACCCTCGGCGCCCACCACGTCATCGACCATCACCAGCCGCTGCGACCCCAGCTCGAAGCCCTGGGTCTGGATGGCGTGACCCTGGTGGCCAGCCTCACCCACACCGATGAGCACTTCACCCAGCTGGTGGATGTCCTGCGGCCCCAGGGTCGCCTGGGCGTGATCGACGATCCGGCGCAACTCGACGTGGTGCCGATGAAGGCCAAGTCGCTGTCGCTGCACTGGGAACTGATGTTTACCCGCTCGCTGTTCCAGACCCCGGACAAGGTGCGTCAGCACGAGATCCTCGAACGCGTCGCCGGACTGATCGACCAGGGCACCCTCAAGACCACCCTCGGCGAACACCTGGGCCGGATCGATGCCGCCAACCTGCGCCGCGCCCATGCCCAGCTGGAAAGCCATCAGGCGCGCGGCAAGCTCGTGCTGGAGGGGTTCTGATGCCTCGCTTGAGTGCCCTGACCCTCGCCGTCGCCCTGGCCGTGGGTAGCCTGACGGCCCAGGCGGCGGCCCTGCCCCAGGAGCGCACCCTCGGCCAGCTGGAGCCGGTGTTCGCCTTCCAGGACGCCATGCCCACCGGCGTCACCGTCAGCGAGACCGGGCGGATCTTCGTCAACTACCCGCGCTGGGGCGACGCGGTGCCCTTTACCGTGGCCGAACTCAAGGACGGCAAGGCCGTGCCCTACCCGGACGCCGCGCTCAACGTCGAGACCCCCGGCCAGCCGGGCAAGGGCTTCATCAGCGTGCAGAGCGTGGTGGCCGATGGTCGCGGACACCTCTGGGTGCTGGACACCGCCGCGCCGGGCTTCGCGGCGCCCAAGGCCGGCGGCGCCAAGCTGGTGGCCATCGACCTCAAGACCAACAAGGTCGCCAGGACCCTGGTCTTCCCGGCCGCGGTGCTCGAACCCAACAGCTACGTCAACGACGTGCGCTTCGACTTTCGCGTCGGTCGCGCCGGAGTGGCCTATGTCACCGACTCGGCGCCTCCCGGTGGCCTGATCATCCTCGATCTCGCCACCGGCCAGGCCCAGCGTCGCCTGACCGGCGCGCCCCAGGCCAACGTCGACCCCAGCTTCGCCCCGGTGGTGGAAGGCGAACCGTTGCTGATGCAGCGCCCCGATGGCAGCAAGGTCCGACCGGCCATCGCCAGCGACGGCATCGCCCTGTCGCCGGACGGCGGCACCCTCTACTTCAGCCCGCTGTCCAGCCGCCACCTCTATGCCGTGCCCACCGCCCTGCTGCGCGATCCCAAGGCGAGCGAGGCTCAGGTGCGCGCCGGGGTGCAGGATCTCGGCGAGAAGGGTGCCTCCGACGGCCTCGAAGCCGATGCCCAGGGTCGCGTCTATGCCGGCGACTACGAGCACAACGCCGTGCGCCAGCGCCAGGCCGACGGCAGCTGGAAGACCCTGGTCCATGATCCCCGTGTGCTCTGGCCCGACACCTTCAGCATCGGTCCGGACGGCTACCTCTATTTCACCGCCAACCAGCTCCATCGCCAGGCCCAGTTCCACAGCGGCCAGGACCTGCGCCAGAAGCCCTACAGCCTGTTCCGCGTCAAGATCGACGCCCAGCCGGCCCCCACCCACTGATCCGATCAGGAGTTATCCATGCAGCTGTCCCAGATCGCCCGCACCCGTTACACCACCAAGGCCTTCGACGGCTCCCGCAGCATCCCGGCCGAACAGGTCGAGGAATTGCTGGAGCTGCTGCGCCAGGCGCCCTCCTCGGTCAACTCCCAGCCCTGGCACTTCGTGGTCGCCACCAGCGCCGAGGCCAAGGCGCGCATCGCCCAGGGCATGCAGAGTCCCTACAACGAACCCAAGGTGCTGCCGGCGTCCCACGTCATCGTGCTGTGCACCCGCCTGGAAATGACCGAAGGCCACCTGGCCCAGGTGCTGGAGCAGGAAGCCCAGGACGGCCGCTTCGCCAAGCCCGAGGCGCGCGCCACCCAGGACGGTACCCGCCGTCACTTCGTCGATCTGCATCGTCATGAGCGCAAGGACGTGCAGCACTGGATGGAGAAGCAGACCTACCTGGCCCTGGGCACCCTGCTGCTGGGCGCCGCCGCCCTCGGCATCGACGCCACCCCCATGGAAGGCTTCGACGCCAACAGCCTGGACCAGGAACTGGGCCTGCGCGAGCAGGGCTACACCGCCCTGGTGGTGGTCGGCCTGGGCTATCGCGGCGAAAGCGACTTCAACGCCGCCCTGCCCAAGTCCCGCCTGACCCGCGAGCAGGTCTTCACCTTCCTGTAATGCAGACCTGCGTAGCGTGGATAACGGCGCAGCCTTATCCACAGTACGAACCGGTAGCCGCCAGTGGAAAACGCTGGTGCGGTTTTCCACGCTACGCACGCGTAGGTTGGGTTGAGCGCAGCGAAGCCCAACAGCAGCACCCATAAAAAAGCCGACCGTCGCTAGACGGTCGGCTTTTATTCGCAGCCATGCCGGTGCGCCGTAGCGACCGCTTCTACGGAAATGGACCTGAGCGCCGGCTCAGGAAGTCTCCTGTGGAAAAGGCTACGCCGTTTTCCACGCTACGGTTCTGATCACAGCCATGCCGGTACGCCGTAGCGACCGCTCCTACAGGGGCGATGCTTTTCATGCTTTCGTAGGAGCGGCCGCATCGGCGGACCGCCATGGCCGCGATAAATCCGGGTCATGCCGAGCCCAACGAGGCCCAACGCTACCTATCCCCATCAACCGCCCTTCAGATCCGCCAGGATCGAGAAGGCGCGCAGGCGATCCGCCTGGTCGTAGACGTCGCAGGTAAAGATCAGCTCGTCGGCGTCGGTCTTCTCCAGCAGCAGCTCCAGACGCTCGCGGACCTTGTCCGGGCCGCCGATCACCGCCATGCCGAGGAAGCTCGACACCGATTCCTTCTCATGGGGCAGCCAGACCCCCTCCATGCTGCGTACCGGCGGTTGCAGGCGCAGGCTGTCGCCGCGGAACAGGGCGAGGATGCGCTGGTAGACGGTGGTGGCCAGGTAATTGGCTTCGTCGTCGCTGTCGGCTGCCACCAGCGGTACCCCGAGCATCACATAGGGGCGATCGAGCACCTTGGACGGCTTGAAGTTCTCGCGATAGAGGCGGATGGCCTCGTGCACGTAGCGCGGCGCAAAGTGCGAGGCGAAGGCATAGGGCAGGCCCTTGGCCGCCGCCAGCTGGGCGCTGAACAGGCTCGAACCCAGGAGCCAGATCGGCACCTCGGTGCCCGCACCCGGCATGGCGATCACGCCCTGCCCCGGCTGTTGCGGCCCGAAGTAGTGCTGCAGCTCTTCCACATCCCGCGGGAAGTCGTCGGAGCTGCCCAGGCGATCACGGCGCAGGGCATAGGCGGTGCGCTGATCCGAGCCCGGTGCGCGACCCAGGCCGAGTTCGATGCGGCCCGGATACAGCGAAGCCAGGGTGCCGAACTGCTCGGCCACCACCAGCGGCGCATGGTTGGGCAGCATGATGCCGCCCGAACCCAGCCGCAGGGTGCTGGTGCCAGCGGCCAGATAGCCCAGTAGCACGGCGGTCGCCGAACTGGCGATGCCGTCCATGTTGTGGTGCTCGGCGACCCAGTAGCGGGAAAAGCCGAGTTGCTCGACGTGGCGCGCCAGATCCAAGGCGTTGTGCAACGCCTGGGCGGCATCGCCATCGTCACGGATGGGAGCGAGGTCGAGGACCGACAGGGCGGTCTTAGCGAGACGGGTCATCAGAGAACTCCTCGGCGACCTGATCGTAGGCCGCCCTGTGGCGCTGAATGAGAGGCTGCTTCGCGGAGGCCCAGGCGGCCAGGGCGCCCACCGGCACCATCAGGCTCTGGCCCAGTTCGGTGAGGGCGTATTCCACCTGGGGCGGCTTGCTCGGCGTCACCGTGCGGGACACCAGGCCGTCGCGCTCCAGCTGGCGCAGGGTCACGCTGAGCATGCGCTGGGAAATGCCGTCGACCCGCCGGCGCAATTCGTTGAAGCGCAGCGGACCGGGTTCCAGGGTAAAGAGCGTGAGCAGGGACCAGGCATCGCCGATCCGGTCCAGCACGTCCCTGATCGGACAGGCGTGGGCATGCAGGCGGCGACGGCTGGAGATACGACTGACCACGGCGTCCATGGCGATCCTCGAAGCAGAACTGGCTTCCAGCCTACGTCTTTCGGGCGGTTATTAAAAGTAACCACCCGTCAGGACTGGTATTGCCGCCTGGGCCAGGGCACAATCCAGGAGGTCGTGACCGTTTTTATTGATTGAACGTTCAATAAAAAATAGTTACCCTCCGAGGCTCCTTCCGCTCTGTCCAGGAGATGCCTCGTGCCCAAGGTCGGGATGCAGCCCATCCGCCGTTCGCAGCTCATTGCCGCGACCCTCGAAGCCGTCGACGAAGTCGGCATGGGCGATGCCAGTATCGCCTTCATCGCCCGCAAGGCCGGCGTCTCCAACGGCATCATCAGCCACTACTTCCAGGACAAGAACGGCCTGCTCGAAGCCACCATGCGGCATCTGATGAATGCCCTGCGCCAGGCCGTGCGCGAACGCCGCGCTGCCCTGCCCGGTGACGACCCAGCCGCCAACCTGCGCGCCATCATCCAGGGCAACTTCGACGATACCCAGGTCAGCGGCCCGGCCATGAAGACCTGGCTGGCCTTCTGGGCCACCAGCATGCACCAGCCCAATCTGCGCCGGCTGCAACGCATCAACGACCTGCGCCTCTATTCGAACCTCTGCTGGCAATTCCGCCGCCTCCTGCCCCATGAGCAGGCGCGCGCCTCGGCCCGCGGCCTGGCCGCCATCATCGACGGCCTCTGGCTGCGCGGCGCCCTTTCCGGAGACACCTTCAACACCCAGCAGGCCCTGCAGATCGCCTACGACTACCTGGACCTGCAACTGGCCAAGGCCTGACCTCTCTCGCCGCCCAGGCCCCGCCCCGTCCACTCGGCGCGGGGCTCTCCTCCCGCGTTTCCCGCTCCCTCCCCGCTTCGACAGAACCGCTCTGGGCCGCCCATCGCCCCGTTTCGGCACGCCTGTGAATTTTTCATTGATTGAACGTTCAATAAAAATTAAGTAGACTGGATTCATCGCTGGCGCAGAGAGACCTTTCTTTCGCGCCCCCTGTGTTCCTTGCGGGTGCCACGGCGCCCGCCCAGATTGGGAGAACGTCCATGGCCCGTTTCGCCGAACAGCAGCTGTACATCGGTGGCCGTTATGTCGCCGCCACCGGTGGTGCCACCTTCGAAACCCTGAATCCCGCCACCGGCGAGGTGCTTGCCACGGTGCAGAGCGCCAGCCGCGCCGACGTGGACAAGGCGGTGGCCGCCGCCGCCGCCGGCCAGAAGGTCTGGGCCGCGATGACCGCCATGCAGCGCTCGCGCATCCTGCGCAAGGCCGTGGACATCCTCCGCGAGCGCAACGACGAGCTGGCGCTGCTGGAAACCCTGGACACCGGCAAGGCCCTGTCCGAGACCCAGGCCGTGGACATCGTCACCGGCGCCGACGTGCTCGAGTACTACGCAGGCCTCGTGCCGGCCCTGGAAGGCGAGCAGATCCCGCTGCGCGAGACCTCCTTCGTCTACACCCGCCGCGAGCCGCTGGGCGTGGTTGCTGGCATCGGCGCCTGGAACTACCCGATCCAGATCGCCCTGTGGAAATCCGCCCCGGCCCTGGCCGCCGGCAACGCCATGATCTTCAAGCCCAGCGAAGTCACCCCGCTGACCGCGCTGAAGCTGGCCGAGATCTACACCGAGGCCGGTCTGCCCGCTGGCGTCTTCAACGTGGTCAATGGCGTCGGCCCGGAGGTCGGCGTGGCCCTGACCGAGCATCCCGGCATCGAGAAGATCTCCTTTACCGGCGGCGTCGCCACCGGCAAGAAGGTCATGGCCAGCGCCGCCGGCTCGACCCTCAAGGAAGTCACCATGGAGCTGGGCGGCAAGTCGCCGCTGATCGTCTGTGACGACGCCGACCTGGAGCGCGCCGCCGATATCGCCGTCATGGCCAACTTCTTCAGTTCCGGCCAGGTCTGCACCAACGGCACCCGCGTCTTCGTACCCCAGGCGCTGAAGGCCGACTTCGAGGCCAAGGTGGTGGAGCGGGTCAAGCGCATCAAGCTGGGCGATCCCCTGGCCGCCGAGACCAACTTCGGGCCGCTGGTCAGCACCCCGCACATGGAAAAGGTGCTGGGCTACATCGCCCAGGGCCAGGCCGAAGGCGCCCGCCTGCTCATTGGTGGCGAGCGCGTCACCCAGGGCGAACTGGCCAAGGGCAACTTCGTCGCCCCCACCGTCTTCACCGATTGCCGTGACGACATGGCCATCGCCCGCGAAGAGATCTTCGGCCCGGTCATGAGCATCCTGGCCTATGCCGACGAAGACGAGGTGGTGCGTCGCGCCAACGACACCGAGTACGGCCTGGCGGCCGGCGTGGTCACCCGTGACCTGGCCCGTGCCCACCGCCTGATCCATCGCCTGGAAGCCGGCATCTGCTGGATCAACACCTGGGGCGAATCCCCCGCCGAGATGCCGGTGGGTGGCTACAAGCATTCCGGCGTCGGTCGCGAAAACGGCCTCACCACCCTCGGCCACTACACCCGCATCAAGTCGGTGCAGGTCGAGCTGGGCGACTACGCCTCGATCTTCTAAGCCGCTCAGGCAGCGCTGTTCTCCCCTCTCCGCTGGAGAGGGTCCGGGGCTGGGGCCAGACCCCACCCGCCGTCAGGAGGAGACTTTTTCATGGCACACGAATTCGACTACATCGTCATAGGCGCCGGCTCGGCCGGCAACGTCCTGGCCACCCGGCTGACCGAAGACAAGGACGTCACCGTCCTGCTGCTGGAAGCCGGCGGGCCCGACTACCGCCTGGACTTCCGCACCCAGATGCCGGCCGCTCTGGCCTATCCGCTGCAGGGCAAGCAGTACAACTGGGCCTACCAGACCGAGCCCGAGCCGCACATGGACAACCGCCGGATGGAATGCGGTCGCGGCAAGGGCCTGGGCGGCTCCTCGCTGATCAACGGCATGTGCTACATCCGCGGCAACGCCCTGGACTATGACAACTGGGCGCAACTCGACGGCCTGGACGACTGGACCTACCTCGACTGCCTGCCCTACTTCCGCAAGGCCGAGAAGCGCGATGCCGGTGCCAACGACTGGCACGGCGGCGACGGCCCGGTCTCGGTGACCACCGCCAAGCCGAATACCAATCCCTTGTTCGAAGCCATGGTCGAAGCCGGTGTCCAGGCGGGCTATCCGCGCACCGAAGACCTCAACGGCTATCAGCAGGAAGGCTTCGGCCCGATGGACCGCTTCGTCACCCCGAACGGCCGTCGCTCCAGCACCGCGCGTGGCTATCTGGATCAGGCCAAGGGTCGCCCGAATCTGACCATCGTCACCCACGCCACCACCGATCGCATCCTCTTCGAGGGCAAGCGCGCCAATGGCGTCGCCTACATGAAGGGCGATTCGCTGGAAGCCATCACCGTGCGCGCCCGTCGTGAAGTCCTGCTCTGCGCCGGCGCCATCGCCTCGCCGCAGATCCTGCAGCGCTCCGGCGTCGGCCCCGCGCCGCTGCTGCGGCGCTTCGACATCCCGCTGGTCCACGACCTGCCGGGCGTCGGCCAGAATCTGCAGGACCACCTGGAGATGTACCTGCAGTACGAGTGCAAGCAGCCGGTCTCGCTGTACCCGGCGCTGAAGTGGTACAACCAGCCGCAGATCGGTCTGGAATGGATGCTCAAGGGCACCGGCCTGGGCGCCAGCAACCACTTCGAGGCGGGCGGCTTCATCCGCTCCAGCGAAGAATTCGACTGGCCCAACATCCAGTACCACTTCCTGCCGATCGCCATCAATTACAACGGCACCAACGCCATCGAGGCCCATGGCTTCCAGGCCCACGTCGGCTCCATGAGATCGCCCAGCCGCGGCCGCATCGAACTGACCTCGCGCGATCCGCGCCAGCACCCGAGCATCCTGTTCAACTACATGAGCACCGAGCAGGACTGGCGCGAATTCCGCGACGGCATCCGCCTGACCCGCGAGATCATGCAGCAGCCGGCGCTGGATCCCTACCGTGGTGAAGAGATCAACCCGGGCCGCGACTGCGTGACCGACGCCCAGCTGGACGCCTTCGTGCGCTCCCACGCCGAGACCGCCTATCACCCTTCCTGCTCCAACAAGATGGGTACCGACGACATGGCGGTGGTCGACGGCGCCGGTCGCGTGCACGGCCTGGAAGGCCTGCGCGTGGTGGACGCCTCCATCATGCCGATCATCGCGACGGGCAACCTCAACGCCCCGACCATCATGATCGCCGAGAAGATCGCCGACAAAATCCGCGGTCGCGCCCCGCTGCCGCGCAGCAACGCCGCCTACTACGTCGCCAACGGCGCGCCGGTACGGGGTACCCCGCTGCGTGACGTCAACGGTCAGCGCGCCGCCGAGCCGGTCCCGCAGCGCCGCAACCAGCCGGCCGCCTGATCCCAGGCAGCCGGATACAAGAAGGGCGCCCGCGGGCGCCCTTCTTGTATCCGGCTCTTCGAATCGCCTGGTAAGGGACTCAGCAAGACAGCCCGCTCCTTCCCCTCTCCCTCGGGGAAAGGGCCGGGGCGAGGGCCGCCCACTCCCTCATCTCACAGACAATCCTTCACCGCCGTCAGAATGGTCCGCGGCCGCAGTGGATTGTTGGCCATCTGCTCGCGCAACTGGATGCGCGTACCGCGCGACGCCGAGCCGATGTCGATGATGGCCGCCGTGGCGCCCGGCACCTTGCTATCCACCAGCACCCGCTGCCCACTGCTGCCCTGCGGCTGGACCAGCACATGGCGGCCGTCCTTCTCCAGACCGGTCACCAGGCAGGTGCGATAGTCCTCGGCACTCTTGCCGGTGCGCAGCTCCATGGGCGGATTGCGTTCAAGATTCGCCTGGCTGGTGCAACCGGCCAGGGCAGCGGCCAGGAAGGCCAGGGTTTTGGTTCTCATCAGCGGCTCCTCGCAAGCTCTTTGCGTCATTTTAGCCGCAGCTGGCTTACGCCAGCCTTAACCGCCGCACATCCTTGGTTTACAAGGGCTTTCCCATGGCTATAATGGCCTCCCCTTGCCGGTATAGCTCAGCTGGTAGAGCAACTGACTTGTAATCAGTAGGTCCCGGGTTCGACTCCTGGTGCCGGCACCATCTCTCTAGATGCCTCTCGCAGGTATCCAGCTCCCTCCGCTTTCCTCAGCTTTCGCTGTCAGCCATCACACCCAGAATACCAGTAGTCGTGATCCTCACTCATCACGTCTGGACCGCTCTGTATCATCATGGATACCCATGAACAGGTGGTATCCCAGGATGAACGAAATCACTACGCGCTCCATTTCCCCCTACAAGGAAGTCTGTTTCATTCAATCCATCTTCCCCGATGGATCAGTCGTTCGTGGCTCCGGCACTATCACGGGCAACAATGATGTTCTCACAGCACTGCACGTGATCTACGACGCCGAGTACGGTGGCAAGGCGGTCAGTGTCACCGTTACGCCGGGCGCCTTCGTCAACGCCAATGTCGGTTCGTTTTCCGCGCCGTTGGGCACCTACTCCGCTAACAGTTGGACCGGAATTTCCGGCAACTGGGATACCAATAACGATGGGTTGTTGAGCGCCAGCGAGTCGGGTCGTGATCTCGCCGTGGTAACTCTGGATGTGAACATCTCATCCTTGACCGGTGCACTGGCCATCTCATCGCAAACAGGCAACTTCCTGGCGACCGTCGATGGTTATCCCGCCCGTGGTACGGGTCTGATGGAGGACTCGGGCATCGCGGTCTATTACGACCAGTATCCCATCTACCGAATCGATGTTGGTCTTGGAGCCGGCGCATCCGGCGGTCCCATGCTGCAGACCGTCAATGGCGTACCAGTCGTGCGAGGCGTGCTGTCGGCAGGAGACGCTGCAGATACCTATTCGATCTATGCTGCTCTCACCAAGGACAATGCCACCTGGGTCAACTCGACCAGTGCCGCCAATGACGGACTGATCGACGCGAGCACTGCGTATCGCTCGATCGGCCTGGGTATCTCCAGCGGCAGCGACAATGACGATACCTTCATCCAAGCGCGCCTGTCCTACGATAGCAGTAACAGCACCACGGTCTATGGCTACAAGGGCGCCGATCAGATCTGGATGCGCGGTTACTCCACCAGCTACAGCATTCAAAGTGTCAATGGCGATACCAGCACTCTGTTTGTCACGGATGCCGTGACTGGCCAGAAGCTTTATCTGCATGACGTCAATGCACTGGTCTTTCAGGACAAGACCACCTATATCATGGATGCAGACCAGGCGCAGATCGCCCGCCTTTACACGGTCTTCGATCGCGTTCCCGATTTTGATGGTTTGAAGTACTGGACCAATCTGCATGCTTCAGGAACTTCGTTCACCGATATTGCCCAGACCTTCGCCCAAACTCAGGAGTTTGCAACCCGCTACAACTCGGTCAGCAATTCCGGCTTTGCGGAACAGCTCTACAGCACCATCCTGGGTCGTAACGGCGATGCGAGCGGGGTCTCCTTCTGGACCAGTCAGCTTGATCACGGCATGTCACGGGGGGAGGCCATGGTTCAATTCACCAATTCGGTGGAGAACCAGCAACTGACCCAGGGCGCCTCTGGGTTCATCCAGATCGTAGGGGACACCGCCTGGACCAACCACGACCTGGTGAGCGAAAAAGGCGTAGTCTTTGGTAGCAAGTTCTCCGACTCCTTCAACGAAAGCCAACTCTGGTTCGACAGCAGCCTTAGCTCCCACCTGTTTGGCTATCAAGGTGGCGATACGCTCCATTTGCAGAGCAACGCGGCCAATTACACCCGTATGGTCAACGGCGACACCCTGGTGGTGACGAATACCACGACGCATCAAAGCATGTACCTGCAAGACGTGAACATGCTGAGCTTCCAGGACAAAAACGTTTTCGTGCTCACCGAAGCTCAAGCCAGCGTTGCGCGGCTCTATACGATCTTCGACCGCGTACCGGACTTCGACGGGCTCAACTACTGGTATGGTCAGATGGCCCACGGCATGACCTTCAAGGACATTGCCAATACCTTCGCCCAGACCAATGAGTTCGCAACCCTCTACAGCGCCGTGGATAACCGTTCTTTCGCCACTCAGTTATATACGACGGTTCTTGGCCGTGCGGCGGACGCCCAAGGGCTGGATTACTGGACTGGACGCCTGGATCACGGGATGGGGCGAGGTGAGGCCATGGTGCAGTTCACTGATTCCGTCGAAAACCAGCATTTGACGGCTGGCAATGACGGTTTCATTCAAATCGTTGGCCAGACTGACTGGGCGTAAAACGAAAACGCCCTGTGCGATCCTTTCGTACAGGGCGTTCTTTGCTGTAATCGGCATCCCTGCCTTTCCAGCGATTCAGGATGCAAGCACTACATTTGCCTGTCCTGCTTCTGCTGGCTTTTCTAACCCTTGGCGACCTCTCCTTCCTTGACGCCAGTCTTGCGCTCTTCACCGGGCGTAGGTACCGCCAGCCAACCGTTGATCTTCTGGATATCGGTATCGCGGAAACCGCCGCTCCAGCGCAACAGCACCAGCTGATTGGTGACGAAGTCGTATTGCGCCTGCAGATAATCCCGTCTTGCGCTGTATTCCTGCTGCACCGCGTTGAGCACATCCACGGCGGTCGCCACGCCCAGGCTGAGCGATCGCTCACTGGCAGCGCGGGACTTGATCGCCGAGTCCAGGGCGTTACGCGAAGAACCGATCTTGGCCAGGTCTGCAGCGCTCTTCATGTAGGCCGTGCGCGTTTCCTTCACCACCTGACGACGGATCGATTCGTACTCCTGCTCCGCGGCATCGCGCGAGCCATAGGAGCTGGCGACACGGGCGCTGGTCGAGCCGCCGCTATAGAGCGGGATCTGCACGCTGATGGTGGCTGAGTAGGTGTTGATCGCGGAGGAGGCGATGACGTTGTCATAGGCGAAGTCGCTGCGCTGCGCGCCCAGGTTGAAACTCAAGGTCGGCAGATGACCGGCCTTGGCCTCGGAGATACCGTAGTTGGCGGCATCCACGGCGCGCTGCTTGGCCTCCAGTGCAGGGTTGTTCGCCACTGCCGAATTCACCCACTGCTCTTCGTCACCTTGCGGCATGGCCAGTTGGGCTTTTTCGTTAAGGCGTTTGAGCGGCTGATAGACCGGACGGCCGATCAGCTCGCCCAATGCCTCGCGGGTCACCTGGATCTGGTTGCGTGCTTCGATCTCCTGGGTTTTCAGGCTGTCCACCTTGGCGGAGATCTGCAGGACGTCGGTGACGGTGCTCATCTGCTTGTCAAACAGCGCCTGGGCACGATCCAGGTTGCGCTGCGTCGCCTTGCGCTCGGCCGTGACCAGCTCGAGCGTGTCTTCGGCCGCCAAGGCGGCGAAATAGCGCTGGACGAGGTCTGCGGCCGACTGGGTCTTGGCATCCTCGTATTGGGCACGGTACTGCTCGGTCAGTTGCTCATAGCGCTTGAAGCCGCGCCAGGCGGCAGCGTTATAGAGTGCCTGACTCAGGGTCAGGTTGTAGCTCTCGCCGTTGTAGTTGAGAGTCTGCATGCCTTCCTCGCGCCGAACCCGACTGGTCGAAGCCCCGCCGCTCAACTGCGGCAGCACCTGGCCGAAGGCGGCACGCTCCTGGCCTTCCAGGTTCTTCACCTGGGCCTCGGCGCCACGAATACGGGGATCCGAGACCGCGCTGTCCTGATAGAGCTTCCAGAGGTCTACGTAATCCTGTGACCTAGGCGCGACAGGCGCCTGTGCCTGTACCCAGCCAGAGCAGCCCAACACGGCCACCAATGCAAGAAACTTGGCGTTCATGTCTGCTCTACTCCTCGATCATCGAGCGAGCCATGGCATTGCGCGCTGGCTTGAGCAGGTATTGCAGCATGGTGCGCGAACCGGTGTTGATCAGCACGTCGGCAGGCATGCCTGCCACTAGCTCCCGATGCCCGAGATCCTTCTTGCCCTGTTCGGTCAGCTTTACCCGGCCCAGGTAGTAAGGCGTGCCATCACGTTCATTGGTGATGCGGTCGGCCGACACATAGACCAGTTCGCCCTCGATGATGGGCGTGGTGGCATTGCTGAAGGCACTGAAACGAACCTCGGCCTTGGTCCCCAGTTCTACCCGGTCGATGTCCTTGGGTTCGATATGCACCTCGACGATGAGCTTGGCCGCATCCGGCACGATATCGAGCAGATTGGTGCCGGATTGCACGACGCCCCCGATGGTATGCACCGCCAGGTTCATCACCATGCCGCTGACCGGTGCCTTGACCTCGGTCCGGTTGTACTTGTCCTGCAATGCCCCTACCCGTTCACGAGCCTCATAAATTCGCGACTGGGTATCAGCCAGACGACTCGCCACGTCAGATTTGAATTTCTGGGTAGTCTGCAGGATCTGCAGCCGCGTCTCACCGATCTGGACCTTGGCCCGGGCGATAGCCGAACGCTGATCGGCGATCTCTGCCTGCAGACGGGAGAGATTGCGCTCCTGGTCACGAAGACGCTCGTTGCTGACAAAACCCTCTTTTAACAAGCCGGTGAGATCCTTGATCTCGCTGGCATAGGATTTCGTCAGGCTCTCCTTGCTGGCGATGACCTCGTTGTAACCCCGAATCTGCTGTTCGAGCTCTGCGGCGCGATTCTTCAAAACGTCGATCTCACCGCGGCGTGCATTGCGGCCTGCTATGAAGATTTGCCGTTCACTGGCGCGCGCCTCTTGGACCCGCTTATCCGCGGTGGGAAAGTCACTCGCGCCAAAGGTGATGTCATTAACGTCGTCACGCTCGGCGATGAGCCGGGCCTCCTGCGCCTGGGCGGCGATCAGCTGACCACGGGTCGCCTCCAGTTCCGAACCCGCCTGGGTGCTGTCCAGAACGATCAGCACGTCCCCGGCCTTGACGTCGTCGCCGTCGTGCACCCGCACCTCGCGGACGATACCGCCTTCCAGGTGTTGGACTGACTTGCGGTAGCTGTCTACCGCCACCACGCCTGTGGCGAAGGCCGCGCTATTGAGCGGCGCCAGTGCTGCCCAGCCGCCGCCAATACCGAACACGGCAAAGAGAATGATGAAGCCCAACCGACGCACAGGTGCATCATTGACCTTCAGGCCCGCGGCCTCGGCTTCCATGTAGACGTCTTTCATGCGGGCGCTCCTCCTGCACTACCAGGCTTGGGCGGCAAGGGGGTAACCGAACCTGGATTAGCCACTGGCTGCGGACCACCGGACTGCTGCGCCTTGAGCTGAGCCAGTACCTGATCACGGGCTCCGGACATCACGATCTGGCCTTCGCTCAGTACCAGAAGGTTATCCACATAGGCCAGGGCGCTGACCCTGTGGGTAATGATGAAGAGCGTAGTGCCCTTCTGCTTCAGCTTTATAAGAGCCTCGCCCAGCGCGCGCTCACCGACGTCGTCCAGATTGGAGTTCGGCTCATCAAGGATGACCAGTTTCGGATCGCCGTATATGGCACGCGCTAGTCCGATACGCTGACGCTGCCCACCCGATAAAGCACCGCCATGGGCACCGATGACGGTGTCATAGCCTTGGGGCAAGCGGAGGATCATTTCGTGGACACCCGCGATCTGGGCAGCCTCAACCACCTTTGCCGCATCCACCTCACCGAAGCGCGCGATATTGTCACCTATAGAACCCTCGAAAAGCTCGATGTCCTGAGGCAGGTAACCGAGGTATGGACCTACCGCTGCTCGATCAAGGTGGAACATGTCTGCCCCATCCAAGCGCACTTTTCCGCTCTGAGCAGGCCAGATTCCAAGGAGCGCCCGTGCCAAGGTAGATTTACCGGCAGCGCTCGCGCCTAGGACACCAACAGAAGCGCCGGGAGGGGCTCGAAAACTAATCCCTTTGAGTACAGGAAGATGAGCGCCGGGAGGCGTAACCACCAGTTGTTCAACAGAAAGATCTCCAGTCGGAGCAGGTAAAGACATCCGCTCGGGCTCTGCTGGAATCTGCTTCAATACCTCGTTCAATCGAGCATATTGTCCACGTGCATTAACGAAGCCTTTCCAGTTTGCAATCATTTGATCAATAGGCGCGAGTGCCCGACCAATCAGCAGAGAGGCAGCTGTCATGAGTCCAGGCGTGATCTCGTTGTTGATGACAAGATAAGCACCCAGTCCAAGCACAAATGATTGCAGGAGTATTCGCCAAGTACGCGATATATTAGAAATCGCTCCACCCATCTCGCTTGCCCTGCCCTGCAGAGCAAGCGTCTTGTAATTTCTCACCTTCCATTTTTTGGTCAGGTTAGGAAGCATTCCCATGGCCGACAGGACTTCAGAATTACGCAGCGCCATTCCTACCAAGCTCAAAGCAGCGCTGTTCTCTTTATTTGCCTCAGATAGCCTTTTTGCTGTAGCGCGTTCATTTGCAAAAGCAAGAGCAGTTGCTACTAATGCGCCACCGACTGTCAACATCCCAAACCACGGATGGAAAAAAAACATGATGCCGATATATATAGGCATCCACGGAGCGTCAAAAAAGGCAAAAACACCACTGCCGGTTAAAAACTGACGCAGCCCTGTTAAATCTCCCATAGGCTGGGCAGAAGTCCCTGTACTACCGGTGTACAGCGACTGCTTAAAACTAGCCCCTAATACGCGCTCGCCAAGCAACAGGTCTAACTTAGTTGATATCCTCACCATTATGCGAGAACGAATCCACTCTAAAGCCCCGTAGGTCGCCATCAACACAGATATCAGGATTGTAAGCATTAAAAGCGTAGTAACGCTCCGACTACTAACAACCCTATCATAAACCTCCAGCATATAAAAAGATGGAGCCAGGAGCAAAATATTTATAAACAAACTAAAGAAACCTGCTGCCAGGAAGCTTGATCTACAAGCCTCCAAAGCCAGTTGCAGGTCCGTTTTTGTGATGACCTTCATTTGAGATGAAAACCCCTCAGATCAATTATTTCTTATAAACTAAAAGCCGGACAACCCTAAGACTTGCATTATTGTTAAGCGTAATCAATCTCGGCTCTACAAAGGTATTGTTCGCATCGACTTGAAAGGTAGTGCGAAAGCTGGCGGACCCCGAAAGGTCGGAGTGATAAAGCTTGTGGAATCCAAAATCGGAAACCACATCTACAGCATAAGCAGACCAATCTGCTGCCTCTATCTCTAAATCAAGAACATAAGTTCCGGGCGCCAGATCCAGTTTCATACCATAGAGCAAAAACCCCGGATCACTTCGCATGATAGAGGTATTTTCTTGATTGAACATACCTTCAACGACTACACCTTCCCCAAGGAAAAACTCATTGCTTTTCGACAAATAGGCAACAACATACTGCTTTTCACTAGCGGATTTCATACAGGAAACTCTGTTGACGTTTAAGGAAGCATTCTCGCCTGGACATTCTCTATAATAAGAGGCAAAGGGTAAGCTATCGGAGTTTTCATAATGGCTATCATCACCGGCTACTATCCTGCTATCGATATCGACATAGTGTTCCCTGTCCATCGAGAAAAACTCATCGCTATTTG
This sequence comes from Pseudomonas sp. MOIL14HWK12:I2, assembly GCF_000510745.1. Taxonomy (NCBI): domain Bacteria; kingdom Pseudomonadati; phylum Pseudomonadota; class Gammaproteobacteria; order Pseudomonadales; family Pseudomonadaceae; genus Pseudomonas; species Pseudomonas sp. MOIL14HWK12:I2. Next base: position 119,686 of record NZ_AZOA01000007.1, on the reverse strand, counting down.
ACAAGTTATCCCAAGCTTCCTCAAGGGAGAGACCACCCTCAATTGCAGAGCAGTAATCTTTCAAACCCTTCTCATCTGGCATGCGTCCGAGCACCATCATATACAGCTCTGATACGACAGTTGCTGTATCGACATGATCTGCGCTATCAATTACTGGCACGCCACCTTTTGAAAAATATCTAACCTCGCTACCAGACATCCAAGACTTTATTCGATCAGCCGAGGTCAGAAAGCCACTTCCCAGGGCTCCATTATTTCTTGCCAAACATATAAATAATTCTCGCCTTTGCTCCTCTGAAACCGAGAGCAATTTATGACGAAAGACTTTCCAGAAACGTTGAGATCCGCCCCCCGGCAAAATCTCTTTTATCAGCTCCCGGCATCCCTCGAACTCTTCCAGATTCGCAGCAACTATCTTAAACCACAAATTAGACGCACTATTCTTTTCCAAATCCTGTTCGTCACCTGCCAAAATCTCAAAGGCAGATTTTCCGGGAAAAGCCAGGATTTTTCCCTCATCGTAAAAATAGAGGCTTAACGGAGCCTTAACATTTAACAAGCTAGACGTGAGTTCCAAACGAAATCCATACTTCCCATCGGCGATTCCGAGCGACAAGAGGTCGGGACGAAACTCCGTACAGGTAGCTTTCCCCAATACCTGCTCTCCCTGGACAACCACCACGTCAATTCGTTTTTTTGGAGAGTCCGCGTCATATAGCCAACCCGCGATCAGATCTGAATTTACGGTATCAACAAAACCTGAGTATTTAGCCATAAGACGTTCCACTAGCAATAAGCATCAATGACATTCGAGTAGAAGCTTCCAATGCGTTCAAAGGAGTTTGCATGTGCAAAAGACTTGATAGCATCATTCAAACGTCTTGAAGAGTCACTTATCGAAGACGCTTCCAAGACCTTACTTGCTAGCGTATAGATAGATTGAGGATCTATACGAGGAATGACACCTTCAAATTCATCGAACATACTTGCTGTGGAACAGATTATTGGAATTTCAGCGCGGATCGCGACTCTGATAGCTCCGCTCGCCGACTCAGGAACCTCCGCGTAGGGAAAAACCGCCACATCGGAATCAGCCAACTCCGCTATGACTGTATCTAACGAATTGAATCTAGTGTCCAGTTGGATTTTATCTTCAAGCGATAGTGCTCTGATGATCGCTTTGAGCCGAAGCAAGTAATCATAACTCGAGCGCTCCTTCTTGACGCTAATCAGCATTTTTGCTCGGCACGCGACCCCTATCGAATTCAATAGTGAGACCAGATAGAGGACAACCTCAAAGTTCTTGTGCGGCAAGCAAAATCCAAAAGTAGATAGTACTATCTCTTTATTATCCCTACTCTGTCTAGCCTCAAGGCCCCGAGCACTCGCTGCTATTCCATGAGGTACTCTTATTACATCTTCAAACCCAGCCGCCTTGAGACGACCAAAGTCCACTTTGCTGTGTGCAATCGACAGTGATATATAAGAGCTCTCTATCAAGGAAAGATCCACCTCAGCGGGTATTCCATGAAACTCTAGAATCAGCTTTTTATTTGCATAATGAAGCGCCATAGAGATGTCATTAATATCTGCAACCGAGAAGAAGCCGAAGTGGTGTTGCAACACAACCACGTCACTCGCTCTTTCCAAAAGCGATGTTATAAGCGCTTTAATGCCTTTACTATGGCGATACCATACGGGAATAATGTCGACAGCGCCTTCCTTTGCAATAAGGCAAGCAGGCGACGATTGATCTTCATCTAATGCAACAACCCGCTCACAAAATACGTTCCTGATTCTTTCTGCCATTGAAGAGGCTGCCAGAAGCTCTTGGCTGTAAGTAGCGATACCGCACTCGACCCCCCAAGTCGAAATGACGGAAATATCACGTACTACCTTAGCCTTCTTCTTTTTGCCAAAGGACTTTTCCAACCCATTCTTGAGCTGGACTATCGTTGAACGCCAAGTCAAAGATTTAGCAGTTTCTATACCGGCGGCTGCCAATTTTTCCAATGCAATCGGAGAGGACTTTTGGACACGCCGCATTCCTCGCCTCAAGCTCATGACATCAGGCTCTGCAACCATAGAGCCTGGAAAAGAAACGTGAGATATAGACTGAATCAGCGAATAGTCTACGAGCACCGAATTTCCGTGATTACAATAATCCATATGCCCCGAAAAGCCCGTCACTATAACCGGCGTTCCATAAAGCATGGACTCTGCAGCAGGAAGTAGAAACCCCTCGCCACGAGTTGGAAACACGGTGCAATCTGCAGATAGGTAAAGCCTTGCGAGGTCCCCACTATCCAACGAATCATAGATTATCGTTATCTTTGACCTTACCGAAGGTTTCAAGCCATCTACGAATTCATCGAGCCATCCATTGTGCGGATTTCTAAACGTTTTAATGATGAGCTCTGCACCATTGTCTTCGGAGAATTCATCATTAAAGGCATTGAGCAGTGCGTCGACCCCTTTCCGCCAGAAGCAGGACGAAATATGAAGAAATTGAAATTTGTCTTTGCTCTTTTTATCGAACCTATCTAATTTGGAGTAGCTGGCAAGGTGATCCACGCCCTCCCCAACGACGAAGACCGGAACGGTCAGTCCTCCGACCAGCAGCGCGTCTTCAGTGAATTTGCTGGCAACGGCAACGAAATCGAAATCCCTGTTGAACTTATCGACTATTTCAAAAGGAACTACAGTCTCTTCCCAAGCCCAACATATTGCTCCAACCAGAGGGGCCTTCCGATCAACGTGTACTGGCCAATCATTAAAAAGGTGCAAATCGAAATCATTGCTGGATGACTGGGAAAAAACTTTATCACTCAAACCAGCCTTGATGACTTCACTGTCAGCAGCGATCTTTTCAAAAACCTCGTTCGAGGAGGTTATGTATACCTCATAGCCTTCCTGCAGCAGGGCTACAGCGATGCTTCTATTAACGATTGCAAGGCTATAGTCACCACAAAAAGACCCTTCTAGGAGGACTCTCTCAATTTTTTTCATGTCTATTCCAATTAGAACACTGGCTTGAGGAAAACTTCTTCAACGCCCACTGAAAGACTTCTATCATCACCAGCGATGTCGCATTCTGCAGGAGATATATGATTTTTTGTAAGGATAACAATACTATTGTCCTTTGCCGCTGCAGGAAAGGTCAGCAGGCATCTTTCATTACTCAGGAAGCCGTCAAAAACGGCTTCACCGTTTAGTAAGACTTCAATATGCTGTTCATACTCAGGATTTGGTTTGAACACCGCAAGCATGATGTTGACATGCACATCAAAATCACGTCCGTGATCAAGGAGCTGGAAACCAAGCGTGTGGACGGGACCTATGCCCCAAACGCCCCACTCCTCCAGGTAGGACCATCCATAGAATAGATATCTCTCAAGTTCTACTCCCGCTACTCTACTGAGATAATGCATGGGAAAGAAAAGATGACCTTTGCATTGACTAGCCGAATAATCTAAGAGCTTTTTTTGATACCAAGAATCGAATAGATACTCAGGCATTATGCTTTCATCACATGCCGCCAATTCAAAATTGTTATTATTTCTTTGCAAAGCGCAGTCAAATGTCGAAAGATTCGAATTATTGAACCCTAGATCCGCTATTGAAAGCACGGGAGCGCACAGCGCCTCGAAAAGCACATCTAGTAAATTCAGCTTCTTAAAGGTATAGGCCACATTATGCCCGCCTCTTACCCAGTAAGAAGTGAACGGAAGCCGCGCAACATGCAGTGTATCTTCGTAATCATCGATCGAGAATAGAACGATATATTCGACACCTGCGGCCGCTGGAAAATAGTCCAACAACTCCGGATTTTCAACCGCATTTACGATTTCGATGTTACGAATGTCGAAATCGGTCGAGAGAGTTGATCTGGGCGAGATTGCGACAACCCTATCCGCTTTGACATACTTCGCCAACCTTAAAACCCCAGCTCCTCCCATGCTTGAGCCTAAAAGGGTAATTCGTGACTCTGTATTGTCTGGAATAAGGTCCTGTATAAAATCCACCAAGTCCATCCAGCCATGGGGATTTGTATACCACGACCGACTATTATCCTTTACATAGACAAATGAATGATTAAAAAAAGGCTTACCTACACCTTGAAAGTCAAACTCAGGGTCTTTGGAAAAATCGCTGCCAATTCCTGCAAGAATTATTACTACGGAGCTTACATTTTCATTCAATCTGAGCTTAACTTGATAGGCGCCTAACATTAGCTCTGCGTCATTATCAAGTGCCATATCAAACGTATCCTAACTCAGCCAACCTATCATAGTACTTTCGCCCGATTTCTTTTAGGCCGAACAAGTCGTCATACTCCGAAATGTCGTGCTTTTCGAAATACCTACCTTCATTTTTTAGGTAAACCTGCCGCATTGCCTGAGCCGCGATCTCAACCTCAGGATCTGCCCATCGTTGGCCAACAGCTTCGACGTACTCGTCCGAACCCACTGAAATCATTTTGTACGGGATCAGGTAAGCACCTTCACCAATACAAAAATCCCTGTTTCCCCCATAATTGGTAGCTATAACGTCCATTCCCAACAAAAGCGCCTCAGCAATTCCTCGACCAAAGCCCTCTGCTCTATGAAGGGAAACAAAGCAGTTGCACGCGTTATATAGTGAAACCACCTCTTCCTTAGCAAGAACAGCGTCTATTATCTTAATTCGCTTATCTTCTTTAGCTGCAGCGACTATCTGATCCCAGACAGGACCTTGTGTAGCTCTCATTGCTTTTATTACGAGAAAAACTTGCTTATGCTCCTCCTTAAAGGCGGATATAAAAGCATTCAACACAGCGGCTGGGTTCTTCCTATATGCCGAAGAGTTACCATCGAACGAAAAAATAAATATAAAACTATCGAGAGGCAGCTTGAATTTTTCTCTAGAATCCACCACGGATGGGAGATTTGCATTAATCCATACCGCCATAGGCATGTGCTTTACCGGCACTGCGGAAACTGGATCAATAGCCCAAAAAGTATGCTGGCTCGAACACCAAATTTCATCAACTAGGCAAAAGGTATGCGTCCAGTTTCCAGGCCACGAACTCAGCTCCCAAGGCCAATAACCTATATTGTATCGACCTGAGAAGAGTCGTCTCCCCTGCTCTAAGAAAACCCGAAGCATCTCAAGCGCCGTTAGGCAGATGATGTTTACCGCATACTTTGGCTCGTCGCTAACCCATGCCTCCAGGCTCCGGTCGCCCTGACTTATCTCCTGTCCTGGCCTCACATTCACGATTACGAAAGGAATATCACGCTCGATGAGACAACGGGCCGCCATTCTCACATCTTCGCCGATGCCCAACTCACCATAGGCGTAACCTATGAGATTTACGCCACCAACCAGACTTCTGCTTTCTTCCGCCTTTTCTTCATAGGCCGGCCATGCAGTAGGTCTTGCCTTCAAGATATTAGACAGGCCTGCTTCCACTATTCCGCAGTTGTAGATCCAAGAGCGGTAGGCTAACAAACCTTCTTTATCACCTAGATCAAAAGCAGAACGTATGTCTAGCCTGACTGAATATATGAGCTGAGAGAAGATTGTCTTCTCTATCTGATCAGTATGGAAAAGAACTCTCTTTTGCCAAGCCGGTACATCCTTCGCGGTCATGCCGATATCCGCCAGCCCACCGCCGACAAAAAACCATGCCAGCGCCTTTAGCTGATCATCTTCAGTGGCTAGCCTGCTATCTATATTTAAGTCTGGCCTCCCCGCTATTACGAGTTGCAGCATCCGGGAAATCCCGGCTGACCACCTGGTTCTAGGGAGGCTTGCTGGTACAGATAGGTCTCGCCAGTACTGGGAAAACTCACGTAGCGCTTGATATTCTCTGCGGCCGTGCACTACACACCAGCCCAAAAAACCTAGACGCGAATCAGTACTTTCCAATGAAATCCCTGGGAAACTCTTTTCGCGCAACTGCAATATCGCAAGGTGTATATGGTAAAACTTAGAAATCCCGGCCACCCCTAGTTCAGGAATCTCGTCGTAATAATAATGGGTAGCTGATACGAAACTATTTGGCTCCTCGAAGTATTGGGAGAAGTTCATCTACCCTCCCCCAAAGCACCGCCGTTCATGGATGAGAAACTCATGCCGGCGTAAGTACCCAATGCCCAGTCCGCGTTTAGAGACGGATGATAGGCAGGGTCATACCTGTATGACCTCCCCCAGCGCGACAGCAGGAGATTTTGTTCTCTCTTGGATCGCGCAGCCTTGTCCGCCGTGGAGTCCTTCCCCCGACTCGCCGATTCCGCATGGATCAACTCGGCGAACGGCGTCCAGAGGATCTTCAGGCCCAGCTCATTGATGCGCAGGCACATGTCCACATCGTTGAAGGCGACGGGGTGGCGTACCTCGTCCATGCCCTCGATCTGCAGATAAAGGTCGCGGCGCAGAATCAAGCAGGCGGTGGTGCAGGCGCTCTGACGACGAGCAAGATGGTTGAAGCCCAGATAGCCGGGATCGTTGCGCAGCCAGTTGTTGCCCGTATGGGCGGCCAGGCCGTTGATGCCGATGACGACACCGGCGTGCTGGACCATATCGTTCTTCCACAGCAGCTTGGCGCCTACAGCTCCAACATCAGGTCGTACGACCAGACTCATCATTTCCTTGAGCCAGTCGGGATGCAGGATCTCGATGTCGTTGTTGACCAGCCCTATGTATTCCCCCGTGGCGAACTCGGCACCGACATTGTTCAGGGTGGCGTAGTTGAAGGGATAGGGGTGCGGCAGGATGCGTACACCGCGGGTCTTGAGTTCGTCGAAGTACTCCAGGGTCTGGGGATCGCTGGTCTGGTTGTCGACGATGATGAGTTCCAGATCCGGGTAGTCGGTCTGGGTCAGCAGACCTTCCATGCAGGCATGCAGGAGATTGTAGGCATCCCGGGTAGGGATGATCAGGCTGACCTTGGGCAGTCGCTCGGGCAATGGCCAGTGGGTGCGTAGCGCACCGGGCAATTTGGACTGGCGGCTCAGACGGGTACCGGGACGCAGCTTGTTCACCAGCCAGGTCAAGCGCTCCAGACGCTGCGGCTTGCCGGCATCGCAGGCGGCCGGCGTTGCGGGACTGTTGGCACTGCGATGGCTGAGCACCTGGGTCACGCGGGTGACACCCAGGTTATCTTGCTCGGTGGCCAGGATAAGGGCGGCGAGTACACCTTCGTGATCGCGTGGCAGCTCGGGCGCTGCGTTCAGCAGTCGGACGGCGCGCTGGATGATGTCGCGGCCAAACAGGGCGCCGGCGGTAAAGAGATCGGCGCCCAGGTAGAGGTCCAGATCCCAGCTCGGTTTGAACCAGGGGTTGCTACGTAGGCCATCCGCTCCGTCCTGATCGCTATCAGCGAAAGCCCAGGCCGCTTGCTTGCCTGCCTCTTTCGGTTGCAGAGCCAGCGCCAGTTGATCGAGGGCGTGGGGCAGCAGGCGGCTGTCCAGTGGCTGGAGCAGCACGGCTTCGGCCCCCTCCTCCAGTAGCAGCTGCAAGGAGGTAGACACATCAGCGGGATCGGCGACGGCCTGCGTGAAAGGTCGCAGGCGTTGTTGGCTCAGGCTGTCCAGGCACGCCTGCCGCTCGGTTTCATCGGCGTCCCCATGGAGCAGCACGGCGATCCGGCTACCGGTCACGGCTTCTGGATACTGAGGTGCGCGCTGGTAATGAGCGAACCACTGAGGATAGTGGCCGAAGCCGGCACTACGCGGGCAGCGCTGATCGTAATCGCGCGCCAGGCGAATGAGCAGGTCGCGGGGTGCCGGATCGGCCTGCTCCGGCCAGTGAGCGGCTACCAGTGCGCCGAGCCCATCGGTGTGGCAACAGACGGTGATGGGGCTACCCTGCAAGGGGCGGCCCTGATCGTCTTCGATATGCACTTCGCGACGCTCGCCGTCCCCGAATTGCCAAGGCAGCTCCAAGCTGTAGCCATGATCGGCATCGGCGCGATAGATGAGGGCGGGATGGTGCAGATCGGCCAGGCAACGGGCGACGATCTGATCGCCCAGGCGCGCCCTCACCTCGACGTGACGCCCCGGGGTAGCGTCATCCCAGACCCAGCCGCCCACGGCCAGACCACCGCCATACCAGACCTGACTGCCCGGTACCTGAGCCTCGGCCTTGCGCGGCTTCTCGTTGGGCAGCTCCAGGGGTTCACCGATCCACGGGCCTTCGTTGGCCAACCGCACGGCGATACGCCGAGCTCCACTGAGCCAGGCCGGCTGCAGCTGGAGAGCGAAGCCATGAAAGCCGTCACCGGCCAGCGGATCGTGCTGATAGGTATCCGCCCGTACCAAGGCTACGGAAGCCCCATCGATGACGACCTCCAGTGCCAGACGCAGATCGGGCTGCGCAGGATCGAAGGCCCAGCCCTCCAGTACATTGCCGTGAAGGCCTTGGATCTGACCTTGCACAGTGACCAGGGCGGGAGCTTGAGAGAGTTCAGTCATGGAGAAACCTGTCGGGAAGGGCGTCGCCTAGCAGGGCATTCAGGGGCGCGGGCAGCAGACTGAGGGGATGGGCGCCCGCTTCGGTCGCGACCGCACCTGCGGGTGCATAGAGGGGCAAAGCGGTATGCCGGGCAATCTGAGGGGCAAACCAGGCGCTGGCCGGTGCGGCCTCGAGACTCAAAGCCAGGGTACAGCCAGCCAGGGCAGGTATCCGGGACCGGGAGACACCGGGTAGCTCGATCAAGGGGCTGACATTACCGCTGGCGAGCAGGCTCTTTTCCCAGTGCGTGCGCTCGAGAAGCAGGAACCGGCAGGCCAGGCCCTGCCGCCGGGTCAGGCGAACCAGCTGCAACCAGGCCTGGGCCAGGCGTGGATCAGCCAGGGAATCGGCGATCAGGATATTGCCCAGGCGTTGGGCTGGTGGTTGGTCGAGCGACGCAAAAGGTGCGCCCGCCGCCACAGGGACCTGGGAATTGCTCATCAGCAACGCGGTGGCGAGCGCGGCGAAGGTCACACGCTGCTCGCCGGCCGCCTCGCGGAAGCCAGTGACCGGGGAGCAGGTACCAGCGACCGGATCAATCAGGCGATAGGGTACGCCGATCCGTGCGGCCAGGGTCTGCAGCAAGGTGGGACAGCGCTCCGGCTGAATGTAGTCCAGAGCGCTCGGCCGCAACCGCTGCAGGTCTGTGATCAGCTGCTCCAAATCTTCGGGTAGACGATAGTCCAAGAGCACCGGCAACCCCTGGCCATGAACCTGAAGGCTGACCTCCAGCTCGGCATCCGTCTGCCGAAAGGCCAGTACAAAGGCAGGCCCGTCGCCGCCCAGCGCCGTAAGAAGATCCAGTCGATCAATTGCGATGATGGCTGCGCCAGTTTTGGCTGTCGCCAGCTGTGCGCCGAGCTCAGCAAGTCGCTCGCGCTGCAGGCGCTGGCGGTAGGGCTTGAGCGGATCGTGACGATAGAAGCGCTCGAAGGCGCGCTCTGCACCAGGATAGCGCTGGCGGAGAATGGCGTTGTTGAAGGCCACCCGCTCGAGCTTTTCCGCACCAAAGGAAACACCGCCCCGATGCGCAACGAAGGCCCGCTGTGCTGCCACGTGCCGCCAGCCCTGGGCCTTGGCCCTCAGGCACCAATCGGTTTCTTCGCCATAACCTCGCTTGAGCTGGATCTCGTCAAGCAGGCCGACCTGCTCCAGTGCGCGACGCTTGATGTAGAAGCAGAAGCCACAACCCACCTCGATCTCGGGCGGCGCCGACAGGTCGCTGGCTGCCTGGCGATGCAGGGCACGCTGTTCGTCCAGCGTGGGCATGACGTGGCTCTTGCGGCTTTCCGGAAAGCTGAGCAGCTCGCCGTTGTTGCTGAAAGGGGTGGCAGTGGCTACATCGGCTGCGGAATAGGCTGCCTCGCGCAACCTGTCAAGCCAGTCATCGCAGACGCGCGCATCAGCATTCAACCACACCACATCACGCCCGGGATGCAGCGCCATACCTCGATTCATGTTGCGGATGAAGCCCAGGTTGGCCGGACTGCGATGGAGCTCGATTCGACCCGCCTCGGCCAGTTCGCGCAGCGCCTGACTCAACTCAGGTTCGGGACTTTCGTCGTCCAGCACCACCACATTCATCGGGGTCCGGTTGGCGTCCAGGCTATCGAGCACGCCGTGGATACAGGCGAGCGATGCCTCACGCCCGCGGTAGATGGGAATGAGCACATCCACGAGCGGTTCGATGGACGCTACCGGTGTTTCAACTGGGATAGGCCGCAAGGGCTCGACGGCCGCCAGGGGACTGCCCAGAACCTCGCTGCCATCCGCCCAGCCCAGGCGCACACGCCCGAGGGGAGCAGGCAAACGGATGCGAATGCCACCATGACGCCCTCCATTGACTGACTTGGCCAGCAATGGACTGGGCAGGTTGGCAACGAGGGTCTGTTGGCGATCACCCAGTTTCAAGGTGAGCTTGACCGGGGTTTGCGGATGACGGGTATCCAGCGCCCAACCCCGAATTTCCTGGCTGGCCGGATCGAATTCGACGTGTCCCCAGCGCCGTGGCGACAGTTGCTGCAACAGCACGGCCAGTTCATCGGCGCTATTGACGTAGGGCAACTGCTCGACCAGTTGCGCGGGTTTGACGCCCGGTAGCGCGATGAGCGCACGCAAACGCAATAGCCGAACCGCGGGAGTATTACGGGCAGGATTGGCCGGGTCGGCGAGAAAATCGTAGGCGGCTTGGGGCTCGCCCTTTTGCAGAAGCACATGAGCGAGCAACGCAGCCGTTTCGCCCTGCCGGGCCAGACTGGTATTGGCTTCGGCCAAGGCCAGGAAAGCCTGATCCAGCGCGCCTCTATTGAGCGCCGCAAGACCGGCGGAGACCAGTGCTACTGGGCGCTGGTCGGGAATCTGAAGTGCCAGTTCGAGACGACGTTGAGCCTCTTCTGGCTGTCCGGCCTGGAGCAGAGCCTGATAGTGCTCCATGAGTGTCGATTGGCTCATGGGCATCGGTCTCCGCGAAAAGCCAGGTGGATCAGAGTACTACCGTTTTAAAAAAGACTTCCGGCCCTAAGGCCGGAAGTCTTGTCTCAGGTCAGCGAAGCGCTGTTAGACCTGACCGGTGACCACGATGACGCCGGTGTCGTGGTTCTGAGCTTCCACGGAACCCACGATGCCTACGGCAACGTCTGCACGGGTGTGGCCGGTAGCCAGCTGCTGAGCCCAGTACACCAGACCATCGGTGTCCGCAGCACGACCCAGGGCGCCTTGGTAGAGGCTCTGGATGAAGGCACCGTCGCTCAGCGGAGTGGTGTGAGCAGTGTTGTACTCAACCGAGTTCAGGAACTGATTGGCGATGCTGGTGGTGCTTACACCAGCCTGAGCCTGACCGACCCAGAACTGAGTACCCGAAGCGTCTGCATCGCGGCCGAGAACAGCTTCGTACAGACGGATGGCGGTAGCTTCGCTCTGGTTGCTAACGATGGCCAGGGTGTCGTTGCCGGTGACGCTGGCGACGAACTGAACGTTGGTCAGAGTTGCTTGACCGCTGGTAGCACTGTTCAGCACAACGCTGCCGTTGGAGACGGAAACGGTGTAGTTGGCCAGGTTGCTGACGTTGACGACGTCATAGCCGGAGCCGCCGTTGATGGTGTCGATGCCGTTGCCAGCGTAGATCACATCGTTGCCGGCACCAGTGTTGACGGTGTTGGTACCGCCGTTCAGGACTACGGTGTCATTGCCACCAGCGGTGGTGATGGTGTCGTTGCCTGCGCCAGCATCAACGTGGGTGTTGACGTTGTCGGTGATGGTGATGGTGTCGTTGCCCGAGCCGCTTACGACGACGCGAGTGGCAGCAGTGCCTTCAACGGCGGCAGTCGGAGTCACGGCAGCGGAGTTGCCGATGGTCGCGGTGACGTTGGCCGAGGTATTGAAGAGAATGGCCGAACTGTTGGCGACAACCGAAGGAATGGTGACGGTCACGTTGGAACCGGCAGCACCCAGATCGCTGAAGAACACGACTTCAGGAGCAACGACCTGGCCGGTGGTGGGGTCGAAGTTCACCGACAGATTGGTACCAGTCGAGGTGGCAACCGGCAGGGTGGTAGCGGTATCCAGCTTCAGAATGGTCGAAATGGCATCGACGGTGCTGCTGCTCAGAGCGGTGTTGGAGGTCAGGGTGGTGTTCAGAGCAGAAGCGGTAATGGCGGCATCGTATTGCATGAAAAGAATCTCCTAGGTCGCGCGTCAGTTCGTGACTTGCGCGGAATGAAGCGGGGCTTGGGTGAGATCTTCCCTGGGAGACTGGTAGCGGGCAGCGTTCATCTCGATGCGGGGGGTGATCGATACATGTAGAGCAACTAGCTTGGCCTGCCCTTGTTGGGCAGTAACTTCCTGGCCGTCCACGAGGTCCTGCGGAGGGCATCCGGCAAAGACCGCCTGGGCGTCCAGAACGTATTCGGCGCGGCGCGGCCCGACCAGAGCCATGGCCACCGCGGTGATGGGCGCGCGCTTGCCGCGCGAACCCGAAAAATTGCCGCTTAGAACGGCGGGCTGCAGGACATCTGCGACCTTGCAGCTGTAGGCAACGTCCACGCCCTGAGGCTTGTTTGGCCAGACGATGGCGAAACCCTCCAGACGGGCTTCTTGTTCGACATTACCGACCCATTCGCTGGCCGTGACATCGCCTTGGGCCTGAACATGGCCGATCAGCTTGAGCACTATAGGATTGCCGTTACGCTCGACCCGTGCGGCGGTCGCCAGAGCCTTGCTGGCCACGACCGGAGCATTGCGCTGCTGTTCGGAGCGAATGATGTCAGCGGAGGTATCGATCCGATCGACACGCAGATCGACTTGGCGCACCGGGAGGTCGGCACGCTGGTATTCGGTGATAAGCAGGGTTCCGGCGCCGTTCTTGACGCGCACGATCAGCGTGTCGCCAAGACGGGAAAGGGTATTGCGGACGACCGTTTCGCCAGGAAAGAAGTCGACCGAGCTCTTGCCGATGGGGGCAGGCTGGAGACTGATAAGGCAAGGCTCCTCGGCGATCTCCTGGGATGCGTATCGAACGATATACATACCGGGCTCGAGGGTGAGCAGCCGAGTCTTGAAGGTGAAGGGTGAATCGTCCATTTGATCCATAATGCCCGTGACCGATTTCCTTAACAGCCCCGGACAGATGCATCCGAGCCTTGGTCAAGTGCTAACCCTATCACACTTCTTATGTGACGGCGCCAGCTTCTTGACGAGGTCAGAATAGAAGAATTTCATTAAATCTCAACGTCAAATCGCAGACGAGCACTACCGTTCGGTAGAAAAGTTCAATGGCTTTGATAGCAAAAAGCCATAAAAAAGGGTGCACCGGCCCACAAGTCTGGAAGCCCTAGCACCAGAACGCGAAACTGCATACTAGACACCTGTGCTAGGGTGCGTTTCTTTTGAGCTCAGATCGATCGTGCGCATTCTGCATGTCTTCAAGACCTATCTACCTGACACCCATGGCGGAATCGAACACGTCATTCGCCAGATGTGCCTGGCTACGAGGGGCTTTGGAATCGATCACCGAATTCTGACGCTCAGCAAGCATCCTGCCCCGGAGTGCCTGGAGGTGGATGGCATTCCTGTCCGTCGCGTCAAACAGGATGTCGACCTGGCTTCTACGGGTCTCTCCTTGACCGCTTTTCGAGCCTTCTCCGAGGAGGCCCGCGCTGCCGACCTGGTGCATTTTCATTTTCCCTGGCCGTTCATGGACGTCTTGCAGCTGTTGACGCGACCCGGCAAACCCTATGTGGTGAGCTATCACTCGGACATCGTCAAGCAACGCCATCTGCTCAAGCTGTATACGCCCCTGATGCAACGCTTCCTTAGCAAAGCGACCTGCGTCATCGCGGCCACCGAACCCTATCGCCAGTCCAGTCCGACCCTGCAGCGTCTAGGTACGAAGGTCCGGGTGATTCCCTATGGCCTCGATCCTGCCAGCTATCCGGAGGCTGATCCGCAGCGGCTCGCGAGCTGGCGCCAGCGCCTCGGACCGCGCTATCTGCTGTTTGTAGGGGTGTTGCGCTATTACAAAGGTCTGCATCTGCTGCTCGAAGCGCTTCAGGGGCTGGATTACCCCCTGGCGATCGTGGGTGCCGGGCCGGAAGGTGACGCGCTACGAGCGCAATGCGAGCGGCTGGGCCTCAGAAATTGCCATTTCCTGGGACGCCAGAGCGAAGAAGATCTGGCAGCGCTCTACGCAGGTTGCGAGAGCTTCGTTTTCCCTTCGCATCTGCGCTCCGAAGCCTTTGGCATGGCGCTGCTGGAAGCAGCCATGTACGGCAAACCCATGCTCAGTTGCGAGATCGGCTCGGGCATGAGCGAGATCAACCTCAACGGGCAGACAGGGATCGGCGTGCCACCGGAGCCTGCGGCTTTGCGCGAGGGACTGATGACACTGTGGGAGGATGCCGAGCTACGATCCCGGTACGGTCAAGCAGCCCGGGCACGCTTCGAGACGCATTTTCGCAGCGAGGTCATGGCCAGCAAGCTTATCGAGGTCTATCGCGAGGCCCTGGCCTGAGTGGCAGCCTAGCGACCTTGCAGGGCGAGGCGATATACCTCTAGCGTCCGAGCAGCGCAGGCATCCCAGGTGTAGTCGCGAGCGCGACGCTCGCCCTCTTCCACTCGCTGGCTAACAGCCAAGGGATCGTCGAGGACTTCTAGCATGGCCTGGGTTATGGCCTTGGAGTCGCGTGGATCAGCCTGCAGCGCTGCCTCGCCGACCACTTCCGGCAAGGAAGTGGTGTTGGAACAGATCACGGGGCAACGCGCGGCGAAGGCTTCGATAGCCGGTAGTCCGAAGCCTTCGAACAACGACATGAACACCAGGGCCGCCGCACTCTGCAGCAAGGCGATGACTTCATCCTGGGGCAGATACTCCAGCCATTTGCCTTCGCCCCTGGCCTCCAGCGCACGCAGTTCTTCGACCAGAGTCTCGGCACGCCAGCCATTGCGTCCGACGACGACCAGGGGATGCCGCTTGCGCAGCTCCTCGGGTAGCTGGGCATGAGCCGCAAGGACAGCCGCAAGGTTCTTGCGCGGCTGCAGGGTGCCGACAAAGAGGAAGAAGCCTGGCTCCAGGCCATGCTTGTGCAGTGCCTCCTGGCGCGCGGCGTCGGATTGCCGGCTGAAGTAGTGCCCGTCCACGCCGAGTGGCGTGACATGGACCCGGTCTTCGCTAATGCCCAGCAGCCTGACGATATCTCTCTTGCTGTACTCCGAGATGGTGATGACCTGATCTGCCCAACCTACGCTCTGGTTGAACAGCCAGTTCTTCAATCTGCGCAGCTTGAGCGTGACCCACTCGGGATGGATCTGCGGAATCAGATCCATCACGCTAGCCACCATCGCCACATTCTTGAGCCGAGGGATGTGATGATCAGGCGCATGGAAGATGTCGACTTCGCTCGCCAGTCGCTGGTCAACCTTGTGATCAGCGCCAAGCAGCGCGTTCTTCAGGGCGAACTTGGGAAAGTGCGGCGTCAGACTCGCAGCTACACCACAACTCAGGGTCGGCGTATCCACGCCGAAGGTGTAGGGCCTGACCTGAACGTCCGGGCACGCCTCAAGTGCTTGGGACAGCGACTGAGTATAGATACCGATCCCATCGAGATGTCCCTTGGTCGTCCCGGAAGACCATACCGTCGTCCCCAGCCCAACCTTCAACGTCGTCAACGACTACCTCCCAAGGATACGTACAGATCCTCGAGGGTCTGCTCCAGCGAAATCAGCGCTCTATCTCCTACGATCTCGCGCAGGCGTACATCGCTGCCACGGAGCGTTGGAATCTCGTTAGCCCGAACGAAAGCCGGATTGACCCGGACCTCTATCGAGTAACCGGCAATACGCTCCATCATCTCGATGATGGTGCGTAGCGCCGTTGCCCTGCCCGAGCAGACATTGACGGGACTGGAGCGATGGTCGCTGTCGAGCAGCCCTAGGTAAGCCTGCGCAAGGTCACGAACATCGGAGAAGTCCCGACTCACGTCCAGATTACCCAGCTCGATCACGCGTTCGCCGCGGGCAAAATGGCCCACGATCTTGGGGATGAGAAAGCGCTCGTCCTGGCCAGGCCCGGTGTAGTTGAATGGCCGAGCGACGACGATGGGCAGACGGTCGTACCAGGTAGCGACCATATGTTCCATGGCCAGTTTGCTGCAGGCGTAGTGATTGACCGGCGCCGGACAGACGGACTCGTCGATCACTTCGATGCCCGGAGTCCCATAGATGTTGGCGCTACTGGCAATCAGCACCCGCTGAGGTTGACGCTCCAGGGCGCCCAGCGCCTCAAGCAAATTCAAGGTGCCGAACAGGTTCACCCGGTAAAAGGCTTCCTGATCGGCATGCCCGACAAAGGCCAGCGCCGCCAGATGG
The DNA here is from genome assembly GCF_000510745.1 of Pseudomonas sp. MOIL14HWK12:I2. Classification (NCBI taxonomy): domain Bacteria; kingdom Pseudomonadati; phylum Pseudomonadota; class Gammaproteobacteria; order Pseudomonadales; family Pseudomonadaceae; genus Pseudomonas; species Pseudomonas sp. MOIL14HWK12:I2. Next base: position 103,327 of record NZ_AZOA01000007.1, on the reverse strand, counting down.
ACGACCCAGTCCGGTTGCGCCTGACCTACGGCAGCGATGACCGCTGCCTTGTCGGTGAGATCGCATGCCAGGGTGACATCCGCATCGGTAGTGCCACTACCGAATCCGACTACCTTGAATCCCCGCGCATTGAGCGCCTGGATCAGATAGCGTCCCGTAAAACCCGATGCGCCTGTGACCAGAGCGGTTGGCATGCCTATCCCCTTAGTTAGAACGAAAAGCCTTGTTCGTTGCGACGCAGGTCAGCCTCGACCATCATCTGGCAGAGCTGCTCCAGGGTGGTCTTGGGCTCCCAACCCAGCTCGCGCTTGGCTTTCTCGGGATTGCCGATCAGCAGATCCACTTCAGCGGGACGGTGGAATTTCGGATTCACGGCCACGACCTTCTTGCCGCTACGGGTGCAATAACCTTCTTCCTTGTCGCCTTCGCCCTTCCACTCAAGCTGGATATCCACGGCCTTGGCCGCCAGGCTGACGAAGTCACGCACGGTCTCGGTGCGGTTGGTGGCCAGTACATAGGTGTCCGGCTTGTCGGCCTGCAGCATGCGCCACATGCCCTCGACGTATTCCTTGGCGAAGCCCCAGTCGCGCTTGGCGTCGAGGTTGCCCAGCTCCAGTACGTCCAGCTTGCCCAGCTTGATCTTGGCGATGCTGTCGGTGATCTTGCGGGTCACGAACTCGCGGCCGCGCAGCGGGGATTCGTGGTTGAAGAGAATGCCGCTGGTGCCGAAGATGCCGTAGGACTCGCGGTAGTTGATGGTCATCCAGTGGGCATAGAGCTTGGCCACGCCGTAGGGGCTGCGCGGATAGAAAGGCGTGCTCTCGATCTGCGGAATCGCCTGGACCTTACCGAACATCTCCGAAGTGGATGCCTGATAGAAGCGGATCTTCGGATTGACGATGCGGATGGCTTCGAGCAGGTTCACCGGACCGACGCCGGTGATTTCAGCAGTGGTTACCGGCTGATCGAAGGACACGCCCACGAAGCTCTGAGCAGCAAGGTTGTACACCTCGGTCGCTTCGGTGGTCTGCAGCAGGCGAATGCTGGCGGACAGATCGGTCAGGTCGTACTCGACCAGGTGCAGGTTGGGATGACCAGCGACACCCACTTCCTCAATGCGCCAGAAGTTGACCGAACTGGTACGGCGATAGGTACCGTAGACGGTATAGCCTTTCTCCAGCAGCAGTTGGGCCAGGTAGGCGCCGTCCTGGCCGGTGATGCCGGTGATAATAGCTTTCATTTGGACTCCAGACTTAAGATGCATTCGATAGGGGGGGAAGTGAGAGCAGCGTTATCCCAACGATAACAGCCAGAATACCAGCGATCTTCTGCAGGCTGATTTGCTCACCGAACAGCACGACACCGCTGGCGAAGACCAGCAGGAAGGTAGTACTGGCCATAAGGGGGCCAACCCGAGAGATTTCGTTGAAAGCGAAGATCTTTGCGGTAAGCAAGAAGCTGACGCCGTAGGCCAGCACCGCCGAGATCAGCCAGAGGTTCAAGAGTCCCCCCTTGCTGCCGGCAAACTTGAGAAAGATCTGCGCAACCACGTTCAGAATGATCGCCAGCAAAACGAGATGGGGTACAGCGATCATGACTGCTCCTGCTCGGACTGCGCGACTGACGAACGCGACAGGGATTTTCTCACGAGATACTCGGGCCTGCGCTTGACCTCGTCATAGATTCTGGCCAGGTAATGACCTACTACACCTATGCTCAGCAAAATCACGCCACCGATCATGGCGATGAGAAAGATGACAGTAGTGAACCCATCCTGTGCTTCACCCTGAAATTTCTGCAGAACGCTCAGAGCGGCAAGCAGTACGCCAACAATCAGCGTGGCGAATCCCAGCGCCGAAATGACCTTGAGCGGAAAGCTGGTGAAGCTGGTGATATTGTCGATGGCATAGCGCAGCAGCTTCAGCTTGTTCCATTGCGATGCCCCGCCGCTTCGCTCCGCGACACTGAAGGGAATCTGAGCGCTCGTATAGCCGGTCCAGTGGATCAACCCGCGAAAAAACCGATTGCGCTCAGGTAACGCTAGATAGACGTCGATGACTTGCCGGTCCAGCAGTTTGTAATCGCTGTGCCCATTGAGGTCCATGCCCGACAATTTGCGAAAAGCCCAATAGAATCCCTTGGCAAACAGGCCATCGGCCACGTTGGCATCGCCTCGCTCCGCCTTGACGGCCTCTACGAGCGGGATGCCCTTCCGCCACAAGGCGATCATTTCGCGAGCAATTTGGGGCGGGTGCTGAAGATCCGCATCCATAACGATTGCGGCGGCGCCACGGGCCTCTGCCAGGCCAGCAAGAACCGCTGCCTCCTTGCCAAAGTTTCGCGTAAAGATGACAGGCTTTATCCGAGCATCGAGCGCAGCCAAATCCTCGAGAATTGCCGCAGTCGTATCCTTTGAACCATCATCGACGACTATCAACTCCAAGTCGTAACTTTCGCAAAACAACGTCTCCAGGATGATAGGCAGGTTAGCGCCAATGATCCTTTCTTCGTTGTAGGCCGGAATGACAACCGATATGAGTTCTTTCACCGCGACCACACTCCATCCCTTCCCTATTACCGATCTTTTTCGAGCGTAACTTGCTGCACTCGAAGCTCTTGTACGCCGTTGGCAATCACTCGAAACTCGACTCGCTGCAGAGGCTTGGTTACTTCGAACGTCGTGATCACGTTCTGGCCTGCCACGATGTTACCGGCGGCCAGAGCGATGCGCTGTCCATCGGGCGCGATACCGGCAACATCCCAACTGCCAACGTCCGCGGCTGGATAGGGCTGCGTCGTGGAAACGTCAATCCTGAGCCGGTAGTTGCCAGGATAGAGTTCGATATAGGGACCGAAGGCTAGAAAGCCTTGGGCGTCCGGCGTACGCGTGCGAAGAGCATTGCCATCTGGAACACCGACCAGGCTGCTGAATGACGCGCCAGCCCAGGTGTGGGAATAGCGCAAAGCGGGTGGCGAGACCGCGCCTGGTAGCGAATCAAGCAATGCCCTGGAACGGCTGCAGATCAGGTCTTGTTCGAAGACCACACATTGATCCTGCTCCATGGCAGCCAAGAAGACAGGCGGTATGGCGAAGATCTCACCAGTAAAAGCGGGCATTACCAGCAGGTTGTCACCCGTTATTGCCTGTTCGAGCTCTTGAAGCTTTGCCGCGCAGTCCATGTTCGCGCGCGCCATGTATCCCGTATTGATCGGGGTTCCAGTGTAAGCGGCGCGATACTGGTACTTGAGGATAGAGTCGTCTTTGACCTTTCCGCAGCCGTAGGCTGGGAAGAGATAGAGGCCCTTCGCCTGCTGGAAGGCAGCCAGCCAGGGCTTTTCCAAGGAGTGTCCCGGCAAGTGTGCCTTTTCCCATACCGTCGCCTGGACAGCGCGCACGTCGTAGAGCTGAATGACGACGCCTGCGGTCACCACGAGCACTGCCAGCGCATCTCGCCGCTTGAGCAACAGATAGAGACCGGCGAACAACAGCCCATAGATGGCGGGCCAGATGAATCTGCCCGCTGTTCGAAAGGTCCCGGTCAAATGATCCAGAGCAGCCACAGGAGGCAGGTGGATCAGGATATGGTGCTGCCAGACAATCTTGTTGGACATGGCATAAACGGTGAAACCGGCCATCAACAGCACCAGCCATCCATGACTGCGAATCAAACGCCAGGCTTCTCCTGGTCTAGTCATCACCGCGACCGATAAGACCAGCAGTAGACCAAGCCCGAGATAGGCATAGCCTTCGTATTGGCCACCCGTGCCATCCACGAAGGTACAAAGATTGCCACCGCAAAAGGGCGCAGCCAGATTGAAGGAGAAGAAATCGTACCCCCCGGCATCCGTCGAGCCGTTGGATAGATAGCCAAAGCCTTTCAAAATTGCCAGGCTCAGCAGCACGGCGCCCAGCAGCCAGGCAAAGCCACGGGCTAGCGACATCAATCCGCGACGCCAGGCTTCGAACAACGAGCAGAAATACAGCGGTAGCAGCATCGCAAAAAAATAGGGATGAATCAGTAGGCCCGCCTGAATCAGCACGATGAATCCGAGCAGATGAGCGCGGCGAGATACCAACTGCCTATCCACGATGGCAATGTACAAAGCCAGTCCCAGGATCAATAGACCCTGAGTCATCAGCGCCGTATGCCCCAATCGCCATCCCAGTACGGGAAAGGTCAACGCAAAGGCACAGGCTGTCACGGTAGCGAAAAGCGACTTGATGCGTAGCTTTTCCAGCAGGTAGACCGCGCTTATTGCCTGAAGCCCGTAAACCGCAAGGTACCACCAGCCAAAATAATGAAAATCGGGACTCAAGACTGTCCGCAGCAGTTTGAAAGGTAGCGCTGCCAGTGGAATGCTATCGGTGAACGCGATATTTGCGCCGGAAGGGTGATTCAGTACCGCTGTCTGCAGTAACGGCCAAGTCCATGGGGAGTTGCGGAAGGCATACCAGCCGGAAAGACTTTGAGCGGTATCGCCAGATTGAAAGAAGGCGGAATGGCCAATAATGAATTCCGGTCCAAACAGCCAATAGCCGAAGGCAATTCCCAGAAGCAAGGCGAAGCCATACCTGAACCAGGCTGGACGGTCCTGGTTCAGGAAATCAAGAACGCTATTCATAGATGACCTTTCAACGCTCCTGCAGACGCGCAACCTGGACATTCGATAGACGCAGATCGCCCCTGACCAGTTTGCAGCGGATTTCGAAGTCAGTAACCGACTGCTCCAGATCGATTGTCAGCTCGAGTGTGTGCGCACCGGGCTCCAAGTTCTGGACTTGCTTGCCATGGACTTGAGATCCCTGGGCAGAGGTGGCGTCCAGCACTATCTCGGAAGCGCTCAGAGCGGTGAGAGTCACCTGAACGCGTTGACGACCTGCGCTCACCGACCGATATGGGCCATAGGCCAGCCAGCCGGGACGATCGGCCGAGTGGATTTCCGGCCCCACGTGTACCCCTACCTCGGTAGACAGATCGTAGCCAGGGAGCCATTGCAAGGTCTCCACTGGCAGGTGCTCGAACTGACCGACAAGGTCGGCTACCACTCGCGCGCCGTCATGCCACGTACGAGAGCGATACCCCTCTCTCACTCGCGCCGCACGTTCAGCCAAGACAGCAGGCTGCTGCGCCAGCTGCAGAATTTCCGTCGCCCAGGGACGGGGATTCCAGGCATCCAGATAGGTAACCAAATCTCCACCGACCTCTGGCAAGGAGCCCTGATCAGACGCCAGAACCACCTTGCCCAGTGACAGGGCTTCGCCTACCGGCAAACCCCAGCCTTCGTACAGTGACGGGTAGACGAAATACTCACAGCGCTCATAGAGGTAACGCAGTGCCGAATCCGTGATATGGGTGAATTGAAAAATCTTGCCCTTGGTCAGCGGATCGAGCTCTATGTCCATCAAGAGGTCATTGACACCCCAGCCGCTCATGCCGACAAAAACGAGGTTGGGAATGCTGTCGGCATGCCCTTCTGCACACAGCAGGTGATAGGCCTTATAGAGCAGCTGATGATTCTTGCGGCGCTCTATGGTGGAAACGAACAGAATAAAAGGCTGCTCTGTCAGCTTGCGCAATTCTTCCGAGGGCGGCTCATTACCTTCCGGAACATTATCCCCCAAGGGAAATACCGCGGTCTTGGTAGGAGGCGCACCGGTTTCATCGAGCAAATTGACCAGATCACGTTGCGTTTGCTGGGAGATACATAGAATCAAATCCGACGCATGCGCCAGATCCACAAAGTAAGCCGTGAATTTTTCAGCTACATTGCCTACACAATATTGCGGAAATAAAACCGGGATGAGGTCGTAGCAGCAGGTTATGACGTTGATACCGTATTTGCGCTTGATGTCATACAAATGCGGATACCAACCGCTGTCCCAGTCCAGCCCCATGGAAACGAAGATATCGCCCGGCCGAAACGGACAATTGTTCACACTGACACCAGAATCAACCGTTGACACTGGCGGTTGTGAGTAGCTGAGTTGACGCTGACGGCTGCGCCAGATCACGTAGCGTACGGCAAGCTTCTTGGACTGACGCAGTAATCTGTCGGCATGCGGCTTTGCCCCGGCAGGTACCAGTGAAAACAGACCTTGGGCCAGTTGCTTGGCCGCTTCGCGTTTGGGAATTGGCTTGAACAGATAGTCACGCCGCGATACGGCATTCTCACCCTTTACGGCCGGGACAGAAGACAGATTGGTTTGCTGTGGTTGTATCAGCGCCCTAGCTTCGACAAAAGCATGCCCGTTCCAGTGGCAGGGTCGAACGTCAAATCCGAAACCCGCCATATTGCTGAGTTGTTCGAAGATCGATTGCTCGACCCTAACCACGCCAACGGGAGGCCGCGTCCAATTCAGCGAAGTGGTGACGTTGAACCAAAGGATCTTATTCACTGCAGGCATTCCGTAAGGTGGCGCTAGAGACGATTTCGGCGAGGCAGGACGCCCATAGCACCGAGTCGCGGCGATCGGAGTGATTAGGTACAAGCTCGCCACTCATGGCCTTGCGCAAACCCCGCTTGAAAGCCGCTGCGTCATCGCCCACCACTACACCGCTCGATTCGAGGAAAGACTCGAAACCTCGCATGGCAACTCGGGTCGCCACGACCGGCTTGTTGGCCCACAAGGCTTCCGCAGTCTTGAGATTGGTTCCGCCGCCTTGAGTGATGGGCAGAACGATAGCTCTGGCGGTTGTCAGCAGACCTTCAAGCGTACTTCTCGGGAGAATGCCGGCAGGTATCAATTTGCGTCTCAAGCTGAGCGATTGACTGACGGCAGGACTGTTCATGATGGACTCGGTCGCACTACCCGCCAGCACTATCCGCTCATTGGGTGCCAGGGCTCCAAAGCCGCCACTGAGCATGTCTTCGAATCCTTTCACATTCGGCGGATGCGCACTTGCACAGAAAAGGGCGAAGGGAGCATGAGATGAGAAGCGATTGGCCGCTTCTATGTCAGCCAGGCTGGCGTTCCAGCCTTCCACGCCGTTGGCAGCCAGAATGTAGTCTCGCGCCACCAGGGTCTGGCTGTGCGCAATATCTTCACGAGAGACGCAACAGCACAGATGGCCACGTTGCAGAGCGTAGATCTCGGTCTGTCGAATGAGCGCCACGCATCGCGCCACGTGGGCTTGGTCGAAATAGTTTCCGAGGATACTGCCCTTTAATTGGTACTCGATATTCTGAGAGCCATAGATCAGCGGTGCTTGGTTATTGGTATCAGCCAGATAACGCTCAGCGAATCTCAACAGCCAGGGTTGTTCGACATGGACAACGTCTGGACGGAAGGAGATGCGCGACTTCAAACCTTCATAGTGAGCTGGGGAGTTGGCAAACAACTCGCCGAGACACCAATCTTCCATCAGGAAAGAGTTTTCGATCAGAGCTTTGAAAGCATCACTGCCTGGATACGGGCAAAACCCTGGCGCGCTGGCGTAGTGGTCGCCTCCCAATACGCCCGCCACCTGAACCTGGCACCCCGCATCAATGTAGGCCTTTTGCAGCGCCCGTAGACGCAGCTGTCCGCCATGTAGGGCGGGTTCGGCCGGATAGGTGGCCAACAACAGAACATTCATCAATCTGCTACCTGATTCATCGCCCTATGAGCGCCTTGAGCTTGCGTCTCACGCGAGTGCCAAAGGTCTTGCCCAGCGCCTGCTCGATATTGGAGAGCCGTTCATCTTGCTGCCGATCATGTGCACGATGCGCTTCCTGCTCATCCCGAGCGGAATGCTGACGTGTTTCGACCTCGGTCAACAGTCCCTGCAAGTGGGAAGCTTCAGCAGCTAAGGAAGATACGCTGTCATGCAGATCCGCTACCTGCTGTTGCAGTTGCGCGAGTTGCATCCGCTCACGTTGCAACCCGGCATCGAAGCGCTCGATCACAGCCTGCTGGGATAGCCCACCATCTTGCTCATGCTGGACCAACCTTTCATACACGGCCCACGGCTGATCCGACTTGAACGCGACAAGGGCATGGTCCGGACTCACCGCACCCAGTACGCTTTTCAGCGTTTCAGGCGCTTGCTCATAGAGCTCTCTCTGCTCTTGCAGGCGCAGGATAAAGCTTCGAGAAAAGCCGGCCCATTGCGCATAGAACTGCAGCAACTGGCGAGGCAGAGGATGTAAATGGGTCGGGTCAAGATAGAAACTTGCCGTACTGACCAACAGATTCTCTGGGTTTGGCGTTTCGAAAATCACTACGCCACCCGGACGTAACACCCGAAACACCTCGGCAAACAGCGCTTGCAGCTTGTCGCCGGGAACATGCTCGACAATATGGAATCCCGTCACCATTCCCAAAGAGTCACTGCTACAGCTCTGGAGGTAAGCCAAAGCGTCTGCAAGGTGTGCTTCCAGGCCTTGCTCGTGGCACCGCTGCACCATGCTCTCGTTGGTATCGACCCCGATCCCGCGAAAGCCGTTTTCGGCTAACAACGTCAGCCATTCTCCGCGACCGCATCCCACGTCCACGGCCACGCAGTCAGGAAGTGCTTCGCGCAAGTGATCCAGCACGGGCTGATAGGCTTGCAAACGTCCCTTGATAAGGAACTCTGGTCCGCGATAGATCTGCTCGAATTCCCAGTAAAAATCCTGGCTCATGCTCAAACTCGACAGGTAATGGTGGAAGGCAACCAGGCCATTCCAATGAATTCGGGCTGCCCGGTATTAACCACCGAGAACACCAGTGCCAGGTCCCGCCATTCGTAGTTATTGATCAAATGCGAATCGGCAGAATGCAGCGCGATACAGAAGGAGTAACTGCCTGGTCCCAGTGCCGCGACAAATTCGATCGCGAATTCCACCGAGCCACCAGCCTTGACATTGCGAATGATCTGTTTCTGGTGATAGGTATTGGTGCCGTAGATGGTCTGTCCCAGCCGATCCTTGATCATGTAGCCACAGACCAGTTCTGGTATGTCCTGGTAGGCACGGCAATTGATCTTCAATGAAACACGTTGCCCGACAGAGACGATTTCTACCGCTTCTCCCTTTTCATTGGTCAGGGTGATGTCACTGATCTTGACTTCGCCGGTCCCTGAAATCGTCTGTACCTGCCCAGAGGGCAGAACTCGCGTTTCGATCTTGGAATTTTCCTTATCCGCAATCAGCGCGTTGTAATAGTCTAGAATCTCTTCGGGGTTGCCTTCCCTGACTATGGAGCCGCCATCGAGCAGCAGTGCGCGATCGCACAATGCCTGGATCGAGCTCCGATCATGGGAAACGATGAGCAAGGTCGTGCCCTGCTCCTGAAATTCCTTGATCCGGTTGAAACTCTTGTGCTGGAAGTAGGCGTCGCCTACGGACAGGGCTTCATCGACAATGAGGATCTCGGGGCGATAGGCTGTAGCGACGGCAAAGGCGACGCGCATCTGCATGCCGCTGGAATACATTCGCACAGGCTTGTCGAAGTAATCACCAATCTCGGCGAACTCGGCGATCTCGTCGATGACGGTGGCGATCTGCGCTTGGGAAAATCCCATCAATCCCGCCGTATGAGCCGCGTTTTGCCGGCCGGTCAGCTCTCCATTGAAGCCCATACCCAGCTCAAGTATCGCGGAAATTCGGCCACGGCACTGAAGCTGACCCTCAGTTGGAGCTAGGGTGCCTGTGATGATCTTCAGCAGCGTGCTCTTGCCGGCACCGTTCTGACCGACGATCCCTACCGCCTCGCCAGCCTGCAACTCGAAGTTGATATTTTTGAGAACCCACTTTTCTTCCTTGGGATCCACTCGCCGCCCGAACCAGCCGGCTATGCGATGCCACTCGGATCGATAGGTCTTGTAACTTTTGCCGATATTTACCGCTTTCAACAGACTCATAGGACGTCGACCATTTCTGGCGTAGCTTTGCGGAACACGAACAGGCTTGCAGCCAGCATGACCACGCTAATGCAGCCGAGAATAGCCAGACTCTTCAAATCAGGCGCCTGGTTGTAAACCAGAATTCTATGAAATCCATCAACCAGTCCGTAGAGCGGATTCAGGGACACATAGTCTCTTAAATAGGCAGGGATGATGGTGATCGGATAAACGATAGGAGTGAACCAGAAGAGAATCTGCAACAGAATGGGAACGATCTGACCTATATCACGCATGAATACGTTGAGTACGCCAAGAAACAGTCCAAGAGACATGGCAAAGGCACAGGTAATCAGCATCACCAATGGCAACCAGACAATGGCGACTCCGGGCATATGACCGAGCAGAGCGAAGACAGCCAGCATGGCGATCAGCAGCAAGACATTGTTGCTGATCGCCGAGCCCAATACGATCGCCGGGAGCGTGATCTTGGGAAACAGCATTTTCTTGATCAAATTGCCCTGATCGATAAAGAGGGTCAGACAGCGTCCGATAAGCTCACTGAAAAGGCTCCAGCCCAGCGTACCCGCCATGAGATAGATGGCATAACCATACTTATTATCGATACCTGGCAGGCGCGAAGACAGAATCTCAGAAAGGATCAAGGCGTAGATGGCCACTTGCGTCAGTGGATGCAGAATCATCCACAGACCACCCAGCCGACTCCTGATGAAGCGGGACCTCAGCTCATTGCGAACGGAGGAAAAAATGAACCCCCGATAACTCCAAAGACTTGCTAGAAAAACTCTCATCAATCTTGGCTATCCAGTGATTGTCAGACCCAAAAACGATACGCCGCTCCATCCTCAGACTTCCTGACTAACGGAAGCTACTAGCCTAACGCCATCACTCCAGCGTTCGACGGCGGTCGATGGTAACGCATCGGTAACGCATCGTGCGTCGTAGCGCCGGTTGACCTGCCGGTTTTTTGAAACGGCCCGCTGTGACAGGGCCTCAGGCAGAAGGTTTCGATCAAGGCTTTCCGGCTTCGCCATTCATCACCTTCCCGCTCAAGAAAATCGATCGGTGACAGATACCTGTACTAGTTGCGAATCCAATCCCTTTGGGATGTGAACCGCGCTAAGCCATCCTCCGATCATCAGTCCCCTAGAAAAGATAGGGGACTATCATTTTGTGGCGCCGTATGACCTTTCTGAATAGCAGTCTCAGGAACCTCATTCGATCCCTGGCTCTTACACTGGCCTGTGGCGCCGCTGCGCCCCTGGCTGTGGCAGAGCAGGTTCATCTCGTCGGCCTGAATCTGTCGGGCGCAGGCTTCGCTCCCCAGGTGCTACCGGGCATCAACGGCACTCATTACATCTTCCCGGTAGAAGGCTACTTCAGCCAATGGAGCGCCCGTGGCGTCAAGCTCGTACGCTTCCCAATCCTTTGGGAGCGTTTACAGCCAACCCTGGGTGGTGCCCTGGATCCTACCTACGCGAGCTTGATCGATCGCACGTTTGGCTACGCCCAGAAATACGGCATGCAGATCATCTTGGATTTGCACAACTACATGAAATATCGCGGCACCGTGATAGGTACAGGTGGCGTCTCATATGCCCATTATCAGGACGTCATGACGCGCATCGCACAGCGATGGAGTGGTCAATCATCCCTGTACGCCTACGATCTGATGAATGAGCCCCACGATGCCGTGGAGCAATGGCCCGTTGCCGCACAACGCGGCATTGACGGCATCAGGACGATCGACCGGGTCAGACCGATCATGGTGGAGGGCAATGGTTGGGCAGAGGCTGCCCGCTGGCCGCTATGGAATGACTCGCTGCTGGCACTGAAAGACCCTGCGAACAACCTTATCTTTCAAGCTCACGTCTACTTCGACGGCGAAGGAGGCGGTGGCAACTATGCCAACGCATCTTCCGGCACGACCAGCGAGGACTATGGCGTTGAGCGGGTCAAACCGTTCATCCAGTGGCTGAAGAAAAATGGCAAGCGAGGCATGATCGGTGAATTCGGTGTGCCAGACAGCGATCCACGCTGGAATACCATCATGGGGCGGATGCTGGCCTACCTCAAGCAGAACTGTATCCCCGCCACTTACTGGGCTGCAGGCCCTGGCTGGGGCAATTACAACCTATCGGTTGAGCCAATCAATGGTATCGAGCGTCCTCAATGGCCCACGCTCAAGGCCTATCTGGATGATCGAAGCTGCACGGCGATTGGACCTCAAACCACTCCCAATCTACCTAACAGTGACCCGATGGCTGCCAACCTCGTTGCCAGTGCCTATCAGGACTATCTTGGGCGAGCCCCCGACCAAGCTGGCCTGAACTACTGGTCAGGCGAAATAGCCAGCGGACGGATGTCCCTCGCAGGGGTCATCAATGCGCTGATGGCCAGCCCGGAGTATCAGGCACGAGCCACCGTAGACCGGTTGTACCAAAGTTATCTTGGTCGCAGTGCCGATGCGGGAGGGCTGAACTACTGGTCGGCCCAACTCAGCAACGGAGGCATGTCCACCGCCGCGCTGGTGAATGCACTCAAGAAGAGCGAGGAGTATCAGAGCAAGGTGCGGACCTCCATTGATCAGCTTTATTCTGCTCAGTTGGGTCGTGGTGCAGATGCGGGCGGCATGAACTACTGGACCCAACAGATCGTGGATGGCGGCCTGAGTCTCTCCGACGTGAAGACAGCTCTGCTCCAGAGTGGTGAATATCGTACCCGGGTTCAGCTACAGATCCGCCAGCTCTATCACTCCTATTTAGGGCGAGAGGCCGATAGCGAAGGCCTGCAGGCATGGACCTCACAGGTGACCAGTGGGGCAATGACCGTAGCGGACGTGGCCTATGCCATTCAGCAGAGCAGCGAATATCGGAAACGTAACGGCTGAGCGCTATCGAGAAGTCCCAGCCCCACCCCGCCGATCGATCTTCCGATTCAGGATGATCGACGTCTGGGTCTGCTTGACCCCGTCGAGGTTGCCGATGCGGTCGAGCAGTTCGTCGAGCTTTTCGTGGGTGGTGCAGCGCAGGAAGGCCAGGTAGTCGAACTGGCCGCTGACCGAGGAGACTTCCTCGACCTCGACCATCTTTTCCAGGGCGCGGATGACGCCGGCGGTACTGCGCGGCAGGACGCTGATGGCGCAGTAGGCGCGCACGGCGGCCTGTTCCAGTTCGGAGCCCAGGCGCAGGCCGTAGCCCTGGATGATGCCGTCGCGCTCCAGGCGCGCCAGGCGGGTGACCACCGTGGTGCGCGCCAGGCCCAGCTGGCGGGCCAGGGTGGCGTTGGAGGCGCGGGCGTTCTGTTGCAGCAGGTGGATGAGCTGCCAGTCGGTCGGATCGAGTTTGGTGAACATCGTGGCTGCCTGCCGGGAGCGGGCGTCGGGGCCGGGGGCCGCCGACGCGGGAGCCGCCATTCTAGGCGGGGCGGCCGAGGGCAGCCAGGGCGGCGTCCAGGGAGTCCTGCTGCTGACGTTCGTACAGCGCCATCTCGTCGAGCACCGGCGCGCCCAGGGCGGCTTCGAAGGCGGCGCGATTGCCGCCGCTCTGGTATTCCTGCTGGCTGCCGGCGCCCAGGTTGGACTGGAAGATGCCCGCGGCGCTGACCGGCAGGAAGTCTTCGTAGGTGATGGGATCGGCCAGGAGTTGGCCGGCGGCGATCAGGGCCTCGGGATCGCGGCTATCGCTAGCCGCCTGGCTGCCGGGCGCAGCGCGATAGTGGAACCAGGCCAGACCCTGACGGCGCAGCTCGTCCCAGTTGTCGGGCAGCGCCTGGAACACCTCGGCCAATACCGTTGCGTAGTCGCTTCCCGCCGCCTTGCTGCGCTGGCGGACCTCCTGCAGCAGCTCGTCGTAACGCTGGCGACCGGCCGGCGTGAGGGCGATGCCGCGCTGTTCGATCTCGCCGAAGCGCGCCGTGTGCGAGCCCTGGACCTCGCCCTGGAACAGGATGGGCTCTTCCAGGGCCTTGAAGCTGGTCTGGCGCAGCAGGATGGGGCACTGGCGGCGGGGCGGGCCTTCGATGGTTTCCTTGGGCGCGATGCCGCGGGCGGGCATCTGCGCCTGGACGGCATCGATGTCGAGGGTGCGCGGGGTCAGGTGGTTGATGTGCGGCCCCTTGAAGCAGACCACGTCGGCGATCAGTCGGTGGGCATCGTGCAGGCGGTGGTAGAGACTGGCGTCGACATTGGCCTCGCGGTGCCAGCGAAAGGTCTCCAGGGCTTCCTGGACGAAGGCATCGGCCTCGGCATCCGTCAGCCCGCCCTGGGCTTCGGCGCGCTCGATCAGCTCCAGTGCGCCCGGGGTGAAGATGCGCCGCGCGTTCAGTACCCCTTCGGCCAGCTGGCGCAGCTCGGTGTCCTCGATCAGCTCCAGGCGCAGCAGCGAGGTGAAGACGCGAAACGGATTGACCTGCAGGGCGGCCGGCTCCACCGGACGGAAGGCGGTGGAATGCACCGGCACCCCGGCCACGCTCAGGTCGTAGTAGCCGACCGGCTGCATGCCCATCACGGCGAACAGGCGGCGCAGGGTGGCCAGCTCGGCGGCGGTGCCGACGCGAATGGCGCCATGGCGCTCCAGATCCAGGCGCTCCGCGGAATCTCCGGCGAAGCCCGGTTGTCCGGCGTTCACCTCGGCGACCAGTTCCAGCAGGGTGCCGTACTGGGGCACCTCCTGGCGGTACATCGCCGACATGGCCTGGGAAAAGCGGGTGCGGATCAGATCCGGGGAAAGCAGCGACGCGGCGGTCATGGGAGCGGCTCCTGGCTCAGGCTAGAAGCCGATTTCGACATGCCCGCACGGGCTGCTCAAGCGATCTTTGCTCATTGGATCATTCCCCGAGGGAATGGGCGGATGCCTCAGTGATCCTTGCGCTGGCTCTTGGGCTTCTTCACGTGATCGGTGCCGGTATCGCTGCCCGAGCCGCTGCTGGAACCGTTGTCGGCCGCGCCGACGCCGGTGCTGGGCGCCTTTTCCATGCCATGGGTGCTGGTGGGATCGGGTCGCGCGGGGGTGGCCGGGGGATTGGTCGGGCTGGTCTGGGCCAGGGCGGCGCCGGACAGGCTGAGGCCCAGGATCAGGGCAGAGAGCAGGGAAGAGGTACGCATGGGAGGACTCCTCTGGACGGATGCACTCCCTTTAGGCACCTCCCCCGCGGGGAGGTGCCGCGCCGCGGATCAGCTGCCGCTGGTGCTGGCCTTGTGGACCTTCTTGTGCGCCACCTTCTTGTGGTGGGTGGTGGTCTGCTTGCCGGTCTTGGCCGGGCTGCTGCTCGTCGCGGCAGGCGGTGCCGCAGGATCGGCGGGCGCCGTCTGGGCGAAGGCGGCGGAGGTGGCCAGCAGGCCGGCGAGGGTCAGGCAGAGGGTGGTGCTTTTCATGGAAGTCACTCCTTCGGTGGCTGATTGCAGCCCCAGTTAGCCGCCTTTCGCCCGGCAAAACCGTGTCCCCTTCCACAGCCAAGGCCATTGGTAACAAGATATTTCAATCGACTGCCAAGGCGTTAACAGTCTGGCAACCCCTTCGTCGGGGCCCCGGCTTGGGCATAATGCCGAGACGCCCCCTTACCGTAGCCGCGTATGCCCAAGAGTCCTCATCTCCCCAAGCGCCCCCGCTGGAGCAGCCTGCTGCTGCTGGCCCTGGGTCTGACGCTGCTGCTGATTCCGCTGCGCTATGCGGCCCAGCACTATTACGAGGCGCAACTGGCCGAGCAGAACGGCCAGACCCTGGACCTCTATGTCGCCAACCTGCTGGGCACCCTGAGACGCTACGAGGTGCTGCCGGATCTGCTGGGCGATCTGCCGGTGCTGCGCCATGCCCTGGAAGGCCAGCGCGACGGCAGCGCCCAGGACGCCGCCAGCCAGATGCTGGAAGACATCCGCCAGCGCACCGGGGCGGATGTCATCTACCTGATGCAGGACGACGGCACCTGCCTGGCCAGCTCCAACTATCGCCAGGCGGACAGCTTCGTCGGTCGCGACTTCTCCTTCCGGCCCTATTACAAGGCGGCCATGCAGGGCCAGCCGGGGCGCTTCTTCGGCCTTGGCACCACCTCCAGCAAGCGCGGCTACTATTTCGCCGCCGCCGTACGTGACGGCGCGCGCGCCATCGGCGTGGTGGTGGTCAAGGTCGATCTGGACAGTGCGGAAAGGCTCTGGGGCAACGCGCCCGAGCAGTTGCTGGTGACCGATGACCTGGGCGTGGTCATCCTCACCTCCCATGACGCCTGGCGCTTTCGCGCCACCCATCCGCTGGACGAGCGCCAGCGCGAGCAGGTCAACGCCAACCGGCCCTACCCCACCACCAATCCGGCGCCCCTGACCCTGGTGCCCGGCGACTGGCTGACCCAGACCCGCAATCTCGACGAAGTGGGCTGGAACGCGCAGATCCTGGCGCCGCGGGAGATGGTCGAGCGCCAGGTGCGTAGCGCCCTCTATGTCGGCGCGGCCACCCTGCTGGCGCTGCTCCTGCTGCTGGTGGTCATGACCCTGAGACGGCGCCACTTCATCGAGCGTCTGGCGCTGGATGCCCGGGCCAAGCGTGACCTGGAGCTGAACGTGGAGGAGCGCACCCGCGACCTGCAGACGCTCAACGCTCGGCTGCAGCAGGAGGTGCACGATCGCGAGCAGGCCCAGCGCGAACTCATGCGCGCCCAGGACGAAGCCGTGCAGGCCGGCAAGCTGTCGGCGCTGGGGACCATGTCCGCCAGCATCAGTCACGAACTCAACCAGCCGCTGGCGGCCATCCGCAGCTACACGGAAAACGCCGTGGTGCTGCTCGACCACGATCGACTGGACGATGCCCGCGGCAATCTCAAGCTGATCGGCGAGCTGACCACGCGGATGGCCAACATCATCGCCCACCTCAAGGCCTATGCCCGCGGCGCCCGCCGCGCGCCGGAGAGCGTGGTGCTGCAGGGCGCCCTGGAAGACGCCCTGGCGCTGGTCGCCGCGCGGCGCCGGGCCATGCAGGTGGAGCTGATCCGCGACCTGCCCGATGCGCCGCTGTGGGTGCAGGCCGGCGAGACCCGCCTGCGGCAGATCATCAGCAACCTGCTGAGCAATGCCCTCGACGCCCTGGCGGAAAAGACCAGCACCCGCCGGCTGTGGCTGACCACCAGCATCGACGAGCGCGGCGTGACCCTGATCCTGAGAGACAACGGTCCGGGTTTCTCCAGCGAGGCCCTGGCCCGCGCCCATGAACCCTTTTTCACCACCAAGGCCACCGCCCAGGGGCTCGGCCTGGGTCTGGCGATCTGCGATAACCTGTTGCGGACCCTGGGTGGCCACCTGCACCTGTCCAACCATCTCGACGGTGGCGCCGAGGTGCGCCTCTATCTGCTGCACGGCAAACCCGGGGTCGCGTCGGTACCCCAGGAAGAAGTCCGCGGTTGACCGTGCAGCCCCTTACCTTAGGTTCCTTGCCATGAGCGCCCTGCCCCCCTTCGACCCTGCCAGCCAGATCCTGTTGATCGACGATGACGCCCACCTGCGCCTGGCCTTGAGCCAGACCCTGGACCTGGCCGGCTTCAAGGTGACCACCCTGGCCGATGCCCGCGACCTGGAAATGGCCACCGTGCGCGACTGGCCCGGCGTGGTGGTGAGCGACATCCGCATGCCCGGCATCGATGGCCTGGAGTTGCTCGCCCAGTTGCACCAGCGCGACGCCGAATTGCCGGTGGTGTTGATCACTGGCCACGGCGACGTGCCCCTGGCGGTCCAGGCCATGCGCGCCGGCGCCTATGACTTCCTGGAAAAGCCCTTCGCCAACGACGCCCTGATCGACAGCGTGCGCCGCGCCCTGGGCGCCCGCCACCTGGTGCTGGAGAACCGCAGCCTGCGCCTGGCCCTGGCCGAACGCCATGAACTCCAGACCCGGCTGATCGGCCAGACCCCGGGCATGGCCCGGCTGCGCGACCAGATCGGCGCCCTCGCCGCGACCCAGGCCGATGTGCTCATCCATGGCGAAACCGGCGCCGGCAAGGAGGTGGTGGCCCGTGCCCTGCACGACCTATCGAATCGCCGCGACGGCCCCTTCGTCGCCATCAACGCCGGCGCCCTCGCCGAATCCGTGGTGGAGAGCGAACTCTTCGGCCACGAACAGGGCGCCTTCACCGGGGCCCAGAAGCGCCGTATCGGCAAATTCGAATACGCCAGCGGCGGCACCCTCTTTCTCGACGAGATCGAGAGCATGAGCCTGGATGTCCAGGTCAAACTGCTGCGCCTGCTGCAGGAGCGCAAGGTCGAGCGCCTCGGCTCCAACCAGCAGATCCCGCTGGATATCCGGGTGGTCGCCGCCACCAAGGAAGACCTGCGCCAGGCCGCCGACCAGGGCCGCTTCCGCGCCGACCTCTACTACCGGCTCAATGTCGCCACCCTGCGCATCCCCGCCCTGCGCGAACGCAGCGAAGACATCCTGCCGCTGTTCCGTCACTTCGTCCTGGCCGCCGCCCAGCGCCACGGTACCCCGCTGCGCGAGCCCGATGCCGAGCAGCGCGCCGCCCTGATCGCCCACAGCTGGCCAGGCAACGTGCGCGAATTGCAGAACGCCGCCGAGCGCTTCGCCCTGGGGCTGGAGCTGGCGCTGGACAACAGCGCCTATGCGCCCCTGGCGCCCATGACGGCGACGCCCGTGGCCGCCTCCACGGCGGCAGCACCCGCGGCGGCCGCCCTCGCCGCCGGGCTGGGCGAGCAGGTCGAGGCCTTCGAGCGCGAACTCATCCAGCGCGAACTGGCCCGCCCCCACGCCTCCCTGCGCAGCCTGGCCGAAGCCCTGGGCCTGCCGCGCAAGACGCTGTCCGACAAGCTGCGCAAGCACGACCTGCAGTTCACCGGTGGCGCGGCGGACGACGGGGACTGACCAAGGTCGGCTGGTCGCGCCCGGCCAGGAGTGGCAGAGTGCGACCCTAGGCGTTCGCGCAAGGAGACCCTCTTGACCTCGCTCATGCTCGCAGAAGCCGCCGCCAGCGGCGCGGCGGTCGCTCGCCAACTGGCGACCATCGACCAGGCCCTGGCGGCGCTGGCCGACGACCTCAGAGCCCACCCGCCGCAGTTGGCGCTGACCGTGGCGCGCGGCAGTTCGGACCATGCGGCCAGCTATTTCGCCTACCTGGCCATGGCCCACCTGGGACTGCCGGTGCTGTCGCTGCCGCCTTCGCTGGTGACCCTGCGCCAGGCGCCGCTGCGCGTCGAAGGCCAGCTCGCCCTGGGCTTTTCCCAGTCCGGGCGCAGTCCCGATCTGATCGAGACGCTGTCCGCCCTGGATCGCTACGGCGCCCGCACCGCCGCCCTGGTCAACGAGATCGATTCGCCCTTGGCCCTGGCCTGCCGCCACGCCATCGGCGTGCAGGCCGGACCCGAACAGAGCGTCGCCGCCACCAAGAGTTTTATCGCCACCCTGGCCGCCGCGGCTCGTCTGATCGCCCACTGGCAGCAGGACGAGACCCTGCTGGCCGCCGGCGCGGCCTTGCCCGAAGCGCTGGATCGCGCAGCTGAGCTGAGCTGGGCGCCGGCGCTGCCGGTATTGCGCGACGCCGAGCGCTGCATGGTGGTCGGCCGCGGGCCGGGATTCGCCATCGCCCAGGAGGCCGCGCTCAAGCTCAAGGAGACCTCGGCGCTGCAGGGCGAGGCCTTCAGCGGCGCCGAATTGCAGCACGGCCCCCTGGCGCTGGTGGAGCGCGGCTATCCGCTGCTGATCTTCGCCCTGCGCGGGCCCGAGCAGGCCGGTCTGCTGCACCTGGCGCGGGACCTGCGCGGACGCGGCGCCCGGGTGCTGCTGGCCGCGCCGGACGAGGTGGCCGAGCGTGACCTGCCCCTCACCGTCGCCGGCCATCCGGACCTGGACGGCCTGCTGGCGATCCAGAGCTTCTATCGCATGGCCGCCCTGCTGGCCGAGGCCCGGGGCCAGGACCCGGACCAGCCGCGCCACCTGCGCAAGGTCACCCTTACCCGCTGAGGCGACGATCCTCGGCCCAGGCGCTCCGGCATCCGGCGCGCCTGTTTTCGCGCCTCAATCCGGAGAGCTAAGTCTTTGGAGCTAGCTGAGCCCGGCTGGTCGACGGGTAATCTGCCAAGCGGTCCACAGAGCCGTTAAGTCGCTGGAAATCGGTCAATTTTTTCTTGTCGCTCCCGGCGATTTGTCTCAGCGTTCGCGCAACGGATGATGAGACAGCCCATATGGACATGCGCGCGATACCTGCGAGCAAGGTCTGCCTGACGACAGGAAACGTCCTCCTGGCAGAACTGCTCAAACCCTTTCTGGAAGAACGCCACGGCATCGAGCTGAGTTGCGCCCGCGAGCTGGACGCAGCCGGCGACGCCGGCCTGGTGCTGGTCGATCTCGGCAGCGTGCCCGAGCCGGCGCTGGAGCGCTGGCTGGAAGGCCTGACGCCGGCGGTCACGGTGGCCTTTCTCAATGCCAGCGTCGAACAGGCGCTGCCCTGGGTCGAACGCTTTCCCGCCATCCAGGGCGTGTTCGCCCCCCAGGCCAGTCGCGACCAGCTGCTGCAGGGACTGGGCGCCCTGCTGGCCGGCGAGGACTGGCTGCCCCGCGCCATCCTGGCCCACCTGCTGCGCCGCTCCCGCGAGCGCCCCAGCATCGCCGCCGACGGCCTCACCCGCCGCGAGCGGGAGATCCTCCGGCTGGTCGGTCGCGGGCTCTCCAATGCCGCCATCGGCGAGACGCTGTGCCTGAGCACCCACACGGTCAAGAGCCACATGCACAACCTGCTGCGCAAGACCGGCGCGGCCAATCGCGCCGAGGCGGCGCTGCGCTTCCATGCCGGGCAGGACCTGCCGGGATGAAGGCGGTCTGGCTGCTGTTCGGCCTGCTGCTGGCCGGACCGCTGCGGGCCGAGGGCGAGCTGATCCAGGGACTGCTGGTGGACAACACCATCTCCCGCTTCGGCCACGACTTCTATCGCCATTTCGCCGACCGCCTCACCGACACCACCGACCTGGATTTCAACCTGGTGGTGCGCGAACGGCCGTCGGCGCGCTGGGGCAGCCTGGTCTGGGTCGAGTACGAGCAGCGGCTGCTCTATCGCCAGTTCATTCCGCCCAACAACAGCGAACTCAAGGATGCCGCCTACGCCGCGGCGGACCAGGTCCACGAGGGCATCACCCGACGCCGCCTGGAAAATCTGCTGCAGGACACTTTCGACATGGAAAAGGACGAGTTATGAACGCGCACGCCTGGAAGGCCCTGCCCCTGCTCTGCACCCTGGGCGTCGCCCCGGCCATGGCGACCGAACTGGTCTATACGCCGGTGAATCCGTCCTTTGGCGGCAATCCGCTCAACGGCACCTACCTGCTGAACAACGCCACCGCCCAGGATCGCCACAAGGATCCCGACCTGCGCAGCAGCGCCAGCAGCCAGTCGCCCCTCGAGCGTTTCACCAGCCAGCTGGAATCGCGGCTGCTGTCCCAGGTGCTGACCGACATCAAGGACGGCAACTCGGGCACCCTCTCCACCGACCAGTTCATCGTCAACATCGTCGACGACTCCGGCAACCTGACCGTGCAGATCACCGATCGCGGTACCGGGGAGATTTCGGAAATCTCCGTCAACGGCTTCAACCAACCCTGAGCACGGATGCCTGCCATGAACGCCTTTTCCCTGGCGGCGGCCCTGACCGCCGCCCTCGTCCTGACCGGCTGCGTGCGCGATCCCATGCCCGCCGAACAGAACGCCGCGCCGACCCTGACGCCGCGTGCCTCCACCTACTACGACCTGCTGGCGCTGCCGCCGCCCAAGGGCCCGCTGGTGGCCGCCGTCTATGGCTTCCGCGACCAGACCGGGCAATACAAGCCCAATCCGGCCAGTTCCTTTTCCACCGCCGTCACCCAGGGCGCCGGCAGCATGCTGGTGGACGCCCTGCAGGCCAGCGGCTGGTTCGTGGTGCTCGAACGCGAGGGCCTGCAGAACCTGCTGACCGAGCGCAAGATCATCCGCGCCACCCAGAACAAGCCGGACCTGCCGGAAAATCTGCAGCAGGCGCTGCCCTCGCTGCAGGCGGCCAACCTGCTGCTCGAAGGCGGCGTGGTGGCCTACGACACCAACGTGCGCAGCGGCGGCGAAGGGGCGCGCTATCTGGGCATCGGCCTGTCCGAGGAGTACCGGGTGGATCAGGTGACGGTCAATCTGCGCGCCATCGACACCCGCAGCGGTCGGGTGCTGGCCAATGTCATGACCTCCAAGACCATCTATTCCATCGGCCGCCAGGCCGGGGTCTTCAAGTTCATCGAATTCAAGAAGCTGCTCGAAGCCGAGTCCGGCTACACCACCAACGAGCCGGCGCAGCTGTGCGTGCTCTCGGCCATCGAGGCGGCGGTCGCCCATCTGGTCGCCCAGGGCGTGGAGCGGCGGCTGTGGCTGGTGGCCGACGGTCGCGATCCGCGGGATCCGGCGCTGACCAAATACCTGGAGCCGACCCGGCGCTAGGGATTAAGCCGCCAGCCTCGCGGGATTCGCTCCCTGGAGCGATAGCGATGGGCCAGGCGGCTCCGGACAATGCCAGGCGGAGAATCCAAGGGAATGATGGTGACAGAGATGCGCAGCCCAACCCGCGGCCTGATCGTGGTCCTTGCCCTGGTACTCGGCCTGGACGCCCTGGCGTCGGCCGCCGATCTCATGGAGACCGGCGACCTGGGGCAGGCGCCCGCAGCAAGGCGCGAAGCCGCCATCCGCCAGCTCGGCGTAGGCAACCAGGCGCTCATCGACCAGCGTGGCACCGCGCTGCGCGCTCAGGTCGCCCAGAGCGGCGCTGCCCAGGAAGCCCGCATCCTGCAGGATGGCACGGAACTGAGCGCGGTCATCCTCCAGGGCGGCTACGGCAACGTGGCGCGCATCGAGCAGGTCGGCAGCGGCAACCAGGCCGACATCCTGCAACTCGGCGTCCAGGGCAACGCCCGCATCGAACAGCACGGCTCGGGCCTGTCCAGCCGCATCGTCCAGTACGGAAGCAACCAGAACACGGTGGTACGTCAGTACCGCTGATGGCACTCATGGAGATCAGACAGATGTTTCTACTCAGGCCCCTGGCCGCCCTGACGCTGGCCCTCGTGGCGGCCAACGCCTTCGCCCAGAACAGCACCGCCACCGTCCAGCAGGATGGCAACAGCGGCACCATCACCCTGGACCAGAGCGGCCCCGGCAACAGCGCGTCGCTCTATCAGCTGCAGGGCGAAGGCAATGCGATCAGCGTGGTCCAGACCGGCGCCAGCAGCGCCACCATCACCCAGGGCGGCGATGTCTACGGCTACGCCCAGGGCAACGTGGCGAACCTGCGCCAGGAAGGCGGCAGCAACGTCCATACCCTGGCCCAGGACGGCTTCGGCAACCAGGCCAGCATCACCTCCGTAGGCAGCAACAGCGGCGCCCTGGTCCAGTCGGCCTCCAGCGCCCAGCTGACCCTGGAGCAGAATGGCGACAACAACCAGGTCCGCGTCGACCAGAGCGGCGATGCCGTGACGGCCACCCTCAGTCAGACCGGTACCGACAATCGCATCGACCTGACCCAGCAGGGCTACTCGGTCGACACCGTGGAGCTGACCCAGCGCGGCCAGGCCAATGCCGCCACGGTGCTCTCCTCCGGCAAGTTCAACGAACTGAGCTTTACCCAGGACGGCAATCGCAACACCCTGAACGTCAACCAGGCCGGTCGCGGCAATCGCTTCAGCGGCAGCTCCACCGGCGACGACAACCTGGCCAGCGTCACCGTCCAGGGCGACAGCAACCAGACCAGCATCGTCCAGACCGGCAACGCCAACGAAGCGCGTCTCGACGTCACCAGTGCCATCAGCACGGCCAGCGTCAGCCAGGTCGGCGACAGCAACCGCGCGAGCATCCTGCAGACCTCGGCCAACTTCAACGGCTTCAACGACAGCGCGCAGATCTCGCAGAGCGGCTTCGGCAACAGCGCCACCATCAACCAGCGGTGAAACCCGTCGCCTGGCTAATCGCGGCCCTCCTGCCCCTGGCGGGCGGCGCCGCGGCCAGCGCCCGCCTGGAGCTGCAGCCGCAACCGGCGGGCGCTCAGGTGGAGCTGTGCTTTACCGGCGAAGACACGCCCCTGCGCTACGAACTCATCGTCGAATTGCACGGCCCGGGGGGCGTCGCCCGCACCCGCCAGGCCGGCGAGGCCAGGTGTGACGGCTGCCCGGTGATCACGCGCCTGGGCGCGGCGCCAGGCAGCCTGATCAAGGCCAGGCTGAGTTGGCAGCGGCAGGGCCAGGCGCAGCCCGCCATCGAGCGACGCCTGCAGCTGTAGCTCGGCACAGAGGTTTCACGTGGAACCCCGGGCTACAGGGTCAGCGGCAATTCCAGCGGGGTCTGCTGCCGCGCCGCCAGGCGCTGCTGGAATTCGGCCGGATCATGGATCAGCACGTCCTGACCGGCAAAGGCCTGAGCGGCGATCAGGCGTGACAGCCAGAAGCGTACGCAGGCGACCCGCAGCAGCACCGGCCACAATTCGGCTTCGCGCGGCGTGAAGTGGCGGTCGGCGGCATAAGCCGCCAGCAGCGCCCGGGCGCGTGGCAGGTCCAGCGCGCCGCTCTCGGTGGAGCACCAGTCGTTCACCGTGATGGCGAGGTCATAGAGCATCCAGCCGGAACTGGCGTTGTAGAAGTCGATGACGCCCGACAGCCGGGGGCCGTCGAACATCACGTTGTCGCGGAACAGGTCGCCGTGCAGATTGGCCTCGGGCAGCGGCGGCTGCTCGCTCAGCAACTCGCGGATCTCCGCCAGGGTGCGCTCCAGCAATGGCCGGGCGGTCGCGTCCAGGGTCGGCGCCAGGCGCTCGCCTTCGGCCAGCATCCAGGCCAGGCCGCGATCACTGGCGCGTTCGATGCGTTTTTCACCCGCAGTAGCCCGGTGCAGATGGCCCAGCAGGTGGCCGACTTCGCTGCAGTGATGGGGATTGGGTGCACGCTCGTGGCGACCGGCCAGGCGCGGTTGCAGCAGCGCCGGCTTGCCGGCCAGTTCGCGCAGGGCCTGGCCATCCTGGGTGCGCACCGCATAGGGCACCGGCAGGTCGGCGTCGTGGAGGACGTCGAGCAGTTCGATGAAGAACGGCATCTCCGCCACCGGGCCGCGCTCCACCAGGGTCAGGACGAATTCGCCGCCTTCCAGGCTGATGAAGTAGTTGGTGTTTTCCGAGCCCTCGGCGATGCCCCGGAAATCCCGCAGCCGGCCCAGGCCATAGGGCGCGAGAAAGGCTTCGAGGGTGGGACGATCGAGGGGCGTGAAAACGGACATGACGGGGCCTGGCGGAGGAATGTGCGAGCGGCGCGCAGTTTACCGGTCCAGGCGCCTTGCGCCTACCAGCTGAACAGGCGCCAGCTGGGGACGTGCAGGGTCGGCTTGTCGTTGGCGGCGGTGCTGCTGCCATCGGCGGGCACCAGTTCGTAGGGCGCGCCATGCTTGGGGATGACCCGGGTGGACTGCAGCACGCCGCGGATGCGCGTCTCCTCGATGGTCTGGTCGCCGGCCTGATAGCGGATCACCTTGATCTCGTCAGGCAGGGGCTTTTCGCCCGGTGGCAGCGGTTCCGCGGCCTGGACCAGCGGCGCCAGCAGCAACGCGGCGAAGAGGAAGCGACGAGCACCCATGGTAACCTTTGACCTTTTGAACGGAGCGAGTGGTCGATTCTAGAACCCGGCCCAGTCGTCGTCGAGACTGGCCGGACAGACGCCGCACACGCCACGACAAAGGTTTAGACCATGAGCCACGCCCCTCTCGTCCTGGTGGACGGTTCCTCCTATCTCTATCGCGCCTTCCACGCCCTGCCGCCGCTGATGACCTCCACCGGCAAGCCGACCGGCGCGGTGAAGGGCGTGCTCAACATGCTGCTCTCGCTGCGCCGCCAGTATCCGGACAGCCTCTTCGCGGTGGTCTTCGACGCCAAGGGCCCGACCTTCCGCGACGAACTCTTCGCCGACTACAAGGCCCAGCGACCGGCCATGCCCGACGACCTGCGCGGCCAGGTCGAGCCGCTGCACGCCTGCATCCGCGCACTGGGCCTGCCGCTGCTGGCCGTCGAAGGGGTGGAAGCCGACGACGTCATCGGCACCCTCGCCCGCCACTGCGCCAGCGCCGAGCGCCCGGTGGTGATCTCCACCGGGGACAAGGACATGGCCCAGCTGGTCTGCCCCTATGTCACCCTGGTCAACACCATGAGCGGCAGCGTGCTGGACGTGGAAGGGGTCAGGACCAAGTTCGGCGTGGGTCCGGAGCTGATCATCGACTACCTGGCGCTGATGGGCGACAAGATCGACAACATCCCCGGGGTGCCCGGGGTGGGCGAGAAGACCGCCGCCGGCCTGCTCAATGGCATCGGCGGTGGCCTGGATACCCTCTACGCCAACCTCGACGCCGTGGCCGCCCTGCCCCTGCGCGGCGCCAAGTCGCTGGCCGCCAAGCTGGACCAGCATCGCGAGCAGGCCTATCTGTCCTACCAGCTGGCGACCATCAAGCTGGACGTGCCGCTGGACCTCACCTTCGAGGAGCTCAAGGTCGGCGAGCCCCATGTGGAAGCCCTGATGGCGCTCTACCAGGAGCTGGAATTCAAGTCCTGGCTGGATGACCTGATCCGCGACACCAAGCGCCAGGGCGCGCCCCTGCCGCTGGCCGAGGATGCCGCCACCACCCAGGTGGAAACCCATTACGACACCGTGCTGGAGCAGGCCGACTTCGACGCCTGGCTGGCGCGGCTGCAGGCCGCCGACTGCTTCGCCTTCGACACCGAGACCACCAGCATCGATGCCCAGCGCGCCGAGCTGGTGGGCCTGTCCTTCGCCGTGGCGCCGGGCCAGGCCGCCTATGTGCCCCTGGCCCACAGCTACATGGGCGCGCCCACCCAGCTCGGTCTGGAGCCGGTGCTGGCGGCGCTCAAGCCGCTGCTGGAAGACCCGGCCAAGCTCAAGGTCATGCAGCACGGCAAGTACGACCTCAATGTGCTGACCCGCTACGGCATCACGATCCAGGGCATCGCCTTCGACACCATGCTCGAATCCTATGTGCTGGACGCCACCGGCACCCGTCACGACATGGACAGCCTGGCGCTCAAGTACCTGGGCCACAGTACCATCCGTTTCGAGGACATCGCCGGCAAGGGCGCCAAGCAGCTGACTTTCGACCGGATCGCCATCGAGCAGGCCGGGCCCTATGCCGCCGAGGATGCCGACGTCACCCTGCGCCTGCACGAGACCCTCTGGCCCAGGCTGGAGGCCGTGCCGGGCCTGGCCGCGGTGCTGCGCGACATCGAGATGCCGCTGGTGCCGGCGCTGGCGCGCATCGAGCGCAACGGCGCCCTGGTGGATTCGGCGCTGCTCGGGGTGCAGAGCCGCGAGCTGGGCGAGAAGATGATCGCCCTGGAAAAGGAGGCCTATGAGCTGGCCGGCCAGGAATTCAACCTGGGTTCGCCCAAGCAGCTGGGCGAGATCCTCTTCGTCAAGCTGGGTCTGCCGGTGGTCAGCAAGACCGCTTCCGGCCAGCCCTCCACCGCCGAGGCGGTGCTGCAGGAACTGGCCGACCAGGACTTCCCGCTGCCCAAGGTGCTGATGCAGTACCGGCAGATGAGCAAGCTCAAGAGCACCTACACCGACAAGCTGCCACAGCAGATCAATCCGCGCACCGGGCGCATCCACACCAGCTACCACCAGGCGGTGACGGCGACCGGGCGGCTGTCGTCCAGCGACCCGAATCTGCAGAACATTCCGATCCGCACCGCCGAGGGCCGGCGCATCCGCCAGGCCTTCATCGCGCCCCAGGGCTATCGCCTGCTGGCGGCGGACTATTCGCAGATCGAATTGCGCATCATGGCCCACCTGGCCCAGGACGAAGGCCTGCTGCACGCCTTCCAGAACGATCTGGACGTGCACCGCGCCACCGCCGCCGAGGTGATGGGCGTGCCCCTGGAAGAGGTCAGCAACGAGGACCGTCGCCGCGCCAAGGCCATCAACTTCGGCCTGATCTACGGCATGAGCGCCTTCGGCCTGGCCAAGCAGATCGGCGTCGGCCGCGCCGAGGCCCAGGCCTATATCGATCGCTATTTCCAGCGCTATCCGGGCGTGCTGGCCTACATGGAGCGCACCCGCGCCCAGGTGGTGGACCAGGGCTACGTGGAGACCCTCTATGGCCGCCGGCTGTACCTGCCGGACATCCACTCCAAGAACCAGGGCCTGCGTCGCGCGGCCGAACGGGCGGCGATCAACGCGCCCATGCAGGGCACCGCGGCTGACATCATCAAGCGCGCCATGATCGCCGTGGACGGCTGGCTGCAATCGACCCCCGAGCTGGATGCCCGGGTGATCCTGCAGGTACACGACGAACTGGTGCTGGAGGTCCGCGAGGACCAGGTGGAGCTGCTGCGCGAAGGCCTGCTGCCGCTGATGAGCGGTGCCGGCGAGCTGGACGTGCCGCTGCTGGTGGAGTCGGGGGTGGGTGGCAACTGGGACGAGGCGCACTGATAGATGCGCCTGCCTGGGTTTGATCGCGGCCATGGCGGTCCGCCGATGCGGCCGCTCCTACAGGTTTAGATCTCACTGTAGGAGCGGCCCATGGC
Organism: Pseudomonas sp. MOIL14HWK12:I2; assembly: GCF_000510745.1. Classification (NCBI taxonomy): domain Bacteria; kingdom Pseudomonadati; phylum Pseudomonadota; class Gammaproteobacteria; order Pseudomonadales; family Pseudomonadaceae; genus Pseudomonas; species Pseudomonas sp. MOIL14HWK12:I2. The sequence goes on along the minus strand of NZ_AZOA01000007.1, from coordinate 74,948 downwards.
CGCGATTCAGACACCGTAGCTTGGAAACGGAACAGCCATTTCCATCTGAGGCTTGGGTGCCGCGCCTCCCCTCACCCCAGCCCTCTCCCAGAGGGAGAGGGGGCGGTTTGGAGTATGGCTTCGACACCGTGGCACCGTAGCGTGGAAAGCGGCGCAGCCTTTTCCACCTGAGACTCAGGTGCCAAGGGTGCCCTCACCCCGGCCCTCTCCCTGAGGGAGAGGGGGCGGTTTGGAGCGTGGCTTCGACACCGTGGCACCGTAGCGTGGAAAACGGCGTAGCCTTTTCCACTTGAGGCTTGGGTGCCGGGGCTTCCCTCACCCCAGCCCTCTCCCGGAGGGAGAGGGGATGGTTTGGAGCGTGGCTTCGACACCGTGGCTCTGTAGCGTGGAAAACGGCGCAGCCTTTTCCACCTGAAACTCAGGTGCCAAGGGTGCCCTCACCCCAGCCCTCTCCCAGGGGGAGAGGGGGCGGTTTGGAGCGTGGCTTCGACACCGTGGCACCGTAGCGTGGAAAACGGCGCAGCCTTTTCCACTTGAAACTCGGGTGCCAAGGGGGCCCTCACCCCGGCCCTCTCCCAGGGGGAGAGGGGGTAAAGCCTCAGCGCACCACGCCTTCCTCGCGCAATACCTTGAAGATGGCGGCCGCGGCCGCTTCCGGGGTCAGGTCTTTGAGGACCTGGCCGCCGTCGCCGGAGGCCTTGGCCGTGGCGGCCTTGAAGCGGTCGGCGGCGGTCTTGGCCTTGATCACCTTGAGGCGCTTGGGGCGGGCCTTGGCGGGCTGCAATTCGCCGCTGTCGAACAGGCTGTCCTGCACGATCTCGGTGGTCTCCACCTGCAGCTCGCCCCGCCGGGCCGGGCCGAAGGCGCTTTGTCGTGGCGCCGGGGCGGCGCTGTCGACGCTGGCGACGAAGGGCAGCCGTACCCGCAGCCGACGGCGCTGACCACGCGGCAGGGCCTGGAGTACGGTCGCCTGGCCACCTTCCACGGCTTCCACCGCGGCGAGGCCGACCACCAGCGGCCAGCCAAGGGTCTCGGCCAGCAGATAGGGCAGCAGGCCCGAACCCTCGCCGGTTTCCGCCTGGCTGCCGGTCAGCACCAAGCCGGCGCCAACGTCGCGCAGGGTATCGCCGAGGGCTGGCAGGGCATCGGCGCCTGGCGGTTGTTCCAGTACGTGCAGGGCCGGCACGCCCATGCCCAGATAGCCGCGCAGGGCCTCTTCGGCGGGATCACCGGCGTGCAGCACGCGCAGCTTGTCGCCCACCAGGCGCAGGCCCAGTTCGACGGCGCGGGCATCCTGCTCCGCCCGCCGGGCCCGCCCGGAGGTGGGGTGGGCGCCGACGGAGACCAGGGCCACGACCTTGACGCCGTCCAGCGACGGCAGCTTCTGCTCAGGCGACATCCTGCAACTCCCCTGCCCGCTGTTGTTCGACCAGCCGCGCCAGGGCGGCCAGGATGGCGTCACCATTGCCGATCACCGAAAGATCGGCGCGCTTGACCATGTCGCAGCCCGGATTGGTGTTGATGGCGATGACCTTGTCGCAACTGGCGATGCCCTGCAGATGCTGCACGGCGCCGGAGATGCCCACGGCCAGATAGACCCGCGCGGTGACCCAGGTACCGGTCGCACCGACCTGACGATTGCGCGGCATATGGCCGTCGTCCACTGCCACCCGCGAGGCACCTTCGGTAGCACCGAGGATGGCGGCAGTGCTGTGGAACAGGCTCCAGTCGCTGATGCCGTTGCCACCGGAAAGGATGAATTCGGCCTCGCCGAGTGGAATCTGCATGGGATCCACGGCGACCGGGCCGAGGTCCTCGATGCGCGGCAGGTGGCGGGCGATGTTGCCGCCGAGGGTGACCGGCAGGACCTCGTGACGGGTCTCGCCGACCGGCTCCGCGCACTCCGGCAGGGCCAGCACCAGGCGCGGCAGCGGCTGCTGCAGATCCTGGCGACCGGCACCGGCGCGGCCGGTGGCCAGACCGTCCTTGACCTGCCAGACGCGGGTGGCGGGACGCTCGTGCAGGGCCGCGCCCAGGCGCCGACCCAGTTCGCCGCCACCGCTGCGGCTGTCGGGCAGCAGCCAGTGACGCGGCTGCAGTTCGTTGTCTACCGCACGCAGCGCCAGCACCCGCTGTTCGGGGGCATAGCCCTGGAATTGCTCGCCGTCCAGATGCAGCAGGCGATCCACGCCGGCGGTATCGAAGGCGGTTTCCTTGACCTCGCCGAAGACCACCGCCAGCACGGCACCCTCGGCGCCGGCCAGTTGCCGGGCCAGGCCCAGCAGGTCACGGTCGTGGGCGGTCAGGCGACCGCTGACCAGGTCCGGAACCACGGCGATGTGGAAGGCCGGCTCGGCGATGCGGTGCAGCGGCAGCTGTTCTTCCACCGCCTGGGCGGCGCCACGGCGGCCGCCGCCCTGCTGGGCGCCGCTGCGATCGATCCGCTTGACGCCCTGGGGGCCGACGAAACCGGCCGCCGCGGCATGGGGATTCTTGCGGACCAGGCCATTGGGGCCCATCCAGCGGACTTCGGCCTCGGCGCTGCTGGCGATACTGGCGTGCAGCGGATGCAGACGGTTGCGCGCGATCCACTCGCGGCGCGGATCGCGACGGATGATGCTCATGCTGGGCGCTCCGTTTGGAAATGGCCGGTGAGGTGCGCGGTGGGCCCCTCACCCCATCCCTCTCCCCTGAGGGGACCGGGGGTAAAAGAAAAAAGCGGCAGGCCTGCCAGATGGCTTTTCCCGGTGCTACAGGCGAACGCCAGAACTGGCCGGACACCGGTAGCCATCCCCTCTCCCCTCGGGGAGAGGGCTAGGGTGAGGGGGCTACCAAACCCACTCACGACAGCGCCTCCGCGACCGGCCGCCGCGCAGCCGCAGGCTTGCTGTCCACCGGCGCCTCGACGATGGCCTCGGCCACCAGTTCGGCGATGTCCTTGATCTCCGGACGCGGGGCGACCACGCCTTCCAGCATCAGGGTGCACTGGGGGCAGCCCACGGCCACCAGCTCGGCGCCGGTTTCCTTGATGTCGGCCATGCGCATGTCGGGGATCCGCTGCTTGCCGGGGATGTCGGTGATGGGGGCTCCGCCGCCACCGCCGCAGCAGCGCGAACGGAAGCCGGAACGCTCCATCTCCTTGACAGCGATGCCCAGCGCCTTGAGCACCGCGCGCGGCGCCTCGTACTCGCCGTTGTAGCGGCCCAGATAGCAGGGATCGTGATAGGTGATGGTGGCGCCCTGCTCGGCCAGGGCGTGCTGCCCGAGGTGCAGGGTGCCGCGGCTGAGCAGGGTCTCGATGAAGGTGCTGTGGTGCTGCACCTGGTAGTTGCCGCCCAGGGCGCCGTATTCGTTCTTGAGCACGTGGAAGCTGTGCGGATCGCAGGAGACGATGGTCTGGAAGCGATACTTGCCCAGGGTTTCGATGTTGCGTCTGGCCAGCTGCTGGAAGGTCGCCTCGTCGCCCAGGCGACGGGCCACGTCACCGCTGTCGCGCTCTTCCAGGCCGAGCACGGCGAAGTCCACCTTGGCTGCCTTGAGCACCTTGACGAAGGCGCGCAGGGTGCGCTGGTTGCGCATGTCGAAGGCGCCGTCGCCGACCCAGAACAGCACCTCGGCCTGGCCCTTGTCCTTCATCAGCGGCAGGTCCAGGTCGGCGGCCCAGTTCAGGCGGCCACCGGGGGCGAAGCCGCCGGGGTTGTCGGTGGCGATGAGATTTTCCAGCACCTCGGCGCCCTTGTTCGGCGTCTCGCCGCGTTCCAGGGTCAGGTGCCGGCGCATGTCGACGATGGCATCGACGTGCTCGATCATCATCGGGCATTCCTCGACGCAGGCGCGGCAGGTGGTGCAGGACCAGAGGGTCTCGGCATCCACCAGGGCCTTGCCCTGGCGCGCCACGATCGGCAGGTGCGGACCGCCGGCGTGCTCGCCGACCGGCTTGCCGGGATAGGGCGAGCCGAAGTAGCGGGCATCGCTGCCGCCCTTGAGGCCGACCACCATGTCCTGGATCAGCTTCTTGGGGTTGAGCGGCTGGCCGGCGGCGAAGGCCGGGCACATGGCTTCGCAGCGACCGCACTGGACGCAGGCGTCGAAGCCGAGCAGCTGGTTCCAGGTGAAGTCGGCGGGTTTTTCCACGCCCAGCGGCGCCTTGGGATCGTGCAGGTCCAGCGCCTTGAGACCGCTGGAGCGGGCGGCGCTGGCGTTGTGCGGGGTGCTGAAGCGCTCGGCGCGACGGTGCCAGGCCAGGTGCAGGGCACCGGCGAAGGCGTGCTTGATGGGACCGCCCCAGGTCATGCCGAGGAACAGTTCGGACACGCCCCAGGCCACGCCCACCGCCAGCACCGCGGCCAACAGCCAGCCCCCGAAGTCCGGCGGCAGGATGCCGGCGACCGGCAGGGTGGCGATGAAGAAGCTCGCGGCAAAGGCCAGCAGACTCTTCGGCAGGCGCATCCAGGGGCCCTTGGACAGCCGCGCCGGCGGATTGCGGCGGCGCCTGGCGACGAACAGGGCGCCGGTGAACATGCAGGCGGTGGCCGCCAGCAGCGCCCAGCCGAGGATGCGGCTGTGCAGGCCGAAGCCATGCACCAGGATGGCCAAGAGCGCCGCCAGGACGAAGCCACCGGCGGTGGCCACGTGGGTCTTGGAGATGTACTTGTCGCGGTCGACCACGTGGTGCAGATCCACCAGGTAGCGCCGCGGCATCTTCAGCAGCCCGCCCAGCCAGTCGACCTCGGCCGGACGCCCCTGTCGCCAGAGGCTGAAGCGGCGCACGGCACCGATCACGGTGAGGGCCAGGGCGGCGAAGAGCAGGATGGGGAGGATGGTACTGAGCATTGCGGGTCTCCCTACGGGACCTCGGGTGGCGGCGGATCACCTCCTCTCCCTGGGGAGAAAGCCGAGATGGAGAGCCCGCTTTGACGCCAAGGCGTCAGCTGGGCCCCTCACCCCCGCCCTCTCCCTCAGGGAGAGGGGGCTGTCCGTGCCGACCGGACGTTGCGAACCCTCACGGGGCGTGTCTTAGAAGTCCTTGCACAGGCGCAGGGCGTCGTAGATGGCGGCGTGGGTGTTGCGCTGGGCCACGCAGTCGCCGATCCGGTAGAGCAGGTAACCGTTGCCGGTCTCGCCCAGCGCCGGCTGCGGCTCGATGGCGAACAGCGCCTCGATGTCCATCTGGCCCTTGTTGCGCGAGTCTTCCTTGAGGGCGTAGTAGAGTCCCTCGTCCGGGCGCACGCCGTTCTCGATGACGATCTGGTCGACCACGCGCTCTTCGCGGGCGCCGGTGTATTCGTTCTCCAGCACCGCGACCTTCTTGTCGCCCTCGGCGTAGACCTTTTCCAGCATCAGGTCGCCGGTCATGATCACTTCCTTGGGATAGAGGCTGCGGTAGTAGGTCGGGAAGGTGGTTCCGCCGATGGCCACGCCCGGCTTGATGTCGTCGGTGACGATCTCGACCTGGGCGCCCTTGTCGGCCAGGTAGTCGGCCACCGACATGCCGGTGAATTCACAGATGGTGTCGTACACCAGCACGTTCTTGCCCGGCTCGACCTTGCCCGAGAGGATGTCCCAGCTGCTGACGACCAGGCCGTCGGCGGCGTGCCAGTGATCGACCTGTTCCAGGAAGGGATGGCCGCCGTTGGCCAGGATGACGATGTCCGGGCGCAGGTCGAGGATGGTCGCCGGATCGGCGGCGGTGCCCAGGCGCAGGTCGATGCCCAGGCGCGCCAGTTCCAGCTGGTACCAGCGGGTGATGCCGGCGATCTGGTCGCGCTGCGGGGCACGGGAGGCCAGGGTGATCTGGCCGCCGAGTTGCTCCTGCTTCTCGAACAGGGTGACGTCATGGCCGCGCTCGGCCGAGACGCGCGCGGCCTCCATGCCGGCCGGGCCGCCGCCGACGATGACCACCTTGCGCTTGGGCCCGGTGGACTTCTCGATGATGTGCGGCAGGCCCATGTATTCGCGGCTGGTGGCGGCGTTCTGGATGCACAGCACGTCGAGGCCGTTGTACTGGCGGTCGATGCAGTAGTTGGCGCCGACGCACTGACGGATCTGGTCGATCTGCCCCATCTTGATCTTGGTGATCAGGTGCGGATCGGCAATATGGGCGCGGGTCATGCCGACCATGTCGACGTAGCCGCCTTCCAGGATACGGGTGGCCTGGTTCGGGTCCTTGATGTTCTGGGCGTGCAGCACCGGTACGTTGACCACTTCCTTGATGCCCGCGGCCAGGTGCAGGAAGGGCTCCGGCGGATAGGTCATGTTGGGGATGACGTTGGCCAGGGTGTTGTGGGTGTCGCACCCCGAGCCGACCACGCCGATGAAGTCGAGCATGCCGGTGTCGCTGTAGTACTTGGCGATCTGCTTCATGTCGTCGTGGGACAGACCGTCCGGGTGGAATTCGTCGCCGGTGATGCGCATGCCGACGCAGAAGTCGTCACCGACCTCGGCACGCACGGCCTTGAGCACCTCCATGCCGAATCTCATGCGGTTCTCGAAGCTGCCGCCCCATTCGTCGGTACGCTTGTTGACCCGCGGCGACCAGAACTGGTCGATCATGTGCTGGTGCACGGCGGACAGCTCGACGCCGTCCAGGCCGCCGGCCTTGGCCCGGCGGGCGGCCTGGGCGAAGTTGCCGATCACCCGCCAGATCTCTTCCGGCTCGATGGTCTTGCAGGTGGCGCGGTGCACGGGCTCGCGGATGCCCGACGGCGACATCAGGGTCGGCCAGTGGCCGCCGTCCCAGCGCGAACGGCGCCCCATGTGGGTGATCTGGATCATGATCTTGGCGCCGTGCTTGTGCATGGCGTCGGCCAGATTCTGGAAGTGCGGAATGATGCGGTCGGTGGACAGGTTGACCGAACTCCACCAGTGCTGCGGGCTGTCGATGGCGACCACCGAGGAACCCCCGCAGATGGCCAGGCCGATGCCGCCCTTGGCCTTCTCTTCGTAATACTTGACGTAACGCTCGGTGGTCATGCCGCCGTCGGTGGCATAGACCTCGGCGTGGGCCGTGGAGAGTACGCGGTTGCGGATGGTGAGCTTGCCGATCTGGATCGGCTGGAACATTGCTTCGAAGGCCATGACCTTCTCCTCGATCGGCTGGTGCGCGGTCTTGAGCCGCGCTCTTGCTCTGGGGTGTCGCTGGGTGGCGGCGAGCGGGTCGGCGGCCACCCGGGGGCGGGACGTTACTTCGGCCGGGTGACGAACAGGCCGTCGTCATGGCCTTCTTCGGAACCGCTGTATTCCTGGACGGTGACGGTGCGGATGGCACTGCCCTTGGCGGCCAGGATCTGGTCGATGGCGCCGGAGAACCAGCCGGTGAACATGTAGTCGACCTTGCGATTGACCTTGCCGTAGACGTAGACGAAGGCGGAATGCTTGAGCTTGACCTCGGCATGGCCGGTGTCCAGGTCGAGCTTCTGGGTCTCGAACAGGCCCCAGCCGCGCTGCGACAGGCGCTTCATGTAGTGCTCGAACACCGCGGCGCCGTGGATGCCATGGCACTCGGCTTCCTTCTCGCACCAGTGCCAGGCGGACTTGTAGCCGGCCTTGTAGAGGATCTCGGCGTACTTGTCGGCGCCCAGGACTTCTTCGATGCCCATGTGGTTGTTGACGAAGAAGTGCCGGGGTACGTACAGCATCGGCAGGGCGTCGGTGGTCCAGACGCCGGTTTCGTCGTCGACCTGGATGGGCATTTCGGGGGCGTGGCTGGCCATGTGTGGAGCTCCGATTCGCTAATACGTATCTAAAAAAGGTGTGGGTGAATGCCTTTGGAGCCGTAGCGAGCGCGCCGCTGGCAAGGAGCCCCGCAGCGCCAGGTGAGAGCGGTACCGAGGTACGGCGAACCTGGCGCGAGGACGCGACGCCGCTAGCGGTGTGCGCAGTAGGCTCCAGAGGTATTCACTACTCGCCCCAGACTTCGCCGAGGATGCGCATCCAGTTCTCGCCCATGACCTTGCGCACGGTGCGCTCGGGCATGCCGCGCTTGAGCAGGGTCTCGGTCAGGTTGGGGAATTCGCCCACGGTGCGGATGCCCAGCGGGTTGACGATCTTGCCGAAGTTGGTCAGGCGACGGGCGTAGCCCTTGTCATGGGTCAGCCACTCGAAGAAGTCATGGCCGTGGCCCTGGGTGAAGTCGGTACCGATGCCGATGGAGTCTTCACCCACCAGGTTCATCACGTACTCGATGGCCTCGGCGTAGTCGTCGATGGTTGAGTCGATGCCCTTGGCCAGGAAGGGGGCGAACATGGTCACGCCGACGAAGCCGCCGTGGTCGGCGATGAACTTGAGTTCCGCGTCCGACTTGTTGCGCGGATGCTCCTTCAGGCCGGACGGCAGGCAGTGGGAGTAGCAGACCGGCTTCTTGGATTCGAGGATGACTTCCTCGCTGGTCTTGGAGCCGACGTGGGAGAGGTCGCACATGATGCCGACGCGGTTCATCTCGGCGACGATCTCGCGACCGAAGCCGGACAGGCCGCCGTCACGCTCGTAGCAGCCGGTGCCCACCAGGTTCTGGGTGTTGTAGCACATCTGCACGATGCCCACGCCGAGCTGCTTGAAGATCTCGACGTAGCCGATCTGGTCTTCGAAGGCATGGGCGTTCTGGAAGCCGAACAGGATGCCGGTCTTGCCCTGGGCCTTGGCCTGGCGGATCTCGGCGGTGGTGCGCACCTGGACCACCAGGTCGCTGCACTCGCGGATCAGCTTCTGGCTCGCGGCGATGTTGTTGACCGTGGCCTGGAAGCCCTCCCATACCGAGACGGTGCAGTTGGCGGCGGTCAGGCCACCCTTGCGCATGTCTTCGAAGAGTTCGCGGTTCCACTTGGCGATGATCAGCCCGTCGATGACGATGCTGTCGGCGTGGAGTTCGGTGGCATTCATGACGGGCTCCGGCGTTGGTCTCGCGCCGGAACGGGTGCCGGCGATTCGAGGCCAGCATAGCCCCGGGGTCCTGGCCGACCGGATGCAAAAACGACAGGGGTATCACCAGAAGCGTCAGTGAGCGGGTCGGCCTACCCCGGCGGCAGGCCGGCAGCCGCCGCCGCAAGCTCCGGCGCCGACGACCGGTGCGGTCGGTCTTCCCGCGGACTCAGGCCGAAGCGCTGGCGGTAGCAGCGGGAGAAATAGGACGCGGACTCGAAGCCGCAGGCCAGGGCGACGTCCAGCACGCTGGCCTCCCCCTGCTGCAGCAGCTGGCGGGCCCGGTCCAGGCGCAACTGCAGATAGAAGGTGGAGGGGGTCGTCTGCAGGTGGAGGCGGAACAGCCGCTCCAGCTGGCGGCGGGTCACCTGGATGCCGGCGGCCAGTTCCAGGGTGCCCAGGGGCGTCTCGGTGTGGCGCTCCATGCGCTCCACCACGCGGATCAGCTTGCGATTGGCGATACCGTAGCGCTGCGCCACCTGCAGCCGCTGGTGCTCGCGCGGCGGGCGAATGCGCCCGAGCACGAATTGCTCGGAGACCTGCACCGCCAGTTCGCTGCCGTGGCTGCGGCCGATCAGTTCCAGCAGCAGGTCGAGGCTGGCCGTGCCGCCGGCGCAGGTGATGCGGCCGCGGTCGATCTCGAACAGCTCGCCGGTCACCTCGAGCTGCGGCCAGGCTTCGCGAAAGGCCGCCACCGCCTCCCAGTGCAGGGTGATCCTATGGCCGTCCAGCAGTCCGGCACGCGCCAGCACCAGGGCACCGGTGTCGATCCCGCCCAGGGGATGGCCGTGGCGGGCGACCTGGCGCAGCCAGCTGGCGAGGCCGTCGTCGTAATGGGCCAGGGGCTCGAAACCGGCCACCACGAACAGGGTGGTGCCCGCTTCCAGGGCATCGAGGCCGCCGTCGACATTGACCGACATGCCGTTGCTGGCGGTCACCGCCGCGCCCTCGCGACCGAGGATGCGCCAGCGGTAGCTGCCCGGGCGAAAGCGGTTGGCCACCCGCAGGGGTTCCAGGGTGGCGATGAAGCCCAGGGCGGAAAAGCCGGGCAGCAGGAGAAAGGCAAAGGACTGCGGCATGGGTGGGGCGTCCTCGGTAACGGTTGGCTTGGGCAAGCAAGAAGGTCGCCAGGGTGCAAATTCCGGTCGTCGGGCTGCACATGGCGGCGGGGCGAGGCGCCTAGGGTAGAAGGCAACCGGCAGTCATCCCCGCCCGCCGCCCCAGGGAGTTCGTCATGCCCAACAAGACCCTCAGTGCCACTCTCCTCGCCTGCGGCCTGCTGGCCGCCACCCTTGGCAGCGCCCGCGCCGCCGATCCCGACAGCTGCCAGACGGTACGGATGGGCATTGTCGGCTGGACCGACGTGGTCGCCACCAGCGCCCTGGCCGAGGTCATGCTCGAAGGCCTCGGCTATGGCGTGAAGCCGACCACCGCCTCCCAGCAGATCATCATGGCGGCCATGGGGGACAAGAATCTGGATGTATTCCTCGGCTACTGGCAGCCGACCATGCAGCCGGTGGTGCAGCCCTTCGTCGACAAGGGGCAGGTCAAGGTAATCACTCCGCCGCTGCTGGCCGATGCCCAGTCCACCTATGCGGTGCCCGAGTACGTCTACGAGGGGGGCCTGAAGACCTTTGCCGACATCGCCCGTTTCAAGGACAAGCTCGGCGGCAAGATCTACGGCATCGAGCCGGGCAGCGGCGCCAACCGCGGCACCGCCGAGATGATCAAGACCGACCGTTTCGGCCTTAAGGACTTCCAGCTGGTGGAGTCCAGCGAGGCGGGCATGCTCACCGCCGTGCGCCGCGCCGAGAAGCGCAAGGAGTGGATCGTCTTCTTTGGCTGGAAGCCGCATCCGATGAACCTGCAGATCAAGATGCGCTACCTGACCGGCAGCGAAGACGTCTTCGGCCCCAACGAAGGCCAGGCCACGGTCTCGGTGGTGACCACCGCCGACTATCCGCAGCGCTGCGCCAACGTCCAGCGCCTGCTCAGCAATCTGCACATGGACAGTGCCGAGGTCAGTGCCGTGATGGCGCCCATCCTGGAGCGCACCGCGCCCAAGGACGCCGCCCGCGCCTGGCTCAAGGACAACCCGCAACGCCTCGACGCCTTTCTCCAGGGCGTGACCACCCGTACCGGCCAGCCCGCCGCTCTCAAGCTCTGATCGCCCAAGGACAGACCCCATGAACACCGATGTCATCGTCACCTGCGCCCTGACCGGCGCCGGTGATACCGTAGGCCGCAATCCCCATGTCCCCGTTACCCCGGCGCAGATCGCCGCCGCAGCCCTGGAGGCGGCCCGCGCCGGCGCCACCGTGGTGCACGCCCATGTGCGCGATCCCGCCACCGGCAAGCCGAGTCGCGACGTGGCGCTCTATCGCGAGGTGGTCGAGCGCATCCGCGAGGCGGACACCGAGATCGTCATCAACCTCACCGCCGGCATGGGCGGCGACCTGGAGATCGGCCCGGGCGAGACGCCCACCGACTTCGGCCCCGGCTCGGACCTGGTCGGCCCCCTCACCCGCCTGCTGCATGTCGAGGAATTGCGTCCGGACATCTGCACCCTGGATTGCGGCACCCTCAACTTCGGCGACGGCGACTTCATCTATGTCTCCACCCCCGCGCAACTGCGCGCCGGGGCCAGGCGCATCACCGAACTGGGGGTGAAGGCCGAGCTGGAGATCTTCGACACCGGTCACCTCTGGTTCGCCAAGCAGTTGCTCAAGGAGGGCCTGCTGAAGGATCCGCTGTTCCAGCTGTGCCTGGGCATTCCCTGGGGCGCCCCGGCCGACACCACCACCATGAAGGCCATGGTCGACAACCTGCCGGCGGGTGCCTGCTGGGCCGGCTTCGGCATCGGCCGGATGCAGATGCCCATGGCCGCCCAGGCCATGCTGCTGGGCGGCAACGTCCGCGTCGGTCTGGAGGACAATCTCTGGCTGGACCGGGGCGTCCACGCCACCAACGGCAGCCTGGTGGAGCGGGTCATCCAGATCATCGAGCGGCTGGGCGGACGCGCCCTGAGCCCGGCCGAAGGGCGGGACCGGATACAGCTGGGAGGTGCCCGATGAGCGCCGTCTTCGCCGCCCTGGGCACCGGCGTGATCGGCGCCGGCTGGATCGCCCGGGCCCTGGCCCGCGGCCTGGACGTCCGCGCCTGGGACCCGGCGCCCGGCGCCGAGGCCGCCCTGCGCACGCGCCTGGCCAATGCCTGGCCGGCCCTGGAAGCCCAGGGCCTGGCGCCCGGCGCCAGCCTGGAGCGCCTGAGCTTCCATACCGACCTGGAAGCCGCGGTGGCCACTGCCGACGTCATCCAGGAAAGCGCGCCCGAGCGTCTGGAGCTCAAGCGCGACCTCCATGCCCGGGTCAGCCGGGCAGCGAGGCCCGACGCCCTGATCTGCTCCAGCACCTCGGGTCTGCTGCCCAGTGACTTCTATGCCGACGCCCAGCACCCCGAGCGCTGCCTGGTGGGCCATCCCTTCAACCCCGTCTACCTGCTGCCGCTGGTGGAGGTGGTGGGTGGCAGCCAGACCTCGACGGCCAACCTGGAGCGCGCCGAGGCCTTCTATCGCGAGCTGGGCATGCGGCCGCTGCGGGTGCGCAAGGAGGTGCCCGGCTTCATTGCCGACCGCCTGCTCGAAGCCCTGTGGCGCGAGGCGCTGCACCTGGTCAACGACGGCGTCGCCACCACCGGCGAGATCGACGACGCCATCCGCTATGGCGCCGGCCTGCGCTGGTCGTTCATGGGCACCTTCCTCACCTACACCCTGGCTGGCGGCCCGGCGGGCATGCGCCACTTCATGCAGCAATTCGGCCCGGCACTGAAACTGCCCTGGACCTACCTGGAAGCCCCGGAGCTGACCGACGGCCTGATCGACGCCGTGGTCGAGGGCACCCAGGCCCAGCAGGGCGACCTGGAACTGGCGGCGCTGGAGCGCTATCGCGACGACTGCCTGCTGGCGGTGCAGGCGGCCATCGCCGACTGCAAGACACGCCACGGGATTCGGGACTAGGAGAAGGGTCATGCTGATCCACAGCACCACCGTCGCCCCCGAGTGGGTCGACTACAACGGCCATCTGCGCGACGCCTACTACCTGCTGATCTTCAGCCACGCCACCGACGCCCTGATGGACGCCATGGGCCTGGACGCCGCCGGCCGCGCCGCCAATGGGCACTCGCTGTTCACCCTGGAGTGCCATCTCAACTTCCTCCATGAGGTGAAGGCGGACGCCCAGCTGGAGGTGCGGGTGAGATTCCTGGCGCTGGACGCCAAGCGGCTGCACCTGCACTTCGGGCTCCATCACCAGGGGCAGACCGAGCTGCTGGCCGCCTCCGAACAACTGCTCCTGCACGTCCATCTGGACGGCCCCCGCTCCGCGCCCTTCGCGCCGCGGGTACACGACTGGCTGGCGACCCAGCTGGCGGCGCAGCGGGACGCGCCCTGGCCAGAGCACGTTGGGCGGGTCATCGGCCTGCCGCCCGCGAGAAAATGACCAACGACCCCAAGGATCCAGCGGAGTCACCCTGACATGAGCGCCATCGCCGACTTCAGTACCTATAAAGTCATCAGCCCGATAGGCAGTGCCCGAGGCGACGATACTCATGTCACCGTTCACTGGCTGGATGGCCGAACCAGTCCTTACCATCTGCTCTGGCTCAGGGACAACTGTCCCTGCTCGCGCTGTGTCTATTCCGTTACCCGCGAGCAGGTCGTCGAGATCCTGGATATTCCCGAAGACATTCAGGCCGCCCGGGTGACCCTCACGGATGACGGCAATCTGGACATCCTCTGGCAAGACGGGCATGCCAGTACCTACGACGCGGGTTGGTTGCGCGCCCACGCCTATGACGAGGAATCCCTCGCTGAACGGGAACGGCTGAAGCCGAAGAAAAGGCTCTGGGGCAGCAGCCTGGCTGTTCCAGCCTTCCATTACACCGACGTAATGGCCGACGACGCCGCGCTGCTGGCCTGGCTGCTGGCAGTGAGAGATACCGGCCTGTCCCTGATCCACGGCGTGCCTACCGAAAGCGGCGCGCTCGTCCCCGTGGCGAAACGCATCTCCTTCATCCGGGAAAGCAATTTCGGCACGCTCTTCGATGTCCAGTCCAAGGTCGATGCGGACAGCAACGCCTATACCGCCTTCAACCTCCCGCTGCATACCGATCTGCCGACCCGCGAGTTGCAACCCGGTCTGCAATTCCTGCACTGCCTGGTCAACGACGCACGCGGCGGCAGCAGCACCTTCGTTGATGGATTCAAACTGGCGGAAGTGCTCAGGGAAGAAGACCCGCAGTCCTTCGAGATCCTCACCACCCTGCCCATCGAATTCCGCAATCGGGGCAGGTCTTCTGACTATCGCTACCAGGCGCCCATCATTGCCCTGGGCGAAAACCAGGAGGTGACGGAAATCCGCATGGCGAATTTCCTGCGTGGCCCCTTCAGCACCCTGCCCGCCACCATGCCGCTGCTCTACCGCGCCTACCGTCGCTTCATCACCCTGACGCGCGACGTTCGCTTCCGCTATCGACACCGACTCGAAGCGGGTCAGCTGTGGTGTTTCGACAACAGACGCGCCCTGCATGCCAGGGATGAATTCGACCCTGCCAGCGGCGCGCGTCACTTCCAGGGCTGCTATGTCGACAGAGACGAATTGCATTCCCGGATTCGCGTGCTGCAACGATGAGCCAGCCACCGCTGTCGGCGGACATGGCCGCCTTCGTCGCGGCCAGCCAGGCCTTCGCCACGGCCGACCCGGATATCCAGGCCCAACGCCAGGCCTATACGCGCCTCTGCGCCGCCCTGGCACCGGCGGACTATCAGGGCCTGGCGGTCAGCGATCACCGCGCCGGCGACGTGCCATTGCGGTTGGTGGCGCCGCGGGAGCCCACCGCTGACCGCCCCGCCCTGCTCTATCTGCATGGCGGCGGCTGGATGCTCGGCGATCTGGATTCCCACGGCTTTCTCGCGGCGCGGCTGGCGCGGCGACTGGGGCTGGCGGTGCTGCTGGTGGACTATCGCCTGGCGCCGGAGCATCCCTATCCCGCCGCTCTGAACGATGCCCGCCAGGCCTGGGACTGGCTGCAGCAGCACGCCCCGACCCAGGGGCTGGACCCGACCCGGCTGGCGGTGGCCGGCGACAGTGCCGGCGGCAATCTCGCCGCCGCCCTGTGCCTGGCGTTGCGGCAGCAAGGGCGTGCCCAGCCCCGGGCCCAGGCGCTGATCTATCCGGCGCTGACCGCGCGGGTGCTGCCCAGCGAACGCCGGCAGGCCGCGGCGCCGTTGCTGAGCGCGGCCGACTGGCGGGCGTGTATGGAGGTCTATCTGCCTCGCCAGGCGCAGCGCCGGGAGTCTCTCGCCCTGCCCCTGGAGGCTAGCGATTGCAGTGGACTGGCGCCGGCCTTTGTCGCCGTGGCCCGGCGCGATCCCCTGGCCGACCATGGCCGCGCCTATATCGCCGCCCTGCGTGCCGGCGGGACGCCCGGTCGCCTGTGGCAAGGCGCCGGTCTGCTGCACGGCGCCCTGCGCGCCCGGGGTCGGCGGGCCGAGGCGCTGCGCGAGGCCCTGGAGCGCTTTCTCGCGGGCGAACTGGGCGCCCTGCCCCCTGCTGACCTGGCAAAAGACAAAAAAAAACCTCAACCGCTGGAGACGGAAGAGGTTCAAACGCCCTGATGGGCCTCAGTGTGTAACCGGGGGTTGCTCGGCTCTGGTGGCGAACAACCGGAAAATGTCGTTGATAGGCGCCATTCTAACCGCGAACGTCGCTATTGACCCTGCGGCAGATTGTCCGGGCATGACGTCGTAATAAACCTACATTGCCTGGCTGGCGGGCGCGGCGCTTTCCAAAAACGACATCCGGCTATGCGGCGACGCCAGCCCGGCTTGCCGTCTGCGACGCCGATGGGAGAATCCAGGCATTCCACCGGAGAGGGCAGCACCATGATGATCGCCGATTTGATCGACCAGGACGACTTCCGCGACCGCCTGCGTGCGCTGGGTTTCAACGTAACGCCCGCGGCCACTGCGGACGAGGCCTGCCGCCAGGCGGTGACGGGACTCAACCAGGAGCGCGCCCAGGCCTTGCGGCAACTGATCCAGGAATTGCTGTCCGGCAGCGCGGCGCTGCTGCCGGCGGTGCGCCAGGCCATCGACCAGCAATTGCTGCCAGCCCTGGCCCAGCCGCGCGGCTAGCAGGCGCTAGGGCCGCAGCAGACTCAGCCGACCCAGCAGCGGCAACCGGCCCAGACTCCGCAACGGCGGCGTCAGCAGGCGCTCACCCTGGCGGGCGAAGATGGCCGCCAGCGGCGTATGCAGGCCCAGGCTGATGACGGCCAGGGCCAGCGCCAGGCCGCCGATATAGTCATCCGAGCCCCAGTGGGCGCCGGCCACCAGGCGCGGCAGCATGAACAGCACGGCCAGCGCGGCCACCATCAACCGGCGTCCGCCGCGGGTGAAATGCGCCATGAACAGCGCCCAGAGCAGCAGCACCGAGGCATGGTCGCCGGGAAAGCTGGCGCCGGATCTGTCCTTCAACTCCCAGCCGTGCTCCAGTCCGGGAAAGCGATCGCTGAGCAGATAGGCGCCCGAGAGCACGTCGGACGGACTGGAATGCTGCAGGCCCCAGGCTTCGATGCCCTTGGTCAACAGCGTTCGCACGATCAGCAGGATCACCAGCAGGCCGATGAAGGCCGCCAGCGCCGGCCGTACCTGCCGGGCCGGATAGGCCCAGCCGCCACGGACCAGGAGCGCCAGCAGCACCAGGCCAACGAGGGCATCCACCGGTCTCAGGCTGAAGAAGGTCCAGAGATAGAGCCAGGCGGTGGACTGGGCCAGGGGCGCGTTGAGGGCATGGAACAACCCGGCATCGAAAGCCAGCAGTTGGCTGCGCACACCCGGAATCAGCCAGAGCAGCAACAGGCCCAGAGCCAGTCCCTGGCACAGCGCCAGGCGGCGCCACTGCCAGGTGGAAGCGAAGAGTGGAGCGTTCATCGAGGTCTCTTTTCACGAAAATTTCACGAATAGACCCGCTTGACCTCGATAACGTCACACTTTGTTACAGCCAGATGACGCAACACTCCTTTGCAGTCACCGCGTCAACCAAAGAAAGCCAGGGCCTCCTCTACCACCAGATCCGGTAGCTCTTCGGCCAGGTAATGCCCGCCCGGCAAGGCGCGGCCGCTGACCTGGGTGGCCACCTGGCGCCATTCGGCGAGGGGATCGAAGCAGCGCCCCACGGTGCCTTCCGCGCCCCAGAGTATGCGCAGCGGCAATTCCAGCCGGCGCCCGGCATCCAGATCGGCCTGGTCATGCGCCAGGTCGATCCCGGCGCTGGCGCGATAGTCCTCGCAGATACCACGGGCAGTGCCGGGCAGGCTCAGGCAGCGCAGGTATTCGGCCAGCACCTCCGGCGGAAAGGGCGCCAGGCCAGCGCTGCGGGTACCCATCACGCCCTTGAGATAGCCTTCCGGATCGGCTTCGATCAACCGCTCCGGCAGCGGCGCCGGGCGGATCAGAAAGAACCAGTGCCAGTAGGCGCGGGCGAAGGCCTCGTCGGTCTGCCGATACATGGCCAGGGTCGGCGCGATATCCAGCAGCAGCAGCCGCTCCACCGCCGCGGGATGATCCAGCGCCAGGCGATGGGCGACCCGGGCGCCGCGGTCGTGGGCCAGCACGGCGAAGCGCTCATGGCCCAGCCGGCGCATCAGCTCGACGTTGTCCCGCGCCAGGGTACGCTTGCTGTACGCCTCGGCACCCGCCTCCGGCTTGGCGCTATCGCCATAGCCGCGCAGATCGGCGGCCACCAGGGTGAAGCGCTCGGCCAGCCGCGGCGCTACCTTGTGCCACATGACCAGTGTCTGGGGATGACCGTGGAGCAGCAGCAGCGCCGGGCCCTGACCGCCGACGCGGCAATTGAGCTCGACGCCGTTGACGCTCAGCCGCCGCTGTTCGAATCCCGCGAAGAGACCGTCCATCTCAGGCCAGGGCCGCGGCGATGGCCTGCCCCAGGCTTTCGGTGGTGCCCTGGCCGCCCAGGTCGCGGGTCAGGGGCGCCTGCTCGGGACCCTGGCGCAACACCGCCTCGATGGCCGCCACCACGGCAGCGCCGGCCTCGGCATGGCCGAGGTGCTCCAGCATCATGGCGCCGCACCAGATCTGGCCGATGGGATTGGCGATACCCCGCCCGGCGATATCCGGCGCCGAGCCGTGCACCGGCTCGAACAGGCTGGGGAAGGTGCGTTCCGGATTGATGTTGGCCGAGGGCGCGATGCCGATGGTGCCGGTGCAGGCCGGACCCAGGTCGGAGAGGATGTCGCCGAACAGATTGCTGGCCACCACCACGTCGAACCAGTCCGGGTGCAGGACGAAGTTGGCGGTGAGGATGTCGATGTGGAACTTGTCCACCGCCACCTCCGGATAGGCCTTGCCCATCTCTTCCACGCGCTTGTCCCACCAGGGCATGGTGATGGCGATGCCGTTGGATTTGGTGGCCGAGGTCAGCTTCTTGCGCGGCCGCTGCTGGGCCAGGTCGAAGGCGAACTTGAGGATGCGGTCGGTGCCGTGACGGGTCATCACCGTTTCCTGGATCACCACCTCGCGTTCGGTGCCCTCGAACATGATGCCGCCGACGCTGGAATACTCACCTTCGGTGTTCTCGCGCACCACATAGAAGTCGATGTCGCCCGGCTGGCGGTTGGCCAGGGGCGCCTTGACCCCGGGCATCAGCCGGCAGGGCCGCAGGTTGACGTACTGGTCGAAGCGGCGGCGAAATTGCAGCAGCGAGCCCCAGAGGGAAATGTGGTCGGGTACCACGTCCGGCCAACCGACGGCGCCGAAATAGAGGGCGTCGTAGTCCTTGAGGGTCTCGAACCAGTCGTCCGGCAGCATCTTGCCATGGGCCTGGTAGTACTCGGCGCTGGCGAAGTCGAAGTGGTCCCACTGCAGCGAGAGTCCGAAGCGGCGGGCGGCGGCGTCCAGCACGCGGATGCCTTCGGGCATGACTTCCTTGCCGATGCCGTCTCCGGCGATGACCGCGATCTTGTGGGGCTTGGACGCTTGCATGGACGTTCTCCGGCAGTCTTGGTGAGAGGGACCCAGTGTAGTCCTGCGCCAGGGGCGTACAATCCCGCCACAGGGAAAGCCATTCTTAACCTGGGATCAAGAATCTTGTCCGCCGATGACCTCGCCTTCTTTGTCCGCCTGGCTGGCCACCCCAGCCTGACCGCCGCCGCCCGGGAACTGGGCCTGTCGCTGGCGGCCGTCAGCAAGAGACTCACCGCCCTGGAGCGCCGGCTGGGCGTGCAGCTGATCCGCCGCACCACGCGACGCCTGGACCTGACCCCGGAAGGCCTGCGCTATCTGGAAGGCGCCCGTCCGCTGCTGACTCAGCTGGAGGATCTCGAGGCCGCGGTTGGCCGACCCGATGCGCCCCTGGGTGGCGCGCTCAATCTCAACGCCACCTTTGGCTTTGGCCGCCGCCACCTGGCGCCGTTGCTGTCGGACTTCGCCCGCCGTCATCCCGAGCTGGAGCTCAACCTGCACCTTTCCAGTCATCCGGTGAATCTGCTGGACGGCCCCTTCGACCTGGACATCCGCGTCGGCGAGCCGCCGGACGCCCGGGTCATCGCCCATCGCCTGCTGGACAACCGCCGCCTGCTCTGCGCCGCCCCCAGCTACCTGGCCCGGGCCGGCGTGCCGGAAAGCGTGGCCGACCTGGCGCACCACAACTGCCTGGTGCTGCGCCAGGACGCCGGCGACTACGCCGTCTGGCGCTTCACCAAGGGCGGCCAGCATTTCGCCCAGAAGGTCCGCGGCAGCCTGAGCAGCAACGATGGCGAGGTGGTGGTGCGCCTGGCGCTGGAGGGCCACGGGCTGATCCTGAGATCGGAATGGGACGTGGCCGAGCTGATCGCCAGCGGCGCCCTGGTGCCGCTGCTGACCGATCACGAGGCATCGGCGGCGGCCATCTATGCGGTGCACCGCCAGCAGCGCCACGTGCCGCGCCGACTGTCGGAACTGATCCGCCACCTGGCACGGGAGCTGCCCGCGCGGTTGGGACGCTAGGGCTGCACGAATCTTCCAGACCGACATCAGGTCAGTAACTAGACTGAAAGGCCCGAAAGCCCCCTTCTCTCGCCATGGCCGACGATCACTGGATCCAGCTGCAGCAGGACGCCGAGACCGGCATCGAGACCCTGCGCGCCCATTTCGAGGGCCATGCCTATGACCCGCACTGGCACGACGCCTATCTGGTGGGCTACACCGAGCAGGGCCTGCAGCAATTCCACTGTCGCGGCCAGCGCCACCTGAGCACCCCCGGCCAGGTCTTTCTGCTGGAGCCCGGCGAACTGCACGACGGCCAGGCGCCGGAGGCCGAGGGCTTCACCTATTCCATGCTCTATCTCGATCCGCAGTGGCTGGCGCGCGAGCTGCAGGGCTTGCATGGCGACGGCCGGCCCCTGGGCGAACCCGGCTTCGCCCGAACCCTGGTGGAGCAGGCCGAGCTGCATCGCGCCGTAGCCTGGGCCCATGAGGTCCTGAGTCGTCCGGAATTGCGCATCGTCCGCCAGAGCGCGCTGGATGCCCTGCTGCTGCGCCTCCTGCCGCAACTGCAATGGCGCGCGCCCCAGGCCGGCGATCCGCGGCTGCCCCAGGTGGCCCTGCGCGCTCGCGACTTCCTGCATGCCCATCACCATGAAGACATCGGCCTTGAGGAGCTGGCCCGGGCCGCCGGGGTGGACAGATTCCGCCTGACTCGCGCCTTCAAGGCTGCCTTCGGCCTGGCGCCCCATGCCTATCTGGTACAGCTGCGGCTGTCGCGAGCACGCCGCCTGTTGGCCGACGGCCTGTCGCCGGCGGAGACCGCGGCCGCCCTGGGCTTCGCCGACCAGAGTCACCTGGGGCGCTGGTTCCGCCGCGCCTATGGCCTGACCCCGGCGGCCTATCGCGCGCGCTGCTCGAATCTTCCAGACCGCTAGCGGCAAGGCTTGCGACCCTGGTGGCTCAGTCCACTCGGGAGTCTCCCATGTCCCTGCTGCCCTTTCTGCTGTTCGCCCTGGTCGCCTCCATCACCCCGGGGCCGACCAATGTGCTCATCCTCGGCCACAGCGCGCGCCATGGCGCCCGAGCCAGCCTGCCGCTGGTGCTGGGCGGCAGCCTGGGCGCGGTGGCCCTGGTGCTGGTGGTGGGTTTCGGACTCGGCCAGACCCTGGCGCAACACCCCGACTGGCAGCGCGCCCTGGCCTGGGCCGGGGTGCTCTGGCTGAGTTGGCTGGCCTGGCAACTGGCCCGCGCCGGGGCGCCCGCGGTGGCGGACGATAGCGCCCGCCTCGGTTTCGGCGGCACCGCCGGATTGCAGGTGCTCAACCCCAAGAGCTGGAGCATGGCGCTGGCGGTGGTGACCGTCTATGCCGAACCCGGTGCCGATCTCTGGCACCAGGTGCTGGTGCTGGCCCTGGTGTTCCTGCTGGTGTCCGTACCCTGCCTGGGCCTCTGGGCCCTGCTCGGCCGGGTCGCGGCACATGGTCTGAAATCGACCCGCGCCTGGCGCGGCTTCAACCTGGGGATGGCGGCGCTGCTGCTCGCCTCGGCCTGGGCGACGGTGGTCTAGCGCAACAGGCAGTAGCGGATCAGCGCCTTTTCCACACTCTGCTTCTGCCTGAGTACCAGCAGCACGACCACCGCCTGTTCCGCAGCCTTGATCTCGTAGAAGACCCGGAAACCGTCATGATTGAATTCACGGTAATGCAGTACGCCCAATTCACTGGCCTGGCGGCTGACGGGAAAAGCCAGGGGCGCTGCTGACAGCTGGCTCTCGACGGCTTCGATCAGCCCGATAACCCTGGCGAGCGCCTTCTGCTGGCTGGTGTGATCGGCCAGATGATGGATCTGATCTTCCAGACTCAGGGTGGCGCACTCGGTAAACCGTAGCGTCACGTTCATTCACGCTCCTGAGAAACGCCCAGCCAGGCGATCCTTGATCTGCGCAGCGGTTTGATGCTGTCCCTCGTCATCCTCACGCGAGCTCATGGCCAGCAACTTGACCAGGGCAATGGCCTCGTCGCGGCGCTGGCGCTCCGCATAGGACTCGACGACATAGGCTGGTACCCCGTTCTGAGTAACGATCATGGGCTCGTCGAGATCCAGATTGGCCGCATGGCGCTTCAAGTAGCTGATGGTTTCGGTTTTCATCGGATGTCCTCCTGGGCCGAATGCCTGGGCTTCCCGACGGAGATGACCCAGGCAGTAATAGATTGCCCGTCAGACTACCAGTGGCACATCAGAGAACCAAATACAGACCGAATAAGGACTGGACAGTCCTAAGCTAGACCGGCGCCCCGTCGTGCGTCTGGAGACTGGCCTCCAGATGCTCCAGCCAGGCTCGCACGGCCGGCAGTTGGCCGCGACGGTGGGCGTAGGCGGCCTGCAGATGGCCACCGGGGATGGACCAGTCCGGCAACAGGCGCTGCAGGCGGCCTTCGGCCAGCTCGGCCTGGCAGTAGATCAGCGGCAGCACCGTGTAGCCGAGACCGGCCAGGGCGGCGGTCTTGCGGACACCGAAGTCGTCGATGCCCAACCGGGCCTCCAGGACCAGTTCGCGCCGTTCGCCCTGGGGGCCCACCAGACGCAGATGCACCTTGCGATCCACTTCGAGCGCGCCGAGCAGCGGCAGGCCCAGCAAGGCTTCCGGTGTATCCAGGGACCGGCCGGCGAGCAAATCGGGAGTCGCCACCAGCACCACCGCGGCCTGACGCAACCGCCGCACCACCAGCCCCGGCTCCTCGTCGGCGAGGTCCCGCACGCGCAGGGCGACGTCCACCCCTTCGTTGATGATGTCCACCCGCCGATTGACCAGCAGCATGTCCAGCTGCACCTGGGGATAACGCGCGAGGAACTGCGTCACCACCTCCGGCAGGTACTGCTGCGCCAGGGCCACCGGGCAGGACACGCGCAGCGGGCCGCGCGGTTCGCTGGACAGGCTGGCCGCCGTCTCGGCGGCGCTCTCCGCCTCGCGCAGCAGCGCCTGGCAGTGCACCAGGTAGCGCTCGCCAAGGGTGGTCAGGGTCAGGGTACGGGTGGTGCGCTGCAGCAGCCGCGCGCCCAGGCGCGTCTCCAGCTCGGCGATGCGCCGGGACAGCCGCGACTTGGGAATGCCCAGCAGCCGCCCGGCGGCGGCGAAGCCACCGGCTTCCACCACCTTGGCGAAGTAGGCGAGATCATTGAGGTCTTGCATGGACGATTGTCCTATCCATGGGACGAAGCATCGCATTCTAGGCGACTAATCAGCCGATCGTCTTATCGGTAGTCTGGGCTCATCGCGTCGAACCCTACAGGACTACCGCACATGAAACTCTTGCACATCGATTCCAGCATCCTCGGTGATCATTCCGCCTCCCGTGCCCTGACCGCCAAGGTGGTCGCCGCCCTCAAGGCCGCTACCCCCGGACTGGAGGTCAGCTACCATGACCTCGCCCACGATGCCCTGGGCGACTTCTCCGCCGCCAGCCTGACCGCCGGCGCTACCCCGGCCGAGCAGCGCAGCGCCGAACAGCGCGACGAAGCCGAGCGCAACGCCCGCGCCCTGCAGGAATTCCTCGCCGCCGATGTCCTGGTACTGGGCGCGCCCATGTACAACTTCACCATCCCGACCCAGCTCAAGGCCTGGATCGACCGCATCACCGTGGCCGGCACCACCTTCCGCTACAGCGAAGCCGGTCCGGTGGGTCTCTGTGAAGGCAAGAAGGCGATCATCGTCGCCACCGCGGGCGGCATCCATGCCGGTAAGCCGACTGGACTGGCCCATGCGGACTATCTGAAGCTGGTTTTGAGCTTTCTCGGCATCACCGATGTTCAGACCGTGTATGCCGAAGGCCTGGCCTATGGCGACGAAGCCAAGAGCGCGGCCCTGGCCAGCGCCGAACGCCAGATCGCCGAGCAGTTCGCCTGAGTTTCGCCTGAGTCTGGTCGCCCTCACCCCCAGCCCCTCTCCCTCAGGGAGAGGGGAGCTAGCGACTCCTCGCGCGTGGGCAGGGGCAGTCTGAAAAGTCGAGGTCGAAGTGAAGGGACCCTCACCCCCGGCCCCTCTCCCTGAGGGAGAGTGGAGCTAGAGCCCAGAGATCAAGCTTCGTGACGGCCTGAGCGCCGGAACTCATTCTCCGCACCATCCCGCTCTTCCCCCTCTCCCTCCGGGAGAGGGCCGGGGTGAGGGCTGCTCGTGTATTTAGCTGAACCCCACCACCGGATGCGGCACATAGGGCGCTTCCAGGGCACCGATCTCTTCTTCGCTCAGACGCAGTTCCAGCGCCGCCACCGCATCCTCCAGATGCTGCGGCTTGGACGCCCCGACGATGGGTGCGTCGATCCCGGGCTTCTGCAGCAGCCAGGCCAGGGCCACCTGGGCACGGGGTACGCCACGGGCTTCGGCGATGCGCGCCACGGCGGCGACGATCTGCCGATCGGACTCCTCACTGGCGGTATAGAGCGTCTTGCCGAAGGCGTCGCTTTCGGTGCGCGCGGTGCTGGCGTCCCAGTCGCGGGTCAGGCGGCCGCGGGCCAGCGGACTCCAGGGGATCACGCCGATGCCGGCGTCGCGGCACAGCGGCAGCATCTCCCGCTCCTCTTCGCGATTGAGCAGATTGAGGTGGTTCTGCATGGTGGCGAATTTTGTCCAGCCATGGCGTTCCGCCGTGTGCAGCGCCTTGGCGAATTGCCAGGCGTACATGCTGCTCGCACCGATGTGCAGCGCCTTGCCCGCCTTGACCACGTCGTGCAGGGCCTCCAGGGTCTCCTCGATGGGGGTGTGATAGTCCCAGCGATGGATCTGGTAGAGGTCGACATAGTCGGTGCCCAGCCGCTGCAGGCTGGCGTCGATGGCGGCGAAGATCGCCTTGCGCGACAGGCCGCCGACATTGGGCTTGTCGCGCAGCGGGAAGTACACCTTGGTCGCCAGCACGATCTCCTCGCGCACGGCGTTGGCCTTGAGAAAGCGGCCGACGATCTCTTCGCTGGTGCCGTCGGAGTAGCTGTTGGCGGTGTCGAAGAAGTTGATGCCGAGATCCAGCGCCTTCTTCAGCAGCGGCTGGCTCTGGTCTTCCGGCAGGGTCCAGGGGTGATTGCCGCGCTCGGGGACGCCATAGGTCATGCAGCCGAGGC
This sequence comes from Pseudomonas sp. MOIL14HWK12:I2, assembly GCF_000510745.1. Taxonomy (NCBI): domain Bacteria; kingdom Pseudomonadati; phylum Pseudomonadota; class Gammaproteobacteria; order Pseudomonadales; family Pseudomonadaceae; genus Pseudomonas; species Pseudomonas sp. MOIL14HWK12:I2. The sequence goes on along the minus strand of NZ_AZOA01000007.1, from coordinate 49,882 downwards.
AGAGGGGCGAGATCTTCAGACCGGTGCGGCCTAGATTGCGATAGTTCATGGGGGCCTCCAGGGATGGTCGAAAAGGGTTGACCACGTGGGTCCCGGATCGACTGCAACGAACTTACCGGCTGCCGTCTGGTTCTAGATGAATTCTCATCCACAACCGGAGACGCTCCATGAAAAAATATGCTTCCGCGGTCTGGCAAGGCGGTCTGAAGGATGGCAAGGGCCATATCTCCACCGAGAGCGGCGCGCTCAAGGACAATGCCTACGGCTTCAACACCCGTTTCGAAGACACCCCGGGCACCAATCCCGAGGAACTGATCGGCGCGGCCCATGCCGGTTGCTTCTCCATGGCCTTTTCCATGCTGCTGGGCCAGAACGGTCTGACCCCCGAGCGCATCGAGACCAAGGCCGACGTGACCCTGGACAAGGTCGGCGACGGCTTCGAGATCACCACCATCGATCTGACCATGAAGGCCAAGATCCCCGGTGCCACCCAGGAGCAGTTCACCACCATCGCCAACCAGGCGAAGGAAGGCTGCCCGGTGTCCAAGGTGCTCAAGGGCGCCAAGATCAACCTGAACGCCACGCTCGAAGGCTAAGGGTCTGAGGTGCCTGCCGGTGCCGCCTGGCATCGGCAACACCGCGTCATAAAGGCCGTTCGCAGCGACAGGCCGAATCGCTAGACTGCTCCGACCACGCTTTCGGAGAGCACGATGAACGACTCCCTCTTCATGACCCTCTTTTCCATCCTCGCCGTGTTGCTGCTGGGCGGCGGCATCTACGGCTGCGTGATCCTCAATCGCCAGCGCAAGGACATCGAGAAGAACGACAGCGAAGGCTAGGCCAGGCGCCGACCTGCCAGATAGCGCACGCCCTCGGCACCGAAGCGCTCCGAATGCGGCTCCTGGGCGGCCAGGTGGAAGACCTCGCCAACGCCATAGTGGCGCTCGCCCGTGGCCGTGCGGATGTGCAAGTCGCCCTGGACGACCAGCGCCTTGGCTTCGAAGGGATGAGCATGGGAGTCCAGGCGGCCCAGGGCCTCGCGCTCGACCAGTACCGGCGGCTGGAAGCCCTCGCGGGCGAGTTGCTCGATGAAGGTGATCTGGTCCAAGGGTGCTCCTGACGCTGAAGGGAGATGATCCGCGTCCAGGCTAAAGCACCCACCTGCGTTTGACCCGTTCAAAATCGCTATGACGGGCCCTGGTACGGACTATGACCGGCCAAGGCCGCTGGCGCGCGGCAGCCCCGGCTGGCCCGAGGTTCCACGTGGAGCATCAGCGTTCCAGCTTGCGTTCGACCTCTGCGGTCTTGCGGCTGATCTCCTCGGCTTCCTGCTCCTTGGTCTTGATATCGGTGGGCGTGATGACCTTGTCGATGCCATCGGTCGGCGTCGATTCCGGCTGTTCCATGTCCTTTTTCACCACGTCCACCGGTCGTCCCGCCTCGTCGAGCGCGGGTTCGTTGGGTGGGGTCTTGCCCAGATGGGCATCGGAACGCTGGTCGCTCATGAAGGGCTCTCCTCGGTAGGGTCCTTCTTTCGAGCGCGACGACCGCTGCGGAGTTCGCCCGCCGCTCAATTGCGGATCCGCACCCGCTCCAGATAGGCCAGCAACTGCGCCTGCTCGGTGGCGTCCAGCGGCGCGAAGACCGCTTCCAGGGCCTGGGTGCGCGGCACCTGGGCCTGGTCCAGCGCCTGGCGACCCTGCTCGGTGAGATGGACCAGCAGCGCCCGGCGATCCTGGGGATGGGGCTCGCGCCGGACCAGGCCGTCGCGTTCCAGGGCATCGAAGGCATCGGTCAGGGTACGCGGCGCATGGCGCAGCTGTTCGGCGACCTCGCCCGGACGGCAGGGGCCCAGGCGTTCCAGCACCTTGAGCACCTTGTAGCGAGCAAAGGAAAGTCCGGAGGCCTTGAGGGTCTCATCCAGTTGTTGGCGCATCTGCCGTTTCAGATCCATCAGGGCTTCGGCAATGGCGGCGGCGGTTGACATGAAAGCTGCTTACCTCGAATATAGTGAGGAACCTCAATGAATGGTACCTCCGCAATGGCGACATCTTTTCACAGCCGGGAGGGCGATGCCAGTGCCCCTCACCTTTTCCAGCGCGTGCGCTTCGACCTCAAGCGTCGCTGGGCAACCGTCGTCCGCCGCGAAGCACTCGGTGGCGACCTGCTGCGCCTGACCTTTGGCGGCAGCGACCTGGCCGATTTCCAGAGCGCAGCCTTCGACGAGCACGTGAAGCTCTTCGTCCCCGCCGACACCACGCCGATTCGCGCCGCCAGCCCCGAGCAGCTGGTGGGCCGCCACTACACGCCGCGCCACTACGATGCCGCCCGTGGCGAACTGGCCATCGACTTCTACCTGCATGAAGCCGGGGTGCTGACCACCTGGGCGCGCCAGGCGCAGCCGGGTGCCGAGCTGATCATCGGTGGACCCAAGGGCGCCCTGGTGCCGCCCGAGGATTTCGACTGGTACCTGCTGGCCGGCGACGAGACCGCCCTGCCCGCCATCGCTCGCCGCCTGGAGCAGCTGGCAGCCGGCGTCCGGGTAGTAGTCGTTGCCGAAGTGGCCCGTCCGGGCCTGGAGATCGCCCTGCCGACGGCTGCGGCCGCCGAGATCCGCTGGGTCTATCGCGAGGCCGCGGCCGAGGCCCTGGTGCAGGCCCTGGAACAGCTGGAGCTGCCGGCAGGCGAAGGCTATGCCTGGATCGCCGGTGAGGCCACCCAAGCCCGCGCCGCGCGCCAGGCGCTGCTGGCCAAGGGACTGCCGCGGGACTGGGTCAAGGCGGCCGGCTACTGGAAGCTCGGCGAGAGCGACCAGCATGTGAAGGTCGAGGATTGAGCACCGCCACCGCCGTCACCGACGGCCTGCCCCTGCCCCGCCGCTATCGCGCCGTGGCCGCCCTGCTGCTGGCCATCAGCATGACGGTGCTGGACAGCGGCATCGCCAACCTGGCGCTGCCCAGCATCGCCGAGGCTCTGGACGTCTCGGCGGCGGCGGCGGTCTGGATCGTCAGCGCCTATCAGCTGAGTCTGGTGGCCCTGCTGTTTCCCCTGGCCGCGGTGGCCGAGCGCCACGGTCTGCGGCCGGTCTTCGCAGCCGGGGTCGGGATCTTCGGCCTGGCCTCCCTGGGCTGCGCCCTGGCGCCGGATCTCGCCAGCCTGGTGGCTGCGCGGGCGCTACAGGGGGTGGGCGCCGCCGCCATCATGTGCGTCAGCGCCGGTATCGTCCGCCTCTCCTATCCGCGCGACCGCCTCGGGCGTGGCATCGCCATCAATGCCCTCTGCGTGGCCCTGGGGTCGGCTGCCGCACCCAGCCTGGGCGCCGCCATCCTGGCCCTGGGTGGCTGGCCCTGGCTGTTCGCCGTCAATGTGCCCGTGGCGGTGCTGATCGCGCTGCTGGTGCGTAACCTGCCCGACAGCCCCCGTGCACAGCGCCGCCTCGATCCCCTCAGCGTGCTGCTCAACGCCCTGCTGTTCTGCGCCGGTATCGGCGGTCTGGAGCGCCTCGGCGCTGCGCCGCTGCAGGGCTTGGGTCTGCTGCTGCTGGCCGCCGCCAGCCTGGTGCTGCTGGTGCGCCGCGAGCGCGGTCTGCCGGCGCCGCTGTTGCCGGTCGATCTGCTGGGGCTGCCGGCCATGCGCCATTCGGTGCTGGCCTCGGTCTGCTCCTTTGCCGCGCAGATGCTCTGCTTTCTCGCCCTGCCCTTCTATCTGCAGCACCAGCTCGGACTGGTGCCCTTGCAGGTGGCCCTGCTGATGCTGGCCTGGCCGCTCACCGTGGCCGTCTCGGCGCAGGTGGCCGGGCGCCTGGCCGACCGCCACCCGCCGCAGCGGCTGTGCATGCTTGGCGGCCTGGGCATCGCCCTGGGGCTGGCCGCGGCGGCGATCATGCCGCTGGAGCGCTCGACCGCCTTGCTGATTCCCTGCCTGATCGTGGGTGGCATCGGCTTCGGCTTCTTCCAGGTGCCCAACAACAGGATCATGCTGACCGCCGCCCCGGCCGGTCGCAATGGCGCCACCGGCGGTGTCCAGGCCACGGCGCGGCAGACCGGCATGGCCCTGGGCGCCGCGGCCCTGGCGCTGCTGCTGCATCTGGATGGCAGCCTGGCCCCGCGGCTGGGACTGGCCCTGGCGGCGGCTCTGGGGCTGGTCGCCGCCTGGTCCAACTGGCGGGCGCCGCGCTAGGACTGGGGGCCTGTTTCCGGCCCGAGCAGCGCCCTGAGCGCCTGCTCGCGTTCGGCCGCCGGGCGCTCGCCCAGCAGCCGGACCCGGTGAAAGAAGGCCGGCCAGTTGCCCGGGTGCTGTCGATAGAGGGCGGCAAAGGCCGGCACCCACTGTTCGTACAGGCCATAGGGCACCAGCCGCGCATTGTTGAGCGGCTGCTGCATCCAGCCATCGAAGCGGCGGTCGTCCCGCCAGGCCGGGGTGGCGCGCAGCCGCTGGTAATCGCTGCGCAACTGCGCGAAGCGGCGGGCCTTGGCCGCGCGCTTGGCCTCGGCCGTCAATGGCTGGGCATAGAGCCGGGCCAGGTCGGCGCGGGTGGTCAGCAGCAGGGCGCGGAATTGCTGGTAGCGGGCTTCGCGCCCCGCATCCGGCGGGGGTAGACCGCGACTGGCGCGCCATTGCCGCAGGCCTTCGCCCTCGACGAAGGTGGCATAGGACTCGTTGAAGGCGGTATCGCCGGGCAGATAGAAGCGCTGGTGCGCCAGTTCGTGGAAGATCGTCGCCGCCACCTGATCGTCGTCCCAGCGCAGCATGCTGCTGAGCAGCGGATCGCTGAACCAGCCCAGCGTCGAATAGGCCGGCACGCCACCGACATAGGTGTCCTGGCCCTCGGCCTGCAGCCGCTGCGCCTCGGCCCGCGCCCGGGCTTCCTGGTAGTAGCCGCGATAGGCCACGCAACCGGCGATGGGAAAGCAGTGGGTGGTGGGCCGGGTGGAGAATTCGGCGGTGGCGAAGACGTTCCACAGCACGAAGGGCCGCTTGAGTTCGACAAAACTGCGATAGCTGGCGTTGTCGGGCAAGGCCAGCTCGGCGCTGGCGAAGCGGCGAGCCGCCGCCGCGGCAGCCAGGCGTTCGCGCAGGACGGCGGGTCGCGCGGGATCTGCGACGACCGTCGCAATGGGCTCGCGATCACGGATCAGCGCCCATTGGCCCTGTACCATCTGACCGTAGTACCCGACCGAGGTACAACCGCTCAGTCCGATCACGAGGGACAGCAGCGCCAGCCAACGGCTCGTGCGTTGCGCAGGCAGGGTGCCTGGCTGGGTGGCGCGCCCTTCCCTGCCCGGAGTTGTAGCCGTCATGCGTAGACTGTGCCTGCTGTTGCCTGTGCTGTTCCTAGGTGGCTGTTCCCTGTGGCCGTTGCCCAAGCCGGATCCGGCGCAGGCCTGGATCGATCTGGACAGCGACGGCAAGGCCAAGCTGGAAGCCCTGCGCGCCGACCGCAAGGATCTCGAAGACAGGCGCTACTTCCAGGTCTGGCCGGGGAGCCACGATCTGCAGGTACGCTACCAGTTCGAGGTGCAGCCCACCAACATCGGCGCCCAGGTGGCCGATCCGCTGGCGCGCACCTGCCTGGTGACCCTCAACTACAAGGCCTTCGCCGCGGGCGAGCGCTATCGCCTGGAAGCCGGCCAGACCGGCTGGCGGCCCTGGGCGCGCCTCTATGACGAGCGCAACCAGGAAGTGGCGCGCAGCACTGCCAGTCGTTGCGGCGACGTGTAGACTCGGCTGATCTCCCTGTCGCGAGTCGCCGTCCATGCGTCTGCGCCTGCTGGTCCCCCTGCTGCTCCTGCTCGGCGGCTGCACCACGCCGCTGCCCCCCAAGGATCCCCACCAGGCGTGGGTCGATCTGGTGCTGCGCGAACCCGCGGTGGGCGCCTCGCTGCTGGCCGAGGCCCAGGACGGCAAGCGTCTCGACGACGGCCGCTACTTCCAGCTCATCCCCGGCAGCCACAGCCTCAAGGTGAGCTATCGCTACGAACTCTATGGCGGCGGTGGCTTCGGTTCGCGCTTCGGCTGGCGCGAACCGCTGCAGATCCAGTGCTATCTGGAACTGGACTACCCAGACTTCCAGGCCGGCCGGCGCTATCGCCTGGAGGCCGAGAACACCTTTGGCCAGGGTCAGATCACCCTCTACGACGGCGCGCGCGAACTGGTGAGTTCCGAGCGCGGCATCTGCTCGCCCTTCTGACCACGGCTGGCAGAGCGGCCGGCACGGTCGGGCGAAGGGCTACTAGGCAGGCACGCTGAGCCAGTCGTCCTGGCTGCGATCCTGGGTGCGGACCGTCAGCGGGCGGCCCTTCTGCTCGCGCAGCTGGCGACTCATGCGCAGGAAATCCTCGCGTTCCATCCAGCGCGGCGCGGGCTGGGCAAGGGACAGAGCGTGGCGAATCCGGGCGAACGGCGACATGGCATTACCCTCTTGGCTAAATACTGTATGCGCAAACAGTACTAAGCCAAGCGGAACTGTACAAGCATCCAGCGGATGAACGGTCTGTCCCCCGGTCCGGGGGTTCAGTCGTTGCGCTGGTAGAGGATCTTGTAGGTCCCGTTGGCGCAGCTGCCCACCACCATGTTGGGATCGCGCACCTCGGCATTGGGGACGGCCTCGAGGGTATAGGCGGTCACCCCGGCCGACTGGATCTTGACCTCGATGTCGGCCTTGAGCTGATCGCAGGACAGGGGTTCGGCCAGCACGGCAGTGCTCAGCAGGGTGGTGCAGCAGAGGAGCGATAGACGCAGCATGGCGGTTTTCCTTGGCGTGATGACCTCTCAGGCTTGGACGCCCGCGCTGTGGCGATGTTCTCAGCGCGGCCCTTTGGCCAGCGAAGCGGTGGAACCTGGAACCCGAACGGTATTTCCGATGGTCATTCCGTTCAGCGAAGTGCTCCCATGTTCCAGTGGTTGAAAGACAATTCCCAGGTCCTCACGCTCTTCGCCCAGTGCTGCACCCTGGGCGTCTGGGTGCTCTATGCGCAGCTCCTGCTCAACAACTACAAGCGCCAGCGCCAGCCGCGGCTGATCATCAACCGCGGCGCCGGCAAGGGCGTGGGCGCCCTCTGCCTGCTGTCCAACATGAGCGCCGAGCCGGTGTTCATCAACCAGCTCACGGTGATCCTCAAGACCAATCGCGAGACGCTCTACACGGATGTCACCGATATCCGCGAGAGTGGCCAGGATGACGTCGATCCCGATCTGGTGCTGGGCCAGGCCACCCACCAGGGACCGCTCAACACTGGCGACTTCACCCACATCGGCACCTTCCAGGGCCTGATTCGCCGCGCCGCCGAGTACAACGGCCTGACCCTGGAAGACCACCGGCCGCCCGAGGGCTGGGTGTTCGAGGGCCTGGAGATCCGCGCGGTGGCCTTCTACGGCTCGGACCACGACCCCATCGGGGTGCGCCGGCGCTTCCGCCTGGGCCAGCACGACGGCCACTACTGCGCGCTGATCGCCGAGGACTGGCAGACCCAGCAGCTGACCACGCGCCGCCAGCGGCGCATGGTGCAGGACGAGTGGATGGTCGAGCTGGAGCCCAAGGCTCAGCCAAAGAACCAGTAGCAGATCAGGATCGAGGCCGTGACCCCGGTGAATTCCGCCAGCAGGGCGCAGCCCACCGCATGGCGGGCGCGCTGGATGCCCACCGCGCCGAAATACACCGCCAGCACATAGAAGGTGGTCTCGGTACTGCCCTGGATGGTCGCCGCCACCAGTGCTGGAAAGCTGTCCACGCCGTGGGTCTGCATGGTCTCGATCAGCAGGGCGCGGGCGGCGCTGCCGGAGAAGGGCTTGACCAGGGCGGTGGGTAGCGCCTCGACGAAGCGGGTGTCCCAGCCAAGGAAGGTCACCGCATGGCGGATGCCTTCGAGAACGGCCTCCAGGGCGCCGGAAGCGCGCAGCACCCCCACCGCACAGAGCATGGCGACCAGATAGGGCAGCAGCGACTTGGCGACGTCGAAGCCTTCCTTGGCGCCTTCGACGAAGGCTTCGTAGACCGGCACCTTGCGCAGGGCGCCAAGGATCATGAACGCCAGGATGATGCCGAACAGGGTCAGGTTGCCGAGCAGCGAGGACAACCCGGCCAGCGCCGTGGCGGTCAGGGTGAAGAGAAAGGCGACGAAGGCGCCGAAGGCCAGGGCGCCGCCGCCGATCCAGGCCAGCACCACCGGATCCCAGAGTTTCAGCCGCTGCATGAAGGCCACCGAGAACAGCCCCACCAGGTTGGCGCAGGTGTGGGCCAGCAGGATCGGCAGGAACACCAGGGTCGGATCGGTGGCGCCCTGCTGGGCGCGGTACATGAACACCGTCACCGGCAACAGCGTCAGCGAAGAGGCATTGAGCACCAGGAAGAGGATCTGCGCATTGCTCGCCGTGGTGCTGCTGGGATTGAGCTCCTGCAGGGCGCGCATGGCCTTGAGGCCGATGGGCGTGGCGGCGTTGTCCAGACCCAGGCCGTTGGCGGCGAAGTTGAGGGTGATCAGCCCCAGCGCCGGATGGCCGCGCGGCACCTCGGGCATCAGCCGGGCGAACAGCGGCCCGAGCAGCCGCGCCAGGGCGTCCACCAGCCCGGCCTTTTCGGCGATGCGCAGGATGCCGAGCCAGAGGGTCAGGGTGCCGAACAGGAGCACCATGACCTCCACCGACAGCTTGGCCATGGCGAACAGACTCTCCACCATGGCGGCGAAGACTCCGGCGTTGCCGGCGACCAGCCATTGGCCGAAGGCGCTGATCCCGGCAACGATGAAGAAGCCCAGCCACAACCCGTTGAGCATCGCGGTTCTCCCGGCAAAACGGCGATGATAACCGCAGCGTCCGCTCCCTGCAGGGACGCCGTTCAGTCTGTGGTCATCGCCGCCGGGTTATCCTCTGACCTTTCACGCAACCCGCTGGAGTCCGCCCATGCGTCTGTCCGTTCTCGCCCTGCCGCTGGTGCTCGCCGCCAGCCCGGTGTTCGCCTTCAACCTCAACGACGCCGTCAACGCCTACAACAGCGCCAACGGCAACAACAACGCCAAGGCCACCGCCGCCGCGGCGGCCACGCCCCAGGCCCAAGGCCTGCTGCAGGCGCTGACCAGCCAGCTCAACGTCACCCCGCAACAGGCGGTGGGCGGCACCGGCGCCCTGCTCGGCCTGGCCAAGAATCAGCTGGTGGGCAACGACTATCGCCAGCTGGCCAAGGCCGTGCCGGGACTGGACCAACTGGCCGGCGCCAATGCCACCGGCGGCCTGGCGCAACTGGGCGGCCTGGGCAGTCTGCTCGGCGGTGGTGGTCAGGACGCCAAGCAGAGTCCGCTGGGCAGCCTGCTGGGCAATGTCGACAGCCGCCAGGACGTCGACAAGACCTTCAACGCCCTGGGCATGAACAGCGGCATGACCAGCCAGTTCGCCCAGGTGATCCTCGGCTATCTCGGCAAGCAAGGTACCCAGCCCTCCCTGCTGAGCACCCTGGGCAATGTCTGGGGCCTGTGACGGCGCCCCGCGCTGGCGGACCCAGGCGGCGGCCGGCGCGGAGCCGGATCATTCCGAGGCGCCGTGCGGCTGGCTCTATGCCGACCGCGGCTCCCTCACCGAACGCCTGACCGCCCTCAGTGGCGGGCGCTTCGCCGTCGAGGTGATCGCCGAAGGCTGGCAAGCGCTGCGGCCGGACGAGTGCCAGGCGCTGGAGGTGCCGCCAGCCAGCCCTGGCTGGGTGCGCGAGGTCTGGCTGCGCGGTGCCGGCGAGGCCTGGGTCTTCGCCCGCAGCGTGGCGGCGCGCGAAGCCCTGGAAGCGGCGGATTTCGACCTGGCGGCGCTGGGCGAGCGCCCCCTCGGCCACTGGCTGTTCCAGGCGCCGGCCTTTGTCCGCGGACCACTGGAGGCCTGTCGCTATCCGCTGGCCTGGTTGCCCGCAGGAGCGGCCACCACGCCCTGCTGGGCCCGGCGCTCGGTGTTCCGGCGCGGTCCCCTGGCGATCCTGGTGGGCGAGGTCTTCCTGCCGGCCTTCTGGCCGCACGCGCGGCGCGAGGGCGGGTCGACTCATCACGACGGCAGCGGCGAAATCCCAGGGCCCCTATAATCGCCGGGCCCTTCGCCATGCAGCCGTCCGATGAAAAAGAACGCCTCCCGTCCCCGTGATCGCCGTCCCGCCGCGCCCCGCGGTCCCGAGCCCAGCGCCCGGGTGATCGCCACGCGCCCCCGCCGCGAGCGCATCCGCGACTTCGTCCAGCTGACCCGGCTGGACCGTCCCATCGGCATCTATCTGCTGCTCTGGCCCACCCTCTGGGCGCTGTGGATCGCCGCCGAGGGCGTGCCGAGTCTGAAGAATCTGCTGATCTTCGTGCTCGGCGTGGTGCTGATGAGATCGGCCGGCTGCGTGATCAACGACTTCGCCGACCGCAATTTCGACGGCCACGTCGCCCGCACCAAGAACCGCCCCCTGGCCACCGGGCGCATCTCGCCCAAGGAAGCCCTGCTGTTCTTTGTCGTGCTGGTGCTGCTCAGCTTCGGCCTGGTGCTCTGCACCAATGCCACCACCGTCTGGCTGTCCTTTGGCGCCCTGGGCGTGGCGGCGCTCTATCCCTTCATGAAGAGATACACCTACTACCCCCAGGCGGTGCTCGGCGCGGCCTTTTCCTGGGGCATGCCCATGGCCTTCACCGCCGAGACCGGCGAGTTGCCGGCGGCGGCCTGGCTGCTGTTCGTCGCCAATGTGATCTGGACGGTGGGCTACGACACCTACTACGCCATGGCCGACCGCGAAGACGATCTCAAGATCGGGGTGAAATCCACCGCCATCCTGTTCGGCGACGCCGACCGGGTGATCATCGCCACCCTGCAGGGCCTGACCCTGTTCTGCCTGGCGCTGGCCGGCGGCCGCTTCGGCCTGGGCCTGCCTTTCTACCTGGGCCTGGTGGTGGCGGCCGGCTGCTTCGCCTGGGAATTCCACGTCACCCGCGACCGTGATCCTCTGGTGTGCTTCAAGGCCTTCCTGCACAACCACTGGGCGGGGCTGGCGATCCTCGTCGGCATCATCGCCGATTACGGACTGCGCTGAGCCGGAGCGCCCGCGGCGGCATCGGCCACCACCTCCGGCAGCGCCTCGGGTTGCGTCGCCGGCACCGCCCGGGCCTTCTTGGCCTTGGACGCCTTGCGGCTCTGCTGCCAAGCCACCGCCAGGCCGCTGGCGCAGATGATGAGGATGCCGATCAGCGCGCCGCTGTCCGGCACATGACCGAAGACGAAATAGCCGATGATGCCGGCGGTGACGATCTGGCCGTAGCTGAAGGGCGCCAGCAGCGCCGGTGGCGCATAGCGGAAGGCCTGGGTCAGCAGCAGGTGGCCGGACATGCCGAAGAGGCCGAGCAGGGCCAGCATGAAGCCGTGGGTCAGGGTCGGGATCTCCCAGAAGAAGGGCACCACGCTGCTCAGCACCAGGGTGTTGATGATGCCGGTAAGGAAGTTGCTGGTGGTGGGGCTGTCGATGCCGCTGAGCAGGCGGGTCAGCAGCTGGTAGAGACCGAAGCACACCGCCGAGCAGACCGGCAGCAGCACCGCCGGGGTGAACAGCTGGCCGCCCGGCCGCACGATGATCAGCACCCCGATGAAGCCGGCCAGCACCGCCGCCCACTGGCTGCGGGTCACGGTTTCCTTGAGCAGCGGCACCGACAGCGCCGTCACCATCAGCGGGGCGAGAAAGTTGACCGCCGTGGCCTCGGCCATCGGCAGATAGCGCAGCCCGGTGGTGAAGAACAGGCTGCAACCGATCAGGCACAGCGCCCTGAGCACCTGCAGGCCGGGTCGCTTGGTGCGGATCACCGCCAGTCCCGAGCGCGGGATGAAGATGCCCATCATCAGCAGGGTGTGGGAGAGGTAGCGGGCCCAGACCACCATGACTACCGGATAGAAGCCGGACAGGTACTTGGAGAGGGCATCGTGGGAGGCGAACAGCCAGACCGCGAGGCAGATCAGGGCGATGCCCTTGAGCGGCTGGTCGGCGAATCTCAGAGTGGGTCCTGCTGGGGCGCTCATTGGACTCCCGTGGCGCTGACGGCGGTCCCTGACCGCCTGCGTGATCCGGCCGTCCTGCACGGCGGTCCGTCGGCGTGGGCACCGACTCGGGACATGGACCTCGACGATGGCAGAGTGTGCCGTCGAGCACCCATCCTGTCGCCCTCAGGACCGCAATACCGGGCGATATTTCAATAGCTTACTAACTATGGCCCGGCGCGCGGCCCGGTCTCTTCCGAGCTTAGTCCAAGGGGCCCGTCGATCTCAATGCGCTTGGCCGACGACTTCGCTGACGGCCCGCACGAACGCCTCGTCCGCTTCCAGCGCCCCGGGGATCTGTTCGCGCAGATAGGCCACCCAGGTGCGGATCTTGGCATCCAGGTACTGCCGCGAGGCATAGAGCGCATAGGCATTGAGCCGCTGCAGGCGATAGGCCGGCAGCACCCGCACCAGGCTGCCGTCGCGCAGGCCGTCCACCGCCGAATAGAGCGGCAGCACGCCGATGCCCAGGCCCTGGCGCAGGGCTTCGGTCATGGCGTCGCCGACGTTGACCTGGAAGGGGGTCTCGCCGATGCGATAGGTCTCAGGGCCGTTGGGGCCCTCGAAGTGCCAGCGGTCGAAGGACACCACCGGACTGATGAATCTCAGGCAGGCGTGGTCGGCCAGCTCCGCCGGCGTCTGTGGCTGACCATGCTCCGCCAGGTAGGCGGGCGAGGCGCAGAGGATGCTGTAGGTGTGGCCGATCTGCTGGGAGACGAAGCCGGAATCGGGTAGCTCGGCCGCCACCACGATGGCCAGGTCGAAACCCTCTTCGAGCAGATCGGGAATGCGGTTGGCCATGGTCAGGTCGAAGCGCACCTCGGGGTGCAGGGCGCGATAGCCGGCGATGGCGCGGATCACGTAGTGCTGACCGATGCCGGTCATGCTGTGCACCCGCAGCCGTCCCTCGGGGCGCGCCTGGGCGTGCCCGGCCTCGGCTTCGGCTTCCTCGACATAGGCGAGGATCTGCTCGCAGCGCGCCAGGTAGCGCTGGCCGGCCTCGGTCAGGGCGATGCGTCTCGTGGTCCGGTGCAGCAGGCGGGTGCGCAGATGGGTTTCCAGATGGGCCACCGCCCGGGAGACGTGAGCCGTGGTGGTCTGCAGCGTCTGGGCCGCCCCAGTGAAGCTGCCGCTCTCCACCACGGCGACGAAAACGCGCATGTTGTGCAGGGTGTCCATGCCGCCTCGACAGTCGGGAAAAGCGTCATTCTCCATATTATTTCAGTATGTGAAACAAAGATTCGCCGGTTCGCGCGCTAATCGGCCACCCTGGAATTTTATAGAATCGTTAGCAGCCTAATGGTAACGTCCGCTGACCGCTCGGTTCGCGGGCATCTCCTACCGGCGTCCTCTTCAGTTCCAGCTCATCTCGCCTACCGCGCTGCGCCCTCTCAGCCAGACGCCGGTATGGCCTTGTTGCCAACGGACCCCCACGTGTCGCCTTTCTCTAGCAGAGCCTGGCCTGCGCTCACGGTGGTCGCCCTCGCGACCCTGCTGGCCGGCTGTATCGGTACCGGTCACAACGCGCCCCAGGCGCAGCGTCTCGACGATCAGGCGCTGGCCACCGACGCCGCCATCCAGGCCGCCGCCGGCCAGGCCGCCTGGCCCGAGCGCCAGTGGTGGCGCGCCTATGGCGATCCCCAGCTGGATGCCTGGATCGGCAGTGCCCTGGCCGACAACCCGCGCCTGGCCACGGCCGCCGCCCGGGTGCGCCGCGCCGAGTCCCTGGCGGGCCTGGCCGAATCCCGGGAAGCCCTGCAGGTCGAGGGCAAGGGCGCCTTCAAGCGCTACAGCTGGCCCACCGACGGCTTCTATGGCCCGGGCGAGCTGGCCGATCGCACCACCTGGAACAACAATGCCGAACTGGGCCTGAGCTATGCCCTGGACTTCTGGGGCCGCGAGCGCGACGCCAGCGCCCAGGCTCTGGACCAGGCCCATCAGGCAGCCGCCGAGGTCCGCGCCGCCGAACTGGAGCTGACCGGCAACATCGTCCGCAGCTACATCGGCTTCGCCCTGCACCACGACCAGCGCGACATCCTCGCCGCCACCCTGGAGCAGCAGCGGCAACTGGCCGACCTGGCCCAGCGTCAGCTGGACGGTGGCCTCGGCACCCAGTTCGAGGTCAGCCAGGCGCGCGCCCTGCTGCCCGAGACCGAACGCCAGCTGGAAGCCCTGGACGAGACCCTGGCGCTGGATCGCAACCAGCTCGCCGCCCTGGCCGGCAAGGGCCCGGGTGCCGGCGCCCGCCTGCAGCGGCCGCGCCTGACCCTGGGCGCGGCGCCACGCCTGCCCAGCAGTCTGCCCCTGGAACTGGTCGGCAAGCGCCCCGACGTGGTGGCACGCCGCTGGCAGATCGCCGCCGCGGCCAAGGGCGTGGACGTCGCCCGCGCCAGCTTCTATCCCAACATCGACCTGGTGGCCAACGTCGGCCAGTTCCTGACCCTGGGCCGCCTCAGCGAGATGCTGACCCACGCCAAGACCGGCTCCTTCATCGGCCCGGCGTTCTCCCTGCCGATCTATGACGGCGGCGCCCTGCGCAGTCGTCTCGGCGCGGAATCGGCGGCCTACGACATGGCGGTCAGTGCCTATAACCAGACCCTGGTGGACGCCCTCAAGGACATCTCCGATGCGCTGATCAAGGCCGACTCGGCGGCCAGGCAGGCCACCCTCGCCGACCAGGCCAGCCAGGAAGCCCAGCGCACCTACGACATCGCCCGCGAGGCCTTTCGCCGCGGCCTGACCGACTACCTGCACGTGCTCGACGCCCAGACCCGGTTGTTCGCCCAGGAGCGGGTCACCGCCCAGGTGCATGCCCTGCGCCTGGCCGCCCAGGCCGCTGCCCTGGTCGCCCTCGGCGGCGGCGCGGACCTCGAACGCGGCCCGGGCGACCACGACCTGGTGCCGGCGCGCGTGGCCGTCGAGCGAGCCCCCCGGTGAGTGCCGGCACCACCGCCGGCGCGCCGCTGCGCCAGGCCCTCGGCGCCTGGGCGCGCAGCGACGGCAGCCTCTGGCTCTACCAGGCCAAGATGCTGCTCGCCGCCAGCCTGACCCTCTGGCTGGCCATGCGCCTGCAATTGCCGCACCCCAGTTCGGCGGTGATCACCGTGTTCATCGTCATGCAGCCGCAGAGCGGCCAGGTCCTGGCCAAGAGCTTCTACCGGGTCATGGGGACCCTGCTGGGACTGGCGGTGATGCTGGTGCTGATCGCCCTGTTCGCCCAGGAACGGGTGCCCTTCCTGATCTTTCTGGCGCTGTGGATCGGCCTCTGCGTGGCCGGCTCGGCGCGCTACCGGGACTTTCGCAGCTATGCCTGCATGCTGGCCGGCTATACCGCCGCGCTGATCGGCATCCCTGCCGCGCTCAATGCCGACACCGCCTTCATGTCGGCGGTGATGCGGGTGCTGGCCATCACCCTGGGCGTGCTCTGCAGCGGCGCGGTGAGTGCGGCGGTCTTTCCGCAGACCAGCGCCACGGCCATGCGCGCGACCCTCTATCGGCGCATGGGCGGCTTCGCCGGACTGGCAGCCGACGTCCTGCGCGGGCGGCTCGACCGGGCCACTCTGGAAGCCGCGGGCGTACGCCTGGCCGCCGAGGCCGTGGGGCTGGAAAGCCTGCGCAGCGCCTCGGCCTTCGAAGACCCGCACATGCGCATGCGCAGCGGCCGCCTGGCTCGGCTGAATGCCGAATTCATGGGCCTGACCACCCGCCTGCATGCCCTCAGCCGCCTGCTGATGCGCCTGCGCGAACGCGACGCCCAGCTGCCACTGACGGCCCTCGAACGCCTCTGGGCGCCGCTGCTGGAGCTGTTCGAGGAATGGCGCGGCCAGGCGCTCACCGACCGCGCGGCCCTGACTGCGGCGGCGCGTCTGGAACAGCTGCACCAGGGGCTGCGGCCGCGCATTCGCGCCCTGCGCGCCGAGTTGCCGCCCTTGAGCGAAACCGACCGGCGCGACTTCGAGACCGCCGTGGAGCTGCTCTTTCGCTTTACCGGCGAATGGCACGGCTATCTGCAGACCCACGCCTCCCTGGCCGCGCCGCGGCACAGTCGCGAGCAGTGGAAGCCGCGCTTCGTGGCCAAGGCCAATGCCCTGGGCGCGGCGGTCACGGGTATCCGCAGCGCCTTTCTGGTGCTGGTGCTGGGCGCCTTCTGGATCGCCAGTGCCTATCCCAGCGGCGGCATGCTGGCGCTCAACGCCGCGGCCGTTTCGGCGCTGGCCTCGGCCTCGCCGGATCCCAAGCGCACCGCGCTGCAGATGGCCGTCGGCGCCAGTGGCGGCGTGGTGCTGGGCTTCTTTCTGACCTTCTTCGTCTTTCCCTGGATCACCGGCCTGCCGCTGCTGCTGCTGACCCTGGCGCCAGTGTTCATGCTCGGCACCTGGATCTCCCTGCGCCCGGGCTGGATGGGCTATGGCCTGGGTTGCCTGGTGTTCTTCTGCTTCACCTCGATTCCCGACAATCCGCCGGTCTACGACGCCTACGCCTTCATCAACAACGGCATCGCCGTGGTCCTGTCGATGGTGATCACCGCGGCGGTCTCTGCGGTGCTGCTGCCGCCCAACAGCCCCTGGCTGTGGCGCCGGCTGGAACGGGACCTGCGCCAGCAGCTGGTGCGGGCGGTGAGCGCGCCGCTGCCGCACCTGGCACCGGCCTTCGAGAGCCAGACCCGCGATCTGCTCAACCAGGCCTATGGCGTCAGCGCCGGGCGCGGCGCGGCGCAGCGGCGCCTGATCGGCTGGGCCTTCGCGGTGCTGGAAATCGGCCATGCGGTGATCGAGTTGCGCCAGCTGCAGGCGCGCCTGCCGAACGCGCCACGCTATGCCGAGGGCAGCGCCTGGCGCCAGGCCATCCGGGTGCTCGGACGCGCCCTGGTGCGTCTCTTTCTCAAGCCCGGCGCGGAAAATCTGCGCCGGGCGCTGGCGGCGGTGGATGCGGCCCTGGCCGCCGTGACGGTCGTGACCGAACCGCCGGAACTGCCCTATGACGAGTCGCCGCTGCGCCAGGTGCAAAGCGACCTGCACTTCATCCGCAGCGCCCTGCTCGATCCCCAGGGGCCGCTGGCCCGCTATCTCGAGATCCCCCATGCCACGTGAAATCGCCTTCCACGGCCTCTACCTGCCCACCGTGACGGTGCTGTTCCTGGTCGCCGCCCTGCTCGCCTGGGCGCTGGACCGGGTGCTCGCCGCGGTCGGTCTCTATCACGTCGTCTGGCATCCGGCGCTGCTGCGCCTGGCCCTGTTCATCTGCCTCTACTGCGCCCTGGCGCTGTGCGTCTATCGCTAGGACTCCTGCCATGATCCTCAAGAAACTCTTCGGCGTGCTCTTTACCCTGCTGGTGGTCTGCCTGGCGCTGATCCTCGGTCGGCTGCTCTGGGTGCACTACATGAACGATCCCTGGACCCGCGACGGCCGGGTGCGCGCGGAGGTCATCACCATTGCGCCCGACGTGGCGGGCCTGGTGACCGAGATCGCCGTGCGCGACAACCAGTGGGTCAACAAGGGCGACCTGCTGCTGCAGATCGATCCGGAACACTACGATATCGCCGTGCATCAGGCCGAGGCTTCGGTCGCCGCGCGCAAGGCCACCCTGGCCATGCGTCAGCAGAACGCCCGCCGCCGCGCCGACATCGACAGCCTGGTGGTCTCTCGCGAGAATCGTGAAGACGCCAGCAGCGCGGCCCTGGCCGCCGAGGCCGATCTGCGCCAGGCCCAGGCCCAGCTGGAATCGGCGCGCCTGAACCTCAAGCGCACCCGGGTGCTGGCCCCCGTGGACGGCTACGTCACCAACCTCTCGGTGTTCAAGGGCGACTATGCCGCCGCGGGCGCGCCCAAGCTGGCCGTCATCGACGCCCATTCGTTCTGGGTCTATGGCTATTTCGAAGAGACCAAGCTGCCCCATGTGCGGGTCGGTGCAGCGGCGGAGATGCGCCTGATGAGCGGCCAGACGCTGCAGGGCCACGTGGAAAGCATCGCCCGCGGCATCTATGACCGGGACAACCCCCAGAGTCGTGAACTCACCGCCGATGTGAATCCCACCTTCAACTGGGTACGCCTGGCCCAGCGGGTGCCGGTGCGCATCGCCCTGGACCCGCTGCCCGAGGGCCTGCTGCTGGCGGCCGGCACCACCTGTACGGTGGTTCTGGAAGACGCTCGCGGCGAGCGTTCCTGGTGGGACGCCTTCTGGCAGGGTTGAATCCGGCCGAACGTCCGACTTTTGCCTCTCCCAAACGACAACACCCCTGACGTCGGCGGGTTTCGCTAGAGACGAAACCGGTCGAATTCAGGGGTGTGGTCGTAACCAGCCCAGTCCGCCGCGAGTGCGAAAGTACTCCCTGTACTCTTGGAACCCTCCCCTACTGCAGAGCGTCCCGACCATGTGGCCCTTGCGTCTCGGATTAGGAGACGACTTAGAGGTTGTCCATTGAATCGGCTTAAAGCTGCAATCCGATGACAGAGCCTCAGCAGCCGGTCATCACGACCGGCTGCTTGTGTTGCTCACGGACCAGCCGTCAGGGACGACGGCGACCCATGAAGAACGACACCACGAACAGCACCAGGAACAGCACGAACAGGATCTTGGCGATACTGGTGGCGGTACCGGCAATGCCACCGAAACCCAGGACGCCTGCGATGATCGCGATGATCAGGAAAGTGATAGCCCAGCTCAGCATGGTGTTTCTCCTATGTATTGCAAGTGCACTCAGCGGACGACAGCACCTGTCCAGCGAGCAGTGGTTTTATTAGCGAAATCCTGGGTATCCAGACTCGCCATCCGTGGTTCCACATCGGTCAGATCGAGATCCAGACCGTTGAGGTTGTGCGTCTGATTGAGCGCACGACCCATCATCAAAGCACTGAGCAACATCCCGAGTACGACCGCCGCTGCAACGAACAACACGATCATCAGCAGCATCCACATCATGGTCATGACCTCAGAATACCCAGCGGGTCTGCTTCACCAGACGGTCACCGTTGGACTGTGCCGGGATGGCTTTGAGTTCCCCACGGCCTTGACTTGCCAGCGGCTTGGCTGCGGGCACCATGGCCTGGGCAGCAATGCGGGTGGATGCGATGAGTGCCTGTTCGCGGCTGACGTCCTGGCCCTGGGGGGCGGCGACGGCGGCGCTGGCGAAGCAAGCGAAGAGCGCAGTACCTACCAAGTGCTTGCGAAGGGTCTGGCTGATCATCGGGTATCTCCTGCAATCCGTTGGCCCTGAGGCCGGCTTGCCAAGGAGATTGCAGACTGCGTGCCAGCTTTTCGAAAACTATTTTTTCCTTTAAAAACAACAACTTATGCTTTTGGGCAGAGGCGCCTGCACTTGCACCTTGCAAGGTGCAACGCCTGAACCATTGCGTTTTGCATGATGGCCAGGGGCTGATCTGGAGGCACCGGGCCAGTCCGCTCGACCGCGCAACGGGGAAAGGGAGCCCGAAACCTTCCATTGCCCACCAAAAAATCTGCTTTTTGCCACTTTCTCCCCGGCGGGTTGCGATCTGCACGATGCCCGTGACGGCCTGCCCGGATTGCCCGATGGTCCTGCGGATTGCAACTTGCACGATGTATGATGGACTAACTGCCAGCTCTGTCCTTTAGCGCGTTTCGGCCCCTGCGGCCTGGAGTTCTCCCGTCATGGAACAAACCAGCGGTCGTATCCTTCTTGTGGATGACGAAGCCGCCATCCTGCGGACCTTTCGTTTCTGCCTGGAAGACGCCGGCTACAGCGTGGCCACGGCCAACAGCGCGGCCCAGGCCGAGGCCCTGCTCCTGCGCCAGGTCTACGACCTCTGCTTTCTCGACCTGCGCCTGGGCGCGGACAACGGTCTGGACGTGCTGCAGCAGATGCGCATCCAGGCGCCCTGGATGCGGGTGGTGATTGTCACCGCCCACTCGGCCATCGACACCGCGGTGGACGCCATGCAGGCCGGCGCCGCCGACTACCTGGTGAAGCCCTGCAGTCCCGATCAGCTGCGCATGGCGGCGGCCAAGCAGCTGGAATTCCGCCAGCTCTCGGCGCGCCTGGAGGCCCTCGAGGGCGAGGTACGCAAGTCCAGCGCCGGTCTCGATTCGCGCAGCCCGGCGATGATGAGCATCCTGGAGACCGCCCGACAGGTCGCCACCACCGATGCCAACGTGCTGATCCTCGGCGAGTCCGGTTCCGGCAAGGGCGAACTGGCCCGCGCCATCCACGCCTGGAGTCGCCGCGCCAAGAAGACCTTCGTCACCATCAACTGCCCGTCGCTGTCCGCCGATCTGATGGAAAGCGAGATGTTCGGCCATACCCGCGGCGCCTTCACCGGGGCCAGCGAGAGCACCCTCGGCCGGGTCAGCCAGGCCGATGGCGGCACCCTCTTCCTCGACGAGATCGGCGACTTCCCCCTGGCCCTGCAGCCCAAGCTCTTGCGCTTCATCCAAGACAAGGAATACGAGCGCGTCGGCGATCCGGTGACCCGTCGCGCTGACGTGCGCATCCTCGCCGCCACCAACCGCAACCTGGAACAGATGGTGGCGGAAAACGAATTCCGCGAAGACCTGCTCTATCGCCTCAACGTCATCGTGCTCAACCTGCCGCCGCTGCGCGAGCGCAAGGAAGACATCGTCGATCTGGCCGAGCGCTTTCTCGCCCGCTTCGTCAAGGACTACAACAGACCCGCCCACGGCTTCAGCGAGGCGGCCCTGGAGGCCCTGCGCAACTATGGCTGGCCGGGCAACGTCCGCGAGCTGCGCAACGTCATCGAGCGGGCGAGCATCATCTGCGGCCAGGACCTGGTGGATGTCAACCACCTGGGCCTGGGTGACAGCCCGGCCAGCAGCGGCGCCGCCAGCGCACCGCGGGTCGGCGAGGCGCTGAGTCTGGAAGCCCTGGAGCGCGCCCACATCGCCGCGGTGATGGCCACCAGCGAGACCCTCGACCAGGCCGCCAAGACGCTGGGCATCGACGCCTCCACGCTCTATCGAAAACGCAAGCAGTACGGGCTATGAAGCTGCCGATCAAGTTGCACACCCGCCTCTTTCTCAGCATCTCCGCCCTGATCGCCGTGGCCCTCATCGGGCTGCTGGTGGGCCTGGTCAGCGTCCTGCACCTGGCCCGCGAGCAGAGCGTCCAGACCCGCAGCAACCTGGACTTCATCAACCTGACGCTGAACATGCGCCAGGAGCTGAGCAACAGCCTGTTCCAGATGCTCGACGGTGCCCCGGATCCCCAGGTTCTGGTCGCTGCCCAGCAGCGCTTCGAACAGAATCTGCAAATGGTCCAGGGCGAGATGCACAAGCCCGAGCAACTGGCGGTACTGGAAGACGTCAAGCGCCGCTACGAGCGCTTCGCCGACTATCTGCGCTCCCCACCCGGCGGCTACAACCAGTTGCGCGCCGATCCGGATTTCCAGCAGACCCTCGACGCCCTGCGCAATCGTATCTACGACCTGCAAAAGAGCTATGTGGTAACCCTGGAGCGCATGCAGGACGAGGCCCATGACCGGGCGGTGATCATCGCCCTGCTGCTGGCGCTGATCGGCGTGGCCATCCTGGTCACCGGGGTGGTCACCGCCAACGGCATCGCCCGGCGCTTCACCGGGCCCATCGACGGCCTGGCCAAGGCCGCCGAGCGCATCAGCCAGGGCAACTTCGACGTCCAGCTGCCCACCTCGCAGATCGCCGAGTTCACCCTGCTCAGCCGCCGCTTCGGCAACATGGCCCAGGCCCTGCACCGCCTCAGCCAGACCAATGTCGAGGCCCTGGTGGCCGGCCAGCGGCGCTTGCAGGCAGTGCTCGACAGCATCGACTACGGCCTGGTGATCCTGGATCCCCAGGGCAACATCGAGCACGCCAATCCGGTGGCCTGCCGCCAGCTGGGCTGGAACGAGAATCACCTGGGCGAATCCCTGATCGCCGCCCTGGAACGGCCGGAAATCGAGACCAGCGTGCAACGGGTGCTGGCCGGCGGCGCCCTGGACGCGGCGCCCGAAGACCTGGAGATCCGCGTCGACGACGAGGTGCGGCTGCTGGCCTGGAGTCTGACCCCGGTCAACCACGCCGACGGCCGCAGCGTGGGTGCGCTGATGGTGCTGCGCGATGTCACCGAGCAGCGCGCCTTCGATCGGGTGCGCAACGAATTCGTCCTGCGCGCCTCCCACGAATTGCGCACCCCGGTCACCGGCATGCACATGGCCTTCGGTCTGCTGCGCGAACGCCTCAAGGTGGCGCCGGAATCCCGCGAGGCCTTTCTGCTGCAGACGGTGGACGAGGAGACCCATCGCCTGGTGCAGCTGATCAACGACCTGCTGGACTATTCGCGCCACCAGAGCGGTCTGCAGCGTCCGGAAAAGCTGCCGAGCGAGATCGGCGACCTGCTGGAGGAAGCCCGCGCCCGCCATGTCGACGAAGCCCGCGAGCGCGATGTCGAGCTGGCCGTCGAGTTGCTGCATACGCCGCTGCCACGGGTCAGCCTGGACCCCAAGCAACTGAGCCGGGTGTTCGACAACCTGCTGAGCAATGCCCTGCGCCATACCCCGGCCGGCGGCCGTATCGTCATCCAGGCCATGCGCCAGAACGAGCAGCTGCTGATGGCGGTGCAGGACAACGGCGAGGGCATCGCCTACGCCCAGCAGGGCCGGGTATTCGAGCCCTTCGTGCAGATCGGCAGCCAGAAGGGCGGCGCCGGCCTGGGCCTGGCCCTGTGCAAGGAAATCATCCGCCAGCACGGCGGCCGCATCGGCGTGGTCTCCCGCCCCGGCCAGGGCACCCAGATCTTCATGACCCTGCCGACCTGAGTCATCCCGGGCTGCTCTTACGGGCAGCACCGCGCTAGTCGACCCCGCTCCTGCCGGGACGAATGCAGCCAACCGCCTGCTCGGACAGCCCCCTCTCCCTCGGGGAGAGGGTTGGGGTGAGGGCGCCCCTCGCCACGGTGTCCCATTGGAAAAGGCTACGGGGCTGATCCCGCCAAATCGCGGCCATGCCGGTGCGCCGTAGCGACCGCTCCTACAGGAGCCGGACATCCTGTAGGAGCGGCCCATGGCCGCGATCAGCAAAACACCGGAATCCTACCGCAGCGTCCGCGCCAGCGCCTGGCGCCAGCCGGCATAGAGGTCGGGCACGGCGTTGGCGCGGGGTTCGTAGCGGCGACGGGGCCGTTCGAGATCGGCCAGGGCCGCGGCGTCCTGCCACCAGCCCAGGGCGTGGCCGGCCAGGTGGGCGGCGCCCAGGGCCGAGACCTCCGGCGACAGGCTGCAGATCACCGGGCGCTGCAGGAGATCGGCCTGGAATTGCAGTAGCCATTCGTTGCGCGTGGCGCCGCCGTCCACCCAGAGTTCGTCCAGGGCCGTCGGGCTGTCTTGCTGCATGGCGTCGAAGACATCGCGAATCTGGTAGGCGATGGCCTCCAGCGCCGCACGCATCAGGTGCGCCCGTCCGCAATTCTCGCTGAGACCGCAGAACAGCCCACGCGCCTCGGCCCGCCAGTGCGGCGCACCCAGGCCACCGAGCGCTGGGACGAAGTAGACGCCGCCGTTGTCCGGCAGCGCAGCGGCTTCGGCGGCCAGGGCCTCCAGCTCTCCGGCGCCCCCCAGCAGCCGCGCCGTCCAGCCCACGGCGGCGCCGGTGTGGACGATGTTGCCTTCCAGGGCAAAGGTCGCCGTATCCCTCAGGCGCCAGGCCAGGGTGGTGGCCAGGCCATGGGCGGAGACCACGGGTTCGGCAATGGGCGTCATCAATGAGGAACCGGTGCCCAGGGTGGCCTTGACCTTGCCCGGGACGAAACCGCCCTGGCCGAACAGCGCCGCATGGGAGTCACCGATCATCGCCAGGATTGGCAGACCGGCCGGCAGCGGACCCTGGGCGCGGGTCTCGCCGAAGCAGCCGGCACTGGGGCGGATCTCTGGCAGGGCCGCCCGGGGAATGCCGAACAGACTCAGCAGCTGCGGATCCCAGTCACCGCCGCGCAGATCGAGCAACTGGGTACGGGCGGCGTTGGCCGCGTCGATGAGAAAGCTCGCACCACCGCTGAGTTGCCAGAGCAGCCAGCTGTCCACGGTGCCCAGGCAGATCTCGCCGGCGGCGGCGCGGGCCGTGCCGTCGGGGATCTGGTCGAGTAGCCAGCGCCATTTGCCGGCGGAAAACATCGGGTCCAGCGCCAGGCCGCTGCGCTCGCGGATCAGCTCGCCCTGCCCGGCGGCGTGCAAGGCTTCGCACTGCGGCTGGGATCTCTTGCACTGCCAGCTCACCAGGGGGCCGAGCAACTGGCCGCTGCCGCGCTCCCAGGCCAGGGCGGATTCGCGCTGGTTGCTGATGGCGATGGCCGCCAGGGGCGCGTCCGCCTGGGCCAGGCAGTCGCCGATGGCGCCCTGCAGGGCCTGCCAGATGGCCAGGGGGTCCTGCTCGGCATAGCCGGCTTGCGGATGCTGGACGGTGAGTGGCCGGGAACCGCGGGCCACGACCCGACCGGCGCGATCCACCAGGATCGCCTTGGCATTGGTGGTGCCCTCGTCGAGGGCGAGGATCAGCGGTTCGGCGGCCATGGCGGCTCCTTGTCCTTATCGGCTCACTACGCCAGAGCTCAGCGCAGGCGCTGCACCGCGGCGACGATCCCGGCAGCATCGATGCCGTGCTTGGCGCGGGTCGGCCCCCGGCCACCGGCGGCAGCATACTCGCCATCGGCGATGCCCAGGCGGATCAGCGGCACGCCCAGCGCGGCCTCGGCCATGACCTCGGCGACCAGGCTGCCCACCCCGCCATTGGCGTTGTGCTCTTCCACCGTGACCACCCCACCGCGGGCGGCGCAGAGGGCTTCGAGCAAGGCCTCGCGCTGCAGCGGCCGGATCGACGACAGGTTGATCACCTGGGCGCTGATGCCCTGCTCGGCCAGTAGCCGCGCGGCGTCCACCGCCTCGTGGACCACCGAACCCAGGGCCACCAGGCTGACGTCGTGACCCTGGCGCAGCACGTCGACCTGACCGGGGACGAAGCGATAGTCGGGCCCGTGCAGATCGGGCAGCGCCTTGCCGTCCAGGCGGATATAGACCGGACCGTCATGGGCCAGGGCGTGTTCGACGATCTGCCGGCACTCGGCGCCATCGGCCGGGGCATAGATTTCCACGTGGCCGAAGCCGCGCATCACGGCGATGTCGTCGAGGCTGTGGTGGGTGCTGGCCAGGGGACCGTAGCTGGCCCCGGCGTTGAGGCCGAACATCTTGACGTTGGACCTGTTGTAGCAGACGTCCACCTTGACCTGTTCGTTGGCGCGGGAGATCAGGAAGGGCGCGGCGTTGCAGGTCACCGCCACCTTGCCGGCCAGGCCCAGGCCGGCGGCCACCCCGACCAGGGTCTGTTCGGCGATGCCGACGTTGACCAGGCGCTCCGGGAAGCGTTTGACGAAGGGGCCGATCTTGGCCGTGGAGGTGGAATCGCTCACCACCGGCACCAGGTCGACGCCGGCGTCCACCGCGGCGATGAAGGCCTCGACCATGACGCTGGCGAGATGGGCTTCGCCCGGGGTCTGGGTATCAGTGGCCATGGTCGAGCTCCTCCAGAGCAGCGGCGATCTCGTCGCCCTTGGGCACCCGGTGGTGCCATTCGGGTTTGCCTTCGATGAAGGAAACCCCCTTGCCTTTGACGGTGTTGGCGATCAGCACCTGGGGCTGGCCGCGGTGTTCGCGCAGGGCTTCCAGGGTCTCCACCAGCTGGGCCACGTCGTTGCCGTCGCACTCGACCACATGGAAGCCGAAGGCGCGCCATTTCTCGGCCAGGGGCTCCAGCGGCAGGATCTCCGCGGTGGGGCCGGCCAGTTGCAGGCGGTTGTGGTCGACGATCACCGTGAGGTTGTCCAGCCGGTACTTGGCGGCGGTCAGCGCCGACTCCCAGTTGGAGCCCTCGCCCAGTTCGCCATCGCCGGTCAGCACATAGACGCGGCGCGGACTGCCATCGCGTTGCGCGGCCAGGGCGATCCCGGTGGCCACGGGCAGGCCGTGGCCGAGGGCGCCGGTGTTGAGTTCGATGCCGGGGGTCTTCTGCCGCACCGGGTGGCCCGGCAGATGGGAGTCGAAGTGCTGGTAGGTGTCGAGCCATTCCGGCGGAAAGTAGCCGGCTTCGGCCAGGCAGCAGTAGAGGCCGCCGACGCCGTGGCCCTTGCTTTGGATGTAGATGTCGCGCCGGGGATCGGCGAGGCGTTCCGGGGCGACGTCGAGCAGGCGGAAGTAGAGGGTGGCGAGGATGTCGGTCTCCGACAGATCCGCCCCGGTGTGGCCGCCGGCAGGCGAAGCGGCGTTGAGCTGGATGACGCGCCGGCGGATCAGCCGGGCCTTTTCGCGAATCTGCGCGACGTCGTACTGGAACGGATTCATCAGGCGACCCCCTCGGGTATCCGAAGCTGCAGTGGAGCAGACGCCTGCCGAGGTTTCAGTGGGCGTCTTATGAATATTTATTCGTCACTGAAAATATATTTATCATTTAGACCTCAATCCGGAAGGCCGTCAATAGCCATGAAGGCCGTCGGCGACCGGGTGAGCGGATAGAATGCGCGGCAGGATGCGGGATTGCCGAGGCCATCGCGTTCGGCATGCGGCGATGAAAAGGCGCTTGACTTCCATCCGGAACAGGCGGAGTCTGAATTAAAAATCAGGCACGCATAAATATTCAGACGAGCCGAACACAAGAACAATAACCTCAGGAGAAGTGCGTGGACGCCAAAGCCCCGACCGCCTCGCCACCCGCCAAGCCCCTCGCCCGCCTGGCCCTGCGCCTGCCGCGCAACGTCGGCGGTCCGCTGATCGGCCTGGCGCTGCTGATCGCCGTGTTCTCCTTTGCCTCGGAGTATTTCTTCTCCGTGCGCAACGCCCTCAACATCCTCGACCAGGTGACCGTGCTCGGCATCCTGGCCATCGGCATGACCCTGGTCATCGTCATCGGCGGCATCGACCTGTCGGTGGGCTCGGTACTGGCCTTTTCCATGATGCTGCTGGGCTGGCTCTATCAGGACATCGGCTGGCCGCTGGGTCTGGCGATTCCCGCCGCCATCCTCGGCGGCCTGGCCTGCGGCCTGGTCTCGGGCCTGCTCATCGCCCGCGCCCGGCTGCCCGCCTTCATCGCCACCCTGACCATGATGTCGGTGGCCCGCGGCCTGGCCAACATCCTTACTGACGGTCGCCAGATCGTCGGCTTTCCGGACTGGTTCACCAGCCTGGCCACGGTGCGACACTTCGGCTTCCTCTCGGTCACCGTCGGGCTGTTCCTGCTGATGCTGCTGGTGGCCTGGGTGTTCCTGCGCTTTCGCGCCGGTGGCCGCAACCTCTATGCCATGGGCGGTAGCGCCGAGGTGGCGCGGTTGTCGGGCATCAAGGTGCGCACCATCACCATCTGGATCTATGCCCTGAGCGGCGCCCTGGCGGGTCTGGCCGCGGTGGCCATGGCGGCGCGGCTGGATTCGTCCCAGCCCAGCGCCGGCCTGTCCATGGAGCTGGATGCCATCGCCGCGGTGGTGATCGGCGGCGCCAGCCTCAGCGGCGGCGTCGGCAGCGTCGGTGGCACCCTGGTGGGAGTGCTGATCATCGGCGTGCTGCGCAACGGCCTGAATCTGCTGGGGGTCTCGCCCTTCGTGCAGCAGGTGATCATCGGCATCGTCATCGCCCTGGCCGTCACCCTGGACACCCTGCGCCGCCGTAACGGGCAGCGCTAGTTTAGAACTGCTTCGTCTCGTCACCGCAGTACAACAATAACAACGGAGTGCCATCCATGCTGACCCCCAAGAAGCTGTTGCTCAGTACCCTGTTCGCCGCCATCACCTGCACTGGCGCCCTCAATGCCCAGGCCAAGGAACTCACCGTGGGCCTGGCCGTGGCCAACCTGCAGGCCGACTTCTTCAACCAGATCAAGCAGGCCGTCGAGGCCGAGGGCAAGGCCAAGGGCATCAAGGTGATCACCGTGGACGCCCAGGGCAATTCGGCGACCCAGGTCAACCAGATCCAGGACCTCATCACCCGCCAGGTCGACGCCCTGATCTACATCCCGGCCGGCGCCACCGCCGCCGGTGTCCCGGTCAAGGCGGCCAAGGCCGCCGGCATCCCGGTGGTGGCGGTGGACCGCAACGCCCCCGACGCCCCGGGTGACACCTTCATCGCCAGCGACAGCGTCGCCGCCGCCCGCACCCTGGCCGAATACGTCGGCAAGGTCACCAACGGCAAGGGCCGCGTCGCCATCCTCCAGGGTCAGATCGGCACCACGCCGGAAAACGATCGCGCCAAGGGCTTCGCCGAAGGCCTGGCCAAGTTTCCCGAGCTGAAGGTGGTTGCCCAGCAGCCCGCCGAGTGGGCCCAGGACAAGGGCTTCGCCGTGGCCCAGGACATGCTCCAGCGCGATCCCAACATCAGCGTCTTCTTCGGCCGTGCCGACGCCATGGCCCTGGGCGCGGCCCAGGCGGTCAAGGTGGCCAACCTCGACCATCCGGTGACCATCGTCGGCTTCGACGGCGACGTGGCCGGTCTCAAGGCCGTGGCCGCCGGCACCCTGTCCGCCACCATGACCCAGCAGACCCGCAAGATGGGGCGCATGGCCCTGGAATCGGCGGTGGCGCTCAAGGAGGGCAAGCAGGTGCCCAAGGAGCAGCTGCAGGAGGCGATCCTGACCACCAAGGATAACGTCGCCCCCTTCATCGAGAACCACCCGTAACCACGATCTGCTGCGCGTCGGCCAACCTGCGTTGAATACAACCTGGATCGCCAGCCCGGTCGGAATGCTCATTTACCACTCGTAAACTTGAGCGCAAGCCCGGTCCGCGTCCTCAGCTGTATTCGCCTTGGTTGGCTCTAGCTCGCGAGATCGTGTTGGCTCCTGCCCAAGGTGCCTCCCTAGGGAGGCACCGTTTCAGCTCCCCCCTTCGGAGGCTCCATGTCCGCCGTCATGCCCCTGGAACAGCCCGCGGCCCTCAGCCTGAGAAACATCGGCAAGAAATACGCCGGCATCGAGGTGCTGAGCGGCGTGGACGTCGATATCCAGCCCGGCGAGGTTCTGGCGCTGCTCGGCGAGAACGGCGCCGGCAAGTCCACCCTATCGTCGATCATCGCCGGCCTGGTGCCGCCCGAAGCGGGCGGGCGCATGACCTGGCTGGGTCGCGACTACGCCCCGGATTCCCCCGGCGCCGCCCTGGCCGCCGGCATCGGCCTGATCCACCAGGAGATCCGCCTGCTGCCGGAACTGACCATCGCCGAGAACATGTTCGTCGGTCGCCTGCCCATGCGCGGTGGCCGCATCGATCGCGCCTTCATGGAAACCGAGGCCCAGCGCCAGCTGGATCGCCTGGGCCTGAAGGTACCCGCCACGCGCACCGTGGCCGGTCTCAGCGTGGCCGCCCAGCAACTGGTGGAGATCGCCAAGGCGCTGACCCTCAAGGCGCGCCTGCTGATCCTCGACGAACCCACCGCGGCCCTGGGTGGCGAAGAGACCGAGTTGCTGTTCGCCCAGGTCGAGCGACTCAAGGCCGAGGGCGTCTCCTTCATCTACATCAGCCATCGCCTGGAAGAGATCGCCCGCATCGCCGACCGGGTGCTGGTCTTGCGCGACGGCCGCCAGATCGCCCTGCACGCCACCGCCCAGGTGCCGGTGCGGCAACTGGTGGAAGAGATGGTCGGCCGCAGCGTGGAGCGCATCTTCCCGGCCATGGCCGCGCCCGCTGCCCGCGAGGTGCTGCGGGTGAAGGGCCTGAGCTGCCGCGAGATGCCACTCAAACACATCGATTTCAGCGTGCGCGCGGGCGAAGTCTTTGGCGTGGCCGGAGTGGTCGGTGCCGGGCGTACCGAGCTGGTCCGCGCCATCGCCGGCGCGGCCGAGCAGGTCACCGGCGAGCTGGTGCTGGAAGGCCAGGCCTGTCGCTTCGCCAGTCCCTACGACGCCATCCATGCCGGCATCGTGCTGGTGCCCGAGGATCGCAAGCAGCAGGGCGTGGTGGTCGATCACGCCATCGAGGAAAACCTCATCTATGGCAACACCGACCTGCTCGCCGGTGGCGGCTGGGTCTCGCCCGGCGGCCTGCGCGCCTTCGCCCGCAAGGCGGTGGCGCGGCTCGGCGTCAAGGGCCAGCCGGAGCAGGCCATCGCCGCCCTGTCCGGCGGCAACCAGCAGAAGGTGATCATCGCCAAGTGGCTGGCGCGCAATCCCAAGGTCTTCATCCTCGACGAGCCCACCCGCGGCATCGACGTCGGCGCCCGCGCCGCCATCTACCAGGTGATCGCCGAACTGGCGGCCACCGGCATGGCGGTGATCGTGGTCAGCTCGGACCTCGACGAGGTCCTCGGCCTGTCGCATCGGGTCATGGTGATGAGCCGTGGCCAGCAGATGGGCATTCTCGAACGTGAACAGGCCACTCCGGTGGCCGTGATGGAACTGGCGACCGCCTGACTAGGAGTTTTCCCATGCGTCTCTTCGATCTCGGCGGCCAGACCGCCTTCGTCACCGGTGCCGGCAGCGGCATCGGCCAGGCCATCGCCGTCGGACTGGCCGAGGCCGGGGCCCAGGTGGCCTGCTTCGACCTGCCCGGCAGCCGCGACCTCGCCGGTACCGTCACGCGGATCCAGGCCCACGGCCGCCGCGCCCTGGCCTTGGAAGGCTCGGTGACCAGCGCCGCCGACCTGGAAGCCGCCGTGGCCCGTACCGAGGCCGAACTCGGCCCCCTGAGTCTCGCGGTCAACAGCGCCGGCATCGCCAACGCCCAGCCGGCCGAGGAGCTGGAACTGGAGCGCTGGCAGCGCATGCTCGACATCAACCTCACCGGGGTGATGCTCAGTTGCCAGGCCCAGGCGCGGGTCATGCTGCCGCGCGGCAAGGGCGCCATCGTCAACATCGCCTCCATGTCCGGCAGCATCGTCAACCGCGGCCTCCTGCAGGCCCACTACAACACCTCCAAGGCCGGGGTCATCCACCTGACCAAGAGCCTGGCGATGGAGTGGGCCGAGCGCGGCATCCGCGTCAACTGCATCAGCCCCGGCTACACCGCCACGCCGATGAACACCCGTCCCGAGGTGGCCGACCAGGTCAAGATCTTCGAGCAGACCACCCCGCTGGGCCGCATGGCCGAGGTGGAGGAAATGGTCGGTCCGGCGATCTTCCTCTGCAGCCCGGCCGCATCCTTTTGCACCGGGGTGGATCTCATCGTCGATGGCGGCTTCGTCTGCTGGTAACGCCTTTCACGATCTGCTGCGCGTCGGCCAAACGGCGTTGAAAAGACCTTCGGAATGCTCATTTACCGCTCGTAAACTCCGCTTCCTCAGGTCTTTTCGCCTAGTTTGGCTCTAGCTCGCGAGATCATCGACTATAGCCCTAGGAGGTTTCACGTGGAACGTCGCTTCGCAGGTCAAACCGTGGTCATCACCGGCGGTTGTCGGGGCATCGGTGAGGGTATCGCCGAGCGCTTCGGGCGTGAGGGCGCCAACCTGGTGCTGGTCTCCAACGCCGAGCGGGTGCATGACACCGCCGCGCGGCTGGCCGCCGAGACCGGGGCCGAGGTGCTGCCGCTGGTGGTGGACATCACCGACGAGGCGGCGGTGGCCGACCTCTATGCCCAGGCCGAGTCGCGCTTCGGCCGGGTCGACGTCTCGGTGCAGAACGCCGGGATCATCACCATCGATGCCTTCGACCGCATGCCGCGCGAGGACTTCGACCGCATCCTGCAGGTCAACACCACCGGCGTCTGGCTGTGCTGCCGCGAGGCGGCCAGGCGCATGGTCGCCGCCGGGCGTGGCGGACGCCTGATCAACACCAGCTCCGGCCAGGGGCGCCAGGGCTTCATCTACACGCCCCACTATGCGGCGAGCAAGATGGGCGTCATCGGCATCACCCAGAGCCTGGCCCACGAACTGGCGCGCCACGGCATCACGGTCAACGCCTTCTGCCCCGGCATCATCGAAAGCGAGATGTGGGACTACAACGACCGCGTCTGGGGCGAGATCCTTTCCACCCCGGAAAAGCGCTATGGCCAGGGCGAACTGATGCGGGAATGGGTCGGCAACATCCCCATGAAGCGCGCCGGCACCCCGGCCGATGTGGCCGGCCTGGTGGCCTTCCTCGCCTCGGCGGACGCCGCCTACATCACCGGCCAGGCGATCAATGTGGACGGTGGCCTGATCATGTCCTGATCGACCCCCGGGGACGCCAGGCCGCAAAAGCCTTGGCGTCCAGCGGGAGGCTGAGGGAAAATAGCGGGAAAATGCGCCTTTCTAACAGCCAAGTGCCTACTTTTTGAGGGTTTGTCACGGCCGCCCCGGCCCGGCAGCCCTGGGTGCAACCTAGCCGCCGGTACCGGAAATCTGGATGAGTAATCTCGAAGAACAACGCCTGCTGACCAAGATCGCCTCCCTCTACTACGAAGAAGGGCTCAAGCAGTCGCAGATCTCCGAACAGCTCGACCTGTCGCAATCCTTTGTCAGCCGTGCCCTGAGCCGAGCGCTCAAGGAAGGCATCGTGCGCATCTCGGTGCAGCGCCCGCGCAACTTCCACCTGGAGCTGGAGCGCCAGCTGCAACAGCGCTACGGCATCCGCCAGGCGATCGTGGTGGAGCCCACCGGTGACGACGAAGAGGCCATCAAGCAGGCCATCGGCTCGGCCGCCGCCCACTATCTGGAAACCAGCGTCACCGAAAAGGACCACATCGGTATCTCCTCCTGGAGCTCCACCATCCGCGCCATGGTCGGCCACATGCACCGCGGCAGCAGTCGTCAGGGCGCGACCGAGGTGGTGCAGCTGCTCGGCGGGGTCGGCAACAAGGGCGCCTTCGAAGCCACCCTGCTGACCCAGCAACTGGCCAATCTGCTGGGTTGCCCGGCCTATCTGCTGCCGTCCCAGAGCATCGAGCAGTCGCCGGAAAGTCGCCAGCGCATCCTGCAGCTGGACGAGGTGCGCGAGGTCACCGAACGCTTCGCCCGGCTCACCGTGGCCCTGGTTGGCATCGGCGAGCTGGAGCCGTCGCAGCTCCTGCGCAACAGCGGCAACTATCACGGCGAGGCCATGCTGGAAGTGCTCGCCGCCCGCGGCGCGGTGGGCGACATCTGCCTGAGGTACTTCGACGCCCAGGGCCGACCGGTGCTGGACGACAGTGAAGAGACCGTGGTCGCGGTGGACCTGCCGCAATTGCTGAAGATCGACCGCGTGGTGGGCTTGGCCGGGGGCCTGCGCAAGGTCAATGCCATCCGCGGCGCGCTGCAGGGCGGTTATCTGGATGTCCTGGTGGTCGATCTGCGCACTGCCCTGGCGATGGTACCGTGATCCACGCAAGCGGCTGCCAGAACCGGGCCGGAAAACGCGATTTCCTGCCAAACGGCCCACCCGGCACGGAAATCTTTGGCAACATTCGGCAAGGACTGATCCGTAAGCTGTAGGACGACTGTTCTCTGGATAGCGTCCCATGCCCTCAGCGTCTTCGGCTTCGGCCACTGCCCTGCCCGCCTCCCAGCGGGCCGCCGCCCTCTCGGCGCGTCTCGATCGCCTGCCGGCCACCCGCAGCCTGTGGCGCCTGGTGGCCCTGCTGTCCATCGGCGGTTTCTTCGAACTCTACGACCTGTTCCAGACCGCCTACATCAGCCCCGGGCTCCTGCGCGATGGCGTCTTCCAGACCGGCGCGGCCGGGGTGTTCGGCGTCTCCGACCAGGCCGCCTTCGCCGCGGCCACCTTTCTCGGCCTGTTCGTCGGCGCCAGCCTGCTCAGCCCCATCGCCGACCGCTTCGGCCGCCGGGCGATCTTTACCTGGGCACTGGTCGGCTACACCCTGGCGACCCTGGCCATGGGTCTGCAGACCACCGCCCTGGGGCTGATCGCCCTGCGCTTCGTGGTGGGCATCGGCCTGGGCCTGGAGCTGGTGACCATCGACGCCTATCTGTCGGAGCTGGTACCCAAGGCCATGCGCACCTCGGCCTTCGCCTTTGCCTTCGCCCTCCAGTTCCTTTCGGTACCGGCGGTGGCGCTGCTGTCCTGGTGGCTGGTGCCCCAGGCGCCGCTGGGCATTTCCGGCTGGCGCTGGGTGGTGCTGTCCAGTGCCGTCTTCGCCCTGTTCATCTGGTGGCTGCGCCAGCGCCTGCCTGAATCGCCGCGCTGGCTGGCGCAGCAGGGCCGGCTGGACGAAGCCGAACAGGGCGTGGAGCGCCTGGAAGCCGCCTGCCAGGCCGACAGCGGCCAGCCGCTGCCGCCACCCGCGGCGATCGTCGAAGAACGCGCCGTGAGCGCGCGCTTCGCGGCGCTATGGCAACCGCCCTATCGGCGGCGGGTGATCATGCTGATCGTCTTCAACCTGTTCCAGGCCATCGGCTTCTTCGGCTTCGGCAACTGGCTGCCGGCATTGCTCTCCGGCCAGGGTGTGAGCCTGACCCACAGCCTGGGCTATGCCTTCGTCATCACCCTCGCCTATCCGCTGGGGCCGCTGCTGTTCGTGCGCATCGCCAACCGCTTCGAGAACAAGTGGCAGATCGTCGGCTCCGCCCTGGGGACGGTGGGCTTCGGCAGCCTGTTCGCCCTGCAGCAGGGCGCCCTCGGTCTGATCCTCTGTGGCGTCGGCATCACCTTCTGCAACGCCTGGCTGACCTTTGCCTTCCACTCCTACCAGGCGGAGCTGTTCCCCACCGCCATCCGCGCCCGGGCGGTGGGTTTCTGCTATTCCTTCAGCCGGCTGTCGACGGTGTTCAGCAGCCTGCTGATCGGCACCCTGCTGGAGCGCCTGGGTACCCCGGGCGTGCTGGCCTTCATCGTCGCCAGCATGCTGATCGTGGTGCTGACCATCGGCCTGTTCGGCCCGCGCACCCGCAACCGGGCGCTGGAAGACATCGCCCGCTGAGGCAGGCCCGCGGTCAGAGGCGGAATTGCCGGACCGCGCCGTTCAGGTCGCCGGCCAGGCGCGCCAGGTCGGTGCTGGCGGCGGCGGTCTGCTCGGCCCCGGCGGCGTTCTGGGTGGAGAGGTCGCGGATGCTGGTGAGGTTGCGATCCACCTCGCGCGCCACCTGGGCCTGCTCCTCGGTGGCCGCGGAAATGCTCAGGTTGCGCTCGTTGATCTGCACGATGTGGCGAGCGATCTCGGCCAGCGCCTCGCCGGCGGCGGCGGCCACCGTCAGGCAGGCACCGGCCTGCTGATTGCTGGTGGCCATGGCGTCCACCGCCTTGCCGGCGCCGCCCTGGATGGCACCGATCATGTCTTCGATCTCGCCGGTGGACTGCTGGGTACGGGCCGCCAGGGCGCGCACCTCGTCGGCCACCACGGCAAAGCCACGCCCGGCATCCCCGGCGCGCGCCGCTTCGATGGCGGCGTTGAGCGCCAGCAGATTGGTCTGTTCGGCGATGCCGCGGATCACGTCGAGCACCCCGCTGATGCGCTGCACCTGGCCCGCCAGGCCGTCGATCTCGCCGCTGCTGGAGGCCACCGCGCTGTGCAGGGCATGAATGGTGGCGAGGGTTTCCTCGACCCGGCGCTGACCGAGATCGGCCGAGGTGCGCGAGTCCTGGGCGGCAGCGCTGGCGGCCGCGGCATTGCGCGCCACCTCCTCCACCGCGGCGGTCATCTGATTGACGGCGGTGGCCGCCTGGGCCAGCTCGTCGTTTTGCCGCTGGATGCCGCGCAGGCCGGTCTCGGTGACCGTCGACAGCTCTTCGGAGGTGGACGCCAGGGTGGTGGACGACAGGGTCAGCCGTTCCAGGGTGCCGCGCAGGTTGTCCTGCATTCGTGCCATGGCCGCCAGCAGCCGGCCGGGTTCGTCGCGCCCGTCGGGCTCGATCGTCCGGCTGAGATCGTTGGCAGCGATGCGCTCGGCCACCGCCAGGGCCTTTTCCAGCGGCCCGGTGAGGCTGCGGGTGAAGCGCCAGGCCAGCAGCAGGGTACCGGCCAGGGCCGCCACCATCACCGCCACGGTGATGGCGATGGCGTTGTGGTAGCTGGCCATGGAGGCGGCGGCCAGGCGCGTGACCTTGCCATCGACCACCCCGGCGAGTTCGTTGACGGTGGCGCTCAGGGCATTGCCGCTGTGGGCCATCTCGCCGTCCTGCCCGGCCAGCTTGAGCAACTCGGCGTCGTTCTGGTCGTCCAGCGCCTTGAGATAGCGATTCTGGTTGTTCAGGTAGGTGGCCAGCTGGCCGGTCATCCGGGTGTAGACCGCCCGCCCGGAGTCGGTGAGCAACAGGCCGTCGAACTGGCGCACATGCTGTTCCAGGCTGGCCTTGGCCGCGTCGATGGCCTTGTGCACCGCCTGGGTCTCGGCGTTGGAACTGGCCAGCATCAACCCCTGGTTCTGCATGCGCAGACTCAGCAGATCGGCGCGGATCTCGCCGATGGTCTGGACGCTGGGGATGACGTTGCCGACGATCTGCTCCTCGCTCTCCTTGATGACCCGATTCTGGCCCAGGGAAAACAGCCCCAGGCCGATCACCAGCAGGGCGAAGAAACCAAAGGCGACCAGGGCCCGCGGGGCGATGTTGAGGGAGCGTAGCTTCACCGGGAAGACCTCGAAAAATGATTAGCCCCCTCATGATCGGCCAAACGGCGCCAGGCTTTAGGGCTCGCCGGCGCCGGATGGACGAAATGCCGCCTAAACCTCCTCCGCCTCGTTTAACCGCGTCTGCGCCAGACGTTTCGCCCCGGCCACGTCGGCCTTGCCGGTCCCCAGTTTCGGCAGGCTGTCCACCGCCAGCCAGGCCGAGGGCAGCAGCAGTCCACCCACCCCCTGGGCCAGCAGGGTCTTCTCCACCGCCGCCGCGTCCAGGGCGCCGGTATGCAGCACCACGATGCGCTCGCCCTTTCGGGCATCCGGCAGATTGACCGCCTGCAGCTCGATCTCCGGATCGGCCACCGCCCTGGCCAGGGCCTGCTCCACGGCGCCCAGGCTGACCATCTCGCCACCGATCTTGGCGAAGCGCGAATAGCGGTCGACGATGGTGAGAAAGCCGTCCTCGTCCAGCCGGCCCTGGTCGCCGGTCACATACCAGCGCTCGCCGTCGATCTCGCGGATGGCCTTGGCGGTGCGCTCGGGATCGTTCAGGTAGCCCTGCATCAGCTGCGGCCCGCCGATCAGCACCATGCCGGCCTCGCCGGTGGGCAATTCGGCAAAGGTCTGGGGATCGACGATCTTGAAGCCGGTCCCCGGCAGCGGCATGCCCACGGTGCCGAGCTTGCCGCCGCGCTGCACCTGCAGGTAGCTGACGTCCAGGGCATCGGGCAGGTTGACCGAGGCCACCGGGGCGGTCTCGGTGGCGCCGTAGCCTTCGTAGATGTCCTGGTTGAACTTGAGCTTGAAGGCCTCGCGCACCGCCGGATCCAGGCGTTCGGCGCCGGCCACCACGATGCGCAGGCTCTCCAGCATCAGCGGATGCACCTTGGTGTTGCGCACGAACAGCCGCAGGAAGGTCGAGGTGCCGCAGAGCACCGTGGCGCGATGGGTCGCCACCGCCTTGGCGATGCCGGCCACGTCGGTAGGATCGGCCTGGCAGACCACCGGCACCCCCTCGATCAGCGGCAGGAACTGGGTCACCGTGAGACCGAAGGCGTGGAACAGCGGCAGCGAGGCCATGAAGACGTCATCGTCCTGGGTATTGAGCACGTCCGAGGTCTGCTTGAGATTGGCCATCAGGTTGCGATGACTGAGCATCACCCCCTTGGGCGTGCCCTCGCTGCCACTGGAGAAGAGGATGGCGGCGGTGGCCTCGGGATCGTGGGCGCGACTCACCAGCACCTGCAGCATGGCGGTGGGCAGCAGCCAGACCGCCAGCCAGTTGGCCAGCAACTCGGCCTTGCCGATCCCGGCGCGCAATGCCTCCAGATCCACCACCTCGCGCCCGGCGAGCAACTCGTCCACCGGCAGGCCGCGCTGGCGCAGGCGCTCGAGAAAGCGCGTCGAGGTGTAGACGGTGCGGATACCGGCCTGGTCCAGGCCCGACGCCAGGGCCTCGGGCGTGGCCGTGTAGTTGAGATTGACCAGCGTCTTGCCGGCCAGCAGCACCGCCATGTTGGCCAGCATGCCGCCGCTGCTGGTGGGCAGCAGCAGACCCAGATTGGCCTCGGGCCGCTTGCGCATCCGCCGCGCCAGGCAGGCGGCGCCGGTGAGCGCCTGGGCGGCCTTGAGCGGAGCGCCCAGGTCGTCGATCAGCGCCAGGCCATTGGGTCGGCGCCTGACGCTGGCCACCCAGGCATCGGCCAACGACGGCAGGCCCTGCATGTAGCGCTCCCAGGAGCGGATCGACAGCTCGAAGATCCGCCGCTTGAGCACGTCGGCTGGAGTGTCCTTGGGCAACGCCTTGCCAAAGGCCACCACCACCTCGCGGTGCAGCGGACTGTCGCGCAGTTCCTTGAGCTTGCTGGAAGAGCGGGAGAACTGGCTGCCCCAGAGGCCGCGCAGGTAGAAGGGCACGATCTGCACCTCGGGCCCGACCCGCTCGCAGGCCTTTTCGTAGCCGCGGCGGAATTCGCCGAGTTGCCCGGTGCGGCTGATCGCCCCTTCCGGAAACAGGCAGACCACCTCGCCCGCGCTGAGCAACGCCGCCACCTGCTCCAGCGCCGCCCCGGCACCGTTGCCCTGGGCGATGGGCAGGCAGCCCATGGCCTTGAGGAAGGGCTTCAGGTACCAGCGCTCATAGATCGAGCGCAGCATCACGAAACGCACCGGGCGCGGACTGGCGATCTGCACCATGGCCCAGTCGACCCAGCTGATGTGATTGCCCAGCAGCAGCACCCCGCCCTGGGCCGGCAGGTTCTGCAGCCCCTGCACCTGGATGCGGTAGTGGCGGGTGACCATCAGGCCGAGCAGAAAGCGCACCAGACTCTGCGGCAGCTTCCACACCGTGTAGGCGCCGCCGATCAGCGCCACCGCGGCGATCAGCAGCAGCAGCCAGCGACTGTCCAGGCCGAGCAGGGCGATCACCGCGGTGAGCACCAGAAAGCTCAGCATGGCGACGTTCTGCACCCAGTTGTTGGCCGCCAGCACCGTGCCGAGCTGGTCTTCCCGGGCATGGAACTGGATCAGGGCGTTGAGCGGCACGATGAACAGCCCGCCCATCAGCCCGATGAAGACGAAGTTGAGCGCATGCACCAGCGCCGAACTGGGCGCCGGCAGCCACCACAGACCGAGGGCGATGCCCAGGGCACCCACCGGGATCAGGCCGGTCTCGATGCGCCCGCGCGAGGCCCGGCTGGCCAGCGCCGAGCCGAGGGCGATGCCGATTCCGGCGCAGGCCAGGATGCCCTGCAGCAGCAACACGTTGTCGATGCCCAGGTGATCCTTGGCATAGGCCGGAAAACTCGCCAGCAGCACCTGGCCCACCGACCAGAACACCGCCAGGCCGATGATCGACAGGCGGATCACCGGATTCTCGCCGATCACCGCCAGGTTCTGCCGGGCGCTCTGCAGCCGCACATAGGCATGCCAGTCGAAGGGTGCACGCGGCCTGGGCTCTTCCAGCAGCGGCAGGCGATAGAGCAGCGCCACCTCGGCCAGGCTGCAGAGCACCAGCAGCCAGCCCAGCGGGGCGATGTCCTGCAGGATGGCGTGAGGCGTGGCCTGGTCCGCGCCCAGGTGCAGCTGGAAGAAGGCGGTGAAGACCACGGTGCCGGCGAGGATGGCGATGATGGAATTGGCCTGCACCAGGCCATTGCCCTCGGCCAGCCGCTGCTTGCCGAACAGCGCCTTGATGTAGCCGTACTTGGCCGGCGAATAGAAGGTCGCCTGGATGGCCAGCAGGAGCGTCATGGCAAAGGCCAGCTCGAACAGCCCGGCGTAGTAGGCCAGGGTGATGCCGAGGGTGATGGCCACCGCCGCCCAGCCGCCGAGGCGCAGCACCCGCACCTTGGCGAAGCGATCGGCGACATGGCCGGAGGGGCTGAACAGCAGGATGAAGGGCAGCAGCATCATGCCGTTGACCAGCGCGGTCAGCACCACCTGGGTGGAACCGTCATAGACCTTGAACACGGTGTTCTGGATGACGATCTTGTGGCCAAGATCGACGAAGGCGTTGAGAAAGACGGCGATCAGGTAGGGCCAGGCCCCCTTGATCCGGTGCAGCTTGTCCATGCGGAGTCTCTTTCGAGCAGGGGAGTCCGTAGCCTGAGTGAGACGCTCAGGCAGCGCAAGCAGCGCCATTGGTCAACAAATATGCGAATCAGGGCTATACAAGCTCGCGAAAGCGCGTATGGTGTAGGCACTGCTACTGCAATAGTTACTCGATACCTGCTTGATGTTGCTTCATTTTCATCTCCTGGCTCGTCTCACTCTCGCATTACAGTCCCGCTAGCGAATGTCTCGCTAACGTGGTTGTTCCCCCTACATCCTGGAGATACTCATGTCCAATCGTGAAAATGGCACCGTCAAGTGGTTCAACGATGAGAAAGGCTACGGCTTCATCACCCCGGAAAGCGGCGCCGACCTGTTCGTGCACTACCGCTCCATCGAAAGCGCCGGCTTCAAGAGCCTGAGCGAAGGCCAGAAGGTCACTTTCGTGGCTGTCAAAGGCCAGAAGGGTATGCAAGCTGACCAGGTTCAAGTCGTCTAACGACTGATCCGGTTGCAGAAAGGCCCCACTTCGGTGGGGCTTTTTCGTTTCTGGGATTCGGGTTTTGCGGGATTGCCCATCTCCGCCACAAAGACGCTGATTGCCCAAACCACCCAAAGCCTCAGGCGCGCCCAATGCCCCTTCCAGCAGGGCGAACGCAATCGTTGCGCAAGGGTCGAGCGGCATGGATGCCGCGAGAGTCGCGAGGGCCATGGAAGGCCCTTCGCGGCGGGCCCCTGGAGCGGCGATGGAGGGAGTGGACCCCGGCGCAGCCGGGGCCGGATGGAGGGGCAAGCGTTTTTGGTTACTTTTGTCCGGGGCGCGCAGCCGCGACTGGCAAAAATGACTCGCCCGATGGGGCGAAACAAGAGGTAGCCGCAAACCTCGATAATCAGCCAAACAGCCCTGGCATTGGCTTACCCCTTGTCGTACGCCCGCTGCAGCGCCTCATTGAGCGTCCGCACCACCTTCACCCGGGCGAACCTCTTGTCGTTGGCCTCCACCAGGGTCCAGGGCGCGATGGCGGTGCTGGTCTGGACCACCATGTCGTTGACCGCCTGGCTGTAGAGATCCCACTTGTCCCGGTTGCGCCAGTCGTCCTCGGTGATCTTGAAACGCTTGAAGGGCGTTTCCTCGCGGGCGCGAAAGCGTTCGAGCTGGGTGTCCTGGTCGATGGCCAGCCAGAACTTGGCCAGCACGATGCCGGCGTCGTGGAGCTGTTCCTCGAAGTCGTTGATCTCGCCATAGGCCCGCTGCCAGTCGGCGACGGGCGTCAGCTCCTCGACCCGCTCCACCAGTACCCGGCCGTACCAGGAGCGATCGAAGATGGTGAAGTTGGCCTGCCGCGGGATGTGCCGCCAGAAGCGCCAGAGATAGGGCTGGGCCAGCTCCTCGTCGCTGGGTGCGGCAACCGGGACGATGCGGTACTGGCGCGGATCCAGGGCGCCGGTGACCCGGCGGATGGCGCTGCCCTTGCCGGCGGCGTCGTTGCCCTCGAAGGCCGCCACCAGGGCATGGCGGCGATACTTCTTGTCGCGCAGCAGCCGCGCCAGGCGCGCCTGTTCGGCGAGCAGCTGGTCTTCGTAGTCGGCCTTGTCCAGGCGCTGGGTCAGATCCATGGCTTCCAGCACGCCACGACCATCCACCGGTGGCGGTACTACGGCGGCTGCCCGGCGCTGCTTGCGCGGCTTGTTGGCCAGGGCCCGCTGCAGCGCCTTGAGCAGCACGGTGCCGACGGTCAGGCTGCGAAAGCGCTCGTCGAAGCCGGGCACCACGTGCCAGGGGGCGTAATCGTGGTGGGTTCGCCGCACCACCCGTTCGCCCTCCTTGACGAAACGGTCGTAGACCTTGGCCTGGCGCCAGTCCAGCGGACTGAGCTTCCAGCCCAGGCGGGGATCGTTCTTGAGG
This sequence comes from Pseudomonas sp. MOIL14HWK12:I2, assembly GCF_000510745.1. NCBI lineage: Bacteria > Pseudomonadati > Pseudomonadota > Gammaproteobacteria > Pseudomonadales > Pseudomonadaceae > Pseudomonas > Pseudomonas sp. MOIL14HWK12:I2. The sequence continues at coordinate 7,971 of NZ_AZOA01000007.1, read as the reverse complement.
TGCTTCAGGCGCTGCTTGAGCTGCGGCTTGGAGAGGTGGAACCAGAACTTGAGGATCAGCGCGCCTTCGTCGGCCAGCATGCGCTCGAAGCGTTCCGCCTGGCCAATGGCGGCATCCAGCTCGACGCGACTGAGTTCCTTGTTGACCCGGCCGTGCAGCATCTGGCTGTACCAGTTGCCAAAGAAGACGCCGGTCCGGCCCTTGCCCGGCAGGCGCTGCCAGTAGCGCCAGGCCGGGGGATGCTGGCGCTCCTCGGCAGTGGGCTGGAGAAAGGTCTCGACGCGGATCAGGCGTGGATCCATCCACTCGTTGAGCAGCTTGACCGTCTCGCCCTTGCCCGCCCCCTCGATGCCATTGATGAGCACGATCACCGGGAAACGGCCCTGCGCCTTGAGTTCGTACTGGGCGGCCAGCAGTGCCTCGCGCAGCTTGGGCAGCTTGGCGTCGTAGGTGGCCTCATCGAGCAGGTGTTCGTTTTCGGCGGCTTCGAACATCCGGATCTCCTTGCGCAGGTGGTCGGGCAACTATAGCCCTTCTGACCCGGCCTGCGGCAGGCGGTGCCCCGCATTAGGCGGCATGAAGGAAATATGACGTTTAGATGAAATTTGGCATCTCCCGCTGTCGTGGAGGTCTTTCATACCGTTACGCTCCCGCGCAAGCGGGTGCGGCAGTCCACCCTATTGAGGAGAGTTCGATGGCCTTTCGTTTCGATGCACGGCAACCGGCTGACGAGGAAGTCCGCCGCGTGGTGACGGATCGTCTGGTGCAGGCTGAAGCGTCCCTGGCGAGCGGTACCCCCAAGGGCGTCCACGAGACACGCAAGCGCCTCAAGGAATTGCGCGCCCTCCTGCGGCTGCTGCACGGCGCCCTGGGCAAGCGCGCCTTCGCCAGTCGCAATCGGCGGCTGCGCGACCTGGGCCGCGAGCTGTCGTCGTTGCGCGACAGCGCCGCCCTGGTGGAAAGCTGGGACAAGCTGGGCGAATCCGACCGCAAGAGATTCGCCTCGCCGGCCATGAAGCGTGTGCGTCAGCGGCTGCAGGAGCGCGCCGACCAGCAGATCGCCGCGGCCAGCGGCCATCCCGAATTGCTCGAGGAACTGACCGCCATGCGCGAGGAGGTGGCCGGCTGGAAACTGTCCGGCAAGGGCTTCGCCCTCTTCGCCCGCGGCCTGGAAGACAACTACAAGGCCGGGCGCCAGGCGCTCAAGACCGCGCGCGACAAGCCCACCGACGACACCCTGCACGACTGGCGCAAGCGGGTGAAGGATCACTGGTATCACACCCAGCTGCTCGCCGCGGCCTGGCCGGCGGAATTCAAGACGCGGCAGAAGAGCCTCAAGCGCCTGTCGGAATACCTGGGCGACGATCACGACCTGGCGGTGATGCAGCAGCTGCTGCTGGACGAGCCGACCCTGTTCGGCGCCAGCAACACCCGCCTGGCGATCGGCGAAAGCCTGGCCCAGCAGCGCGAGCGGCTGCAGACGAAGGCCTTTTCCCTGGGCCTGCGCCTCTATCTGGACAAGCCCACTGCCCTCGCCGAACGCTGGCGAGATCTCTGGCGGCTGGCCAGCCGCCCCTATGCCCCGCGCAAGACCAAGGGCCAGAGCGCCAAGGCCCCTGCCGGACTGCTTCCGCACCTGGTCGAGGAATCGTCAGTCTAACGTCTGCGCCAGACGGGATTTGTCGCGCGTGCTGGTGGTCCAAGTCTGGGCACACCACCACGCCGAGGTCTCGCGATGAAATCCAAGCTGCTCGCTTCCCTGTTTGCCTGTTCCGTCCTGGCCAGCACCGCCGCCCTGGCCGATCAGCCCGGCGCCGACTGGATGCCCATGAACGACGTCAAGTCCAAGCTCATGGAGCAGGGCTACACCTCGATCACCAAGATCGAAGCCGATGACGGTCAGTGGGAAGGCGAAGGCATGAAGAAGGATGGTATGAAGTACGACTTCCATGCCGACGCCAAGACCGGCAAGATCACCAAGGAAAAGATGGACATGTGATCTCTCGGGGATCCGGCCACGCGCTCGGATCCCCACCGACACCTGCGCCTCTTCCTGCCCGCTCTCTGCCTGGTCGGCTCGTCCTGAGCCACCTTCTTGTCACCTAGGAACCCCCATGTACAGTACCGCTTTGGTCGAGCTGCTGCGCACCCACGAGCGGTCGCTGCTCGATGCCTGGATCGGCGCCCAGCGCGCGGCCGGCATGCGCATCGACCTGCTCGATGAAACCACCATCCTGGCCAACTCCGCCGAATTGCTGCGCCGCATCACCGTGGCCGCCGCCCAGGGCCTGGGCAATCTGCGCGAGCCGCACTGGCAGCCGGTGCGCGCGCTGCTGGAGCGCTTCTCCTTCGACCAGAGTCGCGCGGGCCTGACGCCCGCGCAGACGGCGACCTTTGTCTTCTCGCTCAAGGAACCGCTGTTCAACCTGATCCAGAACGAGTGCGACGATCCCCTCGCCGAGATCTGGGCCGCCACCCGGCTGATCGACGATCTCGGTCTGTACAGCATGGAAAGCTTCATGAGCGGTCGCGAGACGGTGATCCGCGAGCAGCAGGAAAGCATGCTGGAACTGTCCACCCCGGTGGTGGAGCTGTGGGACGGCATCCTGGCCATCCCGCTGATCGGCGCGCTGGACAGCAACCGCACCCAGGTGGTGATGGAGTCGCTGCTGGAAAAGATCGTCCAGACCGGCTCGGACATCGCCATCATCGACATCACCGGCGTACCCACGGTGGACACCATGGTCGCCCAGCACCTGCTCAAGACGGTGACCGCCGCCCGGCTGATGGGCGCCCAGTGCATCATCAGCGGCATCCGCCCGCAGATCGCCGCCACCATCGTCCACCTGGGCGTGGACCTGGGCGACGTCATTACCAAGGCGTCCCTGGCCGATGCCTTCCGCCTGGCCCTGCGCCAGCAGGGCGTGCGCCTGGCAGCCCCGGCCGCCAAGGGTTAGGGAGCGCCTCATGATCGAGCGGATTCCGATTCTCAAGCTTGGACCCTTCCTGCTGCTGAGCATCCAGGTGGACATGCACGACCAGCTGGCGCTGGACCTGCAGGAAGACCTCACCGAGCAGATCGTGCGGCACAAGGCCAAGGGCGTGCTCATCGACATCTCGGCGCTGGAAATCGTCGACTCCTTCATTGGCCGGATGCTCTCCCACATCGCCCAGGTCTCGCGCATCCTCGATGCCAAGGTGATCGTGGTCGGCATGCAGCCGGCGGTGGCCATCACCCTGGTGGAACTGGGGCTGTCGCTGGAAGGCATCGCCACGGCGCTGAACATGGAAAAGGGCATGCGCCGGCTGGAAGCCATGGTCGCCGCGGACGAATCGCTGGAGGAGTCAGAGGGTGGCGAAGACACAGACGCTTCCACTCCGCCAGGAGACTGACATCGTGCTGATCCGTCAGCAGGTGCGCAAGGTCGCCGAAGCCATCCGCCTGGGCCTCATCTCCCAGACCAAGATCGTCACCGCGGCCAGCGAGATTGCGCGCAACGGCCTGGTCTACGGGCTGGGCGGCGAGTGCCTGATCGAGGAGACGCTGCGCGCCGGCAAGCCGGCGATCCGCCTGGTGATCCGCGATCACGGCCCGGGCATCGCCGATCTCGAGCGCGCCATGGTCGACGGCTACACCTCGGGCAAGGGCCTTGGCCTGGGCCTGTCCGGTTCGCGGCGACTGGTGGACGACTTCCACATCGACAGCCAGCCCGGCCAGGGCACCACCGTCGAACTCTGGAAGTGGCGATGAACGACCAGCCGTGCAGCCTGGTGCTGCCGGTGAGCACCAGCGTCCATGTCGATGCCGCCCGGCGCGCCCTGGTCCGGCTGGCCGGCACCGTCACCGCCGACGAAACCCTGCTCGGGCGCCTGACCATCGTCGCCCAGGAGCTGGGCTACAACCTGGTCCGCCATGCCGGGCACGGCGAACTCCTGGCCACCCTGGGCGGCGAAGGGGTGCTCGATGTCCTGGCGGTGGATCGCGGCCCGGGCATGCACGACGTCGCCCGCTGCCTGAGCGATCACTACAGCACGGCCGCGACGCTGGGCGCCGGCCTGGGGGCGATTCGCCGGCAGGCCGATGTGTTCGACATCCATTCGCGACCGGGTCAGGGCACCGTGGTGCTGGCGCGCTTCCATCTGGCCGGGACGCCCGGCAGCCGGTTGCAGCATGGCGCCCTGTGCACGCCGCACCCCGAGGAGCAGCTCTGCGGCGACACCTGGGCGGTCAGCGGGCGCCGCCTGCTGGTCTGCGACGGCCTCGGCCATGGCCAGCAGGCCGCCACCGCCAGTCGCCGGGCGCGGGAACTGTTCCTGCGCCATGGCGCGCACCTGCCCCTGCAGCGGCTGATGGAGAATCTGCACCAGGCGCTCATGGAAACCCGCGGCGCCGCCCTGGCGCTGGCCGAGCTGGACCCGGATCAGGGCCAGGTGAGCTTTTGCGGCATCGGCAACATCGCCGGGCGCCTGCTGGGCAACACCACACGCAGCCTGGTGTCCAACAACGGCACCCTGGGCTACCGGATCGGGCGGATCCAGACCTATACCTACCCCTGGACGCCCGGCACCCTGCTGGTGCTGAACTCCGATGGCCTGACGTCCAAGGTGGGACTGGGCGAGCACTCCGGGCTCGGGGCGCGCCATCCGGCACTGATCGCCGCCCTACTGCACCGCGACTTCCGGCGCTCCGCCGACGATGCCACCGTTCTGGTACTCAAGCATGTCTGACGTCTTGCCCCTGCTGACCCTCGCCCTGCACAGCGAGCAGGACATCGTGCACTGCCGCCAGGCCGCCAAGCGCCTGGCCGCGGCCATGGAGTGGCCGGCGCTGGAGCAGATCCGCCTGGCCACCGCGGTCTCCGAACTGGCGCGCAACATCCACCAGTACGCCGGCAGCGGTCACTTCGACTTCGCCCTGCTGCGTGGCGAAGACCTGCGCCTGAGCGGCCTGGAGGTGCGGGCGGTCGACCAGGGTCCGGGCATCGCCGAGATGGAGGCCATCCGCGCGGGCAGCTATCGCTCCAGCACCGGCATGGGCATCGGCCTGCGCGGCGCCCAGCGGCTGTTCGACGACTTCGACATCCAGACCTCCCCTGCCGGCACCTGCATCACCGCCCGCAAGTACCAGGCGCCGCGACCCTTTCCCGAGGCGGAGCAGCTCCAGGCGCTGACGGCCGAGCTGCAGGGCAGTCCGCCACCGGATCCCTACCAGCAGATCCGCCTGCAGAGCGAAGAGCTGCTGCTGACCAACACCGAGCTGCAGGTGCGCCAGTCGGAACTGGAGGTCACCAACAAGGAACTGGAAAACACCAACCAGGGCGTGGTGGCGCTCTATTCCGAGCTGGAAAAGGCCACCCAGGAGCTCAAGGAGGCCAGCGAGGCGAAGACCCGTTTCTTCTCCAACATGACCCATGAGTTCCGCACCCCGATCAACATCATCGAGAATGTCGCCAAGCTGCTCGCCAGCGGCGTGGACGGGGCGCTCAATGCCGAACAGCAGCGCCAGGTGCGCTTCATCAGCGACGCGGCGCTGGAACTGGCCAATCTGGTCGGCGAGTTGCTGGCGCTGGCCGAGGTGCAGTCCGGCCGCCTCACCATCGTGCCCCAGCCCTTTGCGCTGGGGCCTTTCATCGATCGCCTCGAACAGTTCGCCGCGGCCCTGGCGCCGCGCTATCCCCAGGTCAGCTTCAGCGTCGCCCCGCCGCCGGCCGGGGTGCTGCTGGATACCGACGAGAGTCGGCTGTTCCAGGTGCTGCGCAACCTGATCTCCAACGCCTTCAAGTACACCCCCAGGGGCCAGGTGCGCATCCAGGTGTTCCAGCCCGACGACGCCGGCCTGGAATTCCTGGTGGAAGACAGCGGCATCGGCATCGCCGCGGCGGATCAGCAGAAGATCTTCGAGGAATTCGAGCGGATCCGCTCGCCGCACCTGACCCATATCGAAGGCACCGGCCTGGGCCTGCCCCTGGCGCAGCGCCTCGCCGTGCTGCTGCGCGGCGAGCTGTCCCTCGACAGCGAAGTCGGCCGCGGCAGTCGCTTCACCCTGCGCCTGCCGCGCCACTACGCCAACCACCGGGCCGCCGAGCCGGAGCCCGATCTCAGCGGCCTCACCGTGCTGGTGATCGAGGACAACGAGGGCGATCGCTATCTGGTCCGGCGCACCCTCGAACGCCTCAATCCGGTCCTGCTGGAGGCGGACAGCGCCCGCAGCAGCCTGGACCGGCTCAATGCGGTGCGCCCGGACATCATCATCCTCGACCTCGACCTGCCCGACATCAATGGCGAGGACCTGCTCGCCAGCATGGACTGGAGCATGCACCGGCGGGTGCTGATCAATACCGCCCAGCCCCTCGACGAGGCGGGCCGCCAGCGCCTGCAGGACTACTGCCACGCCATCCTGTTCAAGCACGCCCCCGATCACGCCGAGCGGCTGCTGGCCGAGGTCTGCGCCCTGGCGCGGAGCCTGTCCGATGACTAGTGCCCCGCGCCGCATCGTCATCATCGACGACACCGAGGCCAATCGCTATGTGCTGCGCAAGATCCTCGGCAGCCAGAGCCACTACGAGGTGCTGGAAGCGGCCAGCGGTGCCAGCGGCCTGGCGCTGATCGACGAATCCGTCGAGCTGGTGATCATCGACGTCAATCTGCCGGACACCACCGGCTTCGAGCTGATCCAGGCCATCGAGCGCAAGTGCGGCTGGGGCCGGCTGCCGGCCATCATCAACATCTCGGCCACCTTCGTCTCCGGCAGGGACAAGGCCCAGGGTTTCAATACCGGCGCCCAGGCCTACCTGACCCACCCGATCAATCCGGAAGAGGTGCTGGCCACCGTCGGCGCCCTGCTCAAGGCCAGCTCGCGGGTCGGCCACATGGAGCAGCAGCGCAATTCGGCCATCGCCCGCAGCGAGAATCTGCAGGCGGAAAAGGTCATGCTCGAACGCTTCATGAGATCGCTCAACCACGACCTGCGCTCGCCGCTCACCGCCGCCACCATGGTGGTCAACCTGATGCAGCGCAATCCGGCGCGGCGTACCGACGATCTGCTGCAGACCCTGCACGACAACCTGCAGCGCATGAACCAGATGATCACCGATGTGCTGGACATCAGCCACATGAGCCTGGGCGGCGGCGTCCGCCTCAGTGGCGATCCGCTGGTGCTGGGTCCGCTGCTGAACGACGCCGCGGCCAACCTGCGCCTGCAGTTCGCCAATCATCTCGACCTGCGTCTGGAGACCCCGGCGCAGGAGGTGCTGTGGGACAGATACGCCTTCCTGCGCATCTTCGACAACCTGGTGCTCAACGCCGCCAAGCACGGCGAGGCGGGAACGCCGATCCGGGTCCGCCAGTGGCTGGCCGACGACCAGGTCATGCTGGAGTTGCGCAACCTCGGCCAGTTTCCCGACGAGGTCCTGGCCAACCTGGCCACGCCCTATTTCATCTCCACCCGCAGCGACAAGCGCGGCTGGGGCCTGGGCCTGCCCATCGTCAAGGCGCTCAGCGAAAGCTTCGGCGGCGAGGCGCGCTTCGCCAATGGCACGGGCGAGGTGGTCATCACTCTGCACCTGCCGCTGCGGCTGGCCTAGCGACTTTCGGGGCAGCGCGCCGCCACTATCCTGGTGCCGGTAGCGTGGAAAACCGCACAGCGTTTTCCACTGGTGCAAGACAGGACTTGGGCGACGTGGACAAGGCCGCGCCGTTGTCCACGCTACGACCTGGCCCAGCGTCCGTAGATACCATCTCTCCCATCAATCACAACAGGTCCTCTAAAGGGCCTGTCGTGGTTGATAAGGTCGCTGCGTCTTGAGCACACCATAGGCAATCTGCAGCAGTTTGCGCATGGCGGCGCCCAAGGCGCTCATTCGGGCTTTGCCGCGTGCCAGTAGTCGTTCATACAGCGCTTTCACGTCGGGGTTGCGCTCTTTGGCGACTATGGCGCCCATGTACAGCTTGGCTCTGATGAGCGGGGAACCG
>NZ_KI783314.1:157085-513500 GCF_000510745.1 Pseudomonas sp. MOIL14HWK12:I2 | reverse complement strand
CTCAGACCTAAGTGCTTGATTTTCAAGCCGCTTCAGCGTCTGCGCCGGAAGTGGGGCGCATTATAGGGGAGTTTTGGGGCAGGTCAACAGGTTATTTCAAAAAACTTCAATAAAGGGGGATGGGCGCCAGCCGATACCCCGCCTCGGTCGCGATGATCCGGTACTGCTTGATCTCCCCAGGAGTCAGCAGGATGGATTGGGCGACGCTGCTGGCCATGGGCGCCGCGCAACCCCCCGGGCCGGAAGAGGTAAGGCTGACGGCGATCTCGCCAGGCGGCAGATTGAAGGAAGCACTCTGACCGGCCATAAGGGTGCCGGCGAGGCGCCCCTGAATCACCAGACCTATGTCGCATCCCGAACCTGAGTAGGCATCGCCCCGGGTGATCATGAGGATGCCTGGCTGTCCCGTCCCACCCTGGGTGACCTGAGCCGAGGCGAAAGAGCAGCAGAGCAAGGCCGTCAGCATACCGATAAGCAACTTCATGACTATCTCCTGCGGGGTCGCCCAGCACCTTAGCACTGCGCGGCCCCCTGTGCGCTGTTTCGCAGCAGCGCCGCTGCGGGCGCCCCTTCAGGGCACGAAAACTGAGCAAGTGGTCAGGTTTGGTGCCCTGCCAAACAGCTGAAATTTCCCGGAATCCTTATACAAGGCGTTGAAAAATAACTATTTTCTCCCGCCCGCCGGAGCTTGGCGTCGATTTTGCTGAGCACGGCGGACGCTGCACATAACGAGAAAGCACTTCCAGGAGCCTACATGCGCAAGACCCTAACCACCGCGCTGCTGACCGCCAGCCTGTTCACAACCGGTGCCGCCCAAGCCGCGGACAGCCCACTGCTGTGGCACGGTGAAAGCCTCACCTATCTATATGGCAAGGATTTCCGGGTCGATCCCCGCATCCAGCAGACCGTCACCTTCGAGCATGCCAGCAGCTGGACCTGGGGCGATCTCTTCCTCTTCGTCGACAGCATCTGGTTCAACGGTGCGACGAACGCCAGCGACGGTCATCAGGGCTTCTATGGCGAGATCAGTCCGCGACTGTCCTTCGGCAAGCTGTCCGGGCGGGACTTTTCTTTTGGTCCGGTCACCGATGTCCTGCTCGCCACCACCCTGGAATACGACCAGAACGATGGCGAAGGCGCCGGCCGTGACCAGCGCAACTATCTGGTCGGTCCGGGTTTCGACCTCAAGGTGCCGGGCTTCGACTACTTCCAGCTGAATCTCTATTACCGCAAGCCGGATGGCGGCAGTGCCCCCTCGGGTGCCTGGCAGCTCACGCCGGTCTGGGCCTACACCCTGCCCCTGGGCAATTCGGATCTGCTCATCGATGGCTACATGGACTGGGTGATGAACAACAAGGGCAGCTATCACGCCAATCTGCACTTCAATCCCCAGGTCAAGTACGACCTGGGCAAGGCCATGGGCTACGAGGCCAAGCACCTCTATGTAGGGACCGAGTACGACTATTGGTCGGACAAGTACGGCATCAAGGACAGCGAGGGCTTTCGTACCGACCAGAGCGTTTTCAGCTTCCTGGTGAAGTATCAGTTCTAGCCTGGCCAGACCCACTTCTGGCGCTGCAGCCGCCTTACCGGCCCGCAGCGCCACTGCGAGGTAATCACCATGCCCACTCCCGTCCGCGATGATCTGCTCTATGGCCTGGACGATCGCCCGGCCCCGCTCGCGGCCTTTTGCGCCGCCCTGCAGCACGTCCTGGCGAGCTTCGTAGGGATCGTCACCCCACCGCTGATCATTGCCGGCGCCCTGGGGCTGCACGAGCACCTGCCCTATCTGATCAGCATGGGGCTGATGGTGTCGGGCGTCGGTACCTTTCTGCAGGCGCGGGGTGCCGGTGGACTGGGCGCGGGCATGATCTGCCTGCAGGGCACCAGCTTCTCCTTTCTATCCGCGGTCTTGGCAGCCGGGATGCTGGTCAAGCAGCGCGGCGGGACGCCGGAGGACATCCTGGCGATGATCTTTGGCGTCTGCTTCTTTGGCGCCTTCGTCCAGATCGGCCTGAGTCGCTGCCTGGGTCTGTTGCGCCGGGTGATCACGCCACTGGTGACCGGCATCGTCATCACCCTGATCGGCATCAGCCTGATCAGGGTGGGCGTCACCGATCTCGGCGGGGGCGCCAAGGCCGCCAATTTCGGCGCACCGATCAACCTGGCCCTCGGTGGTCTGGTGCTGGTCGTCATCATCGGCCTGAATCTGTCGCGGCGTCCCTGGTTGCGGCTGTCGGCGGTGATGATCGGCCTGCTGGTGGGCTCCCTCGCCGCCTGGACCTGTGGCCTGCTGAAACCTCAACCGCTGCCGGACCTGCCCCTGGTCAGCGTCCCCCTCCCCTTCCATTTCGGCTTCGCCTTCGACTGGTCGGCCTTCCTCCCGGTCGCGCTCATCTATCTGATCAGCACCCTGGAAACCACCGGCGACCTGACCGCCAACTGCCTGATTTCGCGGCAACCCGTCGAAGGACCCGGCTATCTGCGGCGGTTGCGGGGCGGGGTCCTGGGTGATGGGGTCGCCTGCCTGCTCGCCGCCACCTTCAATACCTTTCCCAGCACCACCTTCGCGCAGAACAACGGGGTGATCCAGCTGACCGGCGTGGCCAGCCGCCATGTCGGCTACTGGATAGGCGCCATCCTCCTGGTGCTGGGTCTGTTCCCCGTGCTGGGCGCCGTCCTGCAGCAGATTCCCAAGCCGGTGCTGGGCGGTGCGACCCTGGTGCTGTTCGGCAGTGTCGCCGCGGCCGGGATACGGCTGCTGGCGCACTGCACCCTGGATCGCCGCAGCCTGCTGATCATCGCCACCTCCCTTGGCGTGGGTCTCGGTATCGCCAGCCAGCCGACGCTGCTGGATCAGCTGCCGCCACTGGTGAAGAATCTCTTCGACACCGCGATCACCAGCGGCGGCATCACCGCCATCCTGCTCAACCTGTTGCTGCCCGAGGAGCGCCGCGCAGCGGTGACGGAATGCAGCTCGCCAGCGCCACACCGGTAAAACAGCCCTTGTGTCCAGGGCCGGGGGTACGCTATTGATGCCTGCCGCGCCTCAGGATCCTCCAGTTGTCATGACCCTTCTCGTACCCGCCCATCACGCCGGCCAGGATAAGCCGGCCGGACGCATCCGGCAGAAGAATGAGGAGTTGATCCTGAGCGCGGCGGAGGAAGAATTCGCCCGCCATGGCTTCAAGGGCACCAGCATGAACACCATCGCGCAACGCGTTGGCTTGCCCAAGGCCAATCTTCATTACTACTTCAACAACAAGCTCGGCCTCTATATGGCCGTGCTGGGCAACATCCTCGAACTCTGGGACAGCACCTTCAATCACCTGACCGTCGAAGACGATCCGGCGGCAGCCTTGAGCCGCTACATCCGCGCCAAGCTGGAATTCTCGCGTCGGCAACCGCTGGCCTCCCGGATCTTCGCCATGGAGATCATCGGCGGCGGTCATTGCCTGTACGAGTATTTCGATCAGGACTACCAGACCTGGTTTCGCAGCCGGGCAGCGGTGTTCGATGCCTGGATCGCGGCTGGCAAGATGGATCCGGTGGATCCGGTCCACCTGATCTTCCTGTTGTGGAGCAGTACCCAGCACTATGCCGACTTCGCCAGCCAGATCTGCCAGGTGACCGGGCGCACCCGTCTGACCCGGCAGGATTTCGACGAGGCGGCGCGGACCCTGACCCATGTCATTCTCAAGGGACTGGGTCTCCAGGCACCATGACCTTTACCCTGATCCAGGATGCCGCCTGCGAGGAAGAGGTGCGCAAGAGTCGTTTCCTCGCCCTCGCCGCGCCCGTCACCACGGTGGAAGCGGCCATGGCCTTCATCGACCGCGTGAGCGTGCCGACCGCGACCCACAACTGCTGGGCCTGGAAGCTGGGTAATCAATACCGCTTCAATGACGACGGCGAACCCGGTGGGACGGCGGGCCGGCCCATTCTGGCCGCCATCGAGGGGCAGGATTGCGATCAGGTGGTGGTGGTGGTCATCCGCTGGTACGGCGGCATCAAGCTGGGTACCGGCGGCCTGGTGCGCGCCTATGGCGGTTGCGCCGCCCGTTGCCTGCAACAGGCGGACAAGCAGCCGCTGGTGGTGCGGCAGGACTATGGCTTCGCCTGTACCTATGCGGAGTGGCCGCTGATCAAGGCTCGCCTGGCAGCCCTGGCGGTGCTCGTGCTCGCCGAGGACTATCAGGCGCTGGAGATCGCCTTGCGGATTGCGGTCGAGCCCCAGCGACGCGACGAAGTAACGACGCTGCTGAGCAATCTGAGCAGTGGACGTATCGTGATGCGTGCGCTCTAGCGGCACGACCTTTGCTATCTCCTGGTGCACGCCCTTCCGATTCGCACCGCCCTGGCGCATCCCCGCGCTAATTCCCCGTTGCGCTCTGCTTGGCGGCAAGACTGAACCTGCCGAGAGCTGCAGCACGCCCTAAAAGCGCGCATCGAGCAGCCGCCAGGCATGTTTTTGGTGCAACCCTTAGCGACGACTGCCCTGATGAACGAATTGCCTTCCGCTGTGGCGACCCTGGTCCACAGTGCCAATACCCTGTTCCTGCTGCTGGGTGCCGTGATGGTGCTGGCCATGCACGCCGGTTTCGCCTTTCTCGAAGCCGGTACCGTGCGGCACAAGAATCAGGTGAACGCGCTGTCCAAGATCCTCGCCGACTTCGCCATTTCCACCCTGGTGTATTTCTTCGTCGGCTACTGGATCGCCTATGGCGTGACGTTCTTCGCGCCTGCCCAGGTGCTGACCGCCGACAGCGGCTATGGGCTGGTGAAGTTCTTTTTCCTCGCCACCTTCGCCGCAGCCATCCCGGCGATCATCTCCGGCGGCATCGCCGAACGGGCGCGTTTCGTCCCGCAACTGTGCGCCACCGCGCTGATCGTGGCCTTCGTCTATCCGTTCTTCGAAGGCCTGATGTGGAACAACAACCTGGGGCTGCAGGACAGGTTCGAAGCGCTGTTCGGCGCGCGCTTCCACGATTTCGCCGGCTCCGTGGTGGTGCACGCCGTGGGTGGCTGGCTGGCGCTGACGGCCGTGCTGCTGTTGGGGCCGCGTCAGGGTCGCTATCGCGAAGGCCGGCTGGTGGCCTTTCCGCCGTCGAACATCCCCTTTCTGGCGCTGGGCTCCTGGATCCTGATCGTCGGCTGGTTCGGTTTCAACGTGATGAGCGCCCAGAGCCTGGCAGGCGTCAGTGGCCTGGTCGCGCTGAATTCGCTGATGGCCATGGTCGGCGGGACGGCGGCTGCCCTGCTGCTCGGGCGCAACGACCCCGGCTTCCTGCACAACGGGCCTCTGGCCGGCCTGGTCGCCGTCTGTGCCGGCTCCGACCTGATGCATCCCATCGCCGCCCTGGCCACCGGGCTGGTGGCGGGCGCCCTGTTCGTCTGGGCCTTCACCGCGGTGCAGACGCGCTGGAAGCTGGACGATGTGCTGGGCGTCTGGCCTTTGCACGGCCTCTGCGGCGCCTGGGGCGGCATCGCCTGTGGCCTGTTCGGCCAGACCGCACTTGGCGGCCTGGGTGGGGTGAGCGTGCTGGCGCAACTGGCGGGCACGGGACTGGGTATCGCCGTCGCCCTGCTCGGCGGCCTGGCGGTGTACGGGCTGCTCAAGGCCGTGCTGGGGCTGCGTCTGAGTCAGGAAGAGGAATACCAGGGCGCCGACCTGTCGATCCATCGCATCGCCGCCAACAGCCACGACGGCTAGCGGCCGAGGTTACCCACAGGGACCGTGTACAGTGATGTGGATAACCCGTGCATGAAGTCACGAGAACGCCACAGAGACCGGGCTGGCGGCGACTGGTGAAGAAATGAACACGGCCTCGATGTCGTGGCGGCGAACGGCGACGGCGGGACTCGGGTAGCCCACCGGCGACCGGAATCGGTAGAGTGGGCGACCCTTGTTCCAGGAGCGCCCCATGCCCGCCCTTTCGACCCTGCTGCCCTGGCTCCGCGAGGTGGACCGCACCACCCTGAAGGCGGATCTTGGCGCGGGTCTGCTGGGCGCGGTCCTGGCGCTGCCCCAGGGCGTGGCCTTCGCCACCCTGGCCGGACTGCCTCCGCAATACGGCGTCTATGGCGCCGTGGTGCCCTGCATCGTCGCCGCCCTGGCGGGCTCCAGTCGCCATGTGGTGACCGGGCCGACTAACGCCAACTCCCTGGCCCTGCTGGCGGCGCTGTCTCCGCTGGCGCTGGCGGGCTCCGGCCCCTATATCGATCTGGCGCTGGCGGTGACTCTGCTGGTCGGCCTGCTGCAATTGACGGTGGGCGCCCTGCGCCTGGGCGCGGTGGCCAACTTCATCTCGCCCTCGGTGCTGCTCGGCTTCATGAGTGGCGCCGCGGTGCTGATCGGTCTCTATTCGCTCAAGGATTTGCTCGGCTTGTCGCCGCCATTGGGCACCTCGGCCTTTGGCGTGCTCGGCTATGTCGTCGCCCATCCCCTGGCGATCCACTGGCCCTCGCTGGTGATCGGCGTGGTGACCCTGGTCGCCACCCTGCTGCTGAGGCGGCTGCGCCCGCGCTGGCCAACCATGCTGCTGGGTCTGCTGGCCGGTTGCCTGAGCGCCTGGATCCTGGAGCGCAGCGTGGCGGGCGCGGCCCAGGGGATCGCCACGGTCGGACGGATCCCCTCGGCGCTGCCGCCCTTCCATCTGCCCAACGTCACCCTGCAGGACCTGGGCAATCTCTCCGGCATCGCCGTGGCCCTGACCCTGGTGGCCCTGGGGCAGTCGCTGTCGATCGCCAAGGCGGTGGCCCAGCGCTCCGGACAGCGGCTGGACGTTAATCGCGAATTCCGTGGCCAGGGCCTGGCCAATCTGGTCGGCGGCTGCTTTTCGGCCTATGTCTCCTGCGGCTCGCTGAATCGCTCCATGCCCAATTTCGAAGCCGGGGCCCGCACCCCGCTGGCGGCGGTGTTCGCCGCCCTGCTGGTGGTGGCCCTGGTGGCCTTTGGCGGTGCCCTGATCGCGGCCATTCCGCTGGCCGCCATCGCCGCTACCCTGCTGCTGGTGGCGCGCGGGCTGCTGGACCTGGGGCGCTGGCGCGAGGTGCTGAGGGTCAGCCGCACCGAGGCCCTGGTGGCCGGGGTGACCTTGCTGGCGACCCTGACCATTCCCCTGGACCGCGCCGTGCTGCTGGGCACTCTGGTCTCCCTGGTGGCCTACCTCTATCGCACCTCGCACCCGGCCATCCGCCCGCTGGTGCCGGATCCCCGTACCCCCGAGCGCCGTTTCACCCCGCTGGACGAACTGGGCCAGCCGGCGCAGGAGTGTCCGCAACTCAAGCTGGTGCGGGTGGAAGGCTCGGTGTTCTTTGGCGCCGTGCCCCATGTCGGCGATCAGTTGGACGGCTTTCGCAGCGCCCAGCCCGGGCAGAAGCACGCCCTGTTCATGACCAAGAGCATGAATTTCATCGACCTGGCGGGTAACGACCTCTGGCGGCGCGAATGGCGCGAGCGACGCGCCCAGGGTGGCGATCTCTATTTCCATCGCCCCCGCACGCCGGTGCTGCAGTTGTTCGCCAAGACCGGCTTTCTCAAGGAGCTGGGCGACGGCCATATCTTTTCGTCCAAGGATCAGGCCCTGCGCAGCATCTATCCGCGCCTGGATCCGGAGGTTTGCCGCAGCTGCACCGCCCGGACCTTCGTCGAGTGCGCGGCACGCGCGGCGGAACAGGCGCCGGGCGCGGACGCCACTCGGGCGGACTGCTAAGCTGGCGGTTTCCTTCTGCCGCTGGAGTTCTCCATGACCGCTGCCCTGCGTCTCGCTCGCCGTCTCGCCCTGACCTCTCTGCTGTTGCCGGGGCTGGCCCTGGCCCATGGTCACCTGAAGAGCGCCGAGCCTGCCCCCGACAGCACCAGCCCGGCACCGAAGCAGCTGAGTCTGAGCTTTTCCGAAGGGGTCGAGGCGTCTCTGAGCCAGGTGCAGCTGCAGCGGCTGGAGGGTCAGGCCAGTACGGCGATCACCACCGGCAAGGTGATTTCCGGTGGTGACGAACGCACCCTGGAGGTGCCGCTGGAGGCACCGCTGGAAGCGGGTCGCTACCAGGTCAAATGGCGGGTGCTGGCCAAGGACGGACACAAGACCCAGGGCGATTATCGCTTCACCGTCCAGTAAGGATGGACGGCGGACTGGCGACGCCCGATGCCTGGCGCCCCCTCGCCCGCGCCCTCTTTCTGCTGCCGCTGCTGCTGACCTGGGGCTATCTGGCGCTGGCGCTCTGGCTGGGTCGCCCAGCCTTGAGCGGCTGGCTGCTGGAACGGGCGCGCCCTGCGGCCCGCCTGCTGGGGGCCCTGCTGCTGCTCGGGGTGCTGAGTCTGTTGCCGCTGCAGGCCGCGCTGGTCGGCGATGGCTGGACGGATGCCTTCAACCTGCCGCTGTGGCAGCTCTATCTGGCCACCGAGGCTGGCCAGGGCTGGCGCTGGCAATTGCCGCTGGGCCTGCTGCTGGCCCTGTGGCTGCTAGCAGGACCAGGGATGCGTGGCGTTCGCTGGCTGTGGGGCTTGAGTGGCCTGCTGCTGGCCAGTCTGGCCCTGGGTGGCCACGCCGCCGCGACCGCGGGCGTGCTCGGCGGGGTGCACCGGTTGAACCAGGCCCTGCATCTGCTCACCACGGGACTCTGGCTGGGCAGTCTGCCCGGGGTGTTGCTGTGCCTGGGGCGGCATCCGGCCCGGCTCAGGGGGGAGGTCCAGCGGCTGCTGCGCGGTTACTCGCTACCCGGGCAGATCTGCGTGGCGCTGGCCCTGCTCAGCGGCACGCTCAACAGCCTGCTGATCCTCGGTCCGGAGGGCCTGCTGCGGTTGACGCCCTACTCCGGCCTGCTGCTGGCCAAGGTGCTGGTGGTGGCGACCATGGTCGTCCTGGCCCTGGCCAATCGTTATCTGCTGGTGCCGCGATTGGGACAGGGACCTCAGGCCTGGCAGCTGCTGCGCCGGGCCACGGCCGTGGAGATCGCCCTCGGGGTGGTCGCCGTCACGCTGGTGGCAGCCTTCTCGGGTCTGGATCCCTTCAGCTGACAGCCGGGGCGAACGCTGTCGCCCCGGCCACGCCTCAGAAATAGACGTTCATGCCCAGGTAGATTTCCTTGCTGCTGTCGAGCTGGCTCGAACCCAGCTTGCTGCCGTCCTGATCGATGTCCGGCTTGGCATTGCTGCGCAGGTAGCGATAGCCGGCTTCCAGGGAGGTGCGGTCGTTGACCTGCTGCAGGATGCCGGCCTGGATCCCGGCCACATAACCGAGGTCGCTGTCATGGCCGAAGCTGGAACCATCCTGGGTGACCCGGGCGACGCCCAGGGTGCCGCCGCCAAACAATTTGGTGCTGTCGCCCAGGGGATAGAAGGCATCGTAGCTGCCGGTCAGGTCCTGCTGCTTGAGTCTCAGGCCATCACTGCTGCCGCTGGCCTGGTCGAGGGTGGCGTAGTAGCGACCGGCATCGTTCTGCTGACCGAGGCGCAGCCCCCAGGTGTTGCTGCCATCAATGGCACCATCGGTATCGGGGCTGTTCAGGTTGCGGTCGAGGGCGTGGCTGTTGCTGAAGTTGTCGTAGCTCTTGCCATAGGTGAGGCCGGCGAAATTCTGGGGATCGGCGGCAAAGACCTGATGACTGGCCAGGGCCAGCAGGCCGAAGAGGACGACACGGGATTTCAGGGCGTTCATGGTGAAAGGCTCCTCACGCGATGCGAATACAGCCCGACCGGCTGCACGGCCATCTTCGGCGGCGGCGGATTAGCGCAGGATTAAGGGGACTGAATCGGAGCTGAACGCTGAGGCAGGACACGAGCGGAGCAGCGGACCGCCCGTTGCAGGCGGCCCGGCTGGGAGGGATCAACGCTGACGGTGGTACTCGGTCACGCGCTGCACTTCTTCCTTGGAGCCCAGGAACACCGCCACCCGCTGGTGCAGGCCGTCCGGCTGGACGTCGAGGATGCGCTGGTGACCGTTGGTGGCGGCACCACCGGCCTGCTCGACCAGCATGGACATGGGATTGGCCTCGTACATCAGGCGCAGCTTGCCGGGCTTTTCCGGCTCGCGGGCGTCGCGCGGGTACATGAAGATACCGCCGCGGGTAAGGATGCGATGGACGTCGGCCACCATGGAGGCGATCCAGCGCATGTTGTAGTTCTTGCCCAGGGGACCTTCCTTGCCAGCCAGCAGCTCGTCCACGTAACGCTTGACCGGGGCTTCCCAGTGGCGCTGGTTGGACATGTTGATGGCGAATTCGGCAGTGGTCTCGGGGATGGTGATGTCTTCGTGGGTCAGCACGAAGCTGCCCAGTTCGCGATCCAGGGTGAAGCCCTTGACGCCGTCGCCCAGGGTCAGCACCAGCATGGTCTGGGGACCGTAGATGGCGTAACCGGCAGCCACCTGCTCGGTGCCCTTCTGCATGAAGGCTTCTTCGGTCACGTCACCGGTGGTGCTGCTGACGAAGTCCTTGCGCAGGATGGAGAAGATGGTGCCGACGGAGACGTTGACGTCGATGTTGGACGAGCCGTCCAGGGGGTCGAACATCAACAGGTAGGCGCCCTTGGGATAGTGACCCGGAATCTGGTGTACCTGGTCCATTTCCTCGGAGGCCATACCGGCCAGGGTGCCGCCCCATTCGTTGGCTTCCAGCAGGATCTCGTTGGACAGCACGTCCAGCTTCTTCTGCACCTCACCCTGGACGTTCTCGGTGCCCATGCTGCCAAGCACGCCACCCAGCGCCCCCTTGGACACCTCGTAGCTGATGCGCTTGCACGCCCGTGCCACGACTTCGATGAGGAAGCGCAGGTCGGCCGGGGTCTTGTGGCTGCGGGTCTGCTCGATGAGGTAACGACTGAGGGATATCCGGGACATCGCGGTGCTCCTTGTAATGATGGGCGCGAGTGTAGCGCCAAAGCTCAAGCTCCGTCTCAAGCAGAGCGGACCGTCAGGCCAGGTCTGCCAGCCAGTGCCGATTCCGGACGCTGTCGCCGGGGCAACGAGGCGCCGGGCACCGGCGGCCGGCAGGGAACGCGCGTCTAGGGCGCGTTCGGGGTCTCCACGGCCAGCAGTACGCCTCGGCCAGCACGGAGATTTTCGGCGCTGGGATAGACTGCCGAGTCGGGTTCCAGTTCAGGCTGACGGCTGTCCAGCTGTATCACCCAGTGATGTCCGTCACGTGACGGCGGCAGGCGCAGGTCGATTTCCTCCCGCCGCGGCTGGAAGGCCAGCCAGATCCGTGCGGCCTGGGGCTGATCCGCTCCGTCGAGGGGCTCCAGGGTGAGGGCGAGCGGCAGGCTGCCCCCGGCCTGCCAGCGACCGTCGTCCATCGGCGCACCGTCGGCATCGAGCCATTCGATCCTGACCCAGCCACGGGGATCGGGTCGTCCAAGCAGCCGCTGCGCCTGCAGGGCCGGTAACTCCTGGCGCAGCGCCATGAGCCGACCGACGAAGGCGCTCTGCCGTTGCCCGGCCGGGCTGGTGGCCTGCTGCCAGTCCAGCCAGGACAGTTCAGTGTCCTGCACATAGGCATTGTTGTTGCCCTGCTGGGTGCGACCGAATTCGTCACCGGCGGTGAGCATGGGTTCGCCCCCGGCCAGGATCAGGGTCGCCAGCAGGGCGCGCTGGTCGGCGGCGCGGGCTTCCAGGACGGCGGGGTCGTCGCTCGGTCCTTCGACGCCATTGTTCCAACTCTTGTTGTCGGTGGTGCCGTCGCGATTGCCTTCGCCATTGGCCTCGTTGTGCTTTTCGGCGTAGCTGACCAGGTCGGCCAGGGTGAAGCCGTCGTGGGCGGTGACGAAGTTGACGCTGGTGCGCAAGGAGCGATCACCCGCACCGAAGAGATCGGCGCTGCCGGCCAGACGGGTCGCCAGGGCGCCTCTCAAGCCGTCGTCGCCGCGCCAGAAGCGGCGCACGTCGTCGCGGAAGGCGTCGTTCCATTCCTGCCAGGGCGCACGGTAGGCGCCGACCTGATGACCGCCGGGGCCGATGTCCCAGGGTTCGGCCACCAGCCGCACCTGACGCAGCACGGGATCCTGAGCCAGGGCCTGCAACAGCGGCGCGTCGCGATCGAAGCCGCTTTCCAGGCGACCCAGCGCGGGCGCCAGGTCGAAGCGAAAGCCGTCGACACCGGCGGCGGTGACCCAATGGCGCAGGCTGTCCAGGGTCAGGCGCAACGCCGGCGGGCTGTAGAGCGCCAGGCAGTTGCCGCAGCCCATGTCGTTGATATAGCGCGCCGGATCGTCCGGCTGCAGCCGGTAGTAGCCGGCATTGTCCAGGCCACGCAGATTGAAGGTGGGGCCGAGTTCGTCGCCTTCGCCGGTGTGGTTGAAGACCACGTCGAGCAGCACCTCGAAGCCGGCCGCCTGCAGGGTGGCCACCGTCTCGCGCAATTCGGCGAGGGCCTCGCGCCCCGCCAGGCGCGGATCGACCGCCGCCATGACCACCGGGTTGTAGCCCCAGTAGTTGGCCAGCCCCAGGGCGGGCAGATGGCGATCGTCGGCCCAGGCGGCGATGGGCAGCAGCTCCAGGGTGGTGACGCCGAGGCGCTGCCAGTGCTCGATCAGCGCCGGATGGCGCAGCGCCGCCAGGGTGCCGCGCTGGCGGGCGGGCACCTGCGGATGCAGCTGGGTCTGGCCGCGTACGTGCAATTCGTAGATCAGTCCGGCGTCGCGACGCCTGGGCGCTGGCGTCAGGCTCTCGACCGGCGGCAGGACGATGGCCTTGGGGACATGGGCGCCGCTGTCGCGCGTGTCCGGACGCTTGGGATCTTCGGGATGGAAACCATAGGTGCTGGGGTGCAGCTGGAAGGGTCGGTCCACCGCCAGGGCCCAGGGGTCCACCAGCAGTTTGTTGGCGTTGAATCTGAGGCCGTCCTGGGGGCGGTAGGCACCCTGGGCGCGCAAGCCGTATTTCAGACCCGCTTTGGCACCGGCCAGGAAACCATGCCAGACGCCGCCTTCGTGTTCGCGAAAGGCCAGACGCTGGGTCTCGGCTTCCCCCTTGGCATCGTAGAGGCAGAGTTCGACGGCTTCAGCCGCCGGCGACCAGACGGCGAAGTTGATGCCGCCCTCGACGAGGGTGGCACCGTAATGGGCAGGATTGCCCGCTTCGAGGCGGGTAGAGGTGCGGGGCATGGGGACTCCGGTGACGGGCTTGCGGGGCGGATGCTGCAAGGATGTAGACGGTGTGGAAGGCGCGGGTTCTCAATCGGGGGATAGCTGATCGTGGCCAGGGCCGGCCGCCGTAGGCTGGGTTGAGCGTAGCGAAGCCCAGCAAATCCTGCCTGGGCGCCGGCTCTGTCGTGGTCCTTATCGCGGCCATGGGCCGCTCCTACAGGAGGGTGCCTTACCCGTAGGAGCGGCCGCAGCGGCGGACCGCCATGGCCGCGAAACGTGCTCGACTACAGCGCCTTCCAGATCTCCGTGGCGTATTCACGGATGGTGCGGTCGGAGGAGAACCAGCCCATGCTGGAGGTGTTGATCACCGCCGATTGCCACCACCTGTCCGGCTGCTGCCAGCGGGTCTCGACTTGGCGCTGGGCCTCCCAGTAGGCGTCGAAGTCGGCGCAGACCAGGAAGCGGTCGTGCCAGGTCAGGACGTCGAGCAGGCTGTTGTAGCGGGCCGGATCCTCGGGCGAGAACTGGCCGCCGCGCAATCCGGCGAGCACCTGCGCCAGGCGTGGCGAATTCTCGATGATGTCCGAGGAGATGCCGCCGCTGCGCTGGCGCTCTTCCACCTCGGCCGCCTTGAGGCCGAAGATGAACATGTGCTCTTCCCCGATCAGTTCGCACATCTCCACGTTGGCGCCGTCCAGGGTGCCGATGGTGAGGGCGCCGTTGAGGCCGAACTTCATGTTGCTGGTGCCCGAGGCTTCCATGCCGGCGGTGGAGATCTGCTCGGAGAGATCCGCCGCCGGGATGATGACCTCGGCCAGGCTGACGTTGTAGTTGGGCAGGAAGACCACCTTGAGCAAATCGCGCGTCAGGGGGTCGTTGTTGACCACCTTGGCCACGTCGTTGGCCAGCTTGATGATCAGCT
Organism: Pseudomonas sp. MOIL14HWK12:I2; assembly: GCF_000510745.1. NCBI lineage: Bacteria > Pseudomonadati > Pseudomonadota > Gammaproteobacteria > Pseudomonadales > Pseudomonadaceae > Pseudomonas > Pseudomonas sp. MOIL14HWK12:I2. Next base: position 499,497 of record NZ_KI783314.1, on the reverse strand, counting down.
TGGCCTGGTGATAGCTGGCGGCGGCCTTGCCGGCGAAGATCTTGACCCGCGGCGTCCAGTCGCCGTTGGGGTTGTCGCGGATGGCCTGGTACAGCGCGATGGTCTGCAGCAGATTCATCAGCTGCCGCTTGTACTCGTGGATGCGCTTGATCTGGACATCGAACAGCGCATTGGGATCGAGGTCGATCTCCATCCGCTGCTTCACCAGGCTGGTGAAGGTGTCCTTGTTGCGCTGGCGCTGCAGGGCGAAGCGCTCGCGGAAATTGATGTCGTTGGCATAGGGCTTGAGCAGCGGCAGGGTCTTTTCCGGATCGTGCAGCACGCCCTGGCCGAGGGTATCCACCAGCAGGTCGGTGAGCGCCGGGTTGGCCTGGTGCAACCAGCGGCGGAAGGTGATGCCGTTGGTCTTGTTGTTGATGCGATCCGGATAGAGGCGGTGCAGGGAGCGGAAGACCGTCTTGCGCATCAGGTCGGTGTGCAACCCCGAGACGCCATTGATGCTGTGCGAGCCGAGAAAGGCGAGGTTGCCCATGCGCACGCGGCGCCCCTGGCTTTCGTCGATCAGGGACACATAGGAAATCATGCCGCCATCGGTCTCGCCGCGGGCGCGCAGGGAGTCGAGGAACTGGGCGTTGATCAGGTAGATGATCTGCATGTGCCGCGGCAGCAGGCGTTCCATCAGCTGTACCGGCCAAGTCTCCAGGGCCTCGGGCAAGAGGGTGTGATTGGTGTAGCTGAGGGTGCCGACGGTGGTGCTCCAGGCGGCGTCCCAGGGAATGCCGTGGACGTCCACCAGGAGCCGCATCAGCTCGGCCACGGCGATGGCCGGGTGGGTGTCGTTGAGCTGGATGGACACGTGCTCGGGCAGGCTGAGCAGGTCGTTGTGCTGCTTGAGATGACGACGGGTCAGGTCGGCCAGGGAGGCGGCGACGAAGAAGTATTCCTGGCGCAGGCGCAATTCCTGGCCGGCTTCGCTGCTGTCGGCCGGATAGAGTACCCGCGAGATGCTCTCGGCGCGGGCCTCGTTGGCCACGGCGCCGACGTGATCGCCGGCGTTGAAGGTTTCCAGGTGGAGGATCTCCAGCGGTCGGGCGCGCCAGAGTCTCAGGGTGTTGGCGCCCTCCCCGCCCCAGCCGATCACCGGGGTGTCATAGGCCACCGCGCGGATGCGCTCGCCGGGCGTCCACACCTGGCGCCGCGGATCGCCTTCGCCGTAGGGGGCGACATGCCCGCCGAAGCCGATCTCGTACACCACCTCGGCGCGTTCGAATTCCCAGGGATTGCCGAAATCCAGCCAATTTTCCGGCTGCTCCAGCTGGAAGCCGTCGGCGATCACCTGGCGGAACAGCCCGTGCTCGTAACGGATGCCATAGCCGTGGCTGGCGATGCCCAGGGTGGCCATGCTTTCCATGAAGCAGGCGGCCAGCCGGCCGAGGCCGCCGTTGCCCAGGGCGGCGTCCGGCTCCAGGCCGCGGATGCGTTCCAGGTCGACGCCGAGGTCGGCCAGGGCGCGACGGGTCTCTTCGAGGATGCCGAGGTTGGACAGGCTGTCGATCAGCAGGCGACCGATGAGGAATTCCAGGGAAAGGTAATAGACCCGTTTCTGGCCGGTGCGATAGGCGTCGCGGGTGCGACTCATCCAGCGATCGACGATGTAGTCCCGGGCGGCCAGGGCGGTGGCCTGGAACCAGTCGTGGTCGAGGGCGTTGTCGGGGTCCTTGCCGACGGCGTAGGTGAGCTTGGAGAGGATGTTGGTACGGAGCGCGGAAACTTCGTTGGGCGAGATGAAGCGGGGTCTCGTCATCAGGATTGACCTCTGCAAGCGCTTAGGAATCAGATCGCGAAGTGGCCGCGGATAATGCGGCGCGTGCCGTTCGCCTTACTTTTAGGCGAAACGACGGGGACGTCCAAGCTTTTTTCGCCACATCAGACGGTTAGCCGTTACCCCTACCCCCTCTAGCCCGAGGTTTTCATCATGCGCAAGACCCTGCTCATCACCGGCGCGAGTCGTGGCATCGGCCGCGCCACGGCCCTTGGCGCCGCCCGCCGCGGCTGGAACGTCGCCTTCAACTATCGCCAGGACGAGGCCGCGGCCCGGGCCACTCTGGCCGAGATCGAGGCGCTGGGCGTGGAAGGCCTGGCGCTGCGCGGCGACGTGGCCGACGAAGCCCAGGTGCTGGCGCTCTTCGAGCGCACGGTGGAGCGCTTCGGCGGCCTGGACGCCTTCGTCAACAATGCCGGGATCGTCGATCAGTCGCAGCCACTGATGGACATGAGCGCCGAGCGGTTGCGACGGATGTTCGAGGTCAACGTCTATGGCGCCTTTCTCTGTGCCCGCGAGGCGGCTCGCCACCTGTCGCGGGAGCGCGGCGGCCGCGGTGGCGCCATCGTCAATGTCTCTTCCATCGCGGCGCGTCTGGGCTCGCCCAACGAATACGTCGACTATGCCGCCAGCAAGGCGGCGCTGGACACCCTGACCTTGGGCCTCGCCAAGGAACTCGGCCCGCACGGGGTGCGGGTCAATGCGGTGCGACCCGGCGTGACCCTTACCGACATCCACGCCAGCGGCGGCCAGCCGGGCCGCGCCGAGCGCCTGGGCGTGACCACTCCGCTGGGGCGTGCAGGCGAGGCCGAGGAGATCGCCGCCGGCATCCTCTGGCTGCTGTCGGACGAAGCCTCCTACACCACCGGCGCCCTGCTGGATATCGGTGGCGGGCGCTAGGGCCTAGTCGCGAGGGGCGTCAGGGGCTAGTCGCGCCGGGGCGTCAGGGCGTTGAGCACCTGCTGCGACAGCGCATGGTAGAGCGGCACCGGCATCAGCCAGCCGGAGACGGCGGCGGCCAGCAGACAGGCCGCCAGCACCGGCAGCGCCATGTCCGGGCTGTGGGCCAGCTCCAGGGTGATGACGGTGGCGGTCAGCGGGGTGCGGGTGACCCCGGCGAGGTAGGCGGCCAGCCCCAGCAAGGCGCATTGCGGCAGACTGATACCCGGCAGCCAGTCGACCAGCCAGGGGCCCAGGGCCGCCCCCACCGCCAGCGAGGGCGAGAACAGGCCGCCCGGCACCCCGGCCAGGTAGGAGACGACGTTGGCGAGGAATTTCCACAGCAGGAAGTCGCCGCCGGTCACGGGTTCGCCAGCCAGGATGGCATGGGTCTCGGCGTAACCGGTACCGAACACGTGCTGGCCGGAGAACAGCCCCAACGCCGCCAGCACCAGGCCACAGCCGGCGGCGAAAGCCACCGGGCGGCGCCCGCGCAGGGCATTCAGGCGCCCCAGCCAGCCCCGCTCGGTGGGCAGCACCAGGCGACCGTAGCAACCGCCGAGCAGTCCGCCGATGACGCCGATCACCGCTACGCCGATCCAGCCCAGGCCCCAGGTCAGGTGCAGGTCCAGGGCGCCGAGATAGCTGTAGGGGCCGACGATGCCCAGGGTGACGATGCCGCCGAGCAGCACGGCGGTCAGCACCAGGCCGCTGAAGCGCTGCTCGAAGGTGTGGGTGAGTTCCTCGATGGCGAAGACCACCCCGCCCAGGGGGGTGTTGAAGGCCGCGGCGATGCCGGCGGCGCCCCCGGCGAGGATGAGTCCGGACAGGGTGCGGCGACCATGCAGGCCGAGCCGCTTGCCGAAGCCGTAGAGCAAGGCGGCGCCGACATGCACGGTGGGTCCTTCCCGCCCTACCGAGCCACCCACCAGCAGGGCGCCGGCCGTGAGCAGCAGCTTGGCCAGGGCGATGGGGGGCGCCAGCAGCCGGGCGCGCAGGTCCGCTTCGGGTCGTTCGAGGGTGACGATGACCTGGGGGATACCGCTGCCGCGGGCATCGCGCAGCGCGCCCTGGGTCAGCCAGACCAGTCCGGCGAAGCCCAGGGGCGTCACCAGCCAGGGCCAGAGGGCGCTGTGCTGTAGCAGCTGCTGAAAGAGGCCGAAGGAGGCATCGGCCAGCCAGGCGAAGCCCAGACCCGCCAGGCCCACCAGCACCGCGCCGACCCAGAAGGCGATGCGCTGGCGCCACTCGCGCAGCCGACGGCGCCGGCGATGGCGCAGCAGATGCAGCCGACGCCGGGCGGCGACTTCGGGATCGGTATCGGGATAGACGGGATCGGACATGGAGAAGAGGCCACCAGGAGGCGAGAGCCTCCCAGTGTAACCTCTTGTTACAGCGGTATCGCCAGGGTCCGGATCAGGCCGCGGGGACCAGCTCGGTGGCGGCTTCGTTGCGCTTGAGCACCGCGTAGATGACCCCGGTCACCAGACTGCCGGCGGCGATGGCCGCCAGGTACAGCCAGGCGTGGCTGATGGCGTTGGGGATCAGCAGCACGAAGAGGCCGCCGTGGGGCGCCATCAGCTTGCAGTTGAACAGCATCACCAGGGCACCGGTGAGGGCACCGCCGATCACGCTGGCCGGGATCACCCGCAGCGGATCCTTGGCGGCGAAGGGAATCGCGCCTTCGGAGATGAAGCACAGCCCCAGCACCGAAGCCGCCTTGCCCGCCTCGCGCTCGCTCTGGGCGAACTTGCGCCGGGCCAGCAGGGTGGCGATGCCCATGCCGATGGGCGGCACCATGCCGGCGGCCATGGTGGCGGCCATCGGCCCGTAGGTCTTGGACGCCAGCAGGCCGACGGTGAAGGCATAGGCGGCCTTGTTGATCGGGCCGCCGAAGTCGATGCACATCATGGCGCCGAGGATCAGGCCGAGCAGCACGGCGTTGCTGGTGCCCAGGTTGTTGAGGAAGTCGGTGAGTCGACTCAGGGCGCCGGCCACCGGGGTGCCGACCAGATAGATCATCACCAGGCCGACGATGAGGCTGGCGAACAGCGGAATGATCAGGATCGGCTTGAGCGCCTCGACGCTGGCCGGCAGCTTGACGTGCTGGGCGATGGCCTTGGCCACGTAGCCGGCCAGGAAGCCGGCGATGATACCGCCGATGAAGCCGCTGCCCAGACTGGCCGCCAGCCAGCCGCCGATCATGCCGGGGGCGAGACCCGGACGGTCGGCGATGGAGTAGGCGATGTAGCCGGCCAGCACCGGGACCATCAGCTTGAAGGCCGATTCACCACCGATCTGCATCAGCGCCGCGGCCAGGGTGCCCTGCTCCTTGAAGGCCTCGATGCCGAAGACGAAGGACAGGGCGATCAGCAGACCGCCCGCCACCACCATCGGCAGCATGTAGGACACCCCGGTGAGCAGGTGCTTGTAGACGCCCGCGCCTTCCTTCTTGGCTGGCTTGGCGCCCTCGCCCGCCGCTGGCGCGGCGCTGCCGGCCAGGGTCTCGCCCTCGGCCAGGGCCTTCTTGATCGTCGCCTCGGGTTGCTTGAGGGCGACCCCGGTGCCACAGCGATAGACGCGCTTGCCGGCAAAACGCTCGACATTGACCTCGATGTCGGTGGCCAGCAGCACCACGTCGGCGTCGCGGATGGCCTCGGCCGGCAGCGGATTGCGTGCCCCTACCGAGCCCTGGGTCTCCAGGTGCAGGCGATAGCCGAGCTTCTTGGCCGCGTTCTGCAGCGCCTCCGCCGCCATGAAGGTGTGGGCGACCCCGGTCGGGCAGGCGGTGATGGCCACCAGCCGCGGGGTTTCGCTGGCACTGGCGGGAGCGCTGGGGGCAGCGCCACCCGCCGCCGGGGCCTGTTCCAGCACCTTGGCTTCGCTGGCCGCGCGCTGCAGGAAGGCGTCGACATCGCGCAGGGCTTCGGCCGGGGCGGCGCGGTAGACGCGCTTGCCGACGAAGCGCGACAGGTCGACCGCGCCGGTGTGGACCACCACGACCAGTTCGGCGCGCGCCACCTGGTCGTCGGTCAGCAGGGTGGCCTCGGGGCCGTCGTGGATCTCGACGCTGGTGGTCCAGCCGCGGCGCTGGGCGGCGGCGTCCAGCAGGCGCGCACTGAGCACGCTGGTGACCATGCCGGTCGGGCAGGTCGTGACGATGGCGATGTTCATGGGTTTACCCCTGATTCTTGTTCTAGCGGAAAGTCGGGAAGGACACGCACCTGCACCTGGTCTTCGAAGACGGCGAGTTGCGCGGGATCGTTGATGCCGAAGCCGATCTGGGTCACGGCCAGGGCCGCGATGGCGGTGGCCGTGGTCAGGGTGCGCTCCGGCGCCTGGCCGGTGAGCAGGCCGTGCAGCATGCCGGCCAGCAGGGAATCCCCCGCGCCGACGGTGCTGGCCACGGTGACCTTGGGCGGCTGCGCCTCCAGGGTCTGGGCGCCATACCAGCGCACCCCATCGGCGCCCTGGGAGATCACCAGGTGCTCGATGCCCAGGGCCCGCAGCTGTTCGACCAGCAGCGCCTGCTCGGTCGCGGTCTCGGCCGGTGCGCCGCAGGCTTCGGCCAGTTCTTCGGTATTGGGCTTGATCAGCCAGGGACCGGCGGCCAGGGCGGCGCGCAGGGCGGCGCCACTGGTGTCCAGCGCCACCGGCAGGCCCAGCGACTTGAGGCGGCCGACCAGGGCGGCCAGCCACTCGGGGCTTACCCCACGCGGCAGGCTGCCGGCCACCACCACGGCGTCATGGCCGGGCGCGAGGCGATCCAGGGTCTCGAGCAATTCCTGTTGGGCGGCGGCGGACACCTCCGGGCCAGGCCCGTTGATGTCGGTGATGCGGCCCGCGGCCTCGGCCAGCTTGAGGTTGCTGCGGGTCTCGCCGGCGACCCGGACGAAGGCGTCGGTAAAGCCGCGGCGGGCGAACAGGGCTTCGAAGGCGGCCGCGTTGTCGGCCCCGAGAAAGCCGCTCACCGTCAGTTCATGGCCGAGATCGGCCAGCACCTGGGCGACGTTGATGCCCTTGCCGGCGGCATGGACGATCACCGCCTCGCTGCGATTCACCGCGCCGGGCTTGAGCTCCGGCAACTGGACGGTGAGGTCCAGCGCCGGGTTGAGGGTCAGGGTGAGGATTCGGCTCATCGCAGGGCCTCCACGCTCTGCCGCACCTCGGCAGCGGTACCCAGCTCCAGGGCGCGCGCGGCGCAGGACTGCACCTGGCGCAACTCCAGCTCGCGGACCCGAGCCTTGACCAGGGGCACGCTGCGCGCCGAAACCGACAGCTCGTCCACGCCCAGGCCGACCAGCACCGGCACCGCCAGGGGATCGGCGGCCAGCTCACCGCAGACGCCGACCCACTTGCCGTGGGCATGGGCGGCACGCACCGTCATGTCGATCAGGCGCAGCACACTGGGGTGCAGGCCGTCGGCCTCGCCCGACAGCAGCGGATGACCGCGGTCGATGGCCAGGGTGTATTGCGTCAGGTCATTGGTACCGACGCTGAAGAAGTCCACTTCCGGCGCCAGCACCGGGGCCAGCAGCGCGGCCGAGGGGACCTCGATCATGATGCCGACCTGCAGATCGGTGGTGGGGATCTCCTGGCGCAGGCGCGCGAGGATGTCACGTGCCTGACGCCACTCCTCGACCCGGCCGATCATGGGGAACATGATCCGCAGCGGCCGGCCATCGGCGGCCTTGAGCAGGGCGCGCAGCTGGGTTTCCAGCAGCTCCGGACGGCGCAGGGTCAGGCGGATGCCACGGATGCCGAGGAAGGGATTCTCTTCCGCCGGCAGCGGCAGATAGGGCAGCGGCTTGTCGCCACCGACGTCCAGGGTCCGCACCACCAGCGGCTTGCCGGCCAGGCCATCGAGGGCACGGCGGTATTCCTGCTCCTGGGCGGCCTCGTCGGGCGCGCTGTCATGGCTCATGAACACCAGTTCGGTGCGCAGCAGGCCGACGGCTTCGGCGCCCTGCTCCACCGCGGCGGCGGCCTGGGCGGTATCACCCAGGTTCACGGCGATCTCGACATGGTGGCCATCGCGGGTGGTGGCGCTTTCGAAACGCCGGGCCTCGGCGGCGCGGCGGCGCTCGGCCTGGACCTCCCGCTCACGCTGCACGGCCTCGATGCGACTGGCGTCCGGGGCGATTTCCAGGGTGCCCTTGTCGCCATCCAGCAGCAGCACGCTGCGCGGCGCCAGGTCCAGCACCCGGCGGCCGGCGCCGACGATGGCCGGGATGCCCAGGGCGCGGGCGACGATGGCGCTGTGGGAGCTGGCGCCACCACGGGCGGTCAGGATGCCGCAGACGCGCTCGCGGTCCAGCCGCGCCACATCGCCCGGGCCGACCTCGTCCATCACCAGCACATAGGGTTCCTCGGGTTCGCGGGCGGATTCGACGCCGCACAGCTGGGCCAGTACCCGACGACCGACGTCGCGCAGGTCGGCGGCGCGCTCGGCGAGCAGCCGGTCGTGCAGGGCTTCCTGCTGGCTGGCCGCCTCCTCGATCTGGGCGTCCCAGGCCGCGGCGGCGCTGGCGTTGGCCTTGAGCCGGGTGGCGATGCCCTGCTGCAGATCCGGGTCTTCCAGCATTTCCAGGTGGGTCAGGAAGATCTCGCGCAGGGCGCTGGCCTCGCTGCGCGCGATGAGCGCCTCGATGTCGGCGCGTACCGCGGCCAGGGCCGCGTCCAGGCGCTGGCGCTCGGCGGCGGCGCCTTCACCGGTGGCGGGATAGTCGAAGTGCTGGGGCGCCACCACATGGGCCGGGCCCACGGCCAGGCCGGGGGCGGCGGCCACGGCCTGGGCGCGATCGCCCGGGGCCAGCGGCAGTTGCTCGGACGGGTCCACCAGGCTGATGGCGGTGACCCGGGCGGCACCGGCCGGAGCCGGGGCGCTGGCGGTGACCGGTTCCACCTCTTCGCCGAGACCGGCCTGTACGGCGCCGATCAGATCGTTCAGCGCGGCCTCGGCCGGGGTGCCGGGCTCGACCAGGAATTCCAGGGTCTGGCCGCGCCGGGCGCCCAGCGCCAGCAGCCGCGACAGACTCTTGGCCGAGACCGGGGCGCCGTGGTCGACGCGCACGCGGATCTCGCCGTCATAGGCCTTGGCCAGCCGCGCCAGCTCCTTGGCCGGACGGGCGTGCAGGCCATGGGCATTGGCCAGCACCACCTGGGCACTGGGCCAGTCCGGGGCGACTTCGCCGCCCAGGGCTTCTAGCACGGCGCGGCGGGAGGTGGCCTGGGCCAGCTCCTGGCCACGGCCGGCGACGAGCAGATCGCAGAGGCGTTCGAGCAGGGCGCGATGGCCCTCGCCCAGGCTGGCCAGGCAGAACAGGCCACGGACCGGCTGCTCCTGCACCTGCAGGGTCTGCAGTGGGGTGACGAAGGCCAGGCCGGGACGTTTCACCGCGGTCTCGCTGTTCAGCCACCAGAGGCCGTCGCCCAGGGGCAGCGGCTGGCTGGCCTGCAGGGCACCGGCGAAACCGGCCCCCACGCATTCCATGTGCTTGAGCATGCGCGCACCCTGCCAGGCCAGGTCTTCCAGGTCCTCGGCATCGATGGCCAGCTGCACCAGTTCTTCGTCCAGCGCCAGGGCCTGGGGCGCCCCCTGCAGCAGGTCGAGGATCTGCTGGGGTTCGCGGGCGTCGCGCAGCGCCTGTTGCAGATCGCTCTCGCCCAGGGCGCGGGTCAACAGCTGCAGGATGCGCAGGTGTTCGTCGGATTTGGCGGCGATGGCGATGGCCAGGTAGGTCAGCTGACCGTCGCCCCAGTCCACGCCATGCGGGAATTGCATCATCCGCACGCCGGTGACGAACACCTGGTCGCGGGTCTGGGGCGTACCATGGGGAATGGCGATACCCTGGCCGAGGTAGGTGGAGCCCTGGGCCTCGCGGGCCTTGAGCCCGTCGAGATAACCCGGGGCGACCAGGCCATCGGTCACCAGGGACTCGGCGAGCATGGCCAGGGCGGTCGCCTTGTCCGGCGCCTGCTGGGCCATGCGGATATGCTGGGCATTGAGTTCGAACATGGAAGGATACCTCCGGCGCCGCGCGCCTGATCCTGGCGCCGTGCCTTTCTTGTAATAGATGCTTGCCGGCTCGCTCAGCCCTGCAACCGCGTCGGGAGAGGCGTGACAGGGCCCTTGGCAGATTCGTGCCAGCCCTCGGACAACAGAAAGCTGAAACGTTTCACCCAATGGGACTGGAACGTTACTCGATAATCGCCGATCCTTGAAGCACAACACACAATAAAGACCGTCTCGCCAGCGCCGTACAGCGCCAGGCCATTCAGGTCCCACGAGGAACAGGCGTGAAACTCAGCGACATCGCCCAATTGGCCGGCGTATCCCTCACCACCGCCAGCTACGTCATCAACGGCAAGGCGGCGCAAAGGCGCATCAGCGCAGCCACCGTGGCGCGGGTCATGGCCGTGGTCGAAGCCCACGGCTACCAGCCCGACCAGCGCGCCGCCGGCCTGCGCCGCGGGGCCACCCACACCCTGGGCTTCCTGCTGCCGGATCTGGAAAACCCCAGCTACGCACGCCTGGCCAAGCAGCTGGAACGCCGGGCACGGGCGCGTGGCTATCAGTTGCTGATCGCCTGCACCGACGACAATCCCGACAGCGAACGCCAGCTCATCGCGCTGTTTCGCGCCCGCCGCTGCGACGGCCTGTTCACCGCCAGCAGCCTGGCCGAGGACGACGCCCCCTACCGCCAGCTGCAGGAACACAACATCCCGATCATCGCCATCGATCGCCAGCTCGATCCGGCGCAATTCTGCTCGGTGGTCAGCGACGACCACACCGCCGGCCGGCAACTGGCCGCCACCCTGCTGACGCCGGGCACCCACAGCATCGCCCTGATCGGCGCCCGCCCCGACCTCGCCATCAGCCGCGCCCGTGCCGCCGGCTTCGCCGCCGCCCTCGCCGATCACCCGGCGCGCCACTGGGAGCGGCATGCGCCCCACTACAGCCGGGAAGGCGGTCGCGCCCAGGCGCTGGCCATGATCGAGGAACTCGGCCACTGGCCCGAGGCGCTGCTGACCACCTCCTACGTCCTGTTGCAGGGCGTGCTGGACGTGCTGCGCGATCATCCGCTGGCCGAGGGCGATACCCTGCGCCTGGCCACCTTTGGCGATACCCAGTTGCTGGACTATCTGCCGTTCAAGGTCAACGCCATCTCCCAGCAGCACGAGGTCATCACCGAGCGCGCCCTGGAACTGATGCTGGACGCCCTGGAAAACGACCACTATCTGCCCGGTGTCCAAGCCATCCCGAGGGTCCTCAAACGCCGCCTGTCATGAGCCTGCTGATCGACACCCACAATCACCTGGACTATCCGGACTTCGACGCCGCGCGACCGGCGCTACTGGCCGAGTGCGCGCGCCTCGGGGTGGTCCGCCAGGTGCTGATCGGCGTCGAGCGCAGCCAATGGCCGCAACTCTGGCGGATCGCCACGGCCAATGCCGGCCTCCATGCGGCGCCCGGCCTGCATCCCCTGTACCTGCAGCGTCATCAGGAAGCCGATATCGAAGCGCTCCGGGCCTTCTGCCTGGAGCGCCGGAGCGATCCCCGCCTCTGCGCCCTGGGCGAGATCGGCCTGGACTATTTCATCGAAGCGCCCGACAAGGCGCGCCAGGCCTGGTTCTTCGAACAGCAGGTGCGCCTGGCCATGGAGCTGGAGTTGCCGGTGCTGCTGCACGTGCGCCGCGCCCATGCCGATGTGGTCAGGATCCTGAAGCGTCTCAAGCCACCCCGGGCCGGCATCGCCCATGCCTTTTCCGGCAGCTTCGAGGAAGCCCGCGAATACCTGCGCCTGGGTTTCAAGATCGGCCTGGGCGGCGCACCCACCTGGCCGCAGGCGAAGAGACTGCAGCGGGTACTGCCACAGTTGCCGCTGGAGGGCATCGTGCTGGAGACCGATGCGCCCGACATGCCGCCCGCCATGCATCCGGACGTGCGCAACAGCCCCACCCATCTGCCGGCCATCTGCGCGGCCCTGGCGCCACTCTGGCAGGTCTCGCCCGAGACCCTGGCCACCGTCACCACCCGCAATGCCTGCGCGGTGTTCGGCTGGGACGCCGCCGGCCTCGCCTAGTTCTCCTCGACCGCCAATTCGCCTTGCAGCCGCGCCCAGTCGAAGGCCGGACCGGGATCGGTCTTGCGCCCCGGGGCGATGTCGCTGTGGCCCTGGATACGTTCCGCGGTGATCGCCGGATAGGCGCGCTGCAGCGCCCGCGTCAGCCGCCCCAGGGCACGGTACTGGGCGTCGGTGTAGGCCAGGTCGTCCGTGCCTTCCAGTTCGATGCCCAGGGAGAAGTCGTTGCAGTTCTCGCGGCCGTCGAAGGACGAGACGCCGGCATGCCAGGCGCGCTGGGCGCAGGAGACGAACTGGGTCACCGTCCCGTCGCGCTCGATGAGAAAGTGCGCCGCCACCTTCAGCTCGGCGATCTCCGCAAAGAAGGGATGGGCCGAATGATCCAGGCAATTCTGGAAGAAGGCCTGGACGCAGCCGGTGCCGAATTGCCCGGGCGGCAAGCTGATGTTGTGGATCACCAGCAGGGACACTTCCGTCCCTGCCGGGCGTTCGTTGTGGTTGGGCGAAGGACACAGCCGCGCCTCGCGATACCAGCCATCGACGAACACCCCGTCCATCAGCGGGCCTTGGCCTTGAGCGCGTCGCGCAGCGCGCTGGCGTCGCTGAATTCCCGCTGACCGACGAAACGGCCATGGTCCAGGGTCACCCACAGCACCTTGTCGGCCGCGCCGGGAAAGCGCGGCACGATGCGCGATTCGCGGTCGAGCAGGACCCGGTAGCCGTACTTGCGCATGGCCGGCACGGCGAACATCCGGGTGATGGCCGCCGGCATGCTGCTGATGTCGGCGATGTAGGCCACCCGGGTGCCGTCGATATAGCTTGCCGGCTGATCGCGCATGGCTTCCTTGACCAGCCCCGAGCCGCTCATGCTGCGCGCCAGCAGCAGGACCTGCAGCTGGTCGTCGAAGGTATAGGGCTGGTCACGCTGATCGAGCAGGGTGAAGGGCGCCACTCGCTCACCCGGTTCGAGCGCCAGAGCGGTCAGGGGCAGCAGCAGACACGACAGCAACAACGCCAGAACTCCAGCGCGCATGGCATCCTCTCTTGAACGGTCTATCGAGGCCGCTATCCTGCCCTACCGCTCGGATTGGCACCACCATGGCGTCGAGGAGCCCCATGATCCCTCTCAAAGAACTGCTGGCCCAGGTTCCCCAGTCGGGCGAGGTGCGCTGGATCGGCGTGCGACCCAGCGCGCGCGCACCCATGGTCGAAATCGACGCGGTGGAGGCCCGGCGTGACGCCGGCCTGACCGGCGACCACGCCCGGCCCACCCCGCGCAACCAGCGCCAGGTCACCCTGATCCAGTGGGAACACCTGCCGGTGGTGGCCGCGCTGATCGGCAAGGCGGTCGCACCCGCCGACCTGCGCCGCAATCTGGCCATCGCCGGGATCAATCTGTTCAGCCTGAAGAATCGGCGCTTTCGCATCGGCCAGGCGGTGCTGGAGACCACCGGCTGGTGCCAGCCCTGCGCGCGCCTGGAAGAGCGCCTCGGGCCAGGGACCTTCCAGGCCATGCGCGGCCACGGCGGCCTCACGGCCCGGGTCCTGGAAAGCGGCATCATCCGCCTGGGCGATCGGCTGGAGGTCCTGGATTGACCCCAGTTTCCCTAGGGTCGAATGGCCGGGCCAGCCCGGTTAAACTAGCGCTACCTCTCGTCGCCGCAGACGTCCCTGCCAGAGCAGATGCAGGCCGCTTCCCTTGAATTTGACGACTTTTCGCCCATCTTCCTTGCTAGATGTCTCGATTCGCGCGCTTCGACGACCCCAGATTTTCACCAGCCCGGGACTGCGCCCGCACGCGGCGACGCGCCCGGTCCGGCTCACGCTTTCCTTCTCTATGAGTGCTCTCCATGACCCATCGCATCGTTATCGTCGGCGGCGGCGCCGGCGGCCTGGAACTGGCTACCCGCCTGGGCCGTAGCCTGGGCAAGCGCGACCAGGCGCAGATCGTGCTGATCGACGCCAATGCCACCCACCTGTGGAAACCGCTGCTGCACGAGGTGGCCGCCGGCTCGCTCAACTCCACCGAAGACGAACTGAGCTATGTCGCCCAGGCCAAGTGGAATCACTTCGAATTCCAGCTCGGACGCATGACCGGCCTGGATCGCGAGCGCCGCAAGGTGCAACTGGCCGCCATCGAGGACGACGGCGCCGTCCTGGTCCCGGAACGGGAGATCGGCTATGACTCCCTGGTACTGGCCATCGGCAGCACCACCAACGATTTCGGTACGCCGGGCGCCGCGGAAAACTGCATCTTCCTCGACACCCGGGCCCAGGCCGAGCGCTTCCACCGCAAGCTGCTGACCCACTACCTGCGTGCCCATGTCAGCGAGCAGCCGGGTGAATTCATCGAAGTGGCCATCGTCGGCGCCGGCGCCACCGGCGTGGAATTGGCGGCCGAATTGCGCAACGCCGCCGAAGAGCTGCAGGCCTACGGCATGGATCGCATCCGCCCCGAAGACCTGCGCATCACCCTGGTCGAAGCCGGTCCGCGCATCCTCCCGGCCCTGCCCGAGCGGATCGCCGGCCAGGCGCATCGCACCCTGGAAAAACTCGGCGTGCGGGTGCTGACCGGTTCGGCGGTCAAGGAAGTCCGCGCCGACGGCCTGCAGACCGCGGGTGAATTCGTCCCGGCCAGCCTCAAGGTCTGGGCCGCCGGCATCCGCGCACCGGCCTTTCTCAAGGACCTGGCGGGTCTCGAGACCAACCGCATCAACCAGCTGGTGGTCAACTCGACGCTGCAGACCACCCGCGACCCGAATGTCTTCGCCCTGGGCGACTGCGCGGCCTGCCCGCTGACCCCCGGCGATACCCGTACCGTGCCGCCGCGTGCCCAGTCCGCCCACCAGCAGGCCTCGCTGCTGGTGAAGACCTTCAAGGCACGCCTGGAAGGCAAGCCGCTACCCGACTACGTCTACAAGGACTACGGCTCGCTGATCTCGCTGTCGCGCTTCAGCGCGGTCGGCAATCTCATGGGCGGCGCCCTGGGCAGTCTGACCCTGGAAGGCTGGCTGGCGCGGACCTTCTATGTCTCGCTCTACCGGATGCACCAGGTGGCCCTCTATGGCCCGCTGCGCGCCCTGGCGCTGTTTGCCGGCGATCACCTGAGACGCAAGACCGAGCCGCGCCTCAAACTGCACTAGGCCCCTGGCCCAGGCATGAAAAAAGCCGTCCCGAGGGACGGCTTTTTTGTGTCGCAGCGATCTCAGGAAGGCGACTGGCCCCGCAGGTTGCCGATCACCGAGGTCATGGCCCGGTCGAACAGCAAGGCATCGTCCAGCAGCCGTACCCGGTCTTCCTGGTAATCCAGCGCCAGCTCCTCACGGGTGCGATCCAGCACCTTCATGCCGGTCCGATTGACGAACACCAGGCGGCCCATGGGCCGGATGACCGCGGCCAGCTTGCAGCGCAGCTTTTGCTCGACGTCCTGGATCTCGAGCCAGGCGCCTACCGAAAGGGCATCCACCCACTCCAGGGAGTCGTTGGTCAGCCCGGTGATCCGCTCACCCGGGCGTGGCAGCTCGAAGGGTTCCTCGGCAGCAGGCGAGGCAGGTGCCACGCTTGCGGTGTCTGCTGCCGCATCCGCCAGCTCGGGACGGGTCTGCTGAAAGGTCTGGACGTGCAGGGATTCGAGTTCGGTGAAGAATTCGGAGGTGGAGAAGGGATCGAAGGCCGCGCTGGCCAGGCCTTCCCGCAACGCCTTGAGCAGGCCGGGTACCATTTCCAGCAGACGCTGGCGAGACGCCACGTCGTGGTGCGGCTGGATGCTCCAGATCAGATCGTCCATGGTCTTGAGCGCTGCGCGCCATTCGCTGGAATCGTAGCCCTGCTTCAGGCAGGTCAGCAGCAGCACCTGGCTCCAGGCCTCGCGCAGGACGCGTTGCACGGCGGCCGGCAACGGGTGTTCCTGCAGGCGCTGACTCAGCACGTGCTCGACCTGCAAGCGGGCGATCTCGGCGCGAGCCCGACCTTCCTCGGCGTCGCGGGTGCGCTGTTCGAGCAACTCGCTGCGCCGCTGTTCGTCACTGACATAGGCCATGAAGTCGGCCAGCAGCTCGGCGAAGATCTCCGGATCGTCGACGAAATCGGACAGCAGGCGCTGCACGATCTGCTCGATCTTCTGGTACAGGCCGTCGCGTTGCAGATCGCTCTGCTCGCCCCAGCCCAGGGAGGCGGCGGCGATCTCGTTGAGCAGCCGCCGGGCCGGATGACTGCCACGGCTGAAAAAGGTCTTGTCGAGGACCGCGACCTTGAGCATGGGAATCTGCAGGCGGGCGATCAGCGCCTTGAGCGAATCCGGCAGGGTGAGGTCGTCGAGGATGAATTCGAACAGCATCGCCACCAGGTTGATGACGTCTTCGTCGACCTGCCCCACCACGCGCTTTCGACCCGAGCGCTCGCTGATGCGGCCCAGGGCCACCCCCAGTTGCGCCTTGAGATCATAGCCCTCCAGGGACTGGCCGGAAATCTGCTGCTGCAGGTGCGACAGCAGCCGCATGAGGTCGTAGCTAGTGATGGCCTGGCCATCACCGGTCGCGGCCCCCTCATCGACCGCCATGCCGCCACCCAGGGTGGCGCTGCCCGGCGTCCGCAGCTGGGCCAGGAGGCCCTGCAGGGTACCAAAGAGCTCCTGACCGTCGTCTTCGCTGTTGACGTGGGCCGGGGTGCGCCCGCTGTAGCCCTTGGCCGAGCGGCTCGGCACCTGCTGGGGGATGGCCTTGAGTTGGGGCAGTACGCCGGCGTCGACCAGCTGCCGATTGGATTCCGCGTACAGCTGACCCAGACCATTGAGCACGAAACGCTCGAACAGCTTGTAGATGATCAGCTTGACCTTGATGTCGGTGTCGAGATCGCGACAGGCTTCGACGAAGGCCTCGCACAGACGGCGCGGGCCCAGCGGATGGGTCGAGTCGTCCAGCTTGCTCGACAGCTGGGTATTGAATCTGATGGTCAGGTGGCTGATGGCCATGGCGTTGTTGCTGAGCGCCTTGGCCACCATGGTGTCCACGGCGACGCTCTCTTCCAGCGCATCGTTCTGCACCAGACTGAGGTCTTCATAGGAGACGCTGTCCAGGCGCATCTCCGGCTTGCTGCCGACCAGGTTGTTCAGCGCGGCGAAGCGCTCGAAATACTGCTGGAGAAAGCTGCGCTCGATACTCTTGCGGCGCAGACGCAGGTCGCGCATCGCTTCGAAATAGAGGCTCTGTTCCTGGTTGCTGCCGGCGCGATCGGCCATTTCAAACAGCGCATCGTCGGCGTTGTCGAACAGCTGCTGCAAGGAGGCGTTGAGTCGCTGAGCGGCGCGATCCCTGACCGGTAAAAGCACTGCAGGCAATCGGGAAGAGGACTCCCCGAGCGCCTTGAAATGAACTACGTTTACGTCGTTCTGCACCACCGCCTCCCACAACCGTTCTTGCGTTCGGCTGAATCGCGTTCCACTACAGGAGCATTGAACAACGTTGGCCGCCCTGGCCGCGAGGTGAAACGTTGTCGATGTGCCATTATTTGCTCTGCTAAGGCATCGACCAATCGGCATCTGCACAGTACATGACAGGGTTCACAAGGCACCTGTCTGTCAGCGCCTGCCCTTAGAATAACTCAACGTTGTCTATCTCAGATCGTCAACCTCCCCTAAAGTTGCCCGCGCGTCCGCCGCTACCCCTACCGGAGTCCGTTCATGTCCAGCGCCACCTCTGCCGATCTCGCCCAGGTCATCACCGAAAACGTCGCCGCTGCACTGCGCGAAGACGTCGGCAGTGGTGATCTCACGGCGGGTCTGATCCCCGCTCACCAGCAGGCCCGGGCGCGGATCATCACCCGCGAGGCCGCGGTAGTGGCGGGCACGGCCTGGGTCGACGAGGTGTTCCGGGTGCTGGATCCCGCAGTCGAGGTCCGCTGGCAGGTGGCCGACGGCGAGCGGGTCGCGCCCGACCAGGTGCTGTTCGAACTCCAGGGTCCCGCGCGCGCCCTGCTCACCGGCGAGCGCAGCGCCCTGAATTTCCTGCAGTTGCTGTCCGGCACCGCCACCCGCTGCCGCCACTATGCCGATCTGGTGCAGGACACCGCCGTCCGCTTGCTGGACACCCGCAAGACCCTGCCCGGCCTGCGCCGCGCCCAGAAATACGCGGTCACCTGCGGCGGCTGCTACAACCACCGCATCGGCCTGTTCGACGCCTTCCTGATCAAGGAAAACCACATTGCCGCCTGTGGCGGTATCGCCCAGGCCGTGGCCACCGCCCGGCAACTGGCGCCGGGGCGTCCGGTGGAGGTCGAGGTGGAAAATCTGCAGGAGCTGGAACAGGCCCTGAGCGCCGGCGCGGACATCGTCATGCTGGACGAGCTGAGCCTGGCCGACATGCGTACGGCGGTGGCCCTGACCGCCGGCCGGGCCAAGCTGGAAGCCTCGGGTGGCGTCAACCAGGACACCCTGCTCGGCATCGCCCAGACCGGTGTCGACTACATCTCCATCGGCACCCTGACCAAGGACGTCAAGGCCATCGACCTGTCCATGCGCGTCCTGGATCGAGTGGGATAGGCAAAGGACCTCGCGGCGGCTAGACTCCGCAGCCGCGCCCTTTGCGCAACGGCTTCGAGCGGTCCTGACGACCGCTCGCCTCTCGCGACACTCGAACAAGATCGAACCCGTGACCAAAGATCAACTTCGCGCTGAACTGGAACGCCAGGCCCAGCGCTATCAGGATGTCTACGGTGGCGAAATCGTCACCTACGCCGCTCAACCCAAGCCCGACCGCAAGCCCTGGAAGAAACGGCCGACCGTGCAGGACGAGGTGTTCGCCTCCGAAGTACGCAAGATCGCCGATCTCAAGGCCAAGACCAGCGCCGAGGCCACCGCTCAGGACGCCTGAGTCGAGTCCGTATCCCTGCTGTCCGGGGCGTCTTCTGCGACGTCCTCGTGCTCTTGCCGTGCCTGCAGTTGCTGCCAGAGCGCGGCGGCGGCACTGAAGTCGGCGCCGCCCTCTTCAGTCATGGCCTGCAGGTCATAGCGCGCCAGGCAGCCCTCGCCCAGGCGCGGTGGCGGCGCCGCGGCACCGGGCGCCGCCGCTGGCCGTTCGTGGTCAGTCGAAGATGACGGTCTTGTTGCCATGAACCATGACCCGCTCTTGCAGGTGGTATCTCAGGCCGCGCGACAGCACCATCTTCTCGACGTCCTTGCCCAGGCGCACCATGTCTTCGACGTTGTCCCGGTGGCTGACGCGTTCCACGTCCTGCTCAATGATTGGCCCGGCATCCAGCTCTTCGGTCACGTAGTGGCAGGTGGCGCCGATCAGCTTGACGCCGCGCTGCGCCGCCTGGTGATAGGGCTTGGCCCCGACAAAGGACGGCAGGAAGCTGTGGTGGATGTTGATCACCTGGTGGGCATAGCGCGCACAGAGATCCGGCGGCAGGATCTGCATGTAGCGCGCCAGGACCACGGTATCGGCCTGGTGCAGATCGATCAGCCGCGACACCTCGTCGAAGGCCGGCTGCTTGTTGGCGGGATCGACCGGCACATGGAAGAAGGGAATGCCGTGCCATTCGACCATGCTGCGCAGGGTGTCGTGGTTGGAGATGACGCAGGGGATCTCGCAATCCAGCTCGCCGCTGTGCCAGCGGTGCAACAGGTCGGCCAGGCAGTGGGATTCGCGACTGGCCATGAGCACCACGCGCTTGCGCTGGGCCGAATCGGTAATCCGCCATTGCATGGAGAATTCCCGTGCGATGGGTGCGAAGGCCTGACTGAAGCCGGCCAGATCGAAGGGCAGTGAATCGGCGCGGATCTCATGGCGCATGAAGAACCAGCCACTCTCCGTATCCGAATGGTGACTCGCTTCGGTAATCCAGCCGTTATAGGTCGCCAGGAAGTTGCTGACCTTGGCCACGATACCTACCCCGTCCGGACAGGCGATCACCAGACGAAACGTTTGCATAGCACAACCTCGAACGAAAAGGGGCTGCATTCTAGGCGCAGTCGCCGGCAGCGTCGAGCGGCGCAGGGCGCCATAGCGCGCGACTGTAGAGCCAGGGTAAAGACTTTGCAAAGGACAAGTAAGAACCGATAAGTTCCGCCAATGCCCTGTCGAAAGTTACGCGTATTCGACAACTTCGCTGTTGCGACGAAACGGGCTGCAATTATCGACCTGTCAGGCGGACAGTTTACTTATCCCGATAGCCAATCTATGATCGATGCAGACTTTCATCTCTGCATCACTCAGAACAAAGGCCGTTTATGTCGCTCATCAATGAATACCGCCAGACCGAAGAAGCCATCAAGGAATTGCAGGAGCGCCTGAAGTCGCTGCAAGAGGACGACAAACTCCAGCGCGAACTGGAATTCGAAAAGAAACTCCGCGCGTTGATGGGTGAGTATCAGAAGTCCCTGCGCGACATCATCGGCATTCTCGATACCGAAGCCAAGCCTGCCCGCCAGGCGCGCACTCCCAAGGCCAGCACTGGCAGTACGCCCAAGCGCGCGCGCAAAGTTAAGCAATACAAGAATCCGCACAATGGCGAAGTGATCGAAACCAAGGGTGGCAATCACAAGACGCTGAAAGAGTGGAAAGCCAAATGGGGTTCGGACGACGTCGAATCCTGGGCAACGCTGCTGGATTGATCAGAAGAACGCCGGCTAGCCGGCGTTCTTTTTGCCCGCCTGGCAGGCGTTTACCGCAGCCTGCCAGGCGCGGACCCAGGTTAGGCCTGGTGACCGCTCGCCGTTATCGATATCCCGCACCACAGCGCCCGAAGCGCTTTCATCTCCGGCGCGGTACTTCCCTTTCACTTTTCCCTTGCTTCAACCGCGGTCGGATAGCGTCCGTCCGAATTTGCTGCTTGCCACTCTTTTTTGGTTAACAAACGTCTCGGATCGGTATCCGGCTTTTGCGACTTCAGGCAACCGCCCGATCCAATCGCTGCATCACCGCTCGAACATGAGCGGACCAGGCCTCGAGAATCGGCACCTGATCAACCGGGACTTCCCGCCGCAATTGTTCGGTCAGGGTGAGGAACTGCGTACAGGTCATATGACCTTGTTGCTCTTCACCCAGCAGACGCTGCCGACAGAATTGTCGCCAACGAGCCTCTTCTTCCGCCGTCAGCAACTCGGGAAAGTTGCGCGCTCGATAGCGAAAGAACAGCTCTGGATGTCGCTCATCCCGAAAGGGCCAGGCGCGGCTGCCAAGTTGCTCTGCCGGACACTGATGAACTTGGTCGCAGAGTTGCCGTTCTTCGGCGGCAATGAAGCCGTCGTACAGTCTTGCTTCGGCCTCCTGTTCCTGGGCGGCCAATCCGGATGCCTCGGCATAGAGGGCCTGCACCTTGGGTTGCCAGGTCGCACGCTGGTCGAGCAATTGGCGGACGCAGCGCCAGACGGCGGCCAGATCGAAGTTAAGCCGTTCCGTATCCGCCGGACGCAAGACGCTGAAGGGCGCCAGAATCGGACATTTGTTGACCTGTACCAGCTTGAGCGGCACCGGCAGGTCACCCTCGGCCAGCGCATCCCGCCGGGTATAGAGGCGTTCGCGCAGGGTCTCGACGTCCAGGTCCAGCAGCGGCTCCGGCGCCAGGCCGAGGTCGCAGACGATCAACGCATTGCGATTGACCGGATGCCAGGCCAGCGGCAGGACAGGGGCGAGAAAGTGCCGCTCGGCGCTGAAGCGTCCCGAGACATGCAGCAGGGGTTCGAGCAGACGAATGCGCGCCAGCGCCGCCTTCTTCTGGCGCTGCGTCCAGAGATAGTCATAGAGCCTTGGCTGCCGCTGCCTGACCAGGCGCGCCAGGGCCAGGGTCGCGCGGACATCGGCCAGGGCGTCATGGGCCTGGGCGTGTTCGATGCCATTGGCGACGGTCAGGCGATCCAGGCGCAGGGAAACGCGCTGCTCGTCCTGCGGCCAGTCCAGGCTTTCCGGGCGAAAGGCATAGAGCGCCCGGATCAGGCCAAGCACATCCCAGCGACTGTTGCCCTGCTGCCACTCGCGGGCATAGGGGTCGTGAAAGTTGCGGTACAGGCTGTGCCGTACCATTTCGTCGTCGAATCTGAGGTTGTTGTAGCCGACGCTGCAGGTATTGGGACGCCGCAACTCCTCATGCAGACGCTGGACGAAGTCCCGCTCGCGCAGCCCCAGGCGCTGCAGGGTGGCGGGCAGGATACCGGTGACCAGGCAGGCTGCCGGATGGGGCAGGACGTCCTCGCTCAGCTGGCAATGCAGATTGAGCGGCGCTTCGATTTCGTTGAGGTCCAGATCGGTACGCACCCCGGCCACCTGCAGCGGACGATCCCGCCGTGGATCGATGCCCGTGGTCTCGAAGTCGTACCAGAAGATACTTTGCGTCACACCGCCCTCCCCTAGAATCGGCGCAGTCTAGCATCGTCGCGCGCCTTGCTCCCGGGCGCCCGCACCCGCTAGGCTCTGGCGTCCGTCTTCCGCGTATCCTCCCTTCCCATGCGTTCAGTCGATCGGCTCTCCGTTCGCTCCAGGTGCCGAGGTATCGGCGTACGCCTGGGCGCCGCCGTCTGGGCGCTGACCCTGTCGCTGGCGTGCCTAGCGCAGCAGGAGCCGCTGTCCTGCCCCCTGCCGCCACAGACCGACAGTGGCCCGGCCAGCCTGCGCCTGACCCATCAGGGACTCGACAGCCGGACCGCGCGCCAACTCGCCACCCAACTCACCGCGACTACCCGCAGCACCGACCCCCAGGCGCGGGCGGCGGCTTACCTGCAGCACTTCGGCAGCCGGGTGCAACGCGGCCAGCCCGAGCAGCTCGCCGAATTACCACCCCAGGACGTCAGGTTCTGGCTGGCCGGCAACCCGCCCCTGGCGGAGGCTCAGGCCCAGGCGCTGCTGGACTGGGTCGAGGCGGGCGGCCGGCTGGTGGCCGTCGCCGATGACAGCACCCTGGCGCTCAGTGCGACCCTGGGCGTGCGTCCCATGGCGACCCGCGAACTGGGCGGCGCCGCCCCGCCGATCATGGCGCTGCCCCTGTGGCCCAACCTGACCCAGCTCTATCTCGCCGAAGACGATGCTCCCGCCTACCTCGGCTTCGACGACAGTCGCCATCTGTTCGATGTCGGCGATCAGGCGGTGGCCTGGGCCAGCAGCGCCAGCGCCACCCATATGCTGATGCTGCCCTGGGGCGATGGCAGCGTGACCCTGCTGTCGGACAGCGACCTCTGGAGCAACGCCCATCTCGCCCAGTACGACAATGCCTGGCTGCTGTGGTACCTCACCCAGGGCGCGCCGGTGACCCTGATCGCCCCGGCGCCACCGCTCCCCCTGTGGCTGGACGCCTTGCAACGCTATGGCCTGGCCCTTGGGCTGCTGACGCTGGCGGCAGGGATCTGGCTGAGACGTCGT
The DNA here is from genome assembly GCF_000510745.1 of Pseudomonas sp. MOIL14HWK12:I2. Lineage (NCBI taxonomy): Bacteria > Pseudomonadati > Pseudomonadota > Gammaproteobacteria > Pseudomonadales > Pseudomonadaceae > Pseudomonas > Pseudomonas sp. MOIL14HWK12:I2. The sequence goes on along the minus strand of NZ_KI783314.1, from coordinate 476,302 downwards.
CGGCAGAATCCGGCTCCACGACGTGATGCCCAACGCTGGCCTGAACTGATCGCCACGCTGCAGCGCGATATCCAGCGCGAGGTGCACCGCCGCCGCCCCGAACTCGCCGACCAAGGCGTGGCCGAGCGCTGGCAATATCTTGCGCGTCTTAGCGGCTTGAGCACCCGCGCGGTGGGCGAGGCGATGCGCCCCAGCCCGGCGCGCCTCTCCGCTCGCGACTTCACCCGCCGCATCGTCCAGCTGCGCCTGTTGCACCTGGCCGTGCGCCCCCCGCTCCCGAGGACTTCCGATGACCGACAGTTCCCCTCCTGACGCCACTCCGGTGGACGCTGGCGATACCGGCGTCAAGGCCCGCGCCCTGACCCGCCTGCAGGCCCTGCGGCAGGCCCTGCTCAAGGTGCTGCCACAGCAGGACGCCGCCGTGGACGGACTGCTCGCCACCCTGCTGGCCGGCGGTCACCTGTTGCTGGAAGGTCCCACCGGCTCCGGCAAGACGCTGCTGACACGCGCCCTGGCGGCCAGCCTGGATGCCGGTTTCGCCCGGCTGCACTGCCATCCGGCCCTGACCCCCGCCGAGGTGGCCGGCGAAATCGTCACGGACGTCGGCAGCGACAGTGCCCGTCTGCGCCGGGGTCCGCTGTTCAATTCCCTGGTCCTGCTCGAAGACCTGCATCGGGCGCCGCCGGTGGTCCTCCAGCTGCTGGACGACGCCCTGCAGGGCCGCCAGCTGAGCCTGGGCGGTCGCCAGCTGCCCCTGCCGGCGCCCTTCATGGTGATCGCCACCCGCACCCCGGGCAGCGAGCTGCCACTGGCGCTGCGGGATCGCTTCCTGGTGCAACTGCGTCTGGAGTGGCCGGCAGAAGGCCAGGAACTGGCCGCCCTGCGCCTGGCCGTGCAGCAGGGTCTGGGCGACCCCCTGGAAGCGGCGGCGCTGCGCCCCCTGCTGCAGGCGCGGGATCTGCCGGCGCTGCAGCGACTGGTGGCCGGCCTGCCGGTTGCGGAGCCGGTCCTGGAGCATGCCGTGCGCCTGATCCGTCTCACCCGGGAATGGCCGGCCTTCGAACAGGGCGCCGGACCGCGCGCCGGTCAGGCCCTGCTGCGCCTGGCCCAGGCACAGGCCTTTCTGCGGGGTGGCGACAGCGTGACGCCCGAGGATGTGCGCACCCTGCTGCCCGCCGTGCTGCGGCCGCGGCTGCGGCTGACGCCAGAACGCGAATTCGAGGGTGACAGCCTGGACGGCCAGATCCTCAAGCTGCTGGGACAGTGTCCGGCACCGCGCCCATGATCCAGCGCTGCCTGCCCCTGGCGCTGGTCGCCCTGGCGCTGCTCAGCCTGATCCTGGGCGGACTGGCGCCCCTGCGCTGGCAGGGCCTGCCGGCGGCGGGTGCCCTGCTGCTGGGACTGAGCGTTATGGGGCGGCTGAACGCCCGCCGGCGCCGGCGAGCGAGTGGTGAGCATCCGCCGCTCGCCGCGCCGGCCTCCAGGGCACGCCTGCGCGCGGATACCCCCCTGCACCTGCTGATCGCCAGCCCGGCCCAGGGACGAGGACAGGCCGAGCGGTCAGGCGACTACCAGCAGATGCTGGGTTTCGGGCAGGCCCTGGCGGCCAGTGGCAATGAGCTGTGGCTCTATGGTCTCGATCCCGAGCTGCGCCTGCTGGCGGCAGGCACGGCTGCTTGCCGCCTGACGCCAGCCGAACTGCCGGTGCGGCTGCCAGGTGCGACGAGCGATCTCAGGGCAGCGCTGGCACGGCTCTGCCGTCAGGCGCGCCCGGGCAGTGTGCTGGTGGTGGCGGCACCGCTGGATGAAGAGCTGGCGGTCTGGCTCGGCCGTCTGGACCTGGTCCGACGCGGCCTGCAGCTCTGGCTGGTCGACACCGCACGGCAGCAGGTGGCGGAACCCGACGACATCCGCAGCTGGCGCGCTGCGCGCCGCTATGCCGACGCCTGGCAGGCCCGGATCCAGGGCGAGCGGCTGGCCGCGCGGCTGGAGCGAAGGCCCGTCCGCTGGCTGGCGGCCGGCGCCACGGCGGATCTGCAGACCTGCCTGCTGCAGCTATGGAATGCCGGTGACCCGGATCAGGCCGCCGACTGAGAGAGGCGGCCGAAGGTGAAGTAGTGCTGCAGCACGTCGATCAATTCGGCGAATTCGGCCGGCGGCTCGGCGACGCTGAAGCCCGAATCGTAGTTGCCTGGGGTCACGTCTTCATGACTCCACTGGCAGCGGGCGTCGAAATCGACGAAATGCAGCTGACCGTCCTGCCCCGGAATCTTCAGCCGAAGTTCGAAGCGCGCGTTCACCAGCATGGGCAGCTGGCTGATCATCAGCAGCCCCTCGCGGGAAATGTTGCCGATGTAGCCCATGGGCTTGTCGGTAAAGCGGTTGAACACCTTCAGATAGTAGGGCAGCTGGTGGCGCTCGATACGACGATTCTGAGTCATGGTGCGATTCATCCTGCACACGGTAAAGCCACTTTACCGACAACGTCCTGGAAAGCTCAGCGCTGCGGTAGTTTTCGCACCGGTTGGGGCGTCGCAACGGCCGTTCCGCCATCTAGCCCCAATTGGCGCAGGGTGTCCAGTCGGGCCTGGGCCCGATAGGCGTATTCGCTGGCCGGAAACCGGACCTGGATGAAACGATAGGTCTGGACCGCGTCGGCGTACAGTTGCTGCTGCTCCAGACACTGGCCGCGCAGCATGGAAAATTCCGGTTGCAGCCAGGGCCGTGCCCGCCCCTTGCGTTCAGCCTGGGAGATCTGCAGCAAGGCATTGTTGCAGTCGCCTTCGCTATAGGATTTATAGGCGGCATCCAGATAGGAATTCATCGAGACGCTGGTACAGCCGGTGAGGCCGAGCAGCAGGAACAGGCAGAGATAAGGGCGCATGGAAAGTCCTCCTGCTCGCTAGATCGGCGCCGGGGCCCGCTTCTTGAGGGCAAACGACCATTGGTGTGACCAAGCTGCGAAAAGCCGTCATGTGCTGGCCACGCGACAGCGCTACAATGAGCTGCGCTCCGTGTTCTACGTCGACTCGGCGCTAAGGCGCCGACTCATGGTTGCAATCCGCTAAAGGAAAGACTGCATGATTTATCGCCGTACCAAGATCGTCGCCACCCTGGGCCCGGCCAGCAATTCTCCGGAAGTCCTCGAGCAGCTCATCATCGCCGGCATCGACGTCGCCCGCCTGAACTTCTCGCATGGAACGCCCGACGAGCACCGGGCTCGTGGTCAGCTGGTACGGGATCTCGCCGCCAAGCACGGTCGCCATGTCGCCCTGCTCGGCGACCTCCAGGGTCCGAAGATCCGCATCGCCAAGTTCGTCAACAAGCGCATCGAACTCAAGGTCGGCGATCCCTTCCGCCTGTCCATCGCCCATCCGCGCACCGAAGGCACCGAAGAAGTGGTCGGTATCGACTACCCGGGCCTGGTCACCGACTGCCGCGTGGGTGACGAACTGCTGCTGGACGATGGCCGCGTGGTCCTGCGCGTGGAAGGCATGACCGCCACCGAACTGCATTGCACCACCTTGATCGGCGGCCCGCTGTCGGACCACAAGGGCATCAACCGTCGCGGCGGTGGCCTCACCGCTCCGGCGCTGACCGACAAGGACCGCGAAGACATCAAGCTGGCCGCCTCCATGGAGGTCGACTATCTGGCCGTGTCCTTCCCGCGTGATGCCGAAGACATGCACGAAGCCCGTCGCCTGATGGAAGCCGCCGGTGGCAAGTCCTGGCTGGTGGCCAAGATCGAGCGCGCCGAAGCCGTGGCCGACGACGAAGCCCTGGACGGCCTGATCCATGCCAGTGACGCCGTGATGGTGGCCCGAGGCGACCTGGGCGTGGAAATCGGTGACGCCGAGCTGGTGGGCATCCAGAAGCGCATCATTTCCCACGCCCGGCGCCTCAACAAGGCGGTGATCACCGCGACCCAGATGATGGAGTCGATGATCAGCAGCCCCATGCCGACCCGCGCGGAAGTCTCCGACGTGGCCAACGCCGTGCTGGACAACACCGACGCCGTGATGCTCTCCGCCGAGAGCGCCGCCGGCCAGTATCCGGTGGAAGCGGTCAAGGCCATGGCGCGCGTCTGCGTCGGTGCCGAGAAGCAGCCCACCAGCAAGCTGTCCAGCCACCGCCTGGGCCATACCTTCACCCGTTGGGACGAGAGCATCGCCCTGGCCTCCATCTACGTGGCCAACCACTTCCCCGGCGTGAAGGCCATCATCAGCCTGACCGACACCGGTTACACCCCGCTGATCATGTCGCGCCTGCGTTCCTCGGTGCCGATCTTCTCCTTCGCGTCCAGCCGCGCCACCCAAGCCCGCACCGCGCTGTTCCGCAACGTGCACACCATCCCCTTCGACCCGACCACCATGCCGGCGAACAAGGTGAGCCAGGCCGCGGTGGACGAGCTGCTCAAGCGCGGCATCGTCGAGCACGGCGACTGGGTCATCCTGACCAAGGGCGACAGCTACACCAAGCGTGACGGCACCAACACCATGAAGATGTACCGCGTGGGCGACCTGCTGGTCTGACCCCCGCCGCCGGTCTCCGACCGGTGCTGAAGACAAAGCCCCGCACAGGTCCCTGTGCGGGGCTTTTTTCTGGACGGATCGGGGCCAGGCAGCCCTAGCGACCGCCGGCGGCCAAGTAGGCCAGGTGCAGGGCCGCAGCGCCCAGGACACCCAGACTGCAACTGATGAGGATGCCGCGCTGCAGCGCGCGCAAGCGCCCTTCCCGCCGTGCTTCCAGGCGACTGGCATCGATCAGGGCTACGCTGGTCAACGGCTGTTCACGCATCGTCTCGCTCCCTACCCATTTAAATGCACTATATTCTCATTCTCACATAGGTCAAGGGAGTCCGGCGGGCGCCTGGCGGACTGTGGCAGAATAGCCGGTTTGGTACGAACAGCCTGGGTGAACGATGGCGTTACGTTTCGAACGGCTCAAGTGGCAGGACTGGAAAGGCGCCTTCACGGAGCGCAACTACGAGCGCGGCCGGCGGCTGGCGCTCGACGGCCTGGTGCAGCTGCGCTCGGCCGCCAAGGGTCAGCTCTATGCCGAGTGCCACAGCCCGGCCGGACCGGCCTATCGGCAGGCGATCAGCCTGCGCGCGGGCGAGACCGCCTGGCGGGTCGACGCCCGCTGCACCTGCCCGGTCGGCCGCAACTGCAAGCATGCCGCCGCCGCCCTCATCGAACTCGAGCGGCTGCAACGCAGCGAGGCCGCCCTGCCGGCCACGCCGGTCGCCCATCCGGAGCTGCCTCGCCCGGTCCTGACCCTTGGCAGCCATACCCAGATCGATTACGACCGCCACATCGGCAAGATGAGACCCACGGTACGCCATCGCGCCGCCCTGGCCTTCGCCTATGGCTCGCGGCGCCTGTTCGGGGCGCCGCCGCGCACCCCGGAGGCCGACTATCCCGCGCGCCAGCTGCCGGCCGAACAACGCTGGCGGCAGACGCTGCTCGACCACGGTCTGCGCCTGGCCACCCGGCGCAGCGCCGCGCTGCCCGACGACAGTGGCGAGATGTTCGAACTGCCGGACGACCCCGCCTGGCTCAGATTCGTGCAGCAGGTCATCCCCGGTCTGCGCGAAGCCGGCTGGCAGATCGAGGCCCATCCCGAATTCACCTTCGACCTGACACCGGTGGAAGGCTGGTACGGTCACCTCGAAGAGGTGCAGGACGCGACCGCCGCGAGCGGCCAGTTCGACGTCGAACTGGGCATCCGCCTGGGCCAGCGCCGCGTCAGCCTGATCCCGCTGCTGATCGATGCCATACGGCGCGAGCCCTCCCAGTACGAACCGGCGATGCTGGCCAAGCGCGCCGACGACGAACCCGTGCTCTTGCGTATCGAGCCGCCGCGCCTGGCCGGCCAGCAGGGCCGGGTGCAACGGGTCGCCGTGCCCCTGGGGCGGCTCAAGCCGATCCTGCAGATCCTCGGTGAACTCTATGCCACCGATCGCCTCACCCAGGACCGTGCCCTGCGCCTGCCGCGCCTGGACGCCGCGCGCCTGGCCGAGCTGGACGAACGCCTGCCGCTGGAGTGGGAAGGCGGCGAGCGCCTGCGCAGCTTTGCCGAACGCCTGCGCAGCTATGCCGCCGAGCCGGTGGTCCTGCCGGACACCCTGCACGCCGAATTGCGGCCCTATCAGCGCGACGGCGTGGCCTGGCTGCAGGCGCTGCGTGAACTGGACGTGGGCGGCATCCTGGCCGACGACATGGGCCTGGGCAAGACGCTGCAGACCCTGGCGCACATCCTCGTCGAGCAGGCGGCCGGTCGCCTGACCGCGCCGGCGCTGATCGTCATGCCCACCAGCCTGATCCCCAACTGGCAGGACGAGATCGCCCGCTTCGCCCCCGGCCTGCGCGTGCTGACCCTGCAGGGCAGCGCCCGCAGCAGTCGCTTCGAGCGGATTCCGGAGCACGACGTGGTGCTCACCACCTATGCCCTGCTGCCCCGTGACGCCGAGCGCCTGGCCGGCTACGACTTCCACCTGCAGGTGCTCGACGAAGCCCAGTCGATCAAGAATGCCGCCACCAAGGCCGCCCAGGCGGCGCGCCACCTGCGCGCCCGCCATCGCCTCTGCCTGACCGGCACGCCGCTGGAAAATCACCTGGGCGAACTCTGGTCGCAATTCCACTTCCTGATGCCCGGCTGGCTGGGCGACGAGAAAGGCTTCAAGCAGGCCTATCGCATCCCCGTGGAGCGTGAAGGCGATGTGCAGCGCCTGGCGGCGCTCAAGGCACGGGTCCGCCCCTTCATGCTGCGCCGCACCAAGCAGCGGGTCGCCAGCGAATTGCCGCCCAAGACCGAGATCGTCCAGCTGGTCGAACTCAGCGCGGCGCAACGCGAACGCTACGAAGACCTGCGCCTATTGCTGGACGAGCGCGTCCGCGCCGAGATCGCCCGTCAGGGCATCGGTCGCAGCCAGCTGCTGATCCTCGATGCCCTGCTGCGCCTGCGCCAGGTCTGCTGCGACCTGCGCCTGGTGCCCAACGAAGACGCCAGCGTGGCCAAGCCCTCGGCGAAACTGGCGGCGCTGAACGAGCGCCTCGACGCCCTGCTCCCCGGTGGCAGCCGGGTCCTGGTGTTCTCCCAGTTCACCAGCATGCTCGACCTCATCGCCGCCGATCTCGACCAGCGCGGCATCCCGTACGTCACCCTGACCGGCGAAACCCGGGATCGGCGCACCCCGGTGCAGCGCTTCCAGAACGGCGAGGTGCCGGTATTCCTGCTCAGCCTCAAGGCCGGCGGCAGCGGTCTCAACCTGACGGCGGCCGACACCGTGATCCACTTCGATCCCTGGTGGAATCCGGCCGCCGAGCAGCAGGCCAGCGACCGCGCCTACCGCATCGGCCAGGATCGTCCGGTGTTCGTCTACAAGCTGATCGCCCGCGGCACCCTGGAAGAACGCATCCAGCAGCTGCAGCAGGAAAAGGCGCGCCTGAGCGCCGGCATTCTCAGCGAGAACAGCGGCGACTGGCGCCTGACCGAAAGCGACCTGGCCCAGTTGCTGGCGCCGCTGGACCGCTAGGCACCCGCCAGCGGGTCATCCCGGCAGCGCCTGGCCTGGCCAGCTGCGCTGCCGGGAACGCAGCGGATAGCGGTGCCGCGGGCTACTTGTCGCCCGCGCCCTCGCCCACCACATCACCCGCCGCATCCAGCGCCCTGCTGGAAGGAAACCTGTTCGAGGCGACGCGGACCGCCAGCACCGCAAGCGACAGCAGGAAGATCCCGCCGCAGAGATACAGCAGCCCGACATCCGGCGGCCGATGATGAGAGACGTCACCGATCAGGTAGCGGGTCAGGGCGGTGATGGCGATATAGAGCAGGAAGCGGATCGGCAGGTGGTTGGTCTTGAAGTAGATGCCGACCATGGCACCCAGCTCCAGGTAGATGAAGAGCAGCAGGATGTCATCGATGCTCGCCTGGCCCTTGTCGAGCATGCCGAGGAAGGCCAGCACCGAGGCCCAGGCCGTGGCCGCGCCAATGGCGAACAGCCCGAAGTAGTGGAAGCCTTCCACCAGCAGGTTGCCGAGGGAGTTCGCCCCGTCGTGCATGCGTTTGCGACCGTTGTCTGCCCATTTCATGGCGTGCTGCTCCCTCCGCAAGAGTGAAGACCTCCACTCGAAGATAGATCCATGCCGGAATCCCGTTCTCGAGGTTGCCCTGGCGTCAGTCGCTCTTATAGCGAGAAGCCGGACCGTCGGCCAGTGCGCAACTGTCGCAGACTGGACGGCCCGGCGCTGGCAGGCTAAAACCTGAGGAAAAGCCCGCGAGGGCTCTGGAGTCTACCGTGGACGCGCGTCTTTCCTGCCTCGCCTGCCTGGACCGGCCCGATCCCCGGCTGCTGGAAGCCGCCCTGTGGATCGCGGCCGAACACCACGAACAGATCGATCCCCCGGCCCTGTTGCACTCGCTGGACGACCTGGCACTGCGCCTGGTCGCCAGCCTGGATGGCGATGCCAGTCACGCCGAGCGGGCCCAGGCCTTGTTGCGGCAGCTTTGCGATGCCGGTTTTCGCGCGGCCGAGTGGCCCCTGAACCCTACGGCTGCCCTGCTCGACGAGGTCCTGGCGCGGCGACGCGGCCAGCCGCTGTCGATCGCCCTGGTGGCTCTGGAACTGGCCCGGCGCCTGGAGATCGACCTGCAGGGCATCGGCTTTCCCGGACATTTCCTCTTGCGCGTGCCGGGCGCGGATCATCTGCTCGAACCCTTCGGCGGTCGTCGCCTGTACATGAACGACTGCCGCCAACTGCTGGTGGATCAGTTCGGGCCCAACGCGCAACTGCAGGCCAGCTATCTGGCGCCCCTCGGTCCGCGGCAGATGATGCAGCGACTCTCGCGCAATCTGCGGGAATTGCATCGCCAGGGCGACCAGCCGTTGGCCGCGCTCAAGGATGCCCAGCGGGTCATCGAGCTGGGCACGGTCGGGGTCATCGATCACCTGGCGCGCGCCGATCTGTACCGCCAGCTCGACTGCCCCCAGGCCGAGCGCTACGACCTGCAGCACGCCCTGCTGATCAGCGAAGACGATGCCGAACGCGAGCAGGTGCGGCGGCGGCTGGCGCAACTGGGCGCGCCTTCCGCCACCCTGCACTAGCGGTGCAGCAGCCAGAGCACCAGCTGGGCGCCGAGCAGATTGCTCAGGCCGGCCAGCACCATGACCAGGCCGGCCACGGTGCCCTCCTCCAGGCCGACCTCGTAGGCCTTGCTGGTCCCTACGCCGTGGGCGCCCATGCCGAACAGGGCACCGCGGGCCAGGGCCGACTTGAGCGGCAGCAGCCTGATCAGCAGGCTGCCGAGGATGGCGCCCCCCAGGCCGGTGATCATCACGAAGGCCGCGGTCAGCTCGGGGACGCCTCCCACGGTGGCGGACATCGGCATGGCAAAGGGGGTGCTGATGGAGCGCGGCAGCATGGACAGCAGCACCCGGTCATCGAGCAGCAGCAGCCGGGCCAACAACCAGGAACTGCCAATGGCCACGCCACTGCCGACGCAGAGGCCGGCCAGCAACGCCTGCCAGTAGCGCGCCAGCAGGCGTCTCTGCTGCCAGATCGGCACGGCGAAGGCCACCGTCGCCGGCCCCAGCAGGGTGATCAGCCAGTGGCTGTAGTGGGCGTACTCGGCATAGCTCACCTGCTGCCAGAGGGTGGCGGCATAGAGCAGCACCGTGACGAAGATGATCGGACTGACCACATACCAGCGCAGCCGGGCATAGAGCAGCCGACTCACCCCATAGCCCGCCACCGTCAGCAGCAGCCAGAAGAGTCCGGGCAGATCAAGCATCGCGACGCCCTCGCCGGCGAAACATCCAGTCCACGGTAAGGGCGGTCGCGACCATGGTCAGCACGGTGCTGAGCAGGATGGCCAGCAGGATGCGCACACCCTCTTGCCGCAGCAACGGACCGTAGTCGAGCAGACTCAGCAGCGCGGGAATGAAGAACAGCAGCATTTCTCCCAGCAGCAGGCGCACGCCGCCCTGCAACCACTCGGGCTCGACGATGCGCGCGGCCAGCAGCACCAGCAGCATGGCCAGCCCCACCACCCCGCCTGGTACCGGCAAGGCGAAATAGGTGGCCAGCCAGGTACCCACACCCCACAGCGCGCCCAATCCGCACAGCTCCAGAGCCAGGCGCAGATATCTATTCACCCAGGGCTCCTTCTCAAATCCTCGACAGGCGCCAAGGATACCGAGGCTGAGGGGGCGAGGACAGCGAACCGGGCCCGGCGGCGCGCTCCGCGCGGGTAAAGCAGCGTTGCTGCCGGGGCAAGATCAGCCCAGGGCGGCGATGACCTCGGCGACCCAGCGCTCGGCGTCTTCGTCCGGCGTGACCGTTTCACTGGCATCGATGCGCAGCATGGGCAGCACTTCGCGCAGCCCCAGTTCGGCGAACAATTCCTGCATCAGCTCGCCGCCGCCGCAATAGGTGTCGCCATAGCTGGAATCACCCAGGGCCAGCACGGCGCCGGGTCGTCCGGACCAGGGCGGCAGCCGATCGCGCAGCTGGAAATACAGGGATTCCAGGTTGGCCGGCAATTCGCCCATGCCGGTGGTGGAGGTGATAGCCAGCAGGGCCTCGGGCGCGAAGGCCTCCAGGCTGGCGAGATCGGCATTGGGCTGGTGCCAGACCTCATGGCCTGCCGCGCTCAGGCGCGCCTTCACCTGACGGGCGATATCTTCGGCAGTGCCATAGACCGAGCCATTCAACAGTGCGACTTTCATACGGACCTCTTGCGTGGAATCCCGCCCAGTATGCCTGGCGCGGCCCGGCTTGGCGCTCCGTCAGCAAGACGACTCCGCTGGCAACCCCGGCTGCAGCCAAGGGTCTCAAGGCTTGTTATGCTAGCGCCGCCTGCTACCCCAGGCGTCTTCGCCACCTGTCCGCCTACCCGGCGGCGTGACGGCATCCGGCCTATCCGGCCCGATCGCCCGGAGTTAGAGCATGAATCAGCCTGTTACCCTCATGGTCGCGCGGCGCGTCGCGGCTGGCCAATACGACGCCTTTCTGGTCTGGCTGCGCGAAGGCGAAGCCCTGGCCACCGGGCATCCCGGCTATCTCGGTTCGGGGGTCCTGACCCCGCCTCCAGGCGACAACCTGGTGCAGATCGTCTTTCGCTTCGCCTGCCCCCAGACCCTCGACGCCTGGGAACACTCTGACACGCGGCGCCTCTGGCTGGAGCGTGGCCAGGGCCTGTTCGAAGCGCCCCTGGCACGGCGCGCCCAAGGCATGGACGACTGGTTCGGCGCCGGCCTGCAGCCGCCACCGCGCTGGAAGCAGAGCATCGCGGTCTGGCTGGCGTTCTTTCCCATCTCGCTGCTGTTCAATGCCGCCTTCGGCGATTACCTGGCCCATCTGCCGTTGCTGCCGCGCATCCTGCTGAGCACCCTGATCCTTACTCCGGTGATGGTCTGCGTCTTCATCCCGCTGATCACCCGGGTGCTGAAGCGCTGGCTGCACAACGCCTCGCGGGCCAACGACTGGCGAGGCAGCGCCCGCTAGGCCCGCACGGATCGGCCTGCATCCTGACGCGTCGAATGCGTACAATAGCGGCGGCCAGCCCTCTGGCCGCCTCGTTCATCAGGATCGGGTACCCTCATGTCCGCAACCCTTCCCCTTCTGGTCACCGGCGCCAATCGCCGTGTCGGTCTCGCCTTGACCCGCCGGCTGCTGGCGGAGGGCCAACCCGTCATCGCCGTCTATCGCGACGATCCCGGTCCCTTGCGTGACCTGGAGATCGAGGCCTATCAGGTCGATCTGGCGGAAGAGGCGCAGCGCGAAAACCTGCTGCTGCAGCTGCATGAACGCCATACGGCGCTGCGCGGCATCGTGCACAACGCTTCGGTCTGGGCCGAAGACGGCCTGGACAATCTGCGGCTGCTCTATCGCCTGCACCTGGAAGCGCCCTACCACCTCAACCTGGGCCTGCAGGACCTGCTGCTGGCCGCGCCCCGGGCCGACATCATCCATATCGGCGACGACAGCGCCACCCGCGGCAGCCGCAACCATATCGGCTACGCCGCCACCAAGGCCGCCCTGCACAACCTGACCCTGTCCTTTGCCGAGGCCCTGGCGCCCATCGTCCGGGTCAACACCATCGCGCCGGGCCTGCTGATCTTCAAGGAAGGCGCCGACGAGGCCTATCGCCAGGCGACCCTGGACAAGGCGCTGCTGGATTTCGAACCCGGCGCCGATCCCATCGTCGATACCGTGCTCTATCTGCTGTCGACCCAGTACGCCACCGGCAGCACCTTTACCGTCAACGGCGGGCGCCACCTGCGCCACGGCCGCCGCTAGCAAGAGGAATCAGCCATGACCGAACAAGACCGCCTGGAACTGGAGGCCGCCGCCTTCCGCACCCTGGTCGAGCACCTGCGCAAGCGCACCGACGTGCAGAACATCGACCTGATGAACCTGTCCGGCTTCTGCCGCAACTGCCTGTCCAAGTGGTACAAGGCCGCGGCCGACGACAAGGGCCTGGCGCTGAGCCTGGACGATGCCCGCGAGGCCGTCTACGGCATGCCCTATGCCGACTGGAAAGCCCAGTACCAGACCGAGGCCTCGCCGGCCCAGGCTGCGGCCTTCCAGGAGCAGCAGAACAAATGAGCGATCTCGCCAGCTTCCGCGCCCGCCTGGCCCAGGGCGACCATGCCTTCGCCGACACCCTGGCCTTTGTCGCCGAGCACTACCACTACCAGCCCACAGCCTTTCGCAATGGCGCGGTGGACAATGCGGCGGGCCAGAACGAAGGCTCCTGCAAGACCCTGGGCCTGGCCAAGCTCGAAGGTTTGAGCGATCAGGAAGCCCTGCTGGCCTTTGGCGAGCACTATCGCAGCGTGCTGCAGACCCCCGAGGGCAGCGACCACGCCAACATCCGCGCCCTTATCGCCCACGGCCTGGCCGGAGTGAGCTTCCAGGGCGAGCCCCTGGCGCGTCGCTAGGCCTTTTCAGCGGCCATAAAAAAAGCCCTGCGGATGCAGGGCTTTTTCTTGGACCGGACTCAGACGGCAGCCGCAGGTCTCATGTAGGAAATCGGCGCCAGACCGGAATCTTCGAAGGTCACCACTTCCCAGGCATCACGATCGGCCAGCAGCGCACGCAGCAGGCGATTGTTCATGGCATGACCGGACTTGTAGCCACGGAATTCGCCGATGAGGCTCTTGCCGAGCAGGTACAGGTCGCCGATGGCGTCGAGGATCTTGTGCTTGACGAATTCGTCTTCGTAACGAAGACCGTCTTCGTTGATCACACCCTTCTCGTCCACCACGATGGCGTTGTCGACGCTGCCGCCCAGGGCCAGGTTGTGCGAACGCAGGAATTCCAGGTCGCGCATGAAGCCGAAGGTACGGGCACGGCTGACTTCCTTGAGGAAGGAGGTGCTCGAGAAGTCCACCGAGGCCTTCTGAGTACGGTTGTTGACCACCGGGTGATCGAAATCTATTTCGAAAGTCACCTTGAAGCCGTCGAAGGGCACGAAGGTGGCGCGCTTGTCACCGTCGACGACGGTCACTTCACGCTTGATACGGATGAACTGCTTGGCCGCTTCCTGTTCCTGCAGACCGGCGGACTGGATCAGGAAAACGAAGGGACCGGCACTGCCGTCCATGATCGGCACTTCGACCGCGGACAGCTCGACGTAGGCATTGTCGATACCCAGACCGGCCATGGCCGACAGCAGGTGTTCAACGGTACCGACCTTGACGCCGGTGTCGCTGAACAGGTTGGTCGACATGGTGGTTTCACCCACGTTCTCGGCCCAGGCCGGGATTTCCACGACCGGATCGAGATCGGTGCGACGGAACACGATCCCCGTGTCGACCGGCGCCGGCTTCAGGGTCAGGTAAACCTTTTCCCCGGAATGCAGGCCAACGCCAGTGGCGCGAATGGTGTTCTTGAGGGTGCGTTGTCTAATCATGCCAGGGCCGCTCGGTCGCAGGGTGCGAATGGTGTTCAACGAAGTCGCGATGATAGCAGAAGCGAAAATCGATGCCCACTAATCACACCCTGGCTTGTGATATACCCGATCAATCAGCCTGACGACGCAGGAAGGCCGGGATGTCTAGGTAATCCAGGTCGTCGTTGGGATTGACCTTGGTCGCCGCTGCCGAGCCGCCATGATTCTGGCTGCCACGACCGGAGCGCATCGAGGTCGGGTACTTGAGGTCGTCGTAGTTGACCGGAGCGGTTTCCTGACGGGCCGCGGCCAGGGTCTGGGCAGTGTTGTCCACCACCTTGACCGGCTTCTCGATGCGCGCACCCAGGCCGGTGGCGACCACGGTGACGTGCAGCTCGTCGCGCATTTCCGGATCGATCACGGCGCCGACCTTGACGGTGGCGTGCTCGGACGCGAAGTCCTCGATGATCTCGCCGACGGCGGCGTATTCACCCAGGGACAGATCCAGGCCGGCGGTGATGTTGACCAGGATGCCGCGGGCGCCGTGCAGGTTGACGTCTTCCAGCAGCGGGTTGCGGATGGCGGCTTCGGTGGCTTCGCGCGCACGGTTCGGACCGCTGGCGTGGCCGGTACCCATCATGGCCATGCCCATCTCGCCCATCACGGTCTTGACGTCGGCGAAGTCGACGTTCATCAGGCCGGGACGCTGCATGATGTCGGAGATACCGCGGACGGCGCCGGCGAGGACGTCGTCAGCCTTGGCGAAGGCGGCCAGCAGGCTGGCGTCCTTGCCCAGAATGGTCAGCAGCTTCTCGTTGGGGATGGTGATCAGCGAGTCGACGCATTCGGACAGGGAGCGAATGCCTTCGTCGGCGACCTGCATGCGCTTGCGGCCTTCGAAGGGGAACGGACGGGTGACCACGGCAACGGTCAGGATACCCATTTCCTTGGCCACTTCAGCGATGATCGGCGCCGCACCGGTACCGGTGCCACCGCCCATGCCGGTGGTGATGAAGACCATGTCGGCGCCTTCGAGGACTTCGGCGATGCGCTCACGATCTTCCATGGCCGCCTGGCGGCCGATTTCCGGGTTGGTGCCTGCACCAAGACCCTTGGTGACGCCCGGGCCGAGTTGCAGCACGGTACGGGATGTGACGTTCTTCAGGGCCTGGGCGTCGGTATTTGCACAGATGAATTCGACGCCTTCAACACCGCTTTTGACCATGTGGTTGACGGCGTTGCCACCGCCACCGCCCACGCCGATGACTTTGATCACGGCGCTTTGTGGAATGTTGTCTACGAGTTCGAACATGGTCCCCTCTCTTCCTTTCGGATCTTCGCCTACTGCCGCGGTTTAATTGTGAATTACAAGTTGCCCTGGACCCAACGCTTCATGCGTTCCAGGACTGTGGATTTGGTTTCGCTGCTATATCCGCCAGAAACAACCGGCAAGGGATCGGTCTGCTTTTGCAGGCCATAGAGCAACAGGCCGACGCCTGTGGAATAGATCGGGTTGCTGATCACGTCAGTCAGACCCTTGACCGTCTGGGGCACCCCCAGGCGTACCGGCATATGGAAAATCTCTTCCGCCAGCTCGACCGCGCCTTCCATCTTCGCGGTACCACCGGTGAGTACGATCCCAGCGGGGATCAGATCCTCGTAACCACTGCGGCGCAGTTCCGCTTGCACCAGTGTGAATAGCTCATCGTAACGGGGCTCGACCACTTCCGCGAGGGCCTGACGCGACAATTCTCGCGGCGGACGGTCACCCACGCTGGGCACCTTGATGGTTTCGCCCGGTCCAGCCAGTTTCGCCAAGGCACAAGCATACCGAATCTTGATTTCTTCGGCATATTGCGTTGGGGTTCTCAAGGCCATGGCAATGTCATTTGTGACTTGGTCGCCAGCAATAGGTATCACCGCCGTATGGCGGATGGCGCCTTCGGTAAAGATGGCTATATCGGTGGTGCCGCCGCCGATGTCGACCAGGCAGACGCCTAGTTCCTTTTCATCGTCGGTCAGCACCGAATAGGCCGAGGCCAGTTGTTCGAGGATGATGTCGTCGACTTCCAGGCCGCAACGACGAACACATTTCTCGATGTTCTGCGCGGCGTTGACGGCGCAGGTCACGACGTGAACCTTGGCTTCCAGGCGGACGCCGGACATGCCCAGGGGTTCGCGCACCCCTTCCTGGTTGTCGATCACATAGTCCTGGGCCAGGGTGTGCAGCACGCGCTGGTCGGCGGGGATGGCCACCGCCTGGGCGGCATCGAGCACCCGCTCGATGTCAGCAGGGCTCACTTCACGATCGCGGATCGCCACGATGCCGTGGGAATTCAGGCTGCGAATGTGATTGCCGGCAATGCCTACGAAGGCCGAATGGATCCGGCAACCGGCCATCAGCTGGGCTTCTTCGATGGCCCGCTGGATGGAGGCGACGGTGGATTCGATGTTGACCACCACGCCCTTCTTGAGCCCGCGCGACGGATGGGTGCCGATCCCGACGATCTCGATCTGACCATCGGAAGACACCTCGCCGACCAGAGCCACGACCTTGGAAGTGCCGATGTCGAGGCCGACGATCATCTTGCCGCTTTGCACGCTTGCCATAGTAAAAAACTTCTCCTCAATGCTTGGCCGGTTCGGTCACGGGGGTGGCGGCGACAGCGGGATCACGCCAGGCCACGGCCAGACCGTTCGGATAACGCAGATCGATCCGCGCGATATTGTCCATCTGTGCCTTGAGCACCTGATCGTACAGGCGCATGAAGCGCCGCATCTTTTCCACCAACTGGTCGCGGCCAAACACCAGTTCCAGGCCCTGACCGGTGGTGAGGTACCAGCTGCCGCGCTCGTGCATTTCCAGGCGCGACACGGTGTAACCGAGCGGCCGGAGCATCTGGCTGAACATCTGGTACTGCTGCATTACCTGCTGCTGGGCCCGCTTGGGGCCGTACAGCCGCGGTAGATTGTCATAGTTGGCCAGATCCTGCGGGGCAAAAGCCTCACCCTGGTTATTCAGCAGCGCCTCGTCGCCCCAGCGGGCGATGGGCATCTGCTCTTCCAGGCGGATGCTGATCTCGTCCGGCCAGACGCGGCGCACCTCGGCGTGAGCGATCCACGGCATGGTTTCCAGTTCGTGGCGCATGTCGGCCAGGTCGACCTGGAAGAAGGTGGTGCCGACGAAGGGCGCGATGCGCTGCTGCACCGCCCCCTGGCTGATGTAGGACAGGTCGCCCTTGACGCTGACCTTGGCGATCGGCCGGTCGGCATAGGGCAGCAGGCGCTGGGCACCTTCGTAGGTACCGAAGCCCAGCCCCAGCAGCAGGAACGGCCAGAGGATGCGCTTGAGCAGCCCCAGGCTCGGGCGTGGCAGGCGTGTCGACAGCGGCTCTTCGGCGACCAGGCGACTGGCGCCCCGCTGCTCGGCGTTGCGCGACCGGCCGAAGCCGGGCTGGTTGTGACGTAGGGTGGCGACCAAGGTTCAGCCCTCCACGTGCGCGCCGGCAACAGCGGTTGCCGGCAAGGGGTTGTACGGATGAAGGCTCATGCCGAACTCCCGGCGGTCGCGGCAGTGGCGAACAGCGGGTGCTTGAGCAGTTGCGGCGCCAGCGCGCCGATGTCGCCCGCGCCCTGGCAGAGCAGGATGTCGCCTGGGCGCAGCAGCGGCTTGACCAGCGGGGCGATGTTGCTGCCGCGCTCCACATAGATGGGATCAAGCTGGCCGCGCTGGCGGATGCTGTGGCAGAGCTGACGGCTGTCGGCGCCGGGGATGGGTTCTTCGCCGGCCGGATAGACTTCCATCAGCAGCAGGACGTTGGCATCGGCCAGCACCTGGACGAAGTCTTCGTAGAGATCGCGGGTACGGCTGAAACGGTGCGGCTGATAGACCATCACCAGTCGGCGCTCGGGCCACCCGCCACGCACGGCCTTGATCACCGCGGCGACCTCGCGCGGATGGTGGCCGTAGTCGTCCACCAGCATGACGCTGCCACCGGCGACCGGCAGTTCGCCGTACACCTGGAAGCGCCGCCCTACCCCCTGGAAGCCGGACAGGCCATTGAGGATGGCCTCGTCGCTGACGCCTTCGTCGGTGGCGATGGCGATGGTGGCCAGGGCGTTGAGCACGTTGTGCACGCCCGGCATGTTGACCGAGACCGCCAGGGGCGCGCGGCCCTCGCGCAGCACGGTGAAATGGGTACGCATGCCTTCCTGGCGGATGTCCACGGCGCGCACGTCGGCGTCTTCGGCGGTGCCGTAGGTGACGGTGGGCCGGGCGACCTGGGGAATGATCTCGCGCACCACCGGATCGTCGACGCAGAGCACGGCCAGGCCATAGAACGGCAGGTTGTGCAGGAAGTCGACGAAGGTGCGCTTGAGCCGGTTGAAGTCACCCTCGTAGGTGCTCATGTGGTCGGCGTCGATGTTGGTGACCACGGCGACCATGGGCTGCAGGTGCAGGAAGCTGGCGTCGCTCTCGTCGGCCTCGGCGATCAGGTAGCGGCTGGTGCCGAGCTGGGCATTGGTGCCGGCGGCGTTGAGGCGGCCACCGATGACGAAGGTCGGGTCCAGGCCTTCGGCCGCGAACACCGAGGCGATCAGGCTGGTGGTGGTGGTCTTGCCATGGGTACCGGCGACGGCGATGCCGTGGCGATAGCGCATCAGCTCGGAGAGCATCTCGGCGCGGGGCACCACGGGAATGCGCTGCTCGAGGGCGGCGGAGACCTCCGGGTTGGATCTGTTGATGGCGCTGGACACCACCAGCACATCGACCTGATCCAGGTTCTCGGCGCGATGGCCGATGTAAATGCGCGCGCCGAATTGCTGCAGGCGCGCGGTCACCGCGGACTCCTTGAGGTCCGAACCCGAGACTTCGTAACCCAGGTTCAGCAGCACCTCGGCGATGCCGCACATGCCGACGCCGCCGATCCCGACGAAGTGGATGCGTCGAATGCTGCGCATGCGCCGAACTTCGGCCTGAATGGCACTTTGCGACTTAACCACGGGCAACCTCCAGACAGGCGTCGACGACTGCACGGGTGGCATCGGGTTTGGCCAGGGCTCGGCTGCGAGCGGCCATGCCGGCAAGACGTTCGGGATGCATCAGGACCTCGGTAAGCTGCGCGGCGAGATCCGCCGGGCGGGTGGAATGTTGCGGCAGCACCACACCGGCACCGGCGCGCTCCAGGAAGCGCGCATTGCTGGTCTGGTGGTCGTCGATGGCGTGCGGCAGGGGAATCAGCAGCGCCGGCAGACCGGTGGCGGTCAGCTCGGCGACGGTCAGGGCACCGGCCCGGCAGATCACCAGGTCGGCCCAGGCATAGGCGGCGGCCATGTCGGCGATGAAGGGCTGGACATCGGCCTCCACGGCGACGTTGGCATAGCGCTCGGCGGTGACCCCGGCGTGCTGGCGACCGGCCTGGTGGCGCACCTGCGGGCGAAGTCCGGCCGGCAGTTGCGCCAGGGCCTCGGGCAAGAGCTTGTTGAGCGGCTCGGCGCCCAGGCTGCCGCCCAGCACCAGCAGGTTGGCGGCGCGCTCTTCCAGCGGTGCACGGGTCACCGGGGCGAAGAGTTCGGCGCGCACCGGATTGCCGGTGGACAGGCGCTTGGCGGACGCCGGGAAGGTATCGGCGAACCCCTCGCAGACGCGCGCGGCCATGGGCACCAGCAGGCGATTGGCGGTGCCGGCGTGGGCATTCTGTTCGTGGATCACCAGCGGGATGTTGCACAGCTTGGCGGCCAGGCCACCCGGACCGGTGACGAAGCCACCCAGACCCAGCACGCAGACCGGCTTGAGCCGGCGCATGAGGCCGATGGCCTGCATGAGCGCGCCACTGAGCTGCAACGGCGCCTTCACCAGGGAGCGCACACCCTTGCCCCGCAACCCGGTGACCGGAATGTGGTGCAGGGTGATGCCGGCCTTGGGCACCACGTCGTTCTCGATGCCGCGCGGGGTACCCAGCCAGTGCACGGTATAGCCGCGGGCTTCGAATTCACGGGCGCAGGCCAGGGCCGGGAAGACGTGCCCGCCGGTACCGCCGGCCATGATGAGGACGTTAGCGGACATCGGCGAAATCCTCTTCGGTGAATTCCACATCCTCGGTATCCACCAGGGTGCGTCTCTCCCATTCGATGCGCAGCAGCAGGCCCATGCTCACGCAGCAGATCACCAGGGAGCTGCCGCCATAGCTGAGGAACGGCAGGGTCAGGCCCTTGGTCGGCAGCAGGCCGACGTTCACGCCAATGTTGATCAGGAACTGGCCGATCCACAGCATCGACAGGCCATAGGCCACGTAGGCCGAGAAGAACTGCTTGGACTGCTCGGCCCAGTGACCGATGAACAGGCCGCGCACGCAGACGAAGAGGAACAGGCCGACGGTGGCCATGGCGCCGATCAGCCCCAGCTCTTCGGCCAGTACGGCAAAGAGGAAGTCGGTATGGGCTTCGGGCAGATAGAACTGCTTCTGGATGCTGTTGCCCAGCCCGAGGCCGGTCCAGCCGCCGCGACCGAAGGCGATCAGCGCCTGGGTCAGCTGGTAGCCGGAACCGAACTGGTCGGCCCAGGGATCGGTGAAGGTGATCAGGCGCTGCATCCGGTAGGACTGGGTCTGCACCAGCACGAACACCGCCAGCACCGCCAGGGCGACCATCAGCAGGAAGCGGAACAGGCCGACGCCGCCGAGGAACAGCATGGCGCCGGCAGCGCCCATCATCACCACGGTGGCGCCGAAGTCGGGTTCGCGCAGCAGCAGCATGGCCATCGGCAGGAGCACGATGAAGGGCTTGAAGAAGCCGGCCCAGGTGTGGCGCACCTCATGCTGGCGACGGACCAGGTAGCCGGCCAGATAGAGCACCACGAAGACCTTGGCGATCTCCGAGGGCTGCACGTTGAAGATGCCGAAGCCGATCCAGCGCAGGGAGCCGTTCACCTCTCGACCGATGCCGGGCACCAGCACCGCTACCAGCAGCAGGAAGGCGATTATCAGCAGCGGAAAGCCGAAGCGCTGCCAGGTGGCCATGGGGATCAGCATCACCACGCCGCAGGAGACGAAGCCGATCGCCAGGTAGATCAGGTGGCGGTACATGAAGTACAGCGGATTGCCGGACTGGGCGGCAGCCACCTCGGAAGACGCCGAGGTCACCATCACCAGACCGAGGCCGAGCAGCAACAGACAGCCGGCCAGCAGCGGGAAGTCCAGGTCGATGCCGTGGCGGCTCGCCAGCGGCGAGGGATAGGGACGCAGCAGGCTGAGGATCATGCCAATGCCTCCACGGCCTGGGCGAACAGCCGTCCGCGTTCTTCGAAGTTGCGGAACATGTCGAGACTGGCACAAGCCGGCGACAGCAGCACGGCGTCGCCCGGCTGGGCCAGCCGACGGCTCTCGGCCACGGCCTCTTCCAGGGTGGCGACGCGCAGCTGCTGCACGGTGGCCGGCAGGATCTCGGCGATCCGCGCGGCATCACGCCCCAGCAGCACCACGGCGCGGCAGTGACGGGCGACGGGTTCGCGCAGGGCGCTGAAATCGGCACCCTTGCCGTCGCCGCCGGCGATCAGCACCAGTTGGCCGGCGATGTCGTCGCCCAGGCCTTCCACGGCGGCCAGCGCCGCACCGACATTGGTCGCCTTGGAATCGTTGTAGTAGTTGACGCCCGCGACCTCGCCCACCCACTGGCAGCGGTGCTCCAGCCCCGGGAAGGCGCGCAGGGCCTCCAGCATGGGCGCCATGGGCAGACCGGCGGCCTGGCCGAGTGCCAGCGCAGCCAGGGCATTGCTGTGGTTGTGGGTACCGCGGATCCTGAGTTCCTCGACATCCAGCAGGTTGTCGAAGGCCAGCGCCAGATAGCGGCGGCCCTCCTCCTCGCGAATGCCAAAGGCACGGAAATCCGGACGTCCCAGGCCAAAGGTCAGGCAGGGCACGCCCTCGCCGATCAGCGGCCGCGACAACGCATCGTCGCGGTTGACCACCACCTGGCGGGCGCCGCGGAAGATACGGTGCTTGGCCTGGTGATAGGCCGGCATGCCGGTGTAGCGATCCATGTGGTCTTCGCTGAGGTTGAGCACCGTGGCGACCTCGGCGTTGAGCCGCTCGCAGGTCTCCAGCTGGAAGCTCGACAGCTCCAGCACATAGAGCTCGACGTCATCGGCCAGCAGATCCAGCGCCGGAGTGCCCAGGTTGCCCCCCACGGCCACGCGCTTGCCGGCGCGCCGCGCCATGTCGCCCACCAGGGTGGTGACGGTGCTCTTGGCGTTGGAACCGGTGATGGCGACGATGGGTGCCTGGGCATGGCGCGCGAACAGATCGATGTCGCCGGACAGCCGCACGCCGCGGGCGGCTGCTTCCTGCAGCGCCGGTGTTTCCAGGGCCAGGCCGGGACTCACGTAGAGTTCGGCGGCGCGGGCCAGGAAGTCGGCATCCAGCTCGCCGCAGCGCACCTCGACCTGGGGATACTGGGTTCTCAGGGTCGCGAGTTCCGGCGGCTGTTCCCGCGTATCGGCCACGGCAAAGGGCACGCCCCGGCGCGCGAGAAAGCGCACCAGCGACATGCCACTCTTGCCGAGGCCGACGACGATACGGAACTGGTCGGAAGCGATGAGCACTGCGATTACCTCAGCTTCAGGGTGGCGAGACCGAACAGCACCAGGATCACGGTGATGATCCAGAAGCGCACGATGACCCGCGGTTCGGGCCAGCCCTTCAATTCGAAATGGTGGTGGATCGGCGCCATGCGGAAGACGCGCTTGCCGGTCAGCTTGAAGGAGGCGACCTGGATGACCACCGAGAGGGTCTCCATGACGAAGACGCCACCCATGATGAACAGCACCACTTCCTGACGGACGATCACGGCGATGGTGCCCAGGGCGGCGCCCAGCGCCAGAGCCCCGACGTCACCCATGAAGACCATGGCCGGATAGGTGTTGAACCAGAGGAACCCCAGGCCCGCGCCGATCAGGGCGCCGCAGAAGACGATCAGCTCGCCGGAACCCTCCACATAGGGAATCAGCAGGTAGTCGGCGAATTTCACGTTGCCCGACAGGTAGCAGAAGATGCCCAGGGCGCCGCCGACCATCACGGTGGGCATGATCGCCAGGCCGTCGAGGCCATCGGTGAGGTTGACCGCGTTGCTGGAGCCGACGATGACGAAGTAGGTCAGCACAACGAAGAAAATCCCCAGCGGGATTTCGATGTTCTTCAGCAGCGGCAGGATCAGCGTGGTTTCGATGGGCGCCTTGGCCGTGACATAGAGGAAGATCGCCGCCCCCAGGCCGAATACCGATTGCCAGAAGTACTTCCAGCGACTGGGCAGGCCCCGGGAGTTCTTCTCGATCACCTTGCGATAGTCGTCGACCCAGCCGATGGCGCCGAACAGGAAGGTCACCGCCAGCACGGTCCAGACGTAACGGTTGTGCAGATCGGCCCACAGCAGGGTGCTGATGCCGATGGTGGTCAGGATCAGGGCGCCGCCCATGGTGGGGGTGCCGGACTTGGACAGGTGCGATTGGGGGCCATCGTTGCGCACGGCCTGGCCGATCTGGCGGATCTGCAGGGTGCGGATCATCCAGGGGCCGAGCCACAACGACAGCAACAGGGAGGTCAGGACGCCCAGAATGCCGCGCAGGCTGAGGTATTGGAAGACGGCGAAGCCCTTGTAGAACTGTTGCAGGAACTCCGCCAACAGCAGCAGCATCAGTGTTTCTCCTCGGTATTAATGGCGCAGAGCGCGGCGACGACCTTGTCCATCGCGGCGCTGCGGGATCCCTTGATCAGCAGGGTGGTTCCGGCCCGGTCCTCGTCCGCCAGGGCCTCGATCAGCTGTTCGCGATCGGTGAAATGCCGGGCCGCGGCGCCGTAGGCGCGGGCCGCATGGGCCATGGCGGGACCGACGCTGTAGAAGGCGTCCACCTTGCCGCGGGCATGCTCGCCCACGTCGCGATGGCCCTCTTCGGTCCACTCGCCCAGCTCGGCGATGTCGCCCAGTACCACCACCCGACGGCCCGGCAGGGCCGCCAGCAGGTCGATCCCGGCTTTCACCGACGCAGGGTTGGCGTTGTAGCTGTCGTCGATGACCTGGGCACCGCGCTGGCTGGTGCGGGTCAGGGTGCGGCCCTGGACCGGTGCCGCGGTAGCGAGGCCACGGGCGACGGTGGCCAGCTCCAGGCCCAGACTGAGGGCGGCGGCAGCTGCGGCCAGGGCGTTGCCGACGTTGTGGGCGCCCAGCAGTTGCAGGGTGACCGGCGCCTCGCCCTGGGCGGTGTGCAGGAGGAAGCTCGGGCGGCCCTGGGCGTCCAGGGTGACCGCGCTGGCGCGGACGTCGGCGCGGTCATCCAGGCCGAAGGCGACGACCTTGCGACCGGCCGCGCGGCGCTGCCAGGTCTCGAAGGCCGCGTCGTCGCGATTGAGCACCACGGTGCCACCCTCGCCCACGCCTTCGATGATCTCGCCCTTGGCCTCGACGATACGATCGACGCCGCCGAATTCGCCCACATGGGCCTGGCCGGCGTTGGTAATGATAACGACATCCGGGCGTGTCAGGCTCACGGTGTAGGCAATGTCACCGACATGGGAAGCACCCAGCTCGATGACGCCATAGGCATGCTCGGCGGCCAGTTGCAGCAGGGTCAGGGGCGCGCCCAGGTCGTTGTTCAGATTGCCTTGGGTAGCCAGGGTGGCGCCCTGCTGACGCAGGATGGCGGCGAGCAGCTCCTTGACCGTGGTCTTGCCACTGGAGCCGGTCACGGCGGCGAGCCGGCCCTGGAACAGGTCACGATTGAAGGCGCCCAGGCGACCCAGCGCCAGGCGGGTATCGGCCACCACCAACTGGGGCAGGTGCACTTCGGGGACGGCACGCTCGACCAGGGCCGCTGCGGCGCCCTGGGCAGCCACGTCGGCCAGATAGGCATGACCATCGAAGCGCGGCCCGGTCAGGGCGACGAAGAGCTGTCCGGCCACGGCCTTGCGGCTGTCGGTGCCGACGCCGTCGAACAGGGCATCGGCGCCCAGCAGGTTGCCGGTCAGGGCCTCGGCCACTTCGGTGAGGGTGAAGGATCTAAGCATGCTGTCGCTCCCAGGCGGTCAGGGCCCGCTCGGCCTGGTCGAGATCGGAAAAGGGATGGCGGACACCGGCGATCTCCTGGTAGGGCTCGTGGCCCTTGCCAGCCAGCACCACGATGTCCTGGGCGGTCGCCGCGGCCACGGCCTGGGCGATCGCCACCTCGCGCCGGCCGGCGAAGCTCACCTGCTCGGGCTGTGCGAAGCCGGCGCGGATGTCGGCGACGATGGCGGCCGGATCCTCGGTACGGGGGTTGTCGTCGGTCACCACCACCTGATCGGCCAGGCGCTCGGCCACCGCGGCCATCTCCGGTCGCTTGCCGCGATCGCGATCGCCGCCACAGCCGAACACGCAGACCAGACGACCCTCGGCACCCACATGGGGCCGCAGGGCGGTGAGCACCTTGTCCAGGGCGTCGGGGGTGTGGGCGTAGTCCACCACCACCAGCGGCCGCCCAGCGCCGCCCAGGCGCTGCATGCGTCCGGCCGGGCCCTGCAGCTGCGGGAGGATGGCGAGGATGTCGGCCAGTGCATGACCGAGACCCAGCAGGGCACCGATGGCGGCCAGCAAATTGCTCAGGTTGAAGCGCCCGATCAGCTGGCTGCGCAGCTCGCCGGTGCCCTGGGCGGTGACCAGCTGGGCGCGCACGCCGTGGTCGTCGAACTGGACGGCCTGGCAATGGAGGCTGGCGGCCGGATCGCTCAGGCTGTAGGTCAGGGTCGCGGCCGGGCTGGGGCGAGCCGCCAGCTCGCGGCCAAAGGCGTCATCCAGATTGAGGACGCGGGTGCCGAGCCCGGGCCAGGCGAACAGCTGGGCCTTGGCTTCGCCATAGGCGACCAAGGTCCCGTGATAATCGAGGTGGTCGCGGGAGAGATTGGTGAAGACCGCGACCTTGAAGGCCAGCGCCGCCACCCGGCCCTGGGCCAGGCCATGGGAAGAGACTTCCATGGCCACGGTGGCGGCGCCACCCTCGGCCAGTTCGGCCAGGGTCGCCTGCAGCTTGAGGGCATCCGGCGTGGTATGGCGGCCTTCGGCCAGGGCGCCATAAAAGCCGCTACCCAGGGTGCCGACGATGCCGCAACGCTGACCGAGCAGGTCGCAGGCCTGGGCGATCAGCTGGCTGATACTGGTCTTGCCATTGGTACCGGTGACGCCGACCAGCGCCAGGCGCCGGCTGGGCTCGTTGTGAAAACGCCCGGCGATGGCGGAAAGCTGGGTGGCCAGACCCTCGACGGCGATCAGGGGAATGTCCAGGGTCGGCAGCGCGGGGGCGTCCTTCGCTTCGTAGGCGATGGCCGCGGCTCCGCGCTCGGCGGCAGCGGCGATATGGGCGCGGCCGTCGCTGTGCAGACCGGGAATGGCGAGGAACAGGAAACCCGGCTGAACTTCGCGGCTGTCCAGCGCCAGACCGCCGATATCGACGGCGGCGGTGGCTTCAGGCAGGAGGTCGGTCAGCAGACGGCTCATCGATCACGCTCCCCGACCAGCAGCGGTTTGGCGGCAGCATGGGCCTGGGCCTGCTGCACGGGCAGCGGCTGCAGGTTGTCCGGCTGGATGTTCATCAGGCGCAGGGCACCGGACATCACGCGGCTGAACACCGGCGCCGAGACCACGCCGCCGTAGTAGCCGCCCTTGCTGGGACGATCGATCACCACCACCGCGGCCAGGCGCGGATTGCTGGTGGGGCCGAAGCCGGCGAACAGCGAGCGATAGGAATTCTCGGCATAGCCACGGGTACCGGTGCTGGTCTTGCGCGCGGTACCACTCTTGCCGGCGACGTGGTAGCCCGGCACCTGGGCGCGGAAGGCGCCACCGGGGGCTTCCACGACCTGTTGCAACATGCCCTGCAGAGTCTTGGCAACGCGTTCTTCCACTGCCTGATCGCTGGGCGGGGCCTTGTCCAGGCGCACCATGGACAGCGGCACAGAGCGACCGTCGTTGGCCAGCACCGAATAGGCGTGGGCCAGTTGCACGGCGGTCACCGCCAGGCCATAGCCATAGGACAGGGTCGCGGTCTCGGCCGGACGCCAGTTGCGATGGTTGGGCAGATTGCCGACCCGCTCGCCGGGAAAGCCCAGACCGGTGTCCTGGCCGAGGCCGACGGCGCGCATGGCGTTGTAGATGTTCTCGCCACCGACGTCGAAGGCGATCTTGCTCATGCCGACGTTGCTGGACTTGATGAGGATGCCGGTCAGGTCCAGGGCGCCGTCGCTGTGGGAGACGTCCTTGATGGTGTAGCGACCGATCTGCAGCGAACCGGGATAGACGTTGACCTTGTCGGTAGGCTTCCAGCGGCCGCTGGCGAGCGCGGCGGTCATGGAGATCGGCTTCATCACCGAACCGGGCTCCATCACGTCGATCATCGCCCGGTTGCGCATGGCGGCCGGTTCCAGACTGCGGCGATTGTTGGGGTTGTAGGTGGGCATGTTGACCATCGCCAGGACCTCGCCGGTCTTGACGTCGACGATGGTCAGGCTGCCGGCCTCGGCTTCGAACTGGGTCAGGGCGTTGCGCAGTTCGCGCGCGGCGAGATACTGCAGACGCAGATCGATGGACAGCGCCAGGGTATTGCCCGGCTTGGCGTTCTTGGCGACCTGGACATCGCGGATCAACCGACCGCGGCGGTCCTTGACCACCTGCCGACGACCCGGCACGCCGGACAGCCACTCGTTGAACGCCAGTTCGATGCCCTCGCGCCCGTGGTCGTCGATGTCGGTGAAGCCGACCACATGGGCCGCCACTTCACCCGCCGGATAGAAACGCCGAAATTCCTCGATGTCGTAGACACCGGGAATCTTGTGCGCCTTGACCTGGGTCATCACCGCATCGCCCTGTTCGGGCGTGAGGCCGCGGGCCAGGTAGAGGAATTCCTTGCTGGCGTTCTGCTCGATGCGCTTGGCCAGTTCCGCCCGTGGCTGGCCGACGGCATCGGCCAGGGTCGCCCAGCGATCCTCGGCGCCCAGCAGCTCCTTGGGATTGATCCACAGAGTGGTGACCGGCGTACTCACGGCCAGGGGTTCGCCGTTGCGGTCAGTGATCAGGCCGCGGTGCGCGGGAATGGGGATGGTGCGCACGCTGCGCGCATCGCCCTGCCCCTTCAGAAAGGCCCGGTCGATCACGTGCAGATCGACGATGCGCCAGATGATGGTGCCGACCATGACCAGCAACAGCCCGATGATGAGGCTGAAGCGCCATGGCAGGCGCGCGATCAGGCCTTTCACGGATTGACCATCCGAATTTCGGCCGGATCGGGGATGCGCATCTGCAGCTGGCCGCTGGCCAGGGCCTCGACGCGACTGTGGGCGGTCCAGGTGCTCTGCTCCAGCAGCAGCCGGCCGTATTCGGCCTGGGCCTTGTCGCGGATGGCCATTTCGCCATAGAGGGTGTTGAGCAGCTGGCGATTCCAGTGGGCGCTATAGGCCACGGCCACCGCCGACAGCAGCACACCGGCGAACAGCACCAGCATGACGCTGCTGCCCAGGGGCAGTTTCTTGACGAAGAGCCGGCTCATTTCAGCTTCTCGGCAACGCGCATCACGGCGCTGCGCGCGCGGGGATTGGCGGCCAGTTCGGCTTCGCCGGCATAGACCGGCTTGCCCAGCAGGCGCAGCGAGGGCTCGAAGACCGTGGCGCGGATCGGCAGGTCGCGCGGCAACTGATCGGCCTCGCCCTTGGCCAGCCGGCGCATGAACTGTTTGACGATGCGATCTTCCAGCGAGTGGAAGCTGATCACCACCAGCCGGCCACCCACGGCCAGCTGCTCGTAAGCGGCCTGCAGGCCCTGCTCCAGATCGCTCAGCTCGCGGTTGATGTAGATGCGCAGACCCTGGAAGGCGCGCGTCGCGGGATGCTTGCCCTTTTCCCAGGCCGGATTGGCCTCGGTGAGCACCTTGGCCAGGTCGCCGGTGCGCTCGAAGGGCTGGACCTCACGGCGCTGCACCACGGCACGCGCCATGCGCTTGGCGAAACGCTCTTCGCCGAATTCCTTGAATACCTGGGCGATGTCGGCCTCGGGCGCGGTGGCGATCCAGGCGGCGGCGCTCTGCCCCCGACTCGGATCCATGCGCATGTCCAGGGGGCCGTCCTGCATGAAGCTGAAACCGCGCTCGGGATCGTCGAGCTGGGGCGAGGACACGCCCAGATCCAGCAGCACGCCATCGACCTGACCGGACCAGCCCCGGCCGACGAGTTCATCGCCCAGCTCGGCGAAGCTGCGCTGGACGATCTCGAATCGCGGGTCTTCCGTGGCCAGGGCCTGGCCGGCGGCGATCGCCTGGGGATCCTTGTCGAAACCCAGCAGCCGCCCTTCTCCACCCAGCAGGCGCAGCACGGCCCGGCTGTGTCCGCCGCGGCCGAAGGTGCCGTCCAGATAACGGCCGGCAGGCTGGATCGCCAATGCCTGTACGGCCTCGTCCAGGAGAACGGAGACGTGGTGGAAGACTGGGTTCATGGTCACAGGATCAAATCGCGCATTTCATCCGGCATACCGCCGGGTTCCTTAATCGCCAGGAGATCCGCGTCGCACACGGCACTCCAGGCATCCTCATCCCATAACTGGAACTTGTTGAGCTGCCCGACCAGCATCACGCGCCGGTCCAGCTTGGCGTATTCACGCAGGCGCGGCGGAACCAGGAAGCGGCCACTGCCGTCGAGCTCCAGATCCACCGCATTGCCGATCAGCAAGCGCTGCAAGCGGCGAGTCTCCTCGCGTAGCGAGGGCAACTGCCGCAGCTTGCTTTCGATGATTTCCCATTCCGGGAGTGGATAGACGCAAAGGCAGGGGTCGACGGCATCGATCGTCACGATGAGCTGGCCGGCACAACGCTCCAGCAGCTCGTCACGATACCGGCTCGGCATCGCGGCGCGCCCCTTGGCGTCGAGACTGATGGCGTTCGCTCCCCGGAACAATTTCGCGTCCTCTAATAGGCTGTCCTTGCCATTAAATCCCACTTCGCCCCACTTCGTACCACCGGCCGCCACTATATTGAGGAGGGCCGCTTTCAGTCAAGGTAAGCGAGGGGGTTCCCAGGCCGCGTGGGACGGGGATTTCGAGCAAATTGCACGAGTTCACGACCAGGACGAACGACATCGATTTCCGACAAACGGAAATGAAGTCAATTGATTGGCTCAATTGATTAAAGTGATGTCTCAAGAAGAGGTCACAAGCCCGGGCGCAGGGGCCCAGGAGGGAGGGGGTGCGAGAGCCGACCTGTAAGCCGGGTTCTGTCGAGGACAGTCATTCCTCTGGGACAACCATCGCTGATTGCCTCTAGCGACCTACCCGAATCCAGCGCGGGCCACGCCTATGGATTCCTATTTGGTCTTGCTCCAGGTGGGGTTTACCTAGCCACGAACTGTTGCCAGCCGTGCGGTGCGCTCTTACCGCACCTTTTCACCCTTACCGGCGCTTGCGCGCTTAGGCGGTTATTTTCTGTGGCACTTTCCGTAGGCTCACGCCTCCCAGGCGTTACCTGGCACCTCGCCCTATGGAGCCCGGACTTTCCTCCCTCGCAACCCTTGCGGATCACGACAGCGACTGCCCGGTCGGCTCTCGCGGCGCAAGGGTATAGAGACTGGGGGCGGATAACAAGGAAAGATGCCCACTAATTCGCCCTACTCGCCCTTGCGCTCCAGCGCCAGCTGATAGAGCAGATTCTTGCGCGCGCCGGTGATCTGGGCGGCCAGGGCGGCGGCGCGCTTGATCGGCAGCTCGGCCAGCAGCAGATCGAGGATGCGCAGGGTCTCGGCATCGACCTCGGCGTCCTCGGTCGCCGCCCAACCGGCCACCAGCAGCACGCACTCGCCGCGCTGCTGATCCAGATCCGCGCGGATCCAGGCCAGCAGCTCGCCAGCGGGCAAGCCGCGCAGGGTCTCGAAGGTCTTGGTCAATTCGCGACCCAGCACGATGTGCCGTTCAGGCCCGAAGGTGCTCACCATGTCGGCCACGCAATCCTCAAGCCGATGGGGCGCCTCGTAGAAGATCAGGGTGCGCGGGTCTTCGCGCAGGGCCGCCAGGCGCCCCTGCCGGCCCACCGCCTTGGCGGGCAGGAAGCCTTCGAAGCTGAAGCGATCCGAGGGCAGCCCGGCTGCCGACAGCGCCGCGATCAGCGCGCAGGCGCCCGGTATCGGCGAGACCTTGATGCCCTGGGCGCGCGCTGCCCGTACCAGATGGAAACCCGGATCGGAAATCAGCGGCGTGCCCGCATCGGAGATCAGGGCCACATCGTCCCCCGCCAGCAGCCGGGTGATGAAGCGGCCACCGGCATCGCGTTCGTTGTGGTCGTGGCAGGCCGCGAGGGGCGTCTCGATGCCGAAATGGCGCAGCAGGCGCGCCGAATGACGGGTGTCTTCGGCGGCGATCAGGGCCACGTCGCGCAGCACCTTGAGCGCGCGGGTGGTGATGTCGTCCAGGTTGCCGATGGGCGTGGCAACCACATAAAGAGTACCCGGCGAAATCATGATGAAACCTGACGGACTGGAAATAGCCCAACAGTGTACGCCGCTCTCGCCCTCGGCGTTCGCAGCGCTTGGGTGCTGTGAGACAATCGCCCCCTTTCCAGACATTTGCTCAGGAACCACAGCATGAAGTTCCGCCTGCGTCCGCTGCTCTGCGCCACCGCCTTCGCCCTGCTCGCCGCCTGCAGCAGCTCGCCCGTCAACAACTCCCTCGGCGACCTGCCCCAGCCCAGCCAGGCCAGCATCGAGCAACTGCTGAACCAGGCCGGCTCCAGTCAGTCCGAGCAGGCCAATCTGCTGCGCCTGACCGCCGCCGACAAGGCCTATGCCCAGCAGAACTCCCGCGAAGCGCGGCAGATCCTGGGCTCCATCAATCTCGAAGGCCTCAAGCCGGCCCAGCAGATGTTCGCCCAGACCCTGCTGGCCCAGCTCGACCTGCTCGACAAGCAGCCGGCGCAGGCCGTCAAGCGCTTCGACCATCCGAGTTTCGCCCAGCTGGGCGAATTGCCGGCCCAGCAGCAGATCCGCAGCGGCCTGACCAAGGCCGATGCCCAGGCCGCCAACGGCCAGCCGCTCGCCGCCGCCCAGGAGCGGATCTTTCTCGGTCCGCTGCTGGACGGCGATGCCGCCCACGACAATCGCGAGCAGATCTGGCAACTGATCACCAGCCTGCCGGATGCGCAACTGCGCCAGAGCGTGAAGGACGCCGATCTCAATGGCTGGCTGGCGCTGGCCGCCATCACCCGCGGCAACCTGGCGCTGGATCAGCAGCTGGCCGCCATCGAGGACTGGCAGAAGCAGCACCCCGGTCATCCCGCCGCGCGCAACCTGCCCGATGATCTGGAGCGCCTGAAGACCCTGGCGCGGGAACCGCTCAATCGCGTCGCCCTGCTGCTGCCCCTGCAGGGTCAGCTCGCCGGCGTCTCCCGCGCGCTGCAGGACGGCTTCATGGCCGCCCGCTACGAAGCCCTGGCCGCCGGCCAGAGTGCGCCGGCCGTGACCGTCTACGACAGCACCCAGATGGGCTCGCTGGACGCCTTCTACCGCCAGGCCCAGGCCGCCGGTATCCAGCTGGTAGTGGGTCCGCTGGAGAAGAACTTCGTCAAGCAGCTCGGCGATCGCCCGCAGCTGCCGATCAACACCCTGGCGCTGAACTATGGCGACAGCCAGGGCGCTCAGCCGCCGCAACTCTTCCAGTTCGGCCTGGCCGCCGAGGACGAGGCCCGCGAAGCCGCGCGCCGCGCCTGGGCCGATGGCAAGCGCAGTGCCGGCGCCATGGTGCCCCAGGGTGACTGGGGTGCCCGCGTGCTGGCTGCCTTCCAGAACGAGTGGCAGCAACTGGGCGGTCGCCTGGTCGCCGCCGAGCGCATCGGCCAGCCGGTCGAGATCGCCAATCGCATCAGCAGCCTGCTGCAGATGCGCCAGGGCATGGACTTCATCTTCCTCGCCTCGACCCCGGCCCAGGCCCGCCAGATCAAGCCGATCCTGGTCTACCAGAACGCCCGCGATCTGCCGGTGTACGCCACCTCCAACCTCAACAGCGGGGTCAATGAACCCGGCGTGAACCAGGACCTCAACGGCATCCTGTTCTGCGAAACGCCCTGGCTGCTCGACCCGAGCAATCCGTTGCGCGCCAAGATCACCGCCCAGTGGCCCCAGGCCGGCACCAGCATCGGTCGCCTCTACGCCATGGGCGCCGACGCCTACCTGCTGGCGCTGCACCTGCAGCAGCTCAAGGCCCTGCCCAACTCCGAGCTGCCCGGCCTGTCCGGCAACCTGAGCGTGGCGCCCGATCAGCGCGTGGTGCGTCACCTGCCCTGGGCGGAATTCCGCAACGGCGTGGCCCAGCCGCTGCCGGCCAGCAATGCGCCGCTGCCCACCACCAGCGTGCCGGCCTCGCTCAGCACCCCGTGAAGCAGGCGCCGCACCTCCAGTGCGGCCGGCAGGCCGAGGATCGCGCGCTGCAGTTCCTGCAGACGCGCGGTCTGCACCTGCTGGACCGCAACTGGCGCTGGCAGGGTGGCGAGCTCGATCTGGTCATGCTCGACGGCGATACAGTAGTATTCGTCGAGGTACGCGCCCGCAGGCATACCGCCTGGGGCGGCGCCGCGGAAAGCATAGATGCCCGCAAGCGGCAGCGACTGGTCAACAGCGCCGCCCTCTTTCTGCAATCCGAAGCGCGCTGGGCCAAGCGGCCTTGTCGTTTCGACGTGATCGCGATCGGCCCCGGGGCCGACGCATCCCCTCAGGCACTCGAATGGATCAAACAGGCCTTCGACGCCTGAGGCCCTCTACAGCACAGGTCAAAGATATCGCGATGGACACCCACGCCCGCATCCAGAAACTCTTCCGGGACAGCATCGAAACCAAGCGTCAGGCCATGGAAGTCCTGATTCCGCATATCGATCTGGCCAGCCAGGTCATGGTTGCGGCCCTGCTCAACGAAGGCAAGATTCTCACCTGTGGCAACGGCGGTTCCGCCGGCGATGCCCAGCACTTCTCCTCGGAACTGCTGAATCGCTTCGAGCGCGAGCGTCCCAGCCTGCCGGCCCTGGCCCTGACCACCGACACCTCGACGCTGACCTCCATCGCCAACGACTACAGCTACAACGAGGTGTTCTCCAAGCAAATCCGGGCCCTGGGTCAGCCGGGCGACATCCTCCTGGCCATCTCCACCAGCGGCAACTCGGCCAACGTGATCCAGGCGATCCAGGCCGCCCACGACCGCGAGATGACCGTGGTCGCTCTCACCGGCCGCGACGGCGGTGGCATGGCCTCCCTGCTGCTGCCCGAAGACGTCGAGATCCGCGTGCCGGCCAAGGTCACCGCCCGCATCCAGGAAGTGCACCTGCTGGTGATCCACTGCCTGTGCGACCAGATCGATCAGCAACTGTTTGGAAGCGAAGAATGAAGAAGGCTCCTCTGCTCGCCATCCTGGCGCTGTCCTTTGCGGTCGCCGGCTGCAGCAACGTGGTCACCGCCAGCCGCGACAAGCCCATCGACGACAACCGCGGCACCCGTACCCTGGGCAGCACCGTGGACGATGCCCTGATCGAGACCAAGGCCTCGGTCAACATCTCCAAGGCCAATGCTGATCTCGCCAGCTCGCACATCGTGGTGGTGAGCTACAACGGCGTGGTGCTGATCGCTGGCCAGACGCCGCGGGCCGATCTCAAGGCCCAGGCCGAACAGGCCGTGCGCAGCGTGCAGCGGGTCAAGACCGTCCACAACGAATTGCAGGTGACCGGCAACTCCTCGCTGCTGGCGCGCAGCAACGATTCCTGGCTGACCACCCGCATCAAGACCCAGATGTTCGCCGACGAGGACATCCCCGGCTCGCGCATCAAGGTGGTCACCGAAAACGGCATCGTCTACCTCCTGGGCCTGGTAACCCAGCAGGAAGCCGCCCACGCCGTGCAGCTGATCCAGAGCGTCTCGGGCGTGCAGCGCATCGTCAAGCTGTTCGAATACATCAACTGATCCCTATTCGCCGGCCAACAAAAAGCCCCGCCAGTGCGGGGCTTTTTGTTGCTGTGCCAGGCGCCTCAGGCGGCCTGCCACTCGCGCTCGGCTTCGTCGCGGGTCTTGACCAGGCGCACCTGGCTGCCTTCCACGGACTGGACCCAGCTCAGCGGGATGTAGTGGTGCTTGCCCTGGGCATCCTGATCGCGCTTGGTCAGCTTGATGCGATCGGCGCCTTCCATATGGTCGACGGTGCCCACGTGCTGGCCGTCCGAACCGACGACTTCCGCATGCTCTTTGATCTGGGTTGCATCTACCATGGTCGTTCTCCGGCAGGTTAAGAAAAAGGAGGCGCCTCTCTGAGTGCCTGCAGGATAGGAGGCGCAAGACGCCGTCTGGGTTCGGCCTGTGCCGACGAAAGGCCATCATGGCGGTCAGAAGCCCACGACCTGTGAAGAGGATCCCTCGATGAGCGATGAGCCAAGCAAGCTGACCCGTTCCAAGGAACGCTGGGCCCAGGAGGGCCGTTTCCTCACCGGCCAGGGCGCCCGTCCGGAAAGCGAGCGGTTGCCGCCCGGCCAGCATCGCGTTAGCAACTGGCCGGTCCTGGATCTGGGGGTGCGGCCGGAGGTCAGCCGGGAGCGCTGGCAACTGGCGGTGACCGGCGCAGTGCGCAGGACGCTGCGCTGGAACTGGGAGACCTTCGCGGCGCGGGCGACCAGCCAGGCCGTCAGCGACATGCACTGCGTCACCACCTGGTCACGCTATGACAATCATTGGATCGGCCTGCCGGTAAGCGAATTGCTCGACGAAGTGCAGCCGCGGGACGAGGCGACCCATGTGCTCCTGCACAGCTACGACGGCTACATCACCAACCTGCCTCTTACGGATTTCGCCGTACCGGGTGCCATGCTGGTCCACAGCTGGGAGGGTCAGCCGCTGACCACCGAGCACGGCGGGCCGGTGCGGGCAATGATCCCGCACCTCTATCTGTGGAAGAGCGCCAAATGGCTCAGGCGCATCGACTTCCGGGTCGGCGACACGCCGGGCTTCTGGGAAATGCGCGGCTATCACGACCGCGGCGACCCCTGGCAGGAACAGCGCTACGCCGACGACGCCTGAGGGCGTCTCAACGCGCCGCCGGAGCCAGCTGCAGCTCCACCGGATCGCCGGGATTGAGGCTGCGGATACGGAATTCGTCGCGCGAGAGGCTGAGGATTTCCGTGGGATAGGTGATGCCTTCCTCGATCAGGTTCAGGCCCTTCTCGGTGCGCGTCCAGCGGCCCAGGGAGGGCTGGCTGCTCGGCGAGGCCATCACCAGGGTGCCATCGCTGAGAAAGACGTAGAGCATTCCCGGCTCGATGCTGTTGCTGGTCTTGATCTGCCAGACCTTGTTGACGAAGCCTTCCTGGGCACTGCCCTGCTTGTCGCCACCGCCCTGACCGTAGCCGATCAACCCGGCCACGACACAGAGCGCACCTATCACCAGCACCACCACGCGCCAGTAACGACGCGCCTTGTCTTGCAAACTCATGTCACTCCTTGGGTGTTCTTGAGGCTGGCCAGGTAGGTGCCCAGCGGGGGGCGCTCCTGGAAATAGCCATGCAGTCCGGCAAAGATGGAATCGGCCAGCTGCTTCTGGTGGCGACTGTCGAGTAGGCGTCGGCAATCGCGATCATTGGAAATGAAGCCCGTCTCGACCAGGATCGAGGGGATGTCGGGCGATTTGAGCACAGCGAAGCCCGCCTGCTCCACTCGTTTCTGGTGCAGGTTGGTGATGCTCGACAATTGCCCCAGCACCTTGTGGCCCAGGTCCAGGCTCGACGAGATGGTGGCGTTCATCGACATGTCCAGCAGCACGCCGGCGAGCATGGGGTCGCGGCCCTTGAGAATCTCGTTGGCGCCGATCAGGTCGACGTTGTTCTCGCTGTCGGCCAGGAAGCGCGCCGTGGTGGAGGTCGCGCCCCGCTCCGACAGGGCATAGACCGAGGCACCGTAGGCGGTGCGGCGTGGCGCGGCATCGGCATGCACCGAGACGAACATGTCGGCGTTGTAGCTGCGGGCGACCTCGACGCGCTTGCGCAGCGGCACGAAGAAGTCGTCGTTGCGCACCAGCTTGGCCTTGAAGCCCTTCTGCAGATTGATCCGCCGCGCCAGATTCTGCGCCACGATCAGGGCGATGTCCTTTTCCCGATCACCGCGCGCGCTCAGCGCTCCCGGGTCCTTGCCGCCGTGACCGGCATCGACCACCACCATGATGTCGCGACCCGTGGCCAGGCCCTTGCCGCGCTTGACCTCCAGCGGCGGCTCGGCGTCGACCGGCTTGCGCGCGGCCACCGCCGGCGCCCCGGCCCGCTTGAGATCCAGCACCAGGCGATTGGCCGCGCCTTCGCCCGGACCGAGGATGAAGCTCTCCACCTCCACCGGATGGGCCAGTTCCAGCACCACCCGGGTGTCCTGGGCGCCGTAGTGGGCGCTGCGCACGGCGCGCACCGGCGACCCCTGCAGGGCGAGATGATTGAGTACCGCCGGCGCCTGGGTATCGGCGAGATCGAGAATGATGCGGTCCGGCGCGACCAGGGTGAAGGTCTTGTAGCGGACCGGCCCGGTGAGATCGAACACCAGGCGGAGCTTGTCGGCATCCTGCCAGGCCCGGGCACCCTTGAGTTGCTGCCGGGCGGCGAACGCCGGCAACCCGACGGGCAAGGTCATGCCAGCCAGGATCAGATTGAGCAGACGACGGCGATTCATGAGGTCCTCGCGAGAAACGAGAAACGGCTGGGAAGTTACAACATAACGCTAAAGATCGCCTGCCGCCCGGCCCCTGTCAACTGCCGTTCGGACAAAATAATCCTTAAAAAACGGGGGCATAGCGTTCGTTTGCAGAATCAGCTTTAGATACAGTCACTTGCCGTCGCCAGTGGGTGATCCGTCAAAGCGGCAAACGGCGAGAAGTGCGACGGAGAGCGAATTTATCGGCGCCGCCATCGTCGAAGTGTCAGGCACTTCCGCCTTTGAAGGGATCACACCATGAACAAGAAGATTGCAGTCGCGACCGCCCTGCTGGCTGGCACCGTGCTGGCGGGCTGCGCCTCGGTAAAGAACACCGCCGACTACACCGTGGGCCGCGTCGAATTTCGCGAGCAACCCCTGGTGAAGCAGGTGGACAAGGGCATGAGCAAGGCTGACGTGCTGCGCATCGGCGGTACCCCGTCGAGCACCTATACCCGCAAGTACCGCCCCGGCACCTGCAACAACTATGTGCTCAACAAGGACGGCAAGGAGCAGGTCTATTCGATCGGCTTCGATAGCATGAACCGCGTCGACAGCAAGGACTTCGAAACCTGCGAAAGCGCCGACCGCGCCTGAGCCGGGCACTGACCGGCCAGCCAGGCCGGGTGTCCTGAATGACGCTGGCGGCGTCTGATGGACAGGATGGGCGAGCGGCAGCACCATGGGCCCTCGCCATCCCCGACCGCTGCGCCAACCTCCTGCACTGTGGATCGACGCAGGCGCGGCCAGCGCCGCCAGGCTCTACCCATCGTTCCAAGGAATTCAGGCATGTCCAGACGTCACCTCATACTCACAGCTGCGGTGCTTTCCCTGACTGGCTGCGGTGGCTATGACTACAGTTGCGATGCGGCCAAGACCGCCGAGCTGGTCCGTCAGCAATACGCCCAGACCATCAACGAGATCTATGCGGACGACATCGCCGCCGGCCAGCCCGCGCTGGAAGCCGGCCAGGTCTCGCTGGTCGACATCAAGACCCAGGAAGAACCCTCGGACAGCGGCGAAGCGGGCTTCTATACCTGCAACGCGACCGTCGAGGCCACCTGGCCCAAGGCCGCCCTCGAACGCCTGGCGCCAGCCGCCGCCCAGCTGGCCAGCGTCGGCGCCATCCTCGAGAACGGTCACCTGCGCCATGCGCTGAGCTACGAATCCTCGCTGGAAGGCAGCGACCAGCAGCGCGTCGACATCACCCTGCCCGAAGCCGTGGACCTGAGTCTCAAGACCCTGGCCGGCCAGGAGCCCATGGACGAATACCTGGAAGACGCCCCCGACGGCGAACAGGAAGCGCCCTGATCCGTCCGGCGCCGGCCTGCTGTGCAGTGCTGGCGCCCGGGTGTATGATCCAGACTCCCCTCCGCCAGCATCCTCCGGCGGGTTCGTGAGCCCTGGCACCCCCTGTGGAGATCCCGCATGGCGTTGCCGCCCTCCGGCCCGGCAACCGTCACTCCGCGTTTGCACCGTGCCTCGTCTGCGCTCACGATGACCAGAACCGTGATCTAGAAAGCCGCCTCGGAGAGACGCTTCATGCCTGACTATCGCTCGAAAACCTCCACCCAGGGCCGCAACATGGCTGGCGCCCGGGCGCTCTGGCGCGCCACCGGGATGAAGGACGAAGACTTCAAGAAGCCCATCATCGCCATCGCCAACTCCTTTACCCAGTTCGTGCCGGGGCACGTCCACCTCAAGGATCTCGGCCAGCTGGTCGCCCGCGAGATCGAGAAGGCCGGCGGCGTGGCCAAGGAATTCAACACCATCGCCGTGGACGACGGCATCGCCATGGGCCACGACGGCATGCTCTATTCGCTGCCCAGTCGCGAGATCATCGCCGACGCCGTGGAATACATGGTCAATGCCCACTGCGCCGATGCCCTGGTGTGCATCTCCAACTGCGACAAGATCACCCCCGGAATGCTGATGGCCGCCCTGCGCCTGAACATCCCGGTGGTCTTCGTTTCCGGCGGTCCCATGGAAGCCGGCAAGACCAAGCTGGCCAGCCACGGCCTGGACCTGGTGGACGCCATGGTCATCGCCGCCGACAGTTCGGCCAGCGACGAGAAGGTCGCCGAATACGAACGCAGCGCCTGCCCCACCTGTGGCAGCTGCTCGGGCATGTTCACCGCCAACTCCATGAACTGCCTGGTCGAGGCCCTCGGCCTGGCCCTGCCCGGCAACGGCTCGACCCTGGCCACCCACGCCGACCGCAAGGAGCTGTTCCTGCAGGCCGGCCGCACCATCGTCGAGCTGTGCCGCCGCTACTACCAGGAGAACGATGAGTCGGCGCTGCCGCGCAACATCGCCTCCTATGCGGCCTTCGAGAACGCCATGACCTTGGACATCGCCATGGGCGGCTCGACCAACACCATCCTGCACCTGCTGGCCGCGGCCCAGGAAGCCGAGGTGGACTTCGACCTGCGCAACATCGATGCCCTGTCGCGCAAGGTGCCGCAGCTGTGCAAGGTGGCGCCGAACATCCAGAAGTACCACATGGAAGACGTGCACCGCGCCGGGGGGATCTTCAGCATCCTGGGCGAACTGGCCCGTGGCGGACTGCTGCATACCGACCTGCCCACCGTGCACAGCCGGACCCTGGGCGAAGCCATCGAGCACTGGGACATCACCCTGACCCAGGACGAGGCGGTGAAGACCTTCTTCCGCGCCGGTCCGGCCGGCATCCCGACCCAGGAAGCCTTCAGCCAGGCGACCCGCTATGACAGCCTGGACGCCGACCGCACCGAGGGCTGCATCCGTTCGGTCGCCCATGCCTATTCCCAGGAAGGCGGTCTGGCCGTGCTCTACGGCAACATCGCCCTGGATGGCTGCGTGGTGAAGACCGCCGGCGTGGATGAATCCATCCATGTGTTCGAAGGCAATGCCAAGGTGTTCGAGAGCCAGGACGCCGCCGTGCGTGGCATCCTCGCCGACGAGGTCAAGGCCGGCGACATCGTCATCATCCGCTACGAAGGGCCCAAGGGCGGCCCGGGCATGCAGGAGATGCTCTACCCCACCAGCTACCTGAAGTCCAAGGGCCTGGGCAAGCAGTGCGCCCTGCTCACCGACGGCCGCTTCTCCGGCGGCACCTCAGGCCTGTCGATCGGCCATGCCTCGCCGGAAGCGGCAGCGGGTGGCGCCATCGGCCTGGTGCGCGACGGCGACAAGGTGCTCATCGACATCCCCCAGCGCAGCATCAACCTGCTGGTGAGCGACGAAGAGCTGTCCCACCGCCGCATCGAGCAGGACAAGCTGGGCTGGAAGCCGGCACAACCCCGTGCCCGCCGCGTGACCACTGCACTCAAGGCCTATGCCCTGCTGGCCACCAGCGCCGACAAGGGCGGCGTGCGCGACAAAGCCCTGCTGGGCTGATTCGTGCCCTCCGGGCGACGGCATCCGTCGTCGCCCGGACGCTCCGCCCCACCTTCCCTCCCGCTCTATTCCGCCCTTCCGCTTGCGCTCCTTTCTCTGCGCTTCGCCTGTCGCTTCTTCAGCAGGAGAAGTCCTCGCCATGACCCCATTCCAGAGGGGTTCCACAGTTGCTTGGCTTGCTATTTTTGTAGAAGCACAGCTTGTGATTCAGCTCACACATCGCTGTAATCGAGCCGCTAGGCCGTTGAGTGATCAAAGGCTACCCTCCGTCTGCCGCTGAATTGATTCAGCGATAAGTTTGTAGTCAGGTTGGGTTCCAATGGTCACACCTATGTCGATCTTCCGCTGGAGCACGGCGGGTCAGGTGCAGGCCAGGCACTGAGTTACACAACAACAATAAATAGGGAACATAAATGAATAAGAAAAAGGCTATGCCCTTGGCCAGGGTTTCGGTCGCGTCCTTGATGAGCACTCTTCTGCTGATTCCTGCGGCTAACGCCCTGGAAACCACCGGTTACTTCCGTACCGGCCTCGGTGATTCCTCCGGTTCCGACTCCATGCGCTGCTTCAAGCTGCAGGGTGCCCAGTCCAAGTACCGTCTGGGCAACGAGTGCGAGCAGTACGGCGAGCTGGCGCTGAAGCAGAATGTCTTCAATCTGGACGACGGCTCGGCAATCGGCGTCTATGGCATGGGCAGCTTCTTCAACAGGTACGATCGCACCCCGACCTTCAATGGCGACAACGGCGAGATCCGCGCGGTCCAGGCCTATGCCTACTGGAACAACATCGCCGCGCTGAACGGCGGCAACCTCTGGGCCGGTCGCCGTTACTACAAGCGTAACGATATCCACATCTCCGACTTCTTTTACTGGAACCAGAGCGCCACCGGCGGTGGTATCGAGGACGTCAACATCGGCGGCCTCAAGTACAGCCTGGCCTTCTCGCGCAAGGACAACCAGAACCAGAAGGACTTCCAGAACCGCATCGACTTCAACGTCGCCGGCTTCAACACCAACCCCAATGGCTCGCTGGAAATCGGCGTCAGCTACCTAGACAAGCCCAGCAACCAGCCCAATGCCAACAGTGGTGTCGCGGTGACGCTGCAGCACAAGCAGGCCAACTTCATGGGCTGGGGTGGCGTGAACACCTTTGCCGTGCAGCGCGGCCAGGGTCCGGGCACCGCCCTGGGCAGCACCGGCGATCCCACCCTGAGCAGCGCCGACGTCTCCTATCGCGTCGTCGACTACTTCGACTGGCAGATCAGCCGTTACTGGGGTGGCCAGATCGCCGCGGTCTACCAGAAGGACGAGCGTCCCAATGGCAACGACCTGCGCTGGACCTCGCTGGGTGGCCGTCTGGTCTACGGCATCAGCGACCAGTTCAAGTTCTCCACCGAACTGGGTCATGACCAGGTGCAGGCCCCGGGTGGTACCCGCAAGCTGACCAAGCTGACGCTGGCACCCACCTGGTCGCCCAAGGGTCCGGAATTCAAGTCGCGTCCCGAATTCCGCCTGTTCTACACCTATGCCGCCTGGAACCGGGCAGCCCAGCAGGCGGCCGATGAATTCGACGCCGGCTCCGCGCTGTCGAGCACCGGTACCTTCGGCAACGATCTGCACGGCTCCAACGTCGGCTTCCAGATCGAGCAGTGGTGGTAACAGCTCCACGGCGACCGACGCGCTGTCGGTCGCCTTCCCGTCTCTGAACCCGAGCGCACAACAATGAAAAGAACCGTCTCCCTTGCGTCCTTCGCCGGTTGCCTGTTGGCCGCCGCCCTGGCCAGTGGCACCGCCCAGGCAGCCCCCGTGTCCGCCTGCCTCATCACCAAGACCGATACCAATCCCTTCTTCGTGAAGATGAAGGAAGGTGCCACCGCCAAGGCCAAGGAGCTGGGGGTGACGCTCAAGGCCTACGCCGGCAAGATCGACGGCGACAGCGAAAGCCAGGTGGCCGCCATCGAGACCTGCATCGCCGATGGCGCCAAGGGCATCCTCATCACCGCCTCCGACACCAAGGGCATCGTGCCCAATCTGCAGAAGGCCCGCGAAGCCGGCCTGCTGGTGATCGCCCTGGATACCCCGCTGGATCCGGTGAGCGCCGCCGACATGACCTTCGCCACCGACAACCTGCTGGCCGGCAAGCTGATCGGCCAGTGGGCGCGGGAAACCCTGGGTGACAAGGCCAAGGACGCGCGGGTGGCCTTTCTCGACCTGAACGCCTCCCAGCCCTCGGTGGACGTCCTGCGCGACCAGGGCTTCATGCTCGGCTTCGGCATCGACCCCAAGGATCAGAGCCGCATCGGCGACGAGACCGATCCGCGCATCGTCGGCCACGACGTGACCAACGGCAACGAAGAAGGCGGCCGCGCCGCGATGGAGAATCTGCTGCAGAAGGATCCGACCATCAACGTGGTGCACACCATCAATGAGCCGGCCGCCGCCGGCGCCTACGAGGCGCTCAAGGCCGTGGGTCGCGAGAAGGACGTGCTGATCGTGTCCATCGACGGCGGTTGCCCGGGCGTGCACAACGTCGCCGACGGCGTCATCGGCGCCACCTCCCAGCAGTACCCGCTGCAGATGGCGGCCCTGGGCATCGAGGCGATCAAGACCTTTGCCGACACCGGCAA
This sequence comes from Pseudomonas sp. MOIL14HWK12:I2, assembly GCF_000510745.1. NCBI lineage: Bacteria > Pseudomonadati > Pseudomonadota > Gammaproteobacteria > Pseudomonadales > Pseudomonadaceae > Pseudomonas > Pseudomonas sp. MOIL14HWK12:I2. The sequence goes on along the minus strand of NZ_KI783314.1, from coordinate 432,661 downwards.
GAAGCCGACCCCGACCGAGGGCAAGAGCTTCGTCGACACCGGCGTGAAGCTGGTGACGGACAAGCCGGTCCCCGGCATCCAGTCCATCGACAGCAAGACCGCCCTGCAGAAATGCTGGGGCTGATGGCCCCTCGTCTACGCTAGAGGAGACCGATCGCCCCGCCTGAGCCCTCCGGGTCCGGGTGCGGGCGATCGACTCTCGGCCGCTTTCCCGCTTTCAGGAGATTGCCATGAGCGATCCGACCTCACCCTCTCCGTCCGGCCAGCCCTTCGAACAGGTGCTCAAGCACAGCGCCACGGAGGTCGCCTCCTTCGCCCGTGACGAGCGCAGCCCGCTGGTCAAATTCCGTCACTTCCTGCATTCACGCCCCTCGGCGGTCTCGCTGCTGGTGCTGCTGCTGTCGCTGGGCATCTTTGGCGCCCTGCTGGGCGGCAAGTTCTTTTCCGCCTTCGCCCTCACCCTGATCCTGCAGCAGGTCGCCATCACCGGCATCATCGGCGCGGCCCAGACCCTGGTGGTGGTCACCGCCGGCATCGATCTCTCGGTGGGCGCCATCATGGTGCTGTCCTCGGTGGTCATGGGCCAGTTCACCTTTCGCTACGGCCTGCCGGTGGAGCTGTCGATCCTCTGCGGCCTGGCGGTGGGCACCCTGTGCGGCATGGCCAACGGCTGGCTGATCGCCCGCATCAAGCTGCCACCCTTCATCGTCACCCTGGGCATGTGGCAGATCGTGCTCGCGGCCAATTTCCTCTATTCGCGCAACGAGACCATCCGCGCCCAGGAAATCGGCGCGACCGCGCCGCTGCTGCAGGTGTTCGGCGACAATTTCCGCCTGGGTGGCGCGGTCTTCACCTATGGCGTGATCGCCCTGGTGGTGCTGGTCGCCCTGCTCTGGTACGTGCTCAACCACACCGCCTGGGGGCGCCACCTCTATGCGGTGGGCGACGATCCCGAGGCCGCGGCGCTGGCCGGGGTCAACGTCCGCCGCATGCTGATCACCGTGTACGGGCTGTCCGGACTCATCTGCGCCTTTGCCGGCTGGGTGCTGATCGGCCGCATCGGCTCGGTCTCGCCCACCGCCGGGCAGTTCGCCAACATCGAGTCCATCACCGCCGTGGTGATCGGCGGCATCTCGCTGTTCGGCGGACGCGGCTCCATCCTCGGCATGCTGTTCGGCGCCCTGATCGTCGGCGTCTTCGCCCTCGGCCTGCGGCTGCTGGGCACCGACGTGCAGTGGACCTATCTGCTGATCGGCACGCTCATCATCGCGGCCGTGGCTATCGACCAATGGATCAGAAAGGCGGCCAGCTGATGACTACCGAACCCCTGCTCATGGCCCGTGGCCTGGTGAAGCGCTATGGCCGCGTCACCGCCCTCGACCACGCCGACTTCGACCTGCTGCCCGGCGAGATCCTCGCCGTGATCGGCGACAACGGCGCCGGCAAGTCCTCGCTGATCAAGGCCATCTCCGGTGCCCTGCGGCCCGATGAAGGCGAGATCCGCTTCGAGGGCCAGCCGGTGCAGTTCGCCTCGCCCATCGCGGCGCGGCGGGCCGGCATCGAGACGGTCTACCAGAACCTGGCGCTGTCGCCGGCGCTGTCCATCGCCGACAACCTCTTCCTGGGTCGCGAATTGCGCAAGCCGGGGCTGCTGGGAACCCTCTGCCGCACCCTGGACCGCAAGGAAATGGAGCGCATCGCCCGGGAAAAGCTGTCCGAACTGGGATTGATGACCATCCAGAACATCAACCAGGCGGTAGAGACCCTGTCCGGTGGTCAGCGCCAGGGCGTGGCCGTGGCGCGGGCGGCGGCCTTCGGTTCCAAGGTGATCATCCTCGACGAACCCACGGCGGCGCTGGGGGTGAAGGAATCGCGCAAGGTGCTGGAGCTGATCCTCGACGTGCGCGCCCGCGGCATCGCCATCGTGCTGATCTCCCACAACATGCCCCATGTGTTCGAGATCGCCGATCGCATCCACATCCATCGCCTGGGTCGCCGCCTGACGGTGATCGATCCGCGTCAGCACTCCATGGCCGACGCCGTGGCGCTGATGACCGGCGCCCAGACGGTCGCCGCCTAGGCAGGCCTGACCCCGGGTCTCCCCGGCCACGGCCGACTGGGAGACCCGCGGCCGGCCCGAGCTCCGCTGATCCGGCTCCACAGGAAAAACCTGACTGGCCGCTCAAGTTATCTCCGGCAGGCACCGATAAAGTCGGACAATTAATTGTCGGAGTCATCCCGCCGTGCCTGCCTTGTCGTTGAAACAGAAACTCTCGTTGTCTGCCACCGCGGCCGTCCTGGTCGTGGGGGTGGGTCTCACCGCCATCAACTTCTTCAATACCCGCACGGCGCTGGAAGCCTCTACGGTCGAGCAGCTGAAGACCGTCAGTTTCGTCTTCAACGGCGGAGTTCGCCAGTGGCTGGACGGCAAGGCCGCGGCGCTGGGCGCCCTGGCTGCCGACACCCCGGACGCCCAGCTTCCGGCCAGCCTCAATCAGGTCAAGAACTCCGGCGCCTTCGACAACGTCTTCTATGCCCGCGGCGATGGCAGCCAGGTCAATGCCAATGGCGTCCAGCTGCCGCCGGACAACAACGATCCGCGCCAGTGGCTGTGGTACCAGCAGGCGCAGCAGAATCCCGGCAAGGTGTTCTTTTCCATTCCCACCGTGGCGGCGGCGACCAAGCAGAACGTGCTGTCGCTGGGCTGGGCGCTGCAGTCGGCGGGCAAGACCACCGCGATCCTCGGCGCGGACGTCAGCATCAGCGACATCCTCGACCAGCTCAAGCGCGTGCAACTGCCGGGCGCCGGCAGTGCCGTGCTGGTCAACGGCCAGAACATCGTCCTGGGCCACGAAGACGCCGCCCTGCTGGCCAAGCCGATCACCGAGCTCTTTCCCCAGCTCGACGCGGACACCCTCCAGCGCCTGGCCCAGGCACCCGGCGAGCGCTATGTGGAAACCGCGGCCGGCCAGCGGCTCTATGCCGCGCCCATGAATCACCATGGCGAAACCCTGGTGATGATCGTCGACAGTGGCGTGCTCATGGCGCCGCTGCAACGCCAGCTGTGGATCAGCCTCGCCATCCTGGCCGTGGTGCTGGGCGGCTCGCTGCTGCTCATCAACCTGCTGTGCAGCTATCTGCTCCGGCCGCTGGGCGTGGTCTCGACCGGGCTGCAGGTGATTGCCGACGGCCAGGGCGATCTGACCCGCCGCATCGCCGTGCAGAGCACCGATGAGGTCGGCGGGCTGGCCGGCCATTTCAACCAGTTCGTGGCCAGCCTGCACGGCCTGATCGGCGGCGTGCGCCAGCATGCCCAGAGCGTGGACGCCGAATCGCAGAAGGTCCTGCAGCGCAGCGCCGCGGCCACCCGGGAACTGGGGCGCCTGCAGCAGGAGATCACCCTGGTGGCCACGGCCGTGACGGAGATGTCTTCCGCCACCCAGGAGATCGCCCGCAATGCCGAGCAGACCGCCGAGGCCATCCGCCAGTCTTCCGACAGCACCGCCCAGGGGCTGACCCTGGTGCAGACCAGCAAGGAATCCATCAACAGCCTGGCGCGGGAAGTGGATGACGCCACCCGGGTGATCGGCGAGCTGGACCACCACTCCCAGGCCATCGCCAAGGTGCTGGAAAGCATCCAGAGCATCGCCGAGCAGACCAACCTGCTGGCGCTCAACGCGGCCATCGAGGCGGCGCGCGCCGGCGAGCATGGCCGGGGCTTCGCGGTGGTCGCCGACGAGGTGCGGACACTGTCGCAACGGACCCAGGCCTCGACCCGGGAGATCAACGAGACCATCGGCACCCTGCAGCAGATGACCCGCCAGGCGGTGCAGCGCATGGACAGCAGCATGGCCATCGCCGAGCGCAGCGTCGCCGACGTGGAACGCGCCTCCAGCGCCCTGGAAGAGATCGCCCAGAGTGCCGGCGTCATCTCCGAGATGTCCCTGCAGATCGCCACCGCGGCCGAGGAGCAGACCTCGGTCACCGAGGAGATCACCCGCAACGTCATCACCATCAAGGGCCTCGGCGACACCCTGGCCAGCGGCGCCGAGGACTCGGAGCGCCAGTCGCGCTCGCTGCAGCATCACGCCGCCGACCTCAATCGCGACGTGGCCCGCTTCATCCTCTAAGCCATAAGGGACAGCCGCCGGCCGCCAGGCCGACGGCTGTGTCCCGGTCGAAGACCCTGCGCCCCGGAGCGGGCATCCGGTAAGATCGGCGCTTTTTCCGCGACGACTCCGCCCATGTCCCAGCCTTCCCGCTCCGAACTGCTCTATGGTCCCCAGGACCGACCGCGCCCGCTGATCTCCCTGCTGGCCGCCATCCAGCACCTGTTGGCGATCATCGTGCCCATCGTCACCCCCGGTCTGCTGATCTGTCAGGCCCTGGGCGTCTCGCCGCGCGACACCAACCTGATCGTATCCATGTCGCTGGTGATCTCCGGCATCGCCACCTTCGTCCAGTGTCGCCGCTTCGGTCCCTTCGGCGCCGGGCTGCTGATCGTCCAGGGCACCAGCTTCAACTTCGTCGGCCCGCTGATCGCCGGTGGCGCCCTGATGGTCAAGCAAGGCACCCCGGTGGAGGCCGTGATGGCGGCCATCTTCGGCGTGGTCATGGCTGGTTCCTTCGTCGAGATGGGAGTGTCGCGGGTGCTGCCCTTCGTCAAGCGTCTCATCACCCCGCTGGTGACCGGCATCGTGGTGCTGATGATCGGCCTGACGCTGATCAAGGTCGGCCTGATCAGCATGGGCGGCGGCTTCGCGGCCCTGGGCAACGGCACCTTCGCCAATGGCGAGAACCTGCTGCTGTCGGGCACCGTGCTGGCCACCATCGTGGTGCTCAATCGCATTCCCCTGCGCGCCCTGCGCAGCAGCGCCATCGTCGTCGCCCTGCTGCTGGGCTATACCCTGGCGGCCTGGCTCGGCCGGTTGAACTTCACCGGCATGCACGAGGCTGCCTGGGTGCAGATCCCCCTGCCGCTGCACTTCGGCCTGGGCTTTTCCTGGTCGCTGTTCGTGCCCCTGCTGGTGATCTACCTGGTCACCTCGCTGGAGGCCATCGGCGACATCACCGCCACCAGCAAGGTCTCCCGCGAACCCGTGGAAGGCCCGCTGTGGATGCAGCGGATCAAGGGCGGGGTGCTGGTCAACGGCGCCAACTCGCTGCTGGCCGGGCTGTTCAACACCTTTCCCAGCTCGGTGTTCGCCCAGAACAACGGGGTGATCCAGCTGACCGGCATCGCCAGTCGCCATGTCGGCCTGTGGATCGCCGCCATCCTGGTCCTGCTGGGGCTGTTCCCGGCGGTGGCCGGGGTGATCCAGGCGGTGCCCGAGCCGGTGCTCGGCGGCGCGGCCATGGTGATGTTCGGCGCGGTCGCCGCCTCGGGGATCAACATCCTCGCCGGCGTCGAGCTGGATCGACGCGCGCTGCTGATCATCGCCGTGTCCCTGGCCCTGGGCCTGGGCATCTCCCAGGTACCGGAATTTCTCGCCCATATGCCGGCCGGCCTGAGGGCGGTGCTGGAATCCGGCGTCGCCACCGGCGGCCTGTGCGCCCTGCTGATGAACTGGTTCCTGCCGGAGACGCCAAAAGCCGCTGACTAGACCAGGCTTTTTCATCCGCGGGCTGAAGTTCCGCGCAGGGGTGCCGATAAGCCTGGCAAGTCACCTGTGGGCTTGCCGCGATCGTCGTTTCGAGCGTGGGCGCCCACCCAGCAGAGCGCCCATGATCAGCCCGGATGTTCCTGTCGTTAAGGTCCCGCTGCGCGAATATGCCGTCCTGGCGCGTGCCATGGGCGCCACCGTCTTTGCCCAGAATCTCGAAAAGCAGCCGGGCGAGCTGGTCGGCTGGCGCTTTCCCAAGGGCTGCTTCGTGCAGAAGGCGCATTTCCAGAGCCTGCTGGGCCGCCAGCCGGAGACCCTCTAGGCGTTGCCTTCCAGCGCCGCGAGCAGGCGCTGCGCCGCGACCAGTTCGGTCTCGTTGAAGACGGTGACGCCGGCGCGTTTCAGCGCCGCCGCCGTGACCCCCTCGCCCGCCACCCGGGTGCCGCTGAAGCTGCCATCGTAGTTTTCCAGATTGCCGCAGGACGGACTGCGCGCCTTGAGCACCGCCAGGCGGATGCCATGCCGCGCGATCAGTTCGAGGGCGGCCTCGGCACCGGCGACAAAGGCAGTGGTCACGTCTTCGCCGCCCACGGTCACCACCGCTACCCGGCCGTCCAGCACGGCGCCGCCCTGGCCACCGGGAATCTCCGCGGGCGGACGTGGCGTGGGCAGGCCCCCGGCCACCTCCGGACAGAGGGGCACGATGCGCCCTTCCGACTGCCAGACGCCCAGCAGATCGAAGGGGCCATGGGCGCCGCCGTCATAGCGCACCCGATGCCCCAGCAGGCAGCGACTCACCAGTATCTTTTCCATACGCCCTCCGCGTCCGTCGCCAATCTACCGCCTAGCCCTGCAGCGGATTGTCGCCACGGCGGCGGAACCAGCCGGTCAGCGACAGCCGCTCGCGGGTGGCCGGCAGCACCTCGTGGGGCAATTGGCCGGACAGGAAGCACACCAGGCTGCCGCCCAGCGGCAGGACATCCTGGTGGCGCTGCTCGTCCAGATAGAGCCGCAGCTCGCCGCCCTGCTCCGGCAACCAGGCGTCGTTGAGATAGAGCACCAGGGAGACCATGCGGCGGTCGTCGTCGCGGAAGCGATCCAGGTGGCGGGCATAGAAGGCACCCGGCGGATAGAGGGCGAAGTGGCTTTCGTAGTCTTCCAGCCCCAGGAACAGGGTGCGGTTGAAGGCCTCGCGCAGGGTGTCCATGAGCTGCAGGTAGCGCTGCACGCCGGGATGCTCATCATCCGGCTCCAGCCAGGCGATATGATCGCCGCGGACGCCTTCGCGGATCAGCGGGCTTTCGCCACGGCCGATACCGGCGCGCTCCAGCTCGCCGCGGGCATGGCGCAAGCGGCATTCGGCGGCCAGTTCGGCGGTGAGGTCCAGGGGCAGGAAGATGCTCTGCCGCGACCAGCCGTGCTCGGCGAGATCGTCGACGATACGTTGCAGCAGGGGATGCTCGGGATGCAGAGCCATCGGGAAAACCGTAGCGGACCGGGCCAGGCCGGCGGGATGCCGAGTGTAAGAGAAGTCGGCCACGGCTGCGCGCCTGCCTTGACCAGGCGACGAATGCCCGGGATGAGCGCCTCGACAGCTAGCCCGGGGTTGCCGACAATGGCGGACTTTCCGGCTCCGTGCCGCTGCCCGAGGTGTCCATGCGCGTTCTGTTCGCTTCCCTGCTTTTCGCCATCAGCCTGCCCGTCCTGGCCGACGACACGGTCAGCCTCTATCAGGCCGCAGGTTGGCCCGAGCAGCGCGGACACTTCCGCGACGCCCTGCAGGCCGCCCAGCAGCGCTACCAGAACAGCCTGCCGCCGGCGCTCTATCAGAGCCTGGTGGACAACAGCAACAAGCGCTACACAGCCGCGGCCATCGACCAGCGCGCCCTGGCCGCGCTGCGCCAGAGTCTGCCGGCCGACGGCCCGGCCCTGCAGTTCTTCCAGTCGCCGGTGGGCCGCAAGGTGGTCGCCGCGGAAATCGCCGCCACCCGCAGCGACCAGCTGGCCAAGAACGCCAATGGCGTGCCGCAGATGCAGGCCAGCCCGGCCCGCCGCGCCCAGGCCAAGCGCCTGGCCACCGCCCTGCCCGTGCGTGAAGCCGGGGCCGAGGTCAGCGTGGCCCTGGCAGGCCTCGCCGCCGACAGCCTGAGTTCGATGCTGCCGGGTCTGATGGGTCAGCAGCAGTCGGGCGGCATGATCGAGCAGCAGCGTCAGAGATTCATCCAGCAGATGAATGCCGGCGACCTGGAGAACACCCTGCTCTATGTCTATCGCACCCTGAACGACAGCGAACTCGGCCAGTTCGCCGACTTCGCCAGTTCGGCCAATGGCAGCGCCTACTACCGCGCCGCCGTGGCGGCCCTGCGCGCCGGCCTGGGCGGCGGCGGTCAGTAAGACGGCTCAGGCGAGACGGTCGTCCAGCCAGCGGAAATAGCGCTGGCGCAGGGCTACAGTTTCATTGACCAGATGGTGCCGCGCTTCCGGCAGGCGCAGCACCTCGGGCCGCGCGAACTTGGCCTCCAGCACTCCCAGGTTGTGCCGCCAGTCGACGGTGAAATCCTGCTCGCCCTGGATCACCAGCGGGCGGCGGGAACTGGCCGGTGCCCCCTCCAGTTGCGGAATCCAGCGCGCCAGGGCGCCGACCCATTGCGCGGGCAGCTCGCGCGGCTGCAGGCCGTCCTGCTGCAGGAATTCGAGAAAGGCCGGATCTCCGGAATTCACCGAGAAGCGCCGCGGCAGGGCGCGCACGAAAGGCTTCACCAGCCGATAGGTCCACAGGCCCTGGCGCCAGGCATGGGGCCTGACCAGGGGCGCCAGCAGGATCGTCTCGCCCAGCTCGGGAGCGGGCTCACCGCGCAGCAGATAGTCCAGCAGGATGGCGCCGCCGGTGCTCTGGCCGAGCAGGTGCCAGGGCCGCGGCAGGTCCAGGCGCCGCGCCTCGGCGATCAGGGCCGTCAGGGCGGTCTGGTATTCGGCGAAGTCGTTGATGCTGGCGCGGGCCCCGCTCGACAGGCCATGCCCGGGCAGGTCGCAGGCCAGCACCGCCAACTGCCGCGACAGGGCCCAATCCACCACGTGGCCATAGAGCCCCATGTGGTCATAGTAGCCGTGCAGCAGCAGCAGGCTGCCCCGCGGCTCGCGCGGCCACCAACCCTGCACGGCGAGCCGGTAGGCACCGGCGGCCAGCGCGCCCAAGGCCACGGTCAGCTGCGGCCGCGCGTGGCTGTCCGCGAGGCGGTAATGGGCGCGATAGCCCTGGTGGTCGAGATCCGGCGGCAGGTCGTGGCGCAGGGGCACCAAGGCCTGGCGCAGTCGGTCTAGATCGAAGTGAGGGTTCATGGTTCGGTTCAGTCTGAAGTAGCCACCATGATCAGCGTCCGGACAGCCGTGGGACAAGCGTCTGCCAGCAGACTTTTCCAATTGTTTCAAAATGCGCAACTCTCCCCTGCGCAAAGGTGTCTGAATATTTCACTGCCTAGGCAGTATTCTGGATACGCTTGATTGCCTGGGCAGATACTGCAATGTCACATTTCGACCGTAGCAATTTTCCGCTGCGCAATTCCGTAGGCCATTTGATCCACCTCGCGAACCAGTACAAGGATCGCGTGCTGGACAGTCACCTCGCGCCCTACGACATCACCGCTGCCCAATTCAAGGTGCTGTTGCTGCTCGCCCGCGACCAGACCGACACCCCGGCCGAACTCAGCCGCTGCCTGTCCCTCGACAGCGGCGCCATGACCCGCATGCTCGATCGCCTGGAAGCCAAGGGCTTGCTGCGCCGCGTACGCAGCCTCAGCGACCGCCGCCAGGTACGCCTGGAACTGACCGAACAGGGTCAGGCCCTGAGCAGTGAACTCATGCAGATCGGCGTGGACGCGCTCAACGACCTGACCCACTGCCTGGACCGCCAGGAACTGGATGACCTCGAACGCCTGCTGCGCCGCCTGCTCAGCCCCTCCGGCCTGCTGCCGGAGACCTCTGGAGACCTCTGACCCATGACCTTTCGCCTGCCATTGACCGCCCTCTGCGCCGCCCTGCTGCTGGCCGGCTGCGTGTCGTCCGAAGGGCTGCACACCCAGGGGCGCGCCGTGGATCCGGCGACGCTCAAGGGCGAAGCCACCTTTGCCAGCGACCGCCTCTCCCCCGCCCAGTGGCCGAGCGCCGACTGGTGGACCCGGCTGGGCGATCCGCAACTCGACAGCCTGATCCGCGAGGCGCTGCGTGACAACCCCTCGCTGCAGGAAGCCGATGCGCGCAGTCGCCAGGCCGATGCCGCGGTGCTCGCCGCCGACGCCGATCGCTATCCGCAGATCGACGCCAATGGCGGTGTGACCCGTTCGCGCCTGGCGCGACCGGACGATCCTCTTGGTCAGGGCGACCGCTACAGCACCCTGCGCCAGTTCGATGTGAGCGGCAGCTACAGCTTCGACCTCTGGGGTGGCCAGCGCGCCGCCTGGGAAGCCGCCCTCGGTCGCGCCCGCGCCGGCGAGGTGGATCGCCAGGCCGCACGCCTGACCCTGGCGGCCAACGTCAGCCGTGCCTATAACCAGCTCGGTCTGGCCTACACCAGCCTGGACGTGGCCCAGCAGGACCTGGAGCGTACCCGCGGCATGCTCGACCTGGCCCAGCGGCGGGTCGACGCCGGTCTCGACAGCGACTACCAGCTGCAGCAGACCCAGAGTCTGGAAGCCAGCGCGGCAGCCTCCCATACCGCCGCCGAGCAGCAGGTACGCAGCGCCCAGATCCGTCTCGCCGTGCTGCTGGGCAAGGGGCCCGACCGGGGCGCCGAGATCCCGCGACCCAAGCTGATCGCCCCCGCCGCGGTGAATCTGCCGGCCCAGCTGCCCGCCGAGCTGGCCGGGCGCCGTCCGGACCTGATCGCCGCCCGCTGGCGCGTGGAGGCCGCGAGCAAGGACATCACCGCGAGCAAGACCAACTTCTATCCCAATCTCAACCTGACGGTGGCGGCCGGCAGCAAGGCCATCCTCGGCGACGCCCTGTTCGGCGCACCGGCGCGCTTCTTCAACGTCGGTCCGGCACTGTCGCTGCCGATCTTCGACGGCGGACGCCGCCGCGCCGATCTGGCCAGCCGGGACGCCGACTACGACCTGGCCGTGGCCCAGTACAACCAGACCCTGGTGCAGGCGCTGGGCGACATCGCCGACGCCATCACCCGCCAGCGTTCGCTGGACCAGCAGATCGTCGAGCAGCAACGGGCCCGCGACATCGCCAAGAGCTCCTTCGACATCGCCATGCAGCGCTATGGCGCCGGCATCGGCAACTACCTCGACGCCCTGACCGTCGAGCAGCAACTGCTGCAGGCCGAGCGCCAGCTGGCCAGCCTCCGGGCCGATCGCATCGACAGCGGCGTGCTGCTGATGCAGGCCCTGGGTGGCGGCTTCCAACCGTCCAACCTGCCGCCGGCACCCGCCGCCGCGGCCACACACTGATACCGAGAGCCCGACCATGGCCGATTCCGCCGCAACCCCCAACGACAATGCCCAGGAGCAGAAGCCGCAGCGCTCCGGCAAACGCAAACTCTTCCTGCTGCTCCTGCTGCTGGTGGTGATCCTGGCTGGCGTGGGCGTCTACTGCTACCACCTGTTCTATGGCCGCTTCCATGCCAGTACCGACGACGCCTACGTCAACGGCAACCTGGTGCAGATCACGCCCCAGGTCACCGGTACCGTGACCCGCATCGCCGTGGACGATGGCGACTTCGTCCGCCAGGGCCAGCCGCTGGTGGAGTTCGATCCCAGCGACACCGCCGTGGCCCAGCAGAGCGCCGAGGCCAACCTGGCCAAGACCGTACGCCAGGTGCGCGGCCTGTTCAGCAACGTCGACAGCTACAAGGCCCAGGTGGCCGCGCGGCGCGTCGAGGTCGAGCGCGCCCGTGCCGACTACGCCCGCCGCCAGCAACTGGCCAAGGGCGGCGCCATCTCCAAGGAAGAACTGGCCCATGCCCGGGATACCCTGGTGGCGGCGCAGAGCTCCCTGACCTCCGCCCAGCAGCAGCTGGATACCAACCAGGCGCTGGTGGACGACACCGAGATCGCCTCGCACCCGGACGTCAAGGCCGCCGCCGCCCAGCTGCGCCAGGCCTACCTGAACCACGCCCGCAGCACCCTGGTGGCGCCGGTCAGCGGCTATGTCGCCAAGCGTTCGGTACAGGTCGGCAGCCGCGTGCAGCCCGGCGCGGCGCTGATGGCCGTGGTGCCCCTGGACCAGATCTGGATCGACGCCAACTTCAAGGAAACCCAGCTGGCCGAGATGCGCATCGGCCAACCGGTGGAAATCCATTCCGACCTCTATGGCGACGACGTGCGCTATCGCGGCGTGGTGGAAAGCCTGGGCGTGGGTACCGGCAGCGCCTTCTCGCTGCTGCCGGCGCAGAACGCCACCGGCAACTGGATCAAGATCGTCCAGCGCCTGCCCGTGCGGATCCGCCTGGAAGGCGACAACCTGGACAAGCACCCGCTGCGCATCGGCCTGTCGACCGTGGTCGACGTCGACCTGCACGACCAGGATGGCGCCCGCTTGCCCACCACCACCCCGCAGCAGCCGCGCTACAGCACCGACGTCTACGACCATCAGCTGGCCGAGGCCGATCAGTTGATCCAGCAGATCGTCCACAACAACGGTCCAGCGGCGCGTGCCGCGGGCGTCGCCAAGCGCTGACAGCCAAGGAGGCTCCCTGGCGAGCCTCCCCGTCCACCCTTCTGGTAATCCGTCATGAGCGATAACGCCTTTCGCCCGGCGAGCCTGGTGCTCGCCACGGTGGGCCTGTCCCTGGCCACCTTCATGCAGGTGCTCGACACCACCATCGCCAACGTCGCCCTGACCACCATTTCCGGCAACCTCGGGGTGAGTTCGGAACAGGGCACCTGGGTCATCACCGCCTTTGCCGTGAGCAACGCCATCGCCCTGCCGCTGACCGGCTGGATGGCGCGCCGCTTCGGCGAGGTCAAGCTGTTCATGGCCGCCGTGGTGCTCTTCGTCATCACCTCCTTTCTCTGCGGCATCGCCACCTCCATGCCGGAGCTGGTGATCTTCCGCGCCATGCAGGGCTTCGTCGCCGGCCCGCTCTATCCCATGGCCCAGACCCTGCTGCTGGCGATCTTTCCGGCGGCCAAGCGCGGCATGGCCCTGGCGCTATTGGCCATGGTGACGGTGGTGGCGCCCATCATCGGCCCCATCGCCGGTGGCTGGATCACCGACAACTACAGCTGGCCGTGGATCTTCTTCATCAACATCCCCATCGGCATCTTCGCCACCCTGGTGGTCTGGAGCCAGCTGGGCAAGAAGCCGGAAAAGCTGGTTCACCAGCCCATCGACTATGTCGGACTGATCCTCCTGGTGCTGGGCGTGGGCGTGCTGCAGGTGGTGCTGGACAAGGGCAACGACCTGGACTGGTTCGAATCCAACCTGATCTGCCTGGGCGCCGCCTTTTCCGCCGTGGCCCTGACCGCCCTGGTGATCTGGGAACTGACCGACAAGCACCCCATCGTCAATCTGCGGCTGTTTCGCTATCGCAACTTCAGCTGCGGCACCCTGGCGCTGGTACTGGGCTATTCGGGCTTCTTCGGCATCAACCTGCTGCTGCCCCAGTGGCTGCAGACCCAGCTCGGCTACACCCCGGTGTGGGCGGGCCTCGCCGCGGCGCCCATCGGCATCCTACCGGTGATCCTTTCTCCGCTGGTGGGCAAGTTCGCGCACAAGACCGACCTGCGCCTGCTGGCCGGTGGCTCCTTCCTGGTGATCGGGGCGTCCTGCTTCATGAGAGCCACCTTCAACAACGAGGTGGACTATCGCCACATCGCCGAGGTGCAGACCTTCATGGGTCTGGGCGTGGCGCTGTTCTTCATGCCCACCACCAGCATCCTGCTGTCCAGCCTCAAGCCGTCGGAGCTGGCGGACGGCGGCGGTCTGGCGACCTTCCTGCGGGTCCTGGGCGGCAGCTTCGCCTCCTCCCTGACCACCTGGCTGTGGCAGCGGCGCGCCATCCACCACCATGCACAGCTGACCGAGGACGTGACCGCCTACAGCCCGGCCACCCAGCACTACCTGGACGCCCTTGGCGGGCCGTCGCAGCAGGCCTATGCCCAGCTCGACAAGGTGGTGGAAGGCCAGGCGTACATGCTCTCCACGGTGGACTACTTCACCCTGCTCGGCTGGATCTTCATGGGGCTGTTCCTGATCATCTGGCTGGCCAAGCCGCCCTTTGCGGCCAAGCCGGGCGCCGGAGGCGGCGACCACTAAGAACCTGTTCACGATCTGCTGCGCGTCGGCTAAACGGCGTTGAAAACGGCTTCGGAATGCTCATTTACCACTCGTAAACTCGAGCGCGAGCCCGGTCCGCTTCCTCAGCCGTTTTCGTGGGGCCGCCCAGGCCTTGTTTATCTCTAGCTCGCGAGATCGTGAACAGGTTCTAAGGAATGCTGTGCTGGGTCTGCAGGTAGTCGGCGATGTCGCCCAGATCCTCGGCATCGCCGATGCCCCAGAATCTCATCTTGGTCCCCGGCACCTTCTGTTCGGGATCGCGCAGAAAGGCCGCCAGGGCCTCGCGATCCCAGGCGAAGCCGGCATTGCGCATGGCTTCGGAGTAGTTGTAGCCGGCCAGACTCCCGGCCTGACGACCAAAGAGGTCATTGAGCTGGGGGCCAAAGCCGGACTGGGCGCCCGGCCCCACCGAATGGCAGTTGTGGCAGCGGCGCAGGAAGAGGTTGCGGCCGTTGTCGGCATCCGCCCAGGCCGCCTCCCCGCCCAGCAGCGTCAGCAGGACCACCACGGCCAGGGTCTTCATCGCTGGCACTTGCGGCAATAGACGCTGGCGCGCTGGCCGAGGCGGATCTCCTGCAATCCCGTCCCGCAGACCTTGCAGAATTCGCCCTTGCGGCCGTAGACGAACAATTCCTGCTTGAAATAGCCCGGCGCCCCGTCCCCGCCGATGAAATCGCGCAGGGTGGTGCCGCCACTCTCGATGGAGCGCGCCAGCACCTTCTTGATCTCTTCGGCCAGGCGGTCGTAGCGCGCCCGGGAAACGCTGCCGGCGGCGCGGCGGGGATCGATACCGGCGGCGAACAGCGCCTCGGCGGCGTAGATGTTGCCCACCCCCACCACCACGGCGTTGTCCATGATGAAGGGCTTGACCGCCATGCTGCGTCCGCGCGACAGCTCGTACAGCCGACCGCCGTCGAAGGCCTCGGTCAGGGGCTCGGGGCCCAGCTTGCTGAGCAGCACATGGGCATGGGGATCCTGGGTCCAGAGCAGCGCGCCGAAACGCCGGGGATCGGTGTAGCGCAGCGACAACCCGGATTCCAGCTCGATGTCGACGTGCTCGTGCTTGGCCGGCGGCTGGTCGGCCGGCACCAGGCGCAGGCTGCCGGACATGCCCAGGTGGCCGATCAGGGTGCCGCTCTCGGCGCGGATCAGCAGGTACTTGGCCCGCCGCTCGACGGCCTCGATGCGCTGCCCGGAAAGGCGTACGTCCAGGTCCTCGGGCACCGGCCAGCGCAGCCGGCCATCGCGGACGATGACCCGGCGCACGCGCTGACCGACGACATGAGGCGCGATGCCCCGGCGGGTGGTTTCGACTTCAGGTAATTCGGGCATGAGGATCCAGGAGGCTTGCGGGTGCCTTAGTAATTGATCCGACCGCTGCCCATTTCAAGGATGGTCTCCTTGAGCGACTCGAAGTCGTACTCGGACAGGCCGACGTGATCCAGCACCCGCGGGGCGATGGCCTGCCACTCGTGATCCTCGTCCTGGCCACCGAGGGCGCGATAGCAGCCGCAGATGTGTTCGGCCATCTTCAGCAGGGCCAGCAGATTCTTGATCTGGATGTCGGTGGTCGACTCCTCGTCAAAGACCGACTGGGCGTTGTGGTGGTTGGCGATGGCCTGGCCGACGTGCTCCGGCAGGCGCCAGGAGCGGGAGATGAAATAGCCCACCACGGCGTGGTTGGTGCTGAAGATGCGATTCTCCACATCCACCACCCGTACCTGCTCGTTGACGCTGGCATAGGCCTCTTCCAGCACCGCCATGTAGTTGGGGAAGCGCTTGAGCATCAGCGGGATGCCGCAGTTGTGGAACAGACCCAGGGCGTAGGCCTCGTCCGGGGTCGGATAGCCGGTCTTCTTGGCCAGGCTCAGGCAGGTCTCGGCCACGTCCTGGGCGGTGTCCCAGAAGCGGTTGAGGATGACGATGGTCTCGTCGGTGAGCTCGCCCTTGATCGACTGGGCGTTGATCAGGTTGATGACCGACTGGCTGCCCAGCAGATTGACCGCCCGCTGGATCGAGGTGATGCGATTGCTGAGGCCGAAATACGGCGAGTTCACCAGCTTGAGCAGGGCACCCGAGAGCCCCGGGTCCTGGCCGATCAGGCGCGAGATGACCTTGAGATCGGGGCTGGGCATGAGCTGTTCGAGTTGCAGATCCACCATGATCTGCGGCTGCGGGGGAATGCTGATGCCTTGCAGGGCCTGACGGATCTGCTCCTCGGTCAGCTGAGGGGACGCTTGGGACATGGGGACTACTCTGCGATGGATGTCGCAAATTTACTCCGCACCGCCCGGCGATGCCATCGGGCGCGACGAAGGAACTTCGGGGAGGCAAAGCGGGACGGACTAGAGAGCGCTGGCAAAAGGCTAGCCCGACCGAATGTCCATAGAGGTATGCGCAACCATGGCTACATCCCTGAACGGCAAGAAAATCGCCATCCTGGTCACCGACGGCTTCGAGCAGGCCGAACTCACCGGCCCCAAGCAGGCGCTGGAGCAGGCCGGCGCCCAGACCCACATCATCTCCGCCGAGAGCGGCGAAGTGCGCGGCTGGGACGGCACCGAGCCGGCCGACAGCTTTCCGGTGGACCTCACCTTCGCCGCGGCCAATGCCGGTGACTATGACGCCGTGCTGCTGCCCGGCGGCGTGGTCAACGCCGACACCATCCGCATCGACGAACAGGCCCAGCAGCTGACCAAGCAGATCGCCGACGCCGGCAAGCCGGTCGCCGTCATCTGCCACGGTGCCTGGCTGCTGATCTCCGCCGGCCTGGTGCAGGGCAAGACCATGACCAGTTGGCCGTCGCTGACCGACGACCTCAAGAATGCCGGCGCCACCTGGCAGGACCAGGAGGTCATCGTCGATGGCCAACTGGTGAGCAGCCGCAAGCCGGACGACATCCCGGCCTTCAATCGCGAGTTCATCAAGCTGCTGGCAGGCTGAGCCATCGAGACTGGCACTTTGATCTCATAAGACTGAACTTATGGCAAAGTGCCAGGGTCTTATCCAGTGCCCCCAAAGCACTTTTAGCCCGCCCTGCCCGGCGGGCTTTCTTTTGCCCGGCGTTTGGCCCGGAGCCTGTTCAGAATCTTGCGAGCTAGAGCCAAACAAGGCCTAGGCGGCCCCGCAAAAACGCCTGAGGAAGCGGATCGGACCCGCGCCCGGGTTTACATAGGGTAAATGAGCATTGCGACGGGGCCGCCCAGGCGGGGCTGGCGATCCAGGGTGTTTTCAACGCGGTTTGGCCGACGCGCAGCAGATTATGAACAGGCTCTTAGGCCTGGAAATCACCCTGCAAATCCACCAGATGGCGCTCGATGTCGGCCAGGCGCTGACCCTGGTCGCTCAGGCCCAGCCATTCGAGCTTGAGGTGCGCCTCGAACGGCAGCAGATAGGCCAGCTGGCAACCCAGGGCCTGGCGGTCGGCGACTTCGCCCCCCATGTCCAGGCTGGCGACCATGGGGTGCTGGGCCAGGGCCACCAGCAGCGCCATCAGATCGGCGTCGCCATCGCGCAGCGGCTGGGGCTCGGTCTCCGGAAGCCACTCCACCTCCCCCACCACCAGATGGTCGGGTTGCTCTTCCTGGCTCAGCAGGCGAAAGCGCCGTCCGCCTTCGATGCGGATACCCAGCAGGCCATTGCTCTGCTGCTGCCAGTCGCGGATCAGCGCCTCGCAGCCGTAGGCGCCCAGGCGATTCGGCGCGGCACCGGTCTCGCGGCCTTCGAGGATGGTCACCACGCCAAAGCTGCTGCCCTGCTTGAGGCAGCGGCCGAGCATGTCCAGGTAGCGGGCTTCGAACAGCTGCAGGTCGAGGCGGCAGCCGGGAAACAGGGTGGTGTTGAGCGGAAACAGGGGCAGCGTCATGAAACCTCCGGGGCTTGAGGGTCCTGCTGGATAGAGCGTCGCGCGCCGCCGAAGGCTCCCGCGCGGCGACGCGCGGGAGCCTTGCGGATCAGAAGCGATAGACCTCGGCGCCGGTGCGGATGGGCACCACGGCCGGCAGCGTCGGCCGGGCCTGGGCCTCTTCCACGAGTTTCTTCGGTTCCTTGCGCGCCACTTCGCTGTCACGCCGGCCGCGCTGGGCGACCTTGGTGAGATCGGTGGCCAGCCGCGCCGACAGCTGTTGCAGCAATTCGCTCTGGGCGCGCACCTGGGCCGCGCGATCACCTGCATGACGAGCCTGCAGGTGGACCACCTCGGTGTCCAGCAGACGACCCTGGCCGTCGCGCAGTTGCCAGCTGGCGTCGAGGGCGGCAGGCGCCTGGTCACCGGCATCGAGGCGGGTCACCACCAGTCCCACCCGGTACTGCGGATCGAAGCCGGCGGGTTGTTCACCCACCACCACCCGACCGCTGTTGAGGCGACCGGCGAGCTGGCGCTGCAGCAACTGGCGCACGTTTGCGTCGAGCGGCCCGGCCCAGTGATCGCGGGTGGTCTTGAGACTGCCGTCGGGCTGGCGTTCCAGCAGGACATCGCGCTGCAGGTAGTCGGCCAGCTGCAGGTTTTCGATCCACACGGCAAGACCACGCTCGCTGCTCGCGGGCGTACGCGCATTGCCGCCATCGAGCTGATAGTAGTGGCTGGGGCCGAGGCTGGCACAGCCACCCAGGCCGGCCAGCAGGCCAACGAGCGCCAGCCTGGCGAGACACATCCGTTTCATCGAGGCTCTCTCTCGACGGGCGCCACGGCCCGGCGAGTCCTGGTCGAAAAAATCCGGGCTATGCTAGCGGCTGACCGCGGGCGGCTCAAGCTTCCACCTGCAGCGAGTCCACCCGCTGGAAGCCCCGCGGCAACTTGTTGCCGCGCCGACCGCGCTCGGCCCGGTAGTGCTCCAGATCGCTGCCCTTGAGGGTATAGGGCCGTTTGCCGGCCTGCAGCGTGAGGGAGGCGCCGGCCGGCACCACGGCCAGATCGACCACGTATTCCTCGCGCTTGGCGACCCGCTCGCCAGGGATGGAGATCAGCTTGTTGCCCTTGCCCTTGGCCAGTTGCGGCAGTTCGCTGATGGCGAACACCAGCAACCGTCCCTCGTTGGTGACCACCGCGAGAGAGGTGTCCTCCAGGGACGCCACCGGCTTGGGCGGCAGCACCTTGGCACCGTTGGGCAGGCTGATCAGCGCCTTGCCGGCCTTGTTCTTGGCTTGCAGGTCCTCGCCCTTGACCACGAAGCCGTAGCCGGCGTCCGAGGCCATGACATAGAGACCGCTGTCGTCCGGCAGCAACAGGCATTCGAAGCTGGCGCCCGGCGGCGGCGTCAGGCGGCCGGTCAGGGGCTCGCCCTGGCCACGCGCCGACGGCAGCGAATGGGCGGCCACCGAATAGCTGCGCCCGGTGGAATCGATGAACACGGCGAACTGGTTGGAGCGGCCCAGGGCCGCCGCCTTGAAGCCGTCGCCGGCCTTGTAGGACAGCCCGGTCGGATCGACGTCGTGCCCTTTGGCCTGGCGCACCCAGCCCTTCTCGGACAGCACCACGGTCACCGGCTCGGTGGGCATGAGTTCGGTTTCGGACAAGGCCTTGGCTTCGGCACGCTCGACGATGGGCGAGCGTCGCGCGTCGCCATAGGTCTCGGCGTCCTTGATCAGTTCGTCGCGGACCAGGTTGCGCAGCTTCTTGTCGCTGCCCAGCAGGGTCTGCAGGCGCTTCTGCTCCTTGAGCAGCTCGGCCTGTTCGCCACGGATCTTCATCTCTTCCAGCCGCGCCAGTTGGCGCAGCCGAGTTTCCAGAATGTAGTCGGCCTGTTCCTCGGAGAGCTCGAAGCGGGCCATCAGCGCCTGCTTGGGATGCTCCTCGGTGCGGATGATGTGGATCACCTCGTCCAGATTGAGGAAGGCGACCAGCAGGCCATCCAGCAGATGCAGGCGGCGATTGACCTTGTCCAGGCGGAACTGCAGGCGACGGCGTACGGTGCCGATGCGATAGATCAGCCACTCCTGGAGGATCTGCCGGAGATCCTTGACCTGGGGCTTGCCGTCCAGACCGATGACGTTGAGGTTGACCCGGTAGCTGGACTCCAGATCGGTGGTGGCGAACAGGTGCTGCATCAGCTCGTCGGCATCGATGCGATTGGAGCGCGGCACGATGACGATGCGGGTCGGATTCTCATGGTCCGACTCGTCGCGCAGGTCGGCCACCATGGGCAGCTTCTTGGCCTGCATCTGGGCGGCGATCTGCTCCAGCACCTTGGAACCGGAGACCTGGTGCGGCAGCGCGGTGATGACCACGTCGCCGTCCTCGCGGCGGTAGACGGCGCGCATGCGCACCGAGCCGCGACCGGTCTCGTAGATCTTGCGCAGGTCGGCCCGCGGCGTGACGATCTCGGCCTCGGTGGGGAAGTCCGGACCGGGCACGTGTTCGAGCAGCTCGGGAATCCCGGCGATGGGGTCGTCCAGCAGGCGCACGCAGGCGGCGGCCACCTCGCGCAGGTTGTGCGGCGGGATGTCGGTGGCCATGCCCACGGCGATGCCGGTGGTGCCGTTGAGCAGCAGATTGGGCAGGCGTGCCGGCAGCACCGCCGGCTCGTTCAGGGTGCCGTCGAAGTTGGGTACCCAGTCCACGGTGCCCTGCCCCAGTTCGCTGAGCAGCACCTCGGAATAGCGCGACAGCCGCGCCTCGGTATAGCGCATGGCGGCAAAGGATTTGGGATCGTCCGGCGCGCCCCAATTGCCCTGGCCATCCACCAGCGGATAGCGATAGGAAAACGGCTGGGCCATGAGCACCATGGCTTCGTAGCAGGCCGAGTCGCCGTGGGGGTGGTATTTACCGAGGACGTCGCCCACGGTACGGGCGGACTTCTTGTGCTTGGCGTCGGCGTCCAGGCCCAGTTCGCTCATGGCATAGACGATGCGGCGCTGGACCGGCTTGAGGCCGTCGCCGATGTGCGGCAGGGCGCGGTCCATGATGACGTACATGGAGTAGTTCAGGTACGCCTGCTCGGTGAAGTCGGCCAGCGAACGGCGTTCGACGCCATCCAGGCTCAGGTCGAGGGGTGCACTCATGGGAATCCTTTGGTGTTACGTCTTTGATCGGGGTGTCGTGTCCATCGCGGCCGTGGCGGTCCGCCGAAGCGGCCGCTCCTACAGGGGCGATGGAGACCGTAGGAGCGGTCGCTGCGGCTAACCGCCATGGCCGCGATAAGCACAGCCAACATATTTAGATCAGCACTTCAGCGCGGTCGCCCTTGGATTCCAGCCAGCTCTTGCGGTCGCCGGATCGCTTCTTGGCCAGCAGCATATCCATCATCTCGAGGGTGCCGGGCACGTCTTCGAGGGTCAGCTGTACCAGGCGGCGGGTATTGGGATCCATGGTGGTCTCGCGCAGCTGCAGCGGATTCATCTCGCCAAGGCCCTTGAAGCGGGTCACCTGGGGCTTGCCGCGCTTCTTCTCCGCGGCCAGGCGATCGAGGATGCCATCGCGCTCGGCTTCGTCGAGGGCGTAGTGCACCTCCTTGCCCAGGTCGATGCGGTACAGCGGCGGCATGGCCACATAGACGTGACCGGCATCCACCAGCGGCCGGAAGTGCTGCACGAACAGGGCGCACAGCAGGGTGGCGATGTGCAGGCCGTCGGAGTCGGCATCGGCGAGGATGCAGATCTTGCCGTATCTCAGGCCGCTCAGGTCGGCGCTGCCCGGATCGATGCCGATGGCCACGGCGATGTCGTGCACCTCCTGGCTGCCCAGCACCTCGCTGCCGTCCACTTCCCAGGTGTTCAGAATCTTGCCGCGCAGCGGCATGATGGCCTGGAATTCCTTGCTGCGCGCCTGCTTGGCACTGCCGCCGGCGGAGTCGCCCTCCACCAGGAACAGCTCGGAGCGCATCGGGTCCTGGCCGGCGCAATCGGCCAGCTTGCCAGGCAGCGCCGGGCCCTGGGTGATCTTCTTGCGCTCGACCTTCTTGCCCGCCTTGAGGCGGCGGCCGGCGTTGTTGATGGCCAGCTCGGCGATCTGCTGACCCAGTTCCGGATGGGCATTGAGCCAGAGGCTGAAGGCATCCTTGACCACCCCGGCGACAAAGGCCGCGGCCTCGCGGGAGGACAGTCTCTCCTTGGTCTGGCCGGAGAACTGCGGCTCCTGCATCTTCATCGAGAGGACGAAGGCGATGCGCTCCCAGACGTCTTCCGGGGCCAGCTTGAGGCCGCGCGGCAAGAGGTTGCGGAATTCGCAGAATTCACGGATGGCGTCCAGCAGGCCCTGGCGCAGGCCGTTCACATGGGTGCCGCCCTGGGCGGTGGGAATCAGGTTGACGTAGCTTTCCTGCACCGACTCGCCGCCCTCGGGCAGCCAGAACAGCGCCCAGTCCACCGCTTCCCGGGCCGAAGCCAGGCTGCCGTGGAAGGGGGCCTCGGGCAGCCGCAGGGCGTCGCCCACGGTGTCGATCAGATAGGATCTCAGCCCGTCTTCGTAATGCCATTCGCTGCGCTCGCCGCTGGCTTCGTCGAAGAAGCTCACCGCCAGGCCCGGGCAGAGTACCGCCTTGGCCTTGAGCACGTGCTTGAGGCGGCTGACGGAAAACTTGGGCGAATCGAAGTACTTGGGGTCCGGCCAGAAGTGCACGCTGGTGCCGGTATTGCGCTTGCCGACGCTGCCGACCACGGCCAGTTCGCTGGCCTTGAAGCCGTCGGCGAAGGCCATGGCGTATTCGTTGCCGTCGCGCTTGACGCGCACCTCGACGCGGGTCGACAGGGCGTTCACCACCGAGATGCCCACGCCGTGCAGGCCGCCGGAGAACTGGTAGTTCTTGTTGGAGAACTTGCCGCCGGCGTGCAGCTTGGTCAGGATCAGCTCGACGCCGGAGACGCCCTCTTCCGGATGGATGTCCACCGGCATGCCGCGACCGTCGTCGATCACCTCGAGGGAGTTGTCGGCGTGCAGGATCACCTGCACCTGGCGCGCATGACCGGCCAGGGCCTCGTCCACGCTGTTGTCGATGACTTCCTGGGCCAGGTGGTTGGGCCGGGAGGTGTCGGTGTACATGCCAGGGCGCTTGCGCACCGGATCGAGTCCGGAGAGGACTTCGATGGCGTCGGCGTTATAGGCGTTCTGCGTGGCCATGGGGTCTCTATTCGAAGGTGTTGAAATCCAGCTCGCGCCAGAGCGCCGGGTCGAAGCCGGCCAGCTCCAGCAACAGAGGCAGCTGGCGATGGAAGCCCTGGAAGCCGTGGTCGCCGCCCTGCTCGATGCGCAGGGTGCAGGCGCCGTAGTAGCGCTCGGCGTCGCGGTAGTCGAGGGTCTCGTCGCCGGTCTGCAGCCAGACGTGGAAGCGCTCGGGATCCGCCGGCGCCGCGACTTCCTGCGCCCGCATGGCCTCGACGTGGGCCTCGGTGAGGATCCAGCTCTCGCCGGTATGGTGATTGCGCTGGGGGCCCAGGTAATGCTCCATGAAGCGCCAGGGCCGGACTGCCGGATTGATCAGCACGGCCTTGAGCCCGTGGCGCTCGGCCAGGACGGTGGCATAGTAGCCGCCCAGGGAGCTGCCGACCAGCAAGGGGGCGTCCAGCTCGGCCAGTTCGCGCTCCAGGAGGGCGAAGGCGGCGTCGGCATCGTTGGGCAGCGCCGGGGCGCGCAGACGGTCCGCGAGGCCCAGGCGGGTCATGCAGGCGGTCAGCTGCCGCGCCTTCAGGGACGCGGGTGAGCTGTTGAAGCCATGGATATAGAGGATCGACGGCATCGGGCCGCTCCTACTGGATAAATAAACAGGTAGAGAATAACCTGTTTCGACCCTCGCGACCAAGGCTGCCGACCGGCGTCAGCCCCGACAGCCCTAGTAGCCCGCGGCGCTGTGATCCACCGTGAAGGCATGCTGTTGCAGGCGCGAGACACCGGTTTCCAGGTTGCCGTCGGGCAGCAGGCGTAACCAGCGATAGCCCGGGGCCTGATCGCCGGCCTTGAAGTCCTCGCTGCCCGGCTCGAATTGCAGACCGGTGGAAGGCGAGGCCAGCAGGCGCACGCCGTTGCGCAGCTGATCGAACTCCTGGTGGATATGCCCCCAGAGCACCACCCTGACCTGGGGATGGCGATCCAGCACGGCAAACAGCTCGTCCGCCCGGTGCAGGCCCAGGGGCTCCATCCAGCCACAGCCGACCGGGACCGGATGATGGTGCAGGCAGATCAGCGCCGGACGCTCGGGCGCGGTGCTCAGGGCCTCGTCCAGGGCGACCAGCTGCGCCTGCTCCAGTTCGCCGAACACGCAACCGCGCACGGTGCTGTCGAGCAGGATGAGGCGCCAGGCGCCCAGGTCGGTGACCGTCTCGAGGAAATCGCGATCGCCACAGGCCTTGGCCATGGGCGCGTTCTCGTCATGGTTGCCGGCCAGCCAGCGCATCGGCGCGGCCAGGGGCTCGGTCAGCTCGCAAAAGCGCTGGTAGGAGGCCACGGAGCCGTCCTGGGAGAGGTCACCGCTGGCCAGCAGCAGATCGATGCGTGGCTGCTCCCGCACCACCTGGGCGACCACCTGTTGCAGGCTGGCGGCCGTATCGATACCCAACAACCGACCGTTGGCGCGCGCAAACAGATGACTGTCGGTCAATTGGACGACGAGGGGAGCGTTGACACTATCCGGCAAACTCACCAAAGCCTCCTAGGCATAAGGGGACAACGAGCGCAGGCAGGGTGCAGAAAAGTTCCCGGGAACTTGCGTGCATGCTTCACATTTTCGCAGCTTGCACCGCGTGAGGGAAGCCGCGGCTGTCAGCGTTGCGCCCTAGTGCTCATCGCTGCAGGATAGGTTCAGCTTCGTGGCCACAGGCCAGGCAGTGACTCAGCCACTCACCGAGGAACAGATTGAGCTGGCTCTTTTCGTCAGGCTGATGCATCGCCTGATTGGGATAGGGATAGCGCCCGAGCAGGTGCCGAGAGGCCCCGGCCGACACCACTTCCGCCATCCGCGCATCGTGATAGACGCGCACTTCCAGTTCGGGCACCGGCAACCAGGGCAGTCCCAGTTCCTGGCGCACCCGCAAGGCCGTCGTATAGGGACAGGCCTCGGTGACTTCCAACGCGAGCACCCCCAGCGGGCGCTCGCCTTGCGACAACATGACGCGGCGCGATACCACGGCTTCGCGCATCTTGGGCAGAAGCCGCATCAGCCGCACGTAGTTGGCCTCGCACGTGGCCTGCAGGCCCGGCAGGTCAACCCGATAGCGATCTCGCAGTTTCAGCCCCATAACCCCCGTACCTCGGCGCGATTGAGCGCCAACCATTGCAGGGCGATGATTGCCGCTGCGTTATTGATTCGACCGTCGCGAACCCCTGCCAGTGCCTCGTCCAGCGACCAGACATGGACGCGAATGTCCTCGCCCTCCTCTTCCAGGCCGTGGACGCCACCGGCGTCCGCGGTGCTGCAGCGACCCAGGTAGAGATAGACCTGTTCGTCACTGCCGCCAGGCGAGGGGAAGTAGGTGGAGATGGGCCAGAGCGATTGCAAGGTCAGCCCGGCTTCTTCCTCGGCTTCCCGATGAGCGACCGCCTCGACGGCCTCGCCCTGCTTGTCCACCAAGCCCGCCACCGGCTCAAGCAGCCAGGGATGAGCGGTCTTTTCCATGACGCCGACGCGAAACTGCTCGATCAGCACCACCTCGTCGCGCACGGCGTCGTAGGGCAGCACGCAGACGGCATCGGGACGCACGAAGACCTCGCGTTCCAGTTCCGGGCCCAGGGCACCGGAGAACTGGCGATGGCGCAGCCGGAAGCGGGCCATGCGGTAGAAGCCCTGGAAGCAGATCTCGCGGCTCAGGATTTCAACGGCGGGCGCCTGGGATTCGTTGGCTTCGGTCATGGGCGCTCCAGCGCTGATTGCAGGTAATCAGATCATCCTAGCGTGCCGCCTGCGTGCGTGCAGCCCCTGACGCGCCAAGTCGCGAAAAGGACAACAAGCCGGGAAACCTCCGCCCGCCCCTGGCAAACTTATGGGGCCAGACGGGTTCGAAAGCCGTCGTTCTCCGTTTCCATGACAAGGAATCCCATGCGTATCCGCTCGCTCCTCCTGCTCGCCGGCCTGTTGCTCGGTGGTTGCCAAAGCGTCTTCGGCCCCAAGCTCGACAAACCCCTCACGCCTCGCCACCAGGCCTGGGAGCACCGCCCGGCCGGTTGCCAGGGCGAAGACTGCCCGCTGATCAACATCGACTACGTGGAATTCGGCGACCCGGCGCTGGACGCCCTGGTGCAGCGGCACCTGCTGGGCCTGGCCCGCGCCGAGCCGGGCGCGCCCATCCCCGCTTCGCTGGAGAGCTACGAGCGGGATTTCCTCGCCAAGGCCCAGCCACGCTGGAGCAGCTATCTGCAGGCCAAGGTGCGTGAACAGCATGACGGCCTGGTGATCATCGAATTCTCCAGCTACCTGGCCAACGGCGGTGCCCATGGCCTGGCCGGCCGCGACTTCGTCACCTGGGATCGCCATCTCGACCGGCAGATCACCCTGGGCGACATGCTGGTGCCGGGGCAGGAAGCCGAATTCTGGCGCCTGGCGCAGCTCTCCCGTGAGGCCTGGATGCTCAGCAACAACGTCGGCGATGCCGAATTCCGCCAGCAGTGGCCCTTCCTAAAAACCAACAACGTGGCCCTGGACTTCGGCGCCCTGACGCTCAAGTACGACATCGGCAGCATCGCCCCCTACGCCATGGGCCATCCTGAACTGAAGATCCCCTATCCCAAGCTCAATGGCATCCTCAAGGGCGAGTACTTCCCGGGCCGGGGCAAGGCGCGGCAGCCGTAGGACCTGGTCAACAGAAATCATCTGCCGTAATTGGGTTTGATCGCGGCCATGGGCCGCTCCTACAGCGGACTCGATCTTCTGTAGGAGCGGCCCATGGCCGCGATACCCCCACCCCAACCCTCCCCCGCAGGCGGGAGAGGGGGCAGTTAGGCGTAGGCTGGGTTGAGCGCAGCGAAGCCCGACAGATCCAGCTCAGTCGTAGGGTGGATGACGGCGCAGCCTCATCCACGCGTGCCGACTTGCCCCCACCCCGACCCTCCCCCGCGGACGGGAGAGGGGGCAGTTAGGAGTAGGTTGGGTTGAGCGCAGCGAAGCCCAACGGCCGGACGCTAAACTCGTTTCAATCCCAACAGCGCCTGCGCAGTCCCCGCCACCACGATGGCCGGCAGGGTCGCGCCCCAGGCCGGGAGCAGGGTCGGCAACAGATGGTAGACGGCCACGCCAAGGGCCCAGGCGATCAGGGACTCCACGCGCAGCGCCCGTACCCGCTGCGGGGCCTTGCGGCGGCGCAGCAGGAAGTGATCCACCAGCACCACGCCGAATAGCGGGGCGAACACCGAACCGATCAGCAGCAGGAAGTGTTCGTACTGGGCCAGGGGTACCAGCAGCGCCAGCAGGGTGCAGAGGATGCCGATGGCCAGGGTCAGCTGCCAGATCTTCACCTGGGCCAGGAAACCCGTGGCTACCGCCGCCGAGTGATAGGCGGCGAAGGCGTTTTCCGACTCGTCCAGCAGGATCAGCAACAGCGGCAGGCCGAGGCCGGCCACGGCCAGGGCGCGCAGCAGGGCGTCGGCTTCACCGCCGCTGGCAAAGGCCAGGGTATAGGCGAAGCCCAAGCCCATGAGCCAGAGGTTGCCGCAGAAATAGCCCAGCATGACGCCGCGCCCGGCGCTGCTGCCGGTGCGGGCGAAGCGGGTGTAGTCGGCGATCACCGGCAACCAGGACAGCGGCATGGCCACCACCAGGTCGAAGCCCAGGGCCTGGCTCAGGGAGCCGTCGCCCGGGCGCTGCCAGAGCGCGGCCAGGTCGGCGCGCAGGAACAGATCCAGGGTCAGCCAGGTGCAGGCGCCGAGCAGCAGCCAGATGCCCCAGCGACTGAGAAAGCGGCGGACGAAGGTCAGCGGACCGGCCACCGCCAGGGCCGTGGCCAGGGCGCCGAAGACCAGGGTCCAGAGCACCGGCGAGGCCCAGCCCTGCAGGCCCCAGCTGCCCAGCAGCACGCTGGCCGCCTCGCGCATCACCACCAGTTCGAAGGCGCCCCAGCCGATCAGCTGGGTGATGTTGAGCACCGCCGGCAACAGCGCGCCGCGCTGACCGAGACTCTGGCCCAGGGCGGTCATGCCGGCGAGGCCCGTGTCGCTGCCCACCAGGCCGGCAGCGGCCAGCAGCAGCACCCCGACCGCGGTGCCGAGCACCAGCACCAGCAGGCCATCGGCCAGGCCCAGTCCGGGCGCCAGCAGCGCGCCGGCCTGGGCCACCATCAGGCCGATGCCGAGGGAGAACCAGAGGGTGAAGAGGTCGCGCCCGCCAAGGATGCGGCGGTCCGCCGGAACGGGGACGGTGGGGGTATAGAGGCCGGGGGCCTGGGCCATGATGGGTCTCGTGGATAAGGGGTTGAGGACGCCCAACGTCGTTGGTTGGCGTTGGGCACTGTTGGGCTTCGCTGGGCTCAGCGCCAACCTACGGAAACAGGGTGCTGGCCTAGCAGACGTAGGTTGGGCTGAGACGGCTCTACCGTCGAAGCCCAACAGTGCGGGATCGATCTGGGCATTGTTGGGCTTCGCTGCGCTCAGCCCAACCTACGATTTTCAGACCTGCTTGTAGATCACGCCGCCTTCGTCCTTGAAGCGCGCCGCCTGTTCCTGGAAGCCGGCCTCGATGGCCTTCTGCTCGTCGGTCAGGCCGTTTTCCTTGGCGTAGTCGCGGACTTCCTGGGTGATCTTCATGGAGCAGAACTTGGGTCCACACATGGAGCAGAAGTGCGCCACCTTGGCCGAGTCCTTGGGCAGGGTCTCGTCGTGGAAGGCGCGCGCCGTGTCCGGGTCCAGGCCCAGGTTGAACTGGTCTTCCCAGCGGAATTCGAAACGCGCCTTGGACAGGGCGTTGTCGCGGATCTGGGCGCCGGGATGCCCCTTGGCCAGGTCGGCGGCATGGGCGGCGATCTTGTAGGTGATGATGCCGGTCTTGACGTCGTCCTTGTTGGGCAGGCCGAGGTGCTCCTTGGGCGTCACGTAGCAGAGCATGGCGCAACCGAACCAGCCGATCATGGCGGCGCCGATGCCGCTGGTGATGTGGTCGTAGCCGGGGGCGATGTCGGTGGTCAGCGGGCCGAGGGTATAGAACGGCGCTTCGTCGCAGCACTCCAGCTGCTTGTCCATGTTTTCCTTGATCAGCTGCATGGGCACGTGGCCGGGGCCTTCGATCATGGTCTGGACGTCGTGCTTCCAGGCGATCTTGGTCAGCTCGCCGAGGGTTTCCAGTTCGCCGAACTGGGCGGCGTCGTTGGCGTCGGCGATGGAGCCAGGGCGCAGGCCATCACCCAGGGAGAAGCTCACGTCGTAGGCCTGCATGATTTCGCAAATGTCTTCGAAGTGGGTGTAGAGGAAGTTCTCCTTGTGGTGCGCCAGGCACCACTTGGCCATGATGGAGCCGCCGCGGGAGACGATGCCGGTGACGCGCTTGGCGGTCAGGGGCACGTAGTGCAGGCGCACCCCGGCGTGGATGGTGAAGTAGTCCACGCCCTGCTCCGCCTGTTCGATGAGGGTGTCGCGGAACAGCTCCCAGGTCAGTTCCTCGGCGACGCCGCCGACCTTTTCCAGGGCCTGGTAGATGGGCACGGTGCCAATGGGGACCGGCGAGTTGCGGATGATCCACTCGCGGGTCTCGTGGATGTGCTTGCCGGTGGACAGGTCCATCACGGTGTCGGCGCCCCAGCGGATGCCCCAGGTCAGCTTTTCCACCTCTTCCTCGATAGAGGAACCCAGGGCACTGTTGCCGATGTTGCCGTTGATCTTCACCAGGAAGTTGCGGCCGATGATCATCGGCTCCAGCTCCAGGTGGTTGATATTGGCCGGGATGATGGCGCGACCACGGGCCACCTCGTCGCGGACGAATTCGGGGGTGATCTCCTGGGGGATGCTGGCGCCGAAACTCTGGCCACGGTGCTGGTTGCCGAGCAGACCGGCGGCGCGGGCTTCCTGCAGCTTCATGTTCTCGCGGATGGCGATGTATTCCATCTCCGGGGTGACGATGCCCTGGCGGGCATAGTGCATTTGGGAGACGTTGCGCCCGGCCTTGGCCCGCCGCGGCTGGCGCGCCAGGTCGAATCTCAGGGCGGCGAGACTCGGATCGGCCAGGCGCGCCTGGCCGAACTCGGAAGAGAGCCCGGCCAGCAGTTCGGTGTCGCCACGCTCTTCGATCCAGCGCGAACGCACGTCCGGCAGGCCCTTGCGCAGGTCGATGCGCGCCGCCGGGTCGGTGTAGGGACCGGAGGTGTCGTAGACGAATACCGGGGCGTTCTGTTCGCCGCCGAAGGCGGTGGGGGTGTCGGCCAGGGAAATTTCCCGCACCGGCACGCGGATGTCGGGGCGCGAGCCGGTCAGGTAGACCTTGCGCGAATTGGGCAACGGTTGGGTGGACTGGCGGTCGACGCGGGTGAAATCGGTGACGTTGTTCTGCTTGTTCATCGAGGCTCTCCTGGTGGGCGCGTTGCCGAGGGAAGAACCTGGACGAAGGGTGGGCACGCGAGAAGAGGCAAGCCCGGACGGATGGCGACCACGGAATAAGGCTGCGGACGCCCTCTTGTTCCCTACGCAGGTTGACGCACCGCCATGCGGCGCGCCTAGCCTGATCAGGTTCAACGGGATCCGGGACTACCCGATCTCAGCGCCTCGTAGCGCACCCCGACAAGAACGCGGCCAGTGTAAACCCAGAGCGGCAGAAACTTCGACCGCTATTTCCTCTCCTATGCCGGATTCGGACGAAGCCACTACACTGGCGCGGTCCCTCAAGGAAGGCTCCCAGAATGCGAAGATTCCTGCTGCTCGCGGCGCTCTGCAGCTCGGC
Source organism: Pseudomonas sp. MOIL14HWK12:I2 (assembly GCF_000510745.1). Lineage (NCBI taxonomy): Bacteria > Pseudomonadati > Pseudomonadota > Gammaproteobacteria > Pseudomonadales > Pseudomonadaceae > Pseudomonas > Pseudomonas sp. MOIL14HWK12:I2. Next base: position 402,003 of record NZ_KI783314.1, on the reverse strand, counting down.
CGGCCTGGCCCAGGCCCAGGTCACCGGCAATGGCCTGCTCGACGTCTACCGCGAGGCGCTGGACAACAACGCCGATCTCGCCGCCGAACGCGCCGGCCTCGGCGCCCAGCGCGAGGCGGTGCCCCAGGCGCGCGCCGGCCTGCTGCCGCAGATCGGGCTCGGCGCCCAGTTCAACGACACCCATACCAGTCTGCAACTCAAGGACAATGCGGCGCTGGGCGTCCAGGGTGGTCGCTACAGCAGCGATCGCAGCAGCCAGTTGATCCAGGCGACTCTCAGCCAGCCGCTGTTCCGTGCCGATCGCTGGTTCCAGCTCAAGGCCGCCCAGGCCGCCACCGAGCAGGCCGAGCTGCAATTCTCCGCCGCCCAGCAGCAACTCATCCTGCAGACCGCCGAGGGCTATTTCAGCGCCCTGCGCGCCCAGGACGCGCTGGCCACCGCCCGCGCCGAGGAAAAGGCGCTGTACCGCCAGCTGGACCAGTCCCGCGAGCGCTACAAGGTCGGCCTGACCGACGACACCGACGTGCTCCAGGCCCAGGCCAGCTTCGACAACGCCCAGGCCAACCGCTCCCAGAGCGAGCAGCAGGTGGCCGACGCCTTCCAGGCCCTGACCCGGCTGACCGATCGCGACTACGGCAGCATCGCCGGCATCCGCCATGACCTGCCGATCCTGCCGCCGCAGCCCAACGATGCGCGGCTGTGGGTGGACACGGCCATGCGCCAGAATCTGCAGCTGCTGGCCGCCGGCCAGGGCGTCAATGCCGCCCAGGAGACCCTGCGCCAGCGCCGCGCCGGACACCTGCCGACGGTGGATGCGGTGGCGCGCTACAGCCACAGCGACAACGACGCGGTGAATCTGCCCAACGCCGAGCAGCTGTCCCTGTTCGGCAGCCCGGTCAACAGCCGCAGCATCGGCATCCAGGTGGAAGTACCTCTGTACAGCGGTGGGGCCACCAGCTCCCAGGCGCGCCAGGCCTACCAGCAGCTCGACCAGAGCGAACAGCGCCAGGAGAGTCTGCGCCGCCAGGTGGTGCAGAACACCCGTAACGCCCACCGGGCGATCAATACCGACATCGAGCAGGTGCGCGCCCGGCGGCTATCCATCGCCTCCAGCCAGCGCGCCCTGAGAGCCACCGAGATCGCCTACCAGGTGGGCAGCCGCACCATCGTCGACGTGCTCGACGCCCAGCGGCTGCTGTACAACGCCGTTCGCCAGTACAACGACGCCCGCTACAACTACATCCTGGACACTCTGAGACTCAAGCAGGCGGCCGGCACCCTGGCGCCCAACGATCTGCTGGCGCTGTCCGGCTATCTCGATCCCCACTACGACCCGGATCGCGACTTCCTGCCGCCGGACCTGGCCAAGACCCGCGCCGACGTCCTGCCGGCGCGCTCGGCTCAGGGGGTGAGCAACCTGTCCAGTCCGGAGAGCAGTCGCTCCAGCGCGCCCTGATTGGCGGCCAGTACCGCCAGGCCCGCCTGCTGGCGTCGCGCGGCTTCCGCCGGCTCGGCCCAGAGCCGGGCCACGGCGGTGGCGATGGCCGAGGCCTCTGCCACGGTTTCCAGAGCACCGGCATCGCGCAGCTGGGCGACGATGTCGAGAAAGTTGAAAACGTGCGGGCCGCTGAGCACCGGCAGGCCGAGGGCGGCCGGTTCCAGCGGATTGTGGCCACCGCGCTCGATCAGGCTGCCGCCGACGAAGGCCACGTCGGCCAAGGCGTAGAGAAACAGCAATTCGCCCATGGTGTCGCCCAGCAGCACCTGGGTATCGGCCGCCACTGTCTCGCCCGTCGAGCGCCGTACCACGCTGAAACCTTCGCGACGCACCTCGGCCAGCACCTCGGGAAAACGCTCGGGATGGCGCGGCACCAGGATCAGTAGCGCATCGGGGTGTGCGGCCAGCAGCTGGCGATGGGCCTGGAGCAGGATCCCGTCTTCGCCGGCATGGGTGCTGGCGGCGATCCATACCCGGCGCTGGCCCCAGCCCTGGCGCAGCGCAGCGGCGCGGACCGGCAGTTCGGGGTCGATGCGCAGGTCGAACTTGATGGAACCGGTCACCGTGACCCGCTCGGCCCGAGCGCCGAGGGCCCGGAAGCGCTCGGCTTCCACCGGCGTCTGCACCGCCAGCCAGGCCAGCTCCGCCAGCATCGGCCCGGTCACCCCACCCAGTTTTCCGTAGCCCCGGGCGGAGCGTTCGGAGAGCCGGCCATTGGCCAGGGCGATGGGAATATCGCGGCGCGCCGCCTGGTGGATGAGGTTGGGCCAGAGCTCGGTCTCCATCACCACCCCCAGACTGGGCCCGAGCCGGTCGAGGAAACGCCCGGCCAGCCAGGGCAGGTCGTAGGGCAGGTAGCAATGCTGGACGTCATCACCGAACAGGGCGCGGATGCGCTCCGAGCCGGTGGGCGTCATGCAGGTCACAATGATCGGCAGGTCGGGATGCCGCTGGCGCAGGGCGCGAATCACCGGCGCGGCGGCGATGCTCTCCCCCACCGACACCGCGTGTACCCAGATGCCGCCGGGCGACACCTCAGGCAAGCCCAGCGCCAGGCGTTCGCCGATGCGCTGCCGATAGGCGGGGGCCTTGCGGCCGCGCCAGAGCAGGCGCAGCAGGATGAAGGGCAAGGCCAGGGTGAAGATCAGGCTATAGAGGGTACGATTCATGGCGGCAGAGCTTAATGAAGCAGGGCCGCTAGTGCGAGCCCGATACCTCCGAGCCTGTCCAGAAGGCTGCTGCGCGTCGGCCAAACGGCGTTGAAAATGCTTTCGAAATGCTCATTTACTATTCGTAAACTCCGCGTCCTCAAACATTTTCGCCTTGTTTGGCTCTAGCTCGCGAGCCTTTGAACAGACTCTCAGTGCGAATGCCGCGGCACCCCACCCTCGCGCGCGATCACCTTGAGGTGCAGGGTGGCCGGCTCCAGGCAGCCACCGGTGGAGAGCTGGCCCACCAGTTGCCGATAGAGTTCCTGCCAGGGGGTCTGGGCCGGCGGCAGGTTGGGCGTCCATTCGGCGCGGCGGCGCTCCAGTTCGCCATCGTCGAGCAGCACGTCGACGCTGCGGGCATTGAGGTCCACGCGCAGCCGGTCGTTGGTCTTGAGCAGGGCCAGGCCGCCGCCCACCGCCGCTTCCGGCGACATGTTGAGGATCGAAGGGCTGGCCGAGGTGCCGCTCTGGCGACCGTCGCCCAGGCACGGCAGGGAATCGATGCCCTTCTTGATCAGCGCCGCCGGGGGCGCCATGTTGACCACCTCGGCGCTGCCCGGATAACCCACCGGCCCGGCGCCGCGGATCACCAGGATGCAGCGCTCGTCGATGTCCAGCGCCGGATCGTCGATGCGTGCGTGATAGTCCTCCGGGCCTTCGAAGACGATGGCCCGCGCCTCGAAGCTGTTTTCCTTGCCCGGTTCGGCCAGGTAGGTCTGACGGAAGGCCTCGCCCACCACCGACATCTTTATGATGGCGCTATCGAAGAAGTTGCCGCTGAGCACGATGAAGCCGGCGCGGTGCTTGAGCGGCGCCTCATAGGGCTGGATCACCGCAGGATCCGAGCTGGCGGCGCCCTCGGCGATGGTGCCGATGGTCTTGCCGGAGACGGTCAGGCACTCGCCGTGCAGACGCCCGGCCTTGAGCAGTTCGTGGAGCACCGCCGGCACCCCGCCGGCGCGGTGGAAGCCTTCGCCCAGGTACTTGCCGGCCGGCATGCAGTTGGCCAGCAGCGGGATGTCCTCGCCCAGGCGTTGCCAGTCGTCCAGCGACAATTCGATGCCCATGTGCCGGGCGATGGCGATCAGGTGCGGCGGGCAGTTGCTGGAGGCGCCCAGGGCCGAGGCCACCACGATGGCGTTCTCGAAGGCCTCGCGGGTCATGATCTGCGAGGGGCGGACGTCGTCCAGCACCAGCTGGCAGATGCGCTTGCCGGTGGCATAGGCCATCTGGCCGCGCTCACGGTAAGGCGCGGGGATGCTGGCGCAGCCGGGCAGCGACATGCCCAGGGTCTCGGCCAGGGCATTCATCGACAGGGCCGTGCCCATGGTGTTGCAGTGGCCCACCGAGGGCGAGGCGGCGGTGGTCAGGGCCATGAAGCCCTCGTAGTCGATCTCGCCGGTCGCCAGCAGGTTGCGTGCGTGCCAGAGCACGGTGCCGGAGCCGATCAGCTCGCCCTTGAAATGCCCGTCGAGCATGGGGCCGCCGGACAGCACGATGGCCGGCAGGTCGGTGGTGGCCGCGGCCATCAGGCAGGCCGGGGTGGTCTTGTCGCAGCCGGTGGTGAGCACCACGCCATCCAGCGGGAAGCCATGCAGGATCTCCACCAGGCCGAGGTAGGCCAGGTTGCGATCCAGGGCCGCGGTGGGCCGGCGGCTCTGCTCGGCGATGGGGTGCACGGGGAATTCCATGGGGATGCCACCGGCATCGCGGATGCCGGCCTTGACCCGCTGGGCCAGTTCCAGGTGGTGGCGATTGCAGGGGGTGAGGTCGCTGCCGGTCTGGGCGATGCCGATGATGGGCCGACCGGACTGGAGTTCGTCGCGGGTCAGGCCGTAGTTCATGTAGCGCTCGACATAGAGCGCGGTCATGTCGGCGTGGGCAGGATCATCGAACCAGAGCTGGCTGCGCAGCGGGCGTTTGGCGGAAGTCATGATGGTCTCTAGTTGTTATTAGGAAAGAAAGGATCAGCGGCCCAGCAGGCCACGGGCGGCCAGGTTGTGCATCAGGGCGCCGAGGCCGAAGCGCCAGGCCGGGGCCTGGTCGCTGGTGGTCACCCGGTTGTGCAGGGTCCCCAGCAGCGGGCTGGCGATGCTGACCCGGTCACCCACCTTGTGGGTGAAGCCACCGCCCGGGGCGTCGCGGTCCTGGGTCGGGGCGAACAGGGTGCCGAGAAAGAGCACGAAGCCGTCCGGGTATTGGTGGTTGGCATTGAGGGTCTGGGCGGCGAGATCGGTGGGATCGCGACTGATCTGCGCCATGGAGCTGCTGCCCTGGAGTCGGAAGCCGTCTTCGCCCTGGACCTCCAGGGTCACCACGCACTGGCGCACCTGGTCGAGATCGAAGGTCTCGTCGAACAGGCGAATGAAGGGCCCCAGGGCGCAGGAGGCGTTGTTGTCCTTGGCCTTGCTCAGCAACAGGGCGCTGCGGCCCTCGATGTCGCGCAGGTTGACGTCGTTGCCCAGGGTGGCGCCATGCAGGCGGCCGCGGCTATCGGCCACCAGCACCACCTCGGGTTCGGGATTGTTCCACTGCGACACCGGGTGGATGCCGATGGCGCTGCCAGAGCCGACCGCGGCCAGCACCGGCGCCTTGGTGAAGATCTCGGCGTCCGGCCCGATGCCCACCTCCAGGTACTGCGACCACATGCCCTTCTCGATCAGCAGCGCCTTGAGCGCCTGGGCCCGCGGACTGCCCGGCTCCAGACCCTGCAGGTCCGCGCCGATCACCGCCTGCACCTGCTCGCGGATGGCTACGGCGCGCCCGGCATCGCCACCGGCCTGTTCCTCGATCACCCGCTCCAGCATGCTGGCGGCAAAGGTCACCCCGGCGGCCTTGATTACCTGCAGATCGGCTGGCGGCAGCAGGTGCAGGCGGTCCGCAGCGGCCTGCTCGCCGCTGTTGGCCAGCAGTTCCTCCACACTGCCGAGGTAACGTCCGGGAGTGTCGCGCAGGGCCTGCAACGGTGCTTCCTCCTCGAACAGGGCGCTGAGGGTGGCGAACCGCTGGGAGACATCGAAGACGCCGTCTTCGCGCAGCACCACGGGCGAGGGACCGGCCAGCGGGCCGGGCACCCAGGCGCGGCCCACCAGGGTGCCAGCCAGACCATCGGTGGGAAGGGTGTTGGCAGGCGAGAGACGAAGGGACATGGGCAGGACTCCAGGGCTGATGGGTCCACGCTAGGCAGCCGGACTGATAAACTCAAATGGGCTTATTTCATCATTCGATAACCTATGCTTATCGCCTGGGAGGCACCCGTGTCCGAGCCGTCGTTCAGCCAGATCTGCCACTGGCTCAAATTTCGCCACCTGCTGCTGATCGACACCCTGGGGCGCACCCGCAACATGCACCTGGCCGCGCAGCAGATGAATCTCAGCCAGCCGGCTATCAGCAAGATGCTCAAGGAGATCGAGCACCTGCTGGGCTTCGCCCTGTTCGAGCGCCAGCCGCGCAGCATGCCACCCACCGCCCTGGGTGAGCACGTGCTGCGCTATGCGCGGGTGGCGCTCAACGATGCCCGCGACTTCGCCGAGCAGATCGACAGCCTGAGGCGCGGTGGTCATGGCCAGCTCAAGGTCGGCGGCATCTTCGCCGCCACCGCGGTGGCCCTGCCGCAGGCCATCGTCGCGATCAAGCAGCGCTGGCCGCTGCTGGCCATCGAGGTGATGGAGCAGACCAGCGATCACCTGATGGAGATGCTCGACGACAAGCTGCTGCATCTGGCGGTGGCGCGTTTCACCGACGAAGCCCAGGCCCAGCGCTTCGACTTCCAGCCGCTGGCTCCGGAGCCCTTCCGCTTCGTGGTCAACGCCGATCACCCGCTGGTGGGCAGCGGCCCCGTAGGCCTCGACCAGGTGCTGGCCTGGCCCTGGATCCTCTATCCCAAGGGCACGCCCATCCGCGGGCGCATGGAGCGGGCCTTCGCCGCCGCCGGCCTGCCGGTGCCGAGCAACACCATCGACACCATCTCCATGCAGACCTTTCTCCAGGTGCTGCGCGCCGGCCCCATGATCGGCATGCTGCCCGAGGCGATGGTCGAGCCCTATCTCGCCAGCGGCGCGCTCAGTGCCCTGGAGCTGCCCTTGCACCTGCCGGCGCAGGACTACGGCATCCTCACCCGCAAGGGCGAACCCCTGGGCGAGGCGGCCCGGGAATTCGCCGCCATCCTGCTGAGCCATGCCGGTCGCGGAGAGGCCTCGGCCTAGAGGCTTCGATAACGCGCCGTTATCGAATGATCCGCAAATGCCATTGGGAAAGAATCGCTCTCGCTCCTAGAGTGGCCTGGCGATTCAGACGGCCACCCTGCATCCCCGGCCGCCTTCGACCTCTTCAATAACAACAACGGGCCCCAAGGCCCCGAAGGTCATTCCCATGTTCGAGACCACCGCTCCCCAGGGCGCCGCTGGCGACGCCTTCGAAGAACGCACCTATCGCAAGGTGGTGCTGCGCATCCTGCCGATCCTGCTGCTGTGCTACATCGCCGCCTACCTGGATCGGGTCAACGTCGGCTTCGCCAAGCTGGACATGCTCGACGACCTCGGCTTCAGCAACACCGTCTATGCCCTTGGCGCCAGCATGTTCTTCTGGGGCTATTTCCTCTTCGAGGTCCCCAGCAACCTGTTGCTGCATCGCTACGGCGCGCGCTTCTGGATCGCCCGCATCATGCTGACCTGGGCGATCATCTCCATGGCGGTGGCCTTCACCCAGCCGCTGGCGCAGTTCTTCGGCATGCAGTCGAGCACCCTCTTCTATGTGCTGCGCTTCCTGCTGGGCGTCTGCGAGGCGGGCTTCTTTCCCGGGGTGATCCTCTATCTCAACTACTGGTTTCCGACCCGCCGACAGAGTCGGGTGATGTCGGGCTTCCTCATCGCCCTGCCCTTCAGCCTGAGCTTTGGCGGCGTGCTCTCCGGCTGGCTGATGAGCAGTCTGCACAACTGGCACGGTCTGGCCGGCTGGCAGTGGATGCTGCTGGTGGAAGGGGTGCCCTCGATCATCATGGCGGTGGTGGTGTTCTGCTGCCTGAGCGACAACATCGACAAGGCGCCCTGGCTGGACGCTCGGGAAAAGGCCCTGCTCAAGCGCAACCTGGAGCAGCAGAACGCCGGCAAGGCCTCGCGACTCGGTGAGGTGTTCTTCAATCCGCGGGTCTGGCTGCTGGTGTTCATCCTGCTGACCTTCAACACCGGCTTCTATGGCCTGGCCTTCTGGATGCCCTCGATCATCAAGAACGCCGGGGTCAGCGGCAGCCTGCAGATCGGCCTGCTCACCGCCATCCCCTACAGCGTCGCCCTGGTGGTCATGCTGCTCAACGCCCGCCACTCGGCCCGCACCGGCGAGCAGCGGCTGCACGCGGCGGTGCCTGCCTTCGTCGGCGCCCTGGGCCTGGTGCTGAGCGCCTGGTTCATCCACAACATCGTGCTGTCGATCTTCTTTCTCACCGTGGCCGCCTCGGGCCTGCTGGCGCTGATGCCGATCTTCTGGTCGCTGCCCGGCACCCTGCTCTCCGGCGTCGCCGCCGCGGCGGGCATCGGCATGATCAACGCCATCGGCAACCTCTCCGGCTTCACCGGCTCCATGATCACCGCGACCATGGAAACCCTCACCGGCGACATCAACAACGGCACCTATGTGCTCGGCGCCTGCCTGTTCGTCAGCGGCCTGCTGATCCTGGCGATCCCGGCCTCGATGCTGCACCGCGCGCCGACCGCCATGCCGCTGGACCTGAAGCCCGCCTAGCCCGCCTAGCCCGCCTCGGCCACGGCCGAGCGCCCGGCACCCGCGGCGCTCGGCCGGCCGATCCAGAGGGCCATCAGCGCCGCCAGGATGCCGGTCAGGCCGGCCAGCACCAGGGCCTCCTGGTAGGAGCCGAAGTGCTCGCGCAGGGCCCCGGCGAGAAAGGCCGCACAGGCGGCGCCGAGCATGTGGCCGCAGAACACCCAGCCGAACACCACCGGCGCGCTCTTTTCGCCAAAGCTCTGGTTGGTCAGCTTGACCGTGGGCGGCACGGTGGCGATCCAGTCCAGCCCGTAGAAGATGCCGAACAGCAGCAGCTGCTCGGGGGCGAAACCGGAGAACGGCAGATAGATCAGCGAGAGACCGCGCAGGCTGTAGTAGACGAACAGCAGGCGGCGCGGATCGTACCTGTCGGTCAGCCAGCCGGACGCGGTGGTGCCTACCAGATCGAAGATGCCCATCAGCGCGAGGATCCCGGCGGCCTGCACCTGGGACAGCCCGTGGTCATGGCCCATGGCGATGAAGTGGGTGCCGATCAGCCCATTGGTGGTGAAGCCACAGACGAAGAAGGTCAGGAACAGCAACCAGAAATCGCGCCGGCGACTGGCCATGGCCAGGGTGCCGAGGGTCACGCGAAACAGGTTGCCCGGTGCGGTAGCAGCCGGCGCCTGGTAGTCCGCCGGGGCGCCATGGGGCCGCAGGCCGATGTCCGCCGGCCGCTCCGGTAGCAGCCAGGCCACCAGCGGGATCAGCGCGGCGCTGGCCACGGCCACGGTGAGCACCACGGTCTGCCAGCCTTCGTGGCTGGCGAGATGGGCCAGCAGCGGCAGAAAGACCAGATTGCCGGTGGCGGTGCTGGCCGCCAGCAGCCCCATCATCAGCCCCCGCCGGGCGACGAACCAGCGATTGACGATGGCCGCGCCCAGCACCATGGCCACGCAACCGGTGCCCAGGCCGCTGAGCACGCCCCAGGTGGCGACCAGATGCCAGGGTTCGCGCATCAGGGTGCTCAGGGCGGTGGCCAGGCTGATCAGGGTGAGGCCGCCGAGCAGGGTGCGGCGGATGCCGAGGGTCTGCATCAGGGCCGCGGCGAAGGGGCCTACCAGGCCATAGAGAAAGATGCCGATGGCGGCGGCAAGCGAGACCGTCTCGCGACTCCAGCCAAAGGTGTCCTGCAGCGGCAAGAGCAAGACGCCGGGGGTAGACCTGACGCCCGCTGAGACCAGCAGGGCGAGAAAGATCAGCGCCAGGACGACGAAGACAAAGCGCTGGCCGAGGACGGGAGGTGTGGTCATGGCGATCTTCACCGGCGGGAAAGGGATGAGTCGAGTATTGCAGCCCGAGCGACCTGGCGCTGGCCAAGCTGGCCCACGGATCTGGCCAGAATGGGTGTTCGTTGGAAAGGGTTGTGGGCGAGTGCTGGAAGCCCAACACGTCGATTCAACCGATCGCACGCAACTCTTCCGCCAGGCGCTGCGCCAGCCAGCGCGCCGCCGGTCCCGGTGCGGCGTTGCGGCGCCAGGCCAGTTCCACCACCAGGGCCGGCGGTACCCAGTCGCAGGCCAGTTCGGCCAGCAATCCCTGGTAGGTGGGATAGCGCGCCACGTGCCGTGGCAGCCAGCCCCAGCCCAGGCCACGCATCAGCAATTCGGCGAGCAGGTAGAAGCTGTCGGCGCGCCAGACCTGGGGGGCGATCTGCTCGCCGCCGGGATAGGGATTCTCCAGCGGCGCGATCAGCAGCTGACGATGACGGGCCAGTTCGCGCCGGCCCACGCCCTGCTGGCGCGCCAGGGGATGCTGGGCGCCGCAAGCGGTGACCTGGGCGACATCGCCCAGGGCCTGGCGCTCCAGGGCCGCGGGCATGTGCTCATGGCGAAACAGCAGGCCGAGGTCGGCCTGGTCGGTCAGCAGCTTGCGCGCCACATCGCCCTGGGCGCCGCTGGTGAGCTGGACCTCCAGGTGCGGAAAGGCCACGGCCAGGGCGTCCAGGGCATCGAGCACCGGCTGGTAGGGCATGGCCTCGTCCAGGGCCAGGCGCAACAGCGGTTCCTGTCCGGCGCAGAGGGCCTGGGCCCGGCTGTCCAGCCGCTGACACTGGCGCAGCACCTCGCGCGCCTCCTCCAGCAGAGCCAGACCGGCCGCGGTGATGACCGGCGTGCGCCCGTTGCTGCGCGTGAACAGCGCCACGCCCAGATCGGTCTCCAGCAGGGCGATGGCCGAGCTGATCGCCGATTGCGCCCGGCCCAGACGCCGCGCCATCGCCGAGAAACTCGCGCCCTCGGCGATGCCGACGAAGATCTCCAGCTGCTCAAGATTCCACTGCACGACCCATCTCCCCGATAGATAGGTATCAACTTTCACCCATCGCCCGGAAAGGCACAATGGGGCCTTCTACAGGAGGAAGCCCCATGAGCGGATACATCTACCTGGCCATCGCCATCGCCGCCGAAGTCGTCGCCACCACCTCCATGAAGGCCATCAGCGGCTTCAGCAAGCCGCTGCCGCTGATCCTGGTCGTTTGTGGCTACGGGCTGGCCTTCTGGATGCTGACCCTGGTGGTGCGCAGCATCCCGGTGGGCATCGCCTACGCCATCTGGGCCGGCCTTGGCATCGTGCTGGTGAGCATCGCCGCGGCCTTTCTCTACGATCAGAAGCTGGACCTGCCGGCCCTGCTGGGCATGGGGCTGATCGTCGCCGGGGTGGTGGTGATCCAGCTGTTTTCCGGCAGCACCGGGCATTGAGACCAGCGGCGGCGAGGAGCGTGTAAAATCGCCTCTTTGCCGATCACCCGAGCAGGCCGTTCATGTCCCAACCCTGGTCCACCGATATCCTCATCGTCGGCGGCGGCGTCGCCGGCCTCTGGCTCAACGCCCGCCTCCGACGCGCCGGCTACGCCACCGTGCTGGTGGAGACCGGCGCCCTGGGCGGCGGCCAGAGCGGCAAGTCCCAGGGCATCATCCATGGCGGCACCAAGTACGCCCTGACCGGGATGCTCACCGGTGCCTCCGAGGCCATCGCCGACATGCCGCGGCGCTGGCGCGAGAGCCTGGCCGGCAGCGGCGAGCTGGATCTCTCCAGCGTGCGCCTGCTCTCCGAAGCCCATTACCTCTGGTCGCCGGGCAGCCTGGCCGGCAACCTCACCAGCTTTTTTGCCAGCAAGGCGGTGCGCGGCCGGGTGGATGCCGTCAAGGGCGACGAACTGCCACCCGCCCTGCGCGACCGCGCCTTCAAGGGCAAGGTCTATCGCCTGGCCGAACTGGTGCTGGACGTGCCCAGCCTGGTCGCGCGCCTGGCCGAGCTGGCCGGCGACAGCCTGCTGGCCGGGCATGAGCTGCAACCGCTGCGCGAAGCCGGCGAACTGACCGGCCTGGTGGTGGACGGCCAGCCCATTCGCGCCCGCCGCATCGTGCTCACCGCCGGCGCCGGCATGGCCGATCTGCTCCAGGCCCTCGGTCTCGAACAACCGGCCATGCAGCGCCGACCGCTGCACATGGTGGTGGTCAAGGGCCCCATGCTCAAACCCCTCTATGCCCATTGCCTAGGCGGCGGCCCCAAGCCGCGGGTGACCATCACCAGCCACCCCACCGCCGACGGCCAGTGGCTGTGGTACCTGGGTGGCGACCTGGCCGAAGCCGAGGGCGTGGCGCGCGAACCCCAGGCGCAGATCGCCGCGGCGCGCGAGGAGTTGCAGCGCCTGCTGCCCTGGATCGACTTCGCCGGCGCGCGCTGGGCGACCCTGCGCGTGGATCGCGCCGAGCCGGCGCAATCCGGACTGGTGCGTCCGGACAATGCCTTTCTCGCCGAGGAAGGTCGTCTGCTGGTGGGCTGGCCGACCAAGCTGGCCCTGTCGCCCGACCTGGCCGACCGCGTCCTGGCCAATCTCGACCGCGATGGCATCGCGCCGGGACAGCACCCCGCCCTGCCCGCCCATCCGCAACCGCCGGTGGCCGCGCCCTTCTGGGAGGAGCTGTTGCCATGAGTCTGCGCACCCTACACGGTCTGCAGCGTCCGCTGGGCAGCACCGGTCTCGAGATCTCCCCGCTGGGTCTGGGCACGGTCAAGTTCGGGCGGGACCAGGGCGTGAAGTATCCCAATGGCTTCACCATCCCCGACGACCGCAGCGCCGCGGACCTGCTGAGTCTTGCCCGCGAACTGGGGATCAATCTGCTGGACACCGCCCCGGCCTATGGCCGCAGCGAGGAACGCCTGGGTCCGCTCTTGCGTGGCCAGCGCCAGCACTGGGTGATCGCCAGCAAGGTCGGGGAGGAATTCGAAGATGGCCTGTCCAGCTTCGACTTCAGTCCGGCCCACACCCGCCGCTCGGTGGAACGCAGCCTGCAACGCCTGGAAACCGACTGGCTGGACCTGGTGCTGGTGCACTCCGATGGTAACGACCTGGCCATCCTCCAGGACAGCGGCTGCTACGAGACCCTGGCCGAGCTCAAGCGCGAGGGGCTGATCCGCGCCTTCGGCTTTTCCGGCAAGACCGTCGCCGGCGGCCTGAAAGCCCTGGAAGCCGGCGATTGCGCCATGGTCACCTTCAACCTCAACGAAGACGCCGAGATCCCGGTGATCCAGGCCGCCGCCGCCCAGGGCAAGGGCATCCTGATCAAGAAGGCCCTGGCCAGCGGTCACGCCGTGCTCGGCGCCGGCCAGGATCCGGTGCGGGCCAGCTTCGCCCGGGTGTTCGGCGAGCCCGGGGTGAGCAGTGCGATAGTCGGCACTATCGATCCCCTGCACCTGTCACATAATGTCCGTACCCTGGCCGAAGTGATCACCGCTCGGCCCTGATCCAGAGCGTTTCGCTGAACCCTTGCCTTCGTCCGCTTGACGCCCTGCCCGGCTTGCCCGGGACGGCGCGTCCGCGGCATACAACAAACAGGAGTCGGCCATGCCCCAGCTCATCGCCCGCCACAATCCCAAGGCGTTCAAGACCCTGCCCCTTTCGGTCGAGGCCAACCATGACGGCCTCACCTACCAGGCCCTCGGCCAACCCCTGAATTTCACCGAGATGCTGGAGCGGCGCAAGCCCATCGAGATCGACGATGCCCAGCACTTCAGCGCCAGGCTCGCCAATCTGGGGGTCTCGGTACGCCTGACGCTGAACTGGCAGGGCCAGGATCACTGGCTGCTGGTGCGCCAGCGCCGGCCCGACCGGGGCGACGTGGTGCTCAAGCTGATCTCCGGTTACATCCCGACCCACGAACTGGCGCTGCCACTGCTCACCGCCGTCCAGGAGGTGGCCGAGGAGTGCCTGATCGAGACGCCGCGCGGCTGGCTGGCGGGACGCTTCGCCGACACCTGGCTGCCGACGCCCTATGCCCCGGCCCTGCCCTATCGCGAGGACGTGGCCTTTCGCCTGACCCCACGTTCGGGCGCGGCGCGGCCAGTGCGCTGCGGCAGTCTGGCGCTGCTGGAGCGCCCTCGCGCCTATGTGCATACCCCCACCGCCTCGCTGCAACTGGTCTATGACCTGCTGCTGGAGCTGCCCAAGGAGTGCAAGGCGCCGAGTCTGTTCCACGTCGACGAGAAGATCGAGAACGGCCAATTGCTGGCGCGCCTGGCCCGGCAACGCCCGGATCTCTATCTGGTCGCCCTGGACGACGGCAAACCCACCGGCGAGCTCTATACCCTGTCCGCCGGCCAGCGCCTGCCGGTATCGACCCGCGGCCTCTGGCTGTCGGAAAGCTTCGCCCGCCAGGACGGCTGGCTGGTCCACGACAGCCGGGTGCGCTGGCGTGACTGGCTGGAGCGCATGGCGCCCCAGAGCGCCCTGCAGCGGGCCTAGGGTCGGCGAAAGATCAGTCGCCACCGGCGCGGCGTTCACCGACGCCGCCGCCGGCCGCGGCCTGGACCCGGCCGGCTAGCCGCGAAAAGGGCAAGGTCTGGATCCACACCGTGCCGTGGCCGCTCAGGGTTGCCAGCACCAGGCCTTCACCGCCGAGCAGCATGCTGCGCAGGCCACCTGCCAGCTTGATGTTGTAGTCGATGCCGCTGGTGAAACCTACCAGGCAACCGGTGTCCAGGCGCAGGGTCTCGCCCTTGAGTTCCTTGCGGATCACCGTGCCGCCGGCATGCACGAAGGCCATGCCATCGCCCTCCAGCCGCTGCAGGATGAAGCCTTCGCCGCCAAAGAAACCGGCGCCCAGACGGCGGGTGAAGGCCACGCCGATGCGGGTGCCCTTGGCCGCGCAGAGAAAGGAATCGCGCTGGCAGAACAGGGTGCCGCCCAGGGCGGCGAGGTCCAGGGGTACCACCTGCCCCGGATAGGGCGCGGCAAAGGCGACGTGGCGCTTCTCGCGGCCTTCGTTGGTGAAATGGGTCATGAACAGCGACTCGCCGCCGAGCATCCGCTTGCCGGCGCCCCACAGCTTGCCGAGCAGGCCGGCGGAGCCGTCGCCCATGCGTGCGGTGAAATCGATGTCGGCCTCCATGTAGGTCATGGCGCCGGCCTCGGCGATCACTGTCTCGCCCGGATCAAGGCCGATTTCCACCGCCTGCAGGGATTCACCGAGAATGCGATGATCGAGGATATGGCTGGGCATGGCTGTGGGACTCCTGGTGTAGCGTGGAAAACGGCGCAGCCTTTTCCACTGTCCTGCATTTGGGCAAGGCGCGTGGAAAACGCTGCGCGGTTTTCCACCCTACAACATCACGGCCATTACCGGCGCTACCTGGCTTCCCTCACCCCAGCCCTCTCCCGGAGGGAGAGGGGGATATCCGGTGCGGATGGACATTCCGTAGGTTGGGTTGAGCGCAGCGAAGCCCAACCTATTGCAGCCCGTAGCGTGGAAAACGGCGCAGCCTTTTCCACTGTCCTGCGTATGGGCAAGGCGCGTGGAAAACGTTGCGCGGTTTCCCAACCTACAATATCGCGGCCATGGGCCGCTCCTACAGGGCTCATCCGCGGCTGCAGGAGCGGTCGCATCGGCGCACCGCCATGGCCGCGAGGGAATCCCTGCCATTACCGGCGCTATCTGGATTCCCTCACCCCAGCCCTCTCCCGGGGCAGAGGGGGATATCCGGTGCGGATGCAAGTCCCGTAGGTTGGTTGAGCGCAGCGAAGCCCAACATATTGCAGCCCCGTAGCGTGGAAAACGGCGCAGCCTTTTCCACTGTCCTGCGAAGCAAGGCGCGTGGAAAACGCTGCGCGGTTTTCCACCCTACGAATCGGCGCCCACGTCTCGCAGCTCGCCGGCGAAGCGCGCCAAGCGCTGGCGCAGGCGCTGGTTTTCCCGTCGCAGTTCTTCCACCTCATCCAGCAGGTGCAGGGCCAGGGCGGTGGCGGCCCAATCCAGTTCCAGCTCGTGCCTCAGGCGCACGGCGCGGCGGGCGCGATGCAGGGCGCCGGTGTCGAAGTGCCACTCGGCCGGGCGCTTGCCCCGCTGGGGCGCCAGGATGCCATGCTCGACGATCTCTACCACCACCGGCTCGCTCACCTCGCAGAGCACGCAGAATTCCTGCAGGACGATCAGACTGCTCATCAGACTTTCCTCCAGTCGCGGCGGGGATCGAAGGCCGCCCGCTCGGCCAGTTGGCGCCACAGCGCCTGGGTTTCTTCATCGCCCCTGGGCGGCATCACCACCTTGAGCAGGGCATGCAGATCGCCCTGCCCCGCCTTGCCGGCCAGGCCCTTGCCGCGCACCCGCAGCCGCGCACCGTTCTGGCTGCCGGGCGGGATACTGAGCATGATCTGTCCATCAAGCGTCGGCACCTGCACCTTGGCGCCCAACGCAGCTTCCCAGGGGGCGAGCGGTACGCTGACCACCAGATCCTGGCCGTCCACGTCGAACAGCGGATGGGGCACCAGGCGGATGACCAGATAGAGATCCCCCGCCTCCGCGCCGCCGACGCCCGGCTCGCCCTGGCCTTTCAGGCGGATACGTTCGCCGTCGGTGCTGCCGGCGGGAATCTTGACGTTGAGGGTCTTGGTGGTCTCGCCGACGCGGCGGCCCAGCTCGTCGCGCTGCGGCAGCGTAAAGCTCAGTGGCTTGGTGCTGCCCGCCTGGCTCTCTTCGAGAAACAGCGGCAGCTCCAGCTCGACATCGCGGCCACGGCGGGCGAAGCCACCGTGCTGGGAACGCCCGGCAGCACCGAACAGGGATTCGAAGAAGTCGGAGTAGTCCGCGCCGAAGCCGGCATGGGGATCGCTGTAGTCATCGCCTGAACCCGGCTGCCAGTCCGGCGGCACTTGGAAGCGCTCGCCCTGCTGCTGGTAGAGGCGTACCTGGTCGTACTCGGCGCGCTTGTGCGGATCGCGCAGGACGTCATAGGCCTCGGCCACCTCCTTGAAGCGGGCCTCGGCATCGGCCTCCTTGCTCACATCGGGGTGGTACTTGCGCGCCAGCTTGCGATAGGCGGTCTTGAGGGTCTTGTCGTCGACGTCGGGAGCGACGCCGAGCACCTCGTAGTAGTCCTTGAAGTCCATTGCGGTCTCCAGTAACGGTTCTCCTAGAGACCGCGGAGCGCCCCCAGGGGTTGCACGCAGCCGGTCAGTCGCCTCGCTTGCGAAAGGCCAGGCTGCCGGCCAGCACCGTGAAGGTCGCCACCAGCGCCACCAGGATCCAGAAACCATGGGGCGAGTCGGCCAGCGGGATACCGCCGACGTTCATGCCGAAGAAGCCGGCGATGATGTTGATCGGCAGGGCCAGCACCGTGACCAGGGTCAGGGTGAACAGGGTGCGGTTGGTCTGCTCGGCGGAGGCGGCGGCGATCTCTTCCTGCAACAGCTTGAGCCGCTCCACCAGGGCGGCGAGGTCGTCCAGCACCCGGTCGAATTCCTCGGTGGCCTCGCGCAGGGTCTGGATGTCGTCGCGGCGCAGCCAGGCCGGCGGCCGGTTGAGCAGCCGCAGCAGGGAACCCGGCTCCAGGGCCAGCAGCCGTTGCAGCCGGACCAGGGCGCGTCTCAGGCTGCCCAGTTCGGCGCGACTGGCGGACAGCCGCTGGGACAGCAGGCGATCCTCGATGGCATCCACCTTGACCGTGGTGTCGCGGATGATGCCGGTCAGCACATCGGCCTGGTCGCGCAGGAGGTGCACCAGCAGTTCCAGGGTCGAGCCGAAGCCCTCGCCGCGGCGTACCGCGTGGCGCAGGCGATCCACCGAACGCAATGGCTGGGCCCGGGCGGTCACCAGCAGCCCCGGGCGGGCGCAGGCCCAGAGGGTGGCGACGTCCACCGAGACCTGGCCGTAGGCGAGGGTCACGTCGTTCACCACCCCGAGCAGGGTGTCATCGGCCGGCTCCAGGCGGGTCGAGTGGGAACCGGCATGCAGGGATTCGAAGAATTCCTCGGGCAGCCCCAGGTGCTCGCGCATCCAGCGTTCGGCAGCGGCGTGGGCCAGGTTGAAGTGCAGCCAGCGAAATCCGCCCTCTTCCGCCTCCCAGGGATCTTCCGGCGCCATGGTCAGGGCCCGGCCCGGCTGGCCGGAGGTGAAATGATAGGCGTAGAGCAGCCCCAGCCGTTCGGCGGCCGGATGCAGGGGGATCAGCGTATTGGTCATGGCTACCTGCGGAGGGAACGCGACATCAGGGCTCTGTTAGCAGGTCCGAATGAACCTTTGATGACAGAGCCCCGGTCGGCAGGCGCCGGAGCGACGCCCCGGACGGGGCGCCGCTCTTATTGCGGACGCATGTGCGGGAAGAGGATGACGTCGCGGATCGATGGCGAGTTGGTCAGCAGCATCACCAGGCGGTCGATGCCGATGCCTTCGCCGGCGGTGGGCGGCATGCCGTATTCCAGGGCGTTGATGAAGTCGGCGTCGTAGTGCATGGCCTCGTCGTCACCGGCGTCCTTTTCCTGGACCTGCAGCATGAAGCGCTCGGCCTGGTCTTCGGCGTCATTGAGCTCGGAGTAGGCGTTGGCGATCTCGCGGCCGCCGATGAACAGCTCGAAGCGGTCGGTGACGCTGGGATTGTCGTCGTTGCGGCGCGCCAGTGGCGAGACCTCGAAGGGGTACTCGGTGATGAAGTGCGGCTGCTCCAGCTTGCCCTCCACCAGCTCCTCGAAAATCATCACCTGCAGCTTGCCCAGGCCTTCGTGGCCGAGCACCTTGGCGCCAGCCTTCTTGGCGATGGCGCGGGCCTTCTCGACGTCCTGCAGGTCTTCCGCGGTGATGTCCGGGTTGTACTTGAGGATGGAGTCGTACACCGACAGGCGCACGAAGGGTTCGCCGAAGTGGAAGACCTTGTCGCCATAGGGCACATCGGTGGTGCCGAGCACGGCCATGGCCAGTTCGCGGAACAATTCCTCGGTGAGGTCCATGTTGTCGCGGTAGTCGGCGTAGGCCTGGTAGAACTCGAGCATGGTGAACTCGGGATTGTGCCGGGTCGAGACGCCTTCGTTACGGAAGTTGCGGTTGATCTCGAAGACCTTCTCGAAGCCACCGACAACCAGGCGCTTGAGGTACAGCTCCGGCGCGATGCGCAGGAACATGGCCATATCCAGGGCGTTGTGGTGGGTCTCGAAGGGCTTGGCCGCCGCACCGCCGGGAATGGTCTGCAGCATGGGGGTTTCCACTTCGAGGAAGCCCCGCTCCATGAGGAAGCGGCGGATGTGGGCGATGACCTGAGAGCGTACGCGGAAGGTCTGGCGCACCTCTTCGTTGACGATCAGGTCGACATAGCGCTGGCGATAGCGCAGCTCGGTGTCGGTCAGGCCGTGGTGCTTGTCGGGCAGCGGTCGCAGCGACTTGGTCAGCAGGCGCACGTCGCTCATGTTGACGTAGAGATCACCCTTGCCGGAGCGGGCCAGGGTGCCTTCGGTGGCGATGATGTCGCCCAGGTCCCAGGTCTTGACCGCTTCCAGGGTCTCGGCCGGCAGGGTCTTGCGGTCGACGTAGACCTGGATGCGCCCGCTGGTGTCCTGCAGCACCATGAAGGCGCCGCGGTTGAGCATGATGCGGCCGGCCACCTTGACCTTGATGCCCGCGGCTTCCAGCTCTTCCTTGGTCTTGTCGGCGTACTGCTGCTGCAGATCACCGGCCAGGCTGTCGCGGCGGAAGTCGTTGGGGAAGGGAATGGCCTGCTGGGCACGCAACGCGGAGAGCTTTTCCTTGCGCTGGGCGATCAGCTTGTTGTCTTCCTGTTCCTGGGCTTGGGGGTCTAGGGGTTGTTCGCTCATGTCTGCTGTTTACCTGGGGAGTGCTGGTTGTAGGACCGGTCCATGACCGCGATCCTGGCATCGCAGCCTGGGGGAGTCGCGGCCATCGCGGCCATGGGCCGCTCCTACAGAGATAAGTTGGTTAGATGCCCTGCTTGAGGCTGGCTTCGAGATATTCGTCCAGATCGCCGTCGAGCACCTTGTCGCAGTCGCTGCGTTCCACGCCGGTGCGCAGATCCTTGATCCGCGAGGCGTCGAGGACGTAGGAGCGAATCTGGTGGCCCCAGCCGATATCGGACTTGGAGTCCTCCAGCGCCTGGGAGGCGGCGGTGCGCTTCTGCATCTCCAGCTCGTACAACTTGGCCCGCAGCATCTTCATGGCGGTGTCCTTGTTGGCGTGCTGGGAACGCTCGTTCTGGCAGGCCACCACGGTGTTGGTGGGCACGTGGGTGATCCGCACCGCGGAGTCGGTGGTGTTCACGTGCTGACCACCTGCACCCGAGGAGCGGTAGGTGTCGATGCGCAGATCGGACGGGTTAATCTCGATGTCGATGTTGTCGTCGATCTCGGGCGAGACGAACACCGCGGTAAAGGAGGTGTGGCGCCGGTTGCCCGAGTCGAAGGGACTCTTGCGCACCAGGCGGTGCACGCCGATCTCGGTGCGCAGCCAACCAAAGGCGTATTCGCCCTTGATGTGCACCGTGGCGCCCTTGATGCCGGCGACCTCGCCTTCCGACAACTCGACGATCTCGGCGCTGAAGCCGTGCTGGTCGGCCCAGCGCAGGTACATGCGCAGCAGCATGTTGGCCCAGTCCTGGGCCTCGGTGCCGCCGGAGCCGGCCTGGATGTCCAGGTAGCAGTTGTTGGGGTCCATCTCGCCGCTGAACATGCGGCGGAATTCCAGCTTCTCGAGGATGCCGCGCAGGCGCTCCACCTCGGTCCCCACGTCATCGACCGCGCCCTGGTCTTCCTCTTCGGCGGCCATCTCCAGCAGGTCGCTGGCATCGGCCAGGCCACCGGTCAGCTCGTCCAGGGTCCCGACCACCTGGGCCAGCTGGGCGCGCTCGCGACCGAGATTCTGGGCGTATTCGGGCTTGTTCCAGACAGCGGGATCCTCGAGCTCGCGCTCGACTTCGACCAGACGATCCTTTTTCAGATCGTAGTCAAAGATACCCCCGAATGGTCTGGGTACGGCTGGTGAGGTCCTTGATGCTGGTGACGATCGGGTTGATTTCCATGGGGGAAACACTCGCGAGAAAAGCTGTGGAAAAGCTCGCGAGTATAACCCAATCGGCGGCGAAACTCAGCGGGCGGCGGGCAGCGCCGCCCGCACGCGCCTCAATCGGCGTCGAGATCGCGATGGCGGGTTTCCGGCAGGCACAGCAGCCCCACCACCAGGCTGACGCCGGTGATCAGCACCGGGTACCAGAGGCCGTAGAAGATGTCGCCGGTATAGACCACCAGGGCAAAGGACACCGTGGGCAGGAAGCCGCCGAACCAGCCGTTGCCGATGTGGTACGGCAGCGACATGGAGGTGTAGCGGATGCGCGTGGGGAACAGCTCCACCATCAGCGCCGCCAGCGGTCCGTAGCAGAGGGTGGCGATCAGGATCAGGGCGAAGATCACCGCCACCACCATCGGCTTGTTGACCTGGGCCGAGTCGGCCTTGGCCGGATAGCCGGCGGCCTGCACCGCGGCGCGCAGGGCCGGTTCGTCGAAGCCGACGATGAGCTTGTCGCCGACGCTGACCTGCACCGCATCGCCGGGCGCCGCGGCCACGCTGCGGTAGGGCAGACCGCTCTTGGCCAGCAGTGTCTTGACCCGATCGCAGGGACTGTCGAAACGCGCCTTGCCCACCGGATCGAACTGGAAGGTGCAGGTGGCCGGGTCGGCGGTCACCACGATGGGCGCCTGCTGGCTGGCCTGGTAGATCTGTGGATTGGCGTAATGGGTCAGGGCCTTGAACAGCGGGAAGTAGAGCACCGTGGCCAGCAGCAGGCCGAGCATCAGGATCGGCTTGCGCCCGACCTTGTCCGACAGCCAGCCGGCGATGACGAAGAAGGGGGCCCCGAGGATGACGCTGATGATCAGCAGGTTGTTCGCCAGCACCGGATCCAGCTTGAGGGTCTGGGTGAGAAAGAACATCACATAGAACTGCGACAGGTAGAAGGTCACCGCCTGGCCGCCGTTGATGCTGAACAGCGCGATCAGCACCACCTTGAGATTGCTCCAGTTGGTGAAGGAATCGCGGATCGGCGCCTTGCTCTGCTTGCCTTCGGCCTTCATGCGCACGAAGGCGGGCGACTCGTGCATCGACATGCGGATCCAGGTGGAAATGGCCAGCAGAAAGATCGACAGCAGGAACGGCAGGCGCCAACCCCAGACCTCGAACTGGTCGCCGGTCAGATAGCGGCAGACCAGGATCACCACCAGCGACAGCAACAGCCCCAGGGTCGCGGTGGATTGCAGCCAGCTGGTATGGGCGCCGCGCTTGCCGGGCGGCGCGTGCTCGGCGATGTAGGTGGCGGCGCCGCCGTATTCGCCGCCCAGGGCCAGGCCCTGCAGCAGGCGCAGCACCACCAGGATGATGGGTGCGGCCACGCCGATGCTGGCGTAGGTGGGCAGCAGGCCGACGCCGAAGGTGGCGATGCCCATGAGGATGATGGTGGCGAGAAAGGTGTACTTGCGGCCGACCATGTCGCCCAGGCGGCCGAACACCAGGGCGCCGAAGGGCCGCACCACGAAGCCGGCGGCAAAGGCCAGCAGGGCGAAGATGAAGGCGGTGGTGTCGTTGACGCCGGCGAAGAACTGCTTGCTGATCACCGCCGCCAGGGCGCCATAGAGAAAGAAGTCGTACCACTCGAAGACGGTTCCCAGGGACGAGGCGAAGATCACCTTGCGTTCTTCGCGGCGACTGCTGGCCGCGCTGGGTTGGACCCGGGGTTGGGCATAGTCGGACATCGCACGTTCTCCTGACCCGGGATCGCCGGGCTGATTGTTGTTATGGGCGACAGCTACTACGGTGGAAACGGCAGGAGGCCCCGCCGTCGGTGAAAGCGGAGGGACGCCGCTAGGCCGCCGAGACCGCGCTGGCCCGGGCCACCACGGCGGGCAGCTCGTGACTGCCCTGCTCGCGCGCCTCGGCCAGCATGAAGGTGGCCGCCTGCTCGGCGATCATCAGCGTTGGCGAGCAGCTGTTGCCCGAGACCAGGGTCGGCATGATGGAGGCGTCGGCCACCCGCAGCCCGGGAATGCCATGCACCCGCAGGCGCGCATCGACCACGGCGTCGGCGTCCTGGCCCATGCGACAGGTGCCGGATGGATGGAAGATGGTGGTGCCTATGGCGCCGGCCGCCTGCTGCAATTCCTCCTCGCTCTGGTAGGCCGGTCCCGGCAGGTATTCCTCGGGTCGATAGGCGGCCAGGGCCGGGGCGGCGACGATGCGCCGGGTCAGGCGGATGGCGTCGGCGGCCACCTTGAGATCCTCCGGCGCACTGAGATAGCGCGGCTGGATCAGCGGCGCGGCCAGCGGGTCGGCGCTGCGGATGGCCACCTGGCCGCGACTGGCCGGACGCAGGTTGCACACCGAGGCGGTAAAGGCGGGAAAGCCGTGCAGCGGCTCGCCGAAGCGCTCCAGCGACAGCGGCTGCACGTGATACTGCAGATTGGCCGAGGGCTGCCCGGGATCGGAGCGGGCGAAGGCGCCCAGCTGACTCGGCGCCATGGCCAGGGGACCACTGCGTTTCCAGAGGTATTCCAGGCCCATCCCCAGCTTGCCCCAGAGGCTGCCGGCCAGGGCGTTGAGGGTCGGCACGCCGTGCACCCGGTAGATCAGCCGCAGTTGCAGGTGATCCTGCAGATTGCCGCCCACCCCTTCCAGGCGGTGCCGGACGCCGATGCCCAGGCCTTCGAGCAGACCGCGCGGCCCTATGCCGGAGCGCTGCAACAGGGTCGGCGAGCCGATGGCGCCGGCGCAGAGCACGATCTCCCGCCGTGCCACCAGGCGCTGGGGCTCGGCCTGGCCCGGCAGGCGCGCCAGCACCGCCCGTGCCCTGCCCTCCTCCAGCAGCACCCGCTCGACCTGGACGCCGGTCAGCACCTCGAGATTGGCGCGCTGGCGGATGGGCTTGAGAAAGGCCTTGGCGGCATTCCAGCGCACGCCATTGCGCTGATTGACCTGGAAGTAGCCGCAGCCTTCGTTGTCACCGGTGTTGAAGTCCTCCACCGGCGCGATGCCGGTTTCGCCGGCGGCCGCGCGAAAGGCGTCGAGCAGCGTCCAGTGCAGGCGCTGCCGCTCGACCCGCCATTCGCCCCCGGCGCCATGAAACTCTGAATTGCCGTCGCAGTGATCCTCCATGCGCTTGAACAGCGGCAGCACGTCCTGCCAGCCCCAGCCGGGATTGCCAGCGGCGGCCCAGCCGTCGTAGTCGCGGGCCTGGCCACGCATGTAGATCATGCCATTGATGGACGAGCAGCCACCCAGCACCCGCCCGCGTGGATAATTGAGCGCGCGGCCCCCCAGGCCCGCTTCCACCTCGGTCTTGAAGCACCAGTCGGTGCGCGGATTGCCGATGCAGAACAGATAGCCTACGGGGATGTGGATCCAGGGATGGTTGTCGCGCCCGCCGGCTTCCAGCAGCAGCACGCGATAGGCCGGATCGGCGGACAGTCGATTAGCCAGCAGGCAGCCGGCCGGACCGGCGCCGACGATGATGAAGTCATATTCCGCAGCAGGACCGGGCATGACGTTCCCTCGCTTTTTTGTTGTTGTGGTCCCTATCCTAGTGTCGTCATCCGCGAACAACAGTCGCAGAAAACGGGCACCGGCTGTGCATTTCTGAACAGCGCCCCGCAAGCGACCGCGCAGACAGACCTAGACGAGGGAGACGGGATGTTCGACTGGAACGATCTGCGGGTTTTTCTGGAGATCCAGCGCCATGGCCGCCTGCTGACCGCCGCCCGTAGCCTGGGCGTCAGTCATGCCACCGTCGCCCGCCACCTGGAGGCCCTGGAGCGCGCCCTGGGCAGCCAGCTACTGGTGCAACAGGCCAGCGGTTATCAACTCACCCCGGCTGGTCAGGCCCTGCTGGCGCACGCCCAGGCAATGGAAGAAGCCGCGTTGCTGGCCCAGGAGGCAGTGACCCAGAGACTCAATCCGCTGGGCCAGGTGCGGGTCGGGGTGACCGAAGGCCTGGGCACCGGCTTTCTCGCCCAGCGCCTGGGAGCGCTGCTGCGCGACTATGCGGGGCTGGAAGTGGAACTGGTCTCGGTGCCGCGCTTCGTCAGCGTCACCAACCGCGAGGCGGACATCGCCATCACCCTGGAAAGGCCCACCGCCGAAGGCCTGATCGGCCGGCGGCTGACGCCCTATCGCCTGAGGTTCTACGCCAGTCGCACCTACCTGGATCGGGCGCCGCCCCTGGGGGCCGAAGCCGACCTCGGCGAGCAGACCTTCATCGGCTACGTCGACGACCTGCTGTACACCCGCGAACTGCAATTCATCCAGGGACTCTGCCCCGAGCCGCGCATCGTCTTTCGCAGCACCAGCGTCATCGCCCAGCGCGAAGCCGCCTGTGCCGGCATCGGCATCGCGGTGTTGCCCTGCTACCTGGTGGGTCAAGGCACGCCCCTGGAAGGCGTGCTCCCGGAGCGCTCCTTTACCCGGGAGTACTGGATCTCCAC
Organism: Pseudomonas sp. MOIL14HWK12:I2; assembly: GCF_000510745.1. Taxonomy (NCBI): domain Bacteria; kingdom Pseudomonadati; phylum Pseudomonadota; class Gammaproteobacteria; order Pseudomonadales; family Pseudomonadaceae; genus Pseudomonas; species Pseudomonas sp. MOIL14HWK12:I2. Next base: position 376,781 of record NZ_KI783314.1, on the reverse strand, counting down.
CCACCGCGAACTGCACCGCTCCGCGCGCCTGCGCGTGGTCTGGGATTTCCTGCTGCACCTCTGCGCAGCGGAGCGGAGCGTCCTGCTGGGCGAGGAACGTGCCCTCGCCTAGCCGTCAGACCGCCGCGGCCTCGCGCTCCAGTTCGGCGCGCAGGCCGGGCTCCAGGCGCAACTGGCGCGCCAGCTCGTCCAGATAGGCCTTTTCCATGTATTGCTGATCGTCGATCAGCATCAGGCTGGCCAGGTACATCTCGGCCGCCATTTCGGGGGTTTCCGCCGCGGCGGCGACCTTGGCCGGGTCGAGCGGCTGTTCCAGTTCGCGCTGCAGCCAGCTGCGCAGTTCGGGATCGTTGTCCAGCTTGGCCATCTCGGCTTCGATGGCCTGGCGTTCCTGGTCATCGACATGGCCATCGGCCTTGGCCGCCGCGATCAGGGCGATCAGCACCGCCCGGCCGTGGGCCTCGGCTTCGTGCTCTGGTACCCGATCCACGGTGCGGGGCTCGGCGGCCGCCGCGCCCTGGGCCTGGTTGGCCTGCCAGGACTGATAGGCCTTGTAGGCCACCATGCCGAGCGCCGCCAAGCCGCCATAGCCGACCGCCTTGCCCCCCATGGCGCGCCCGCGCTTGCTGCCCAGCAGGGCGGTCAGGGCACCGGCGGCCAGGCCGCTGTTACCCAGGCCCGAAAGCAGACCGCCAAGGGGATCCTTGCCGGAAGACGGGGTACCGGGTCGTGGGGCCGCGTGGCCGGTCTTCTTGGCCAGGGCCTGCTGGCCCGCCTTGAGCAATTGATCGAGCAAACCGCGGGTGTTCATGGATGACCTCCACAGAGTCGGGATTCAGCTTCTTGGGACCGCCGTCCGCACCGTCCGGCTCCCGGCACCTGCTTACCGGATGTTGCCGGGAACACCGTCGCCAACGGCCAGCCGCTACAAAATATTGCTGACCGCGGACCGCCCACGGCGCTACTCTTGCGCCTCCCCCCTGCAGTTGCCGGAGACACCCCATGCGCTCGCGTCTGGCTGTGCTGTTCGCGCTTTCGGTCGCCCTTACCGCCGGCCAGGTCCAGGCCGCCGCCGAGGATGCCCGCCTCATCGCCAATCGCTATCTCGATGCCTGGAACGATCACGACGCCGAGGCCGCCAGCGCCCTGCTCGATCCCAAGGTGCAGTATTTCGACAGTGGCGCCGCCACCACCGAGACCAGCCGCACCCAGGCCCGCGACAGGATCGTCAAGGTCACCCTCAAGGCGGTACCGGATCTGCAGGTGAAGATGGTGCACAAGCCGGTCATCGGCCCGCGCAGCATCGCCTTCGAATGGGAACTGACCGGCAACCGCACCACCGCCACCGGCAAGCAGCCGGTGAAGATTCGCGGCGCCAGCATCATGAAGATCCGCGACGGTCGCATCTGGTACCTGGGCGACTACTACGACAGCGACGCCCTGGAGGCGATGCTGCGACCGGTCAAGCCCTGACCCGGGAGCCATCCGGGCGGATGGCTCCGTTGCTCCCCTATTCCACCCCGAACGGCTTGCGCAGCGGCGTATCCCGGTGCGCGGCGCGGACATACTGCGGCGGCCAGGAGACCTTCTCGCGCAAGGCTTCGGCGGCATTCAGCGGCCAATAGGGATCGCGCAGCAGCTCACGGGCCAGCAGCACCAGATCGGCCTGACCGGTGCGCAGCACGTGCTCGGCCTGGGCCGCATCGGTGATCATGCCCACTGCGCCACTGGGAATCCCGGCTTCCTTGCGCACCCGCTCGGCGAACTGGGTCTGGTAGCCGGGGCCGGTGGGAATGTCGGCCTGGGCCGCGGTGCCGCCGGAAGAGACATCGATCAGGTCGACGCCCAGGGTCTTGAGCCGGCGCGCCAGTTCCACCGTCTCGTCGACGTCCCAGCCGTCTTCCACCCAGTCGGTGGCCGAGACCCGCACGAACAGCGGCAACTCCTCCGGCCAGACCGCGCGCACGTCGGCGGTCACCTCCAGCAGCAGGCGGATGCGATTCTCGAAATTTCCGCCGTAGTCGTCTTCGCGGCGGTTGGAAAGCGGCGAGAGGAACTGGTGCAGCAGATAGCCATGGGCGGCGTGGATCTCGGCCACCTTGAAGCCGGCCGCCAGGGCGCGTTCGGCAGTGTCCACGAAGGCCCGGCGAATGCTGGCGATGTCGTCGCGATCCACCGCCGTGGGCCGGGTGTGCTGGGGATCGAAGGCGATGGCCGAGGGCGCCACCGGCACCCAGCCGCCTTCGGCGATGGGCACGCTGCCGTGCTTGCCGAGCCAGGGTTGCCAGGTGCTGGCCTTGCGCCCGGCGTGGGCCAGCTGGATACCGGCGACACTGCCCTGCCCCTCGATGAACTGGGTGATGCGCCGCAGGGGCTCGATCTGCTCGTCCTTCCACAACCCCAGGTCCTGGGGCGTGATGCGCCCGTCGGGGGTGACCGCGGTGGCCTCGAAGATCACCAGGCCGGCACCACCGGTGGCGCGACTGCCCAAGTGGACCAGGTGCCAGTCGTTGGCGAAACCGTCTTCGCTGGAGTACTGGCACATCGGGGAGACCACCACGCGATTGGGCAGGGTCAGCTGACGCAAGGTCAGGGGCTGGAACAGGAGACTCATGGCGGACCTCGTCTTCTCGGGATTCACGGCATTGGAGTGTTCCCGAACAGAATAGGTCGCTATTCCGACTAACGAGGTGCCAGGTGCACCACCAGCAACTGTACGCTCTCGTTGCCGCGGAATTCGTTCACGTCCAGCCGATAGGCCAGCTCGGCCCAGCGGATGTTGGGATCGGGCCAGGTGTCGCGATCGATGTTGAAGGCGATGCCGTCCAGCTCCGGTCCGCCCTGCTCGCTGCGCAGGGTCAGCTTGAGATGCCGCTCCTTGAGCAGGCGCTGGGAGAGGATCTCGAAGGTGCCGTGGAACAGCGGTTCGGGAAACTGCTGCCCCCAGGGACCGGCCTGGCGCAGGGCCTGGGCCAGGCCGAGCTGGAACTCGGTGGGAGCCAGGCAACCATCGGTCTGCAGGCGACCACTGAGGTCGTCGGCCTGCAGATGGCGGCGCACCTCGGCGTCGAAGGCCGCGGCAAAGGTCTCGTAGTGCGCCTGGGGCAGGCTGAGGCCGGCGGCCATGGCGTGACCGCCGAACTTGGTGATCAGTCCCGGATGCCGGGTCGCCACGGCGTCCAGGGCATCGCGGATGTGCAGCCCGGGCACCGAGCGCGCCGAGCCCTTGAGCATGCCGTTGCCACTGCCGTCGTCGGCAAAGGCCAGCGCCGGGCGGTGATACTTCTCCTTGAGGCGCGAGGCGAGGATGCCGATCACGCCCTGGTGCCACTCCGGATCGAACAGGCAGAGACCGAAGGGCAGATTGTCTTCCGGCAGCTCCTTGAGCTGCTTGAGCGCCTCGCGCTGCATGCCCTGCTCAATGCTCTTGCGATCCTTGTTGAAGTCGTCCAGCTGCTGAGCGTATTCCTGCGCCAGCTGCGGGTCTTCGCAGAGCAGCAGCTCGATGCCGATGGACATGTCGTCCAGCCGGCCGGCCGCATTGAGCCGCGGGCCGAGAATGAAACCGAGATCGCTGGAGGCCACCTTGCCCGGCTGGCGCCCGGCCACTTCCAGCAGCGCCTTGAGTCCCGGCCGTGCGCGGCCGGCGCGGATACGCATCAGCCCCTGGTGCACCAGGATGCGGTTGTTGGCATCCAGCGGCACCACGTCCGCGACGCTGCCGAGGGCGACCAGATCCAGCAACTCGGCCAGATTGGGCTCGGCCAGGCCCTGACGCGTGAACCAGCCGTTCTCGCGCAGGCGACTGCGCAGGGCGAGCATCACATAGAAGATCACCCCGACCCCGGCAATGCACTTGCTGGGAAAGGCGCAGGCCGGCTGGTTGGGATTGACGATGGCGTCGGCGGCAGGCAATTCGGCGCCCGGCAGGTGGTGATCGGTGATGACCACCTGCAGCCCGGCGGCCTTGGCCGCGGCCACGCCGTCCAGGCTGGAGATGCCGTTGTCGACGGTGAGCAGCACCTCGGGTTCGCGCTGCAGGGCCACGGCGACGATCTCGGGCGTCAGGCCGTAGCCGTATTCGAAGCGATTGGGCACCAGGTAGTCTACCCAGGCCGCACCCAGACGCCGCAGCGCCAGCACGCCCACGGCACTGGCGGTGGCGCCATCGGCGTCGAAGTCGCCGACGATGAGGATGCGCCGACGCTCTTCCAAGGCCCGCGCCAGCAGCTCCACCGCGGCCTCGATGCCCTTGAGCTGGTGATAGGGCACCAGCCGCGCCAGACCCTTGTCGAGTTCTTCCGGCAAGGTCACGCCGCGCGCGGCATAGAGCCGGGTGAGCAGCGGCGGCAGATCGCCCAGGTCGGGCAGCACCGCCGGCAGCGGACGGGGCTCCAGGCGCATCAACGTTCGCCCAGCAGCCATTCCAGCTGCAATTCGTGCTGACCGCGGTCGTCGGTGACGAACAGGGTGCCTTCGCTGATCATTACCTGCCAGGAAATGCTGCGCGGCAGGTCGCGGGCCAGCTCGGCCAGGGGCTCGGCGGGCACCGCGGCGATGTGCAAATTCTTCAGCGTCCTGACCGCGTCTACCACCTTGGTCTGCCAGACGCGCAGGTTGCCATAGGCCAGCAGACTGGTGCGCTCGGTGCGGCGGCTGCACCAGGTAAGGCGCTCGGCATCGGGCTGGCCGACTTCGATCCAGTGCAGCACCCGGCCATCGAGGCTCTTTTCCCACAGCGCCGGCTCGTCGACGTCGGACAGGCCGCGGCCGAAGGCCAGTTGCTCGTTGTACCAGAGCACATAGGCCAGCAACCGCACCGCCATGCGCTCCTCGGTCTCGGAGGGATGCCGCGCCACGGTCAGGCGCAGATTCTCGTAGACCCCGCGATCCAGGTCGGTGAGGTTGAGTTCGACTTTATAGGGCGTGGCTTGCAGAGCCATGGCGGGTCACCGGCAGGGAAAGCCGGGCATTGTACCGGAAAAGGCAGGAGGCTCGGGATCAGAGGAGCGTCAGGGGATCGGTGGAGCGGAGGTAGGATGTATCGCGGCCATGCCGGTGCGCCGTAGCGACCGCTCCTACAGGTGCTCAGACTTCCCGTAGGAGCGGCCCATGGCCGCGATAACCGCGATCTAAAGGGCTAAAAATCTACAGCGGCTGACCACGCTTGCCGTGGCGGCTGACGAAGGCCTGGACGGCGGCCAGGTCGTTGGGCAGCACGGTGCAGCGCTCTTCCCTCTGCAGCAGGTCGGCCAGGTGGGTCGGCAGGCTGAGGGTCGCGCCGATGCCGGCCTTTTCCACCGCCTCGGGGAATTTGACCGGGTGGGCGGTGCCCAGCACCACCATGGGCGTGGCCAGGCTGCGTCGGCATTCGCGAGCGGCGCGGACGCCGATGGCGGTGTGCGGATCCAGCACCTCGCCGGTGGCGGCATACACCTCGGCGATGGTGGCGCAGGTCTCTTCATCGCTCACGGCGAGGGAATCGAACAGCTTGCGCGCTTCGGTCCAGCGATCGTCGGCCACCGTCAGGGTGCCGCTGCTGCGGAAATTCGCCATCAGCTCGGCCAGGGCCAGGCCGTCGCGACCGTGCAGGTCGAACAGCAGGCGCTCGAAATTGGACGAGACCATGATGTCCATGGACGGCGACAGCGTGGCTTCCAGCTGCTGCTTGTCGTAGCGGTTGCCCGACATGAAGCGGTGCAGGATGTCGTTGCGGTTGGTGGCCACCACCAGCTGGCTCACCGGCAGACCCATGTTGCGGGCCAGGTAGCCGGCGAAGATGTCGCCGAAGTTGCCGGTGGGCACCGAGAAGGCGATGGAACGCGCCGGGGCGCCCAGCTGCAGCGCCGCATGGAAGTAGTAGACGATCTGGGCCATGATCCGCGCCCAGTTGATCGAGTTGACCGCCACCAGCGGGGTGCCCTTGAGGAAACCCTGGTCGGCGAAGCTGGCCTTGACCATCTCCTGGCAGTCGTCGAAGTTGCCTTCGATGGCGATGTTGTGGATGTTGTCGCCCAGCAGCGTGGTCATCTGCCGGCGCTGCACTTCCGACACCCGCTGGTGCGGATGGAGGATGAAGATGTCCACGTTCTCGCAGCGCTTGCAGCCTTCGATGGCCGCCGAGCCGGTGTCGCCGGAGGTGGCGCCCATGATCACCACGCGCTCGCCGCGCTTGGCCAGCACATGGTCGAGCAGCCGCCCCAGGAGTTGCAGGGCGAAGTCCTTGAAGGCCAGGGTCGGGCCGTGGAACAGCTCCAGTACCCACTCGTTGGCGTCCAGCTGGCGCAGCGGCGCGATCGAGCTATGGGCGAAACCGGCGTAGGTCTCTTCCAGGATGGCCTTGAATTCGGCATCGGCGATGGAGCCGGCGACGAAGGGCTTCATCACCCGGAAGGCCAGCTCGTGGTAGGGCAGACCGGCCCAGGAGGCGATCTCCTCCAGGGAAAAGCGTGGCAGGTTCTCCGGCACATAGAGACCACCGTCGCTGGCGAGACCCGCCAGCAGCACTTCTTCGAAATTCAGCGCGGGCGCCTGGCCGCGGGTACTGATGTAACGCATGACTCGACCTCGGGAAAGACGGCGGCGCCGGGCGCCGCCAGGCTGCTCAGTTCAGGTGCTCGACGCGGATGCGGACGACATCGCCGACGACATCGTCCAGGGCTTCCAGCGCGGTGATGGCCTCGACCATGTGGCGCTCGGTCACGCGATGGGTCAGCAGGATCATGGGCACCAGGCCGTCATGTTCCTCGGCTTCCTTCTGCATGATGGACTCGATGTTGATGCCGCGCGCCGAGAGGATGCTCGCCACCTGGGCCAGCACGCCCGGGTGGTCCTTGGCCTGGATGCGCAGATAGTAGGCGCTCTCGCAGGCCTCGATCGACAGCACCGGATGGTCGGACAGCGCATCGGGCTGGAAGGCCAGGTGCGGCACGCGATTCTCCGGATCCGAGGTCATGGCGCGCACTACGTCCACCAGGTCGGCCACCACCGCCGAGGCGGTCGGCTCCTGGCCGGCACCGGCGCCATAGAACAGCGTCGAGCCGACGGCGTCGCCATTGACCATCACCGCGTTCATCACGCCGTTGACGTTGGCGATCAGGCGATCGGCCGGGATCAGCGTCGGGTGTACCCGCAGCTCGATGCCCTGGTCGGTGCTGCGCGCCACGCCCAGGTGCTTGATGCGATAGCCCAGTGCCTCGGCGTAGCCGACGTCGGCGGTGGTCAGGCGGGTGATGCCCTCGGTGTAGGCCTTGTCGAATTGCAGCGGAATGCCGAAGGCGATGGAGGCCAGGATGGTCAGCTTGTGGGCGGCATCGATGCCTTCCACGTCAAAGGTCGGATCGGCCTCGGCATAGCCCAGCGCCTGGGCTTCGGCCAGGACATCGGGAAAGGTGCGACCCTTCTCGCGCATCTCGGAGAGGATGAAGTTGCCGGTGCCGTTGATGATGCCGGCCACCCAGTTGATGCGGTTGGCGGCCAGGCCTTCGCGCAGCGCCTTGATCACCGGGATGCCGCCGGCCACCGAGGCTTCGAAGGCGACGATCACGCCCTGCTCGCGAGCCTTGGCGAAGATCTCGTTGCCGTGCACGGCGATCAGCGCCTTGTTGGCGGTGACCACGTGCTTGCCGTTGGCGATGGCGCGCAGCACCAGTTCGCGGGCCAGGGTGTAGCCACCGATCAGCTCCACCACCACGTCGATCTCGGGATTGTCGGCCACCGCCAGGACATCGGCGGTGATCGGCGTGCTACCGGTGTCGCATTGGGGATTGGGCCGGCGCTGGGCGATCTGCGCCACCTCGATACCCCGACCGGCGCGCCGGGCGATTTCCTCGGCGTTGCGCTTGAGTACGTTGAAGGTCCCGCTGCCCACGGTACCCAGACCACAGATGCCTACTTTGACCGGCTTCACACCCTTATCCCCATGTCGTGTGGGACCGCTCCGCGGCCCCGTTCATAACTCTGATTGAGGCGCCTAGCGGGCGCCGATTGCCGCTTCCGCCAGCTGGTCGGCCGGCTGGTAGCCCGGGATCATCTGGCCATCGGCGAGAATGATCGCCGGCGTGCCCTGGATACCCATGTTCTGCCCCAGCGCGAATTGCTGGGCGACCGGATTCTGGCAGCTCTCGGACTTGACCTCACGACCGGTGAACATCTGGTTCAGCGCCGCCGGCTTGTCCTTGGCGCACCACACCGCCTCCAGTTGCTTGGAGCCCGGCGAGCCCATGCCCTGGCGCGGGAAGGCCAGGTAGCGCACCTCGATGCCGCGCTTGTTCAGCTCGGGCACCTCGGCGTGCAGCTTCTGGCAATAGGGGCAGGTGGTGTCGGTGAAGACGGTGATGTGCGCCTTGGTCTCGCCCTGGGCGGGATAGACGATCATCTGGTTGCGATCGAGGCCATTGATCTGCCGCGCCACCGCGACGTTCTCGGCCTTCTCGGTCAGGTTGGAGGCCTTGCCGTCCTTGACCTGATACAGATAGCCCTGCATGACGAACTGGCCATCGCCGCTGGCATAGAGCACGCGACCGCCCTTGAGCTGGACCTGGTAGAGGCCCTCCAGCGGACTCTTGGCGATGGACTCGATGGCGAGATTGGGTTGCAGCGCGGTCAGGCTCTGGCGAATGGCCTGCTCAGGTTCGGCCTGAGCCAGTTGCACGCCGAGCCCCAGGCAAGCGGCGAGCAACAGTTGGGAAATACGCATGTTTGACTCCTGTTGAGACGCCGGCAAGCCTACCACAGACCTGCCGGCTACGGCGGTCCCGCCCCCAGGGCGGGGCTTCAGAAGTGTCTACGCAATTTTGGCGGCGCTTTTGGTCCCTGAGCGGTGTTGCCGCTCCTCGCCATAGCCCTGCTATGACTCTTCCCGGCGCCTGGCTCAGAAACCAAAATCACTCGCCAATTCTTGCGCGAACTTCTGAAACACCGCCCTAGCCGCGCGGATGGTGCTGGGCGTGCAGTTGCTGCAGCCGCACGCGGGCGACGTGGGTGTAGATCTGGGTGGTGGACAGGCTGGTATGGCCGAGCAGCATCTGCACCGTGCGCAGGTCCGCGCCGTGATTGAGCAGATGGGTGGCGAAGGCGTGCCTCAGGGTATGCGGCGACAGCGAGGTGCGGATGCCGGCCACCTGGGCATGCAGCTTGATGCGGTGCCAGAAGGTCTGCCGAGTCATGGGCGTGCCGCGCTGGCTGGGAAAGAGGATGTCGCCGGGCTGGCCGCCCAGCAGCAATGGACGTGCGGTCTTCAGATAGCTTTCCAGCCAGGCGATGGCCTCTTCGCCCAGGGGGATCAGCCGCTCCTTGCTGCCCTTGCCGAAGACCCGCAGCGAACCCTCGCGCAGGTTGATCTCGTCCAGGGTCAGGCTGATCAGCTCGGTCACCCGCAGGCCGGTGGCATAGAGCACCTCGAGCATGGTGCGATCGCGCAGGCCCAGGGTGTCCTCGGTATCCGGCGCGGCCAACAGGGCTTCCACATCCGCCTCGGACAGGCTCTTGGGCAGCGGCGCACCCAGCTGCGGCATGCTCACCAGCAGCGTCGGGTCCTCGGCCAGCCGCGCCTCGCGCACCGCGTACTTGTAGAAGCTGCGCAGCCCGGAAAGGAAACGCGCCGTGGAGCGCGCCTGGTAACCCTCGCTCAGGCGCCAGCCGAGGTGATCGAGCACCGCGTCGCGGCCGACGGACTCCAGGGTCAGGCCCCTGCCCTCCAGCCACCGAGCGAAGGCCAACAGGTCGGTGCGGTAGGCGCTGCGGGTATGGGGCGACAGCCCCTTCTCCAGCCACAGGGCGTCGAGGAATTCCTCGATCAGCCGCTCGGCGTTCACGCGGCGAATCCGGGCAGCACCGGCGTCGGCTTGCCCTCGTCATCGACGGCGACAAAGCTGAAGGCGCCATTGATGGCGCGCTCGCGGCCTTCCGCCAGCATGCCTTCGACGAAGACCTCCACCTGCACCTTGATGCTGGTGTTGCCCACCTTCACCACCCGGCCGATCAGCTCGACGATGGAGCCCGCGGGAATGGGATGGTTGAAATCGATGCGGTCGGTGGAGACCGTGACCAGCGGCTTCCGACAGAAGCGCGTCGCGGTGATGAAGGACACCTCGTCCATCCAGGCCAGGGCGGTGCCGCCGAACAGGGTGTCGTGATGATTGGTGGTGGGCGGGAAGACCGCCTTGGCCACCCGGGTTTCCGACAGCGCGGTGCGCCGCTGGATTTCCGCTTCGCGGGTCGTCATGTCTTACCTCGAACCTCAGAACCTACTCAAAATCTGCTGCGCGTCGGCCAAACGTGGTTGAAGCTGGCCTGGAAGGCCAGCCCCGTCAGAATGCTCATTTACCAGTTGTAAACTCGCGCGCGAGCCCGGTCCGCTTCCTCAGCCAGCTTCGCCTTGTTTGTCTCTAGCTCGCGAGATTTTGACTAGGCTCTTAGAAACGAAAAAAGCAGCCGAAGCTGCTTTTTTCTGGTCACGCCGCGATCAGGAAAGCTTTTCCTTGATGCGGGCAGCCTTGCCGGACAGTTCGCGCAGGTAGTACAGCTTGGCCTTGCGCACGTCACCGCGACGCTTGACGCTCAGGCTGTCGACCAGCGGGCTGTAGGTCTGGAAGGTACGCTCGACGCCAACGCCGTTGGAGATCTTGCGTACGGTGAAGGCGCTGTTCAGGCCGCGGTTACGCTTGCCGATCACCACGCCTTCGAAGGCCTGCAGACGCTGACGGTCGCCTTCCTTCACCTTAACCTGGACAATCACGGTGTCGCCGGGGGCGAACGCCGGGATTTCTTTGTTCATCTGCTCAGCTTCGATCTGGGCAATGATTTTGTTGGTCATGTCACTCTGCTCCTAAGACAGGCCGCGGCCCGCCATCGATACCTAACTATCGTTCCGCTGACGGAGGTATTCCGCCAACAGGTTCTGCTCTTCTCCAGAAAGCGAGCGGCCATCCAGAAGATCGGCGCGTCGCTCCGCAGTGCGTCCCAGGGACTGCTGCAGGCGCCAGCGCCGGATATGCTCGTGGTTACCACTGAGCAACACGTCGGGTACGCGACGGCCCTCATACACCTCGGGTCGGGTGTAGTGCGGGCAATCGAGCAGGCCATCGGTAAACGAGTCCTGCTCGGCGGAATCCGCATGCCCCAAGGCTCCAGGCAGCAGTCGCGTGACCCCATCGATCAGCACCATGGCCGGCAATTCACCGCCGGACAGCACATAGTCGCCAATCGACCATTCTTCATCCACGTGCGTCTCGATGAAACGCTCGTCGATGCCTTCGTAACGCCCGGCGATGAGGATCAGATGCTCCTCCTGCGCCAGTTCCCGTACCGCCGCCTGGTCGAGTTTGCGACCCTGGGGAGACAGGTAGATCACCTTTGCCGCCGAATCACCCTTGGCATCGGCCAGGGCGCGCTCCAGCGGCTGGATCTTCATGACCATGCCGGGACCGCCGCCAAAGGGCCGGTCGTCCACGGTCTGGTGACGATCCTCGGTATAGCTGCGCGGGTTGTAGCAGGTCAGCTCCAGGAGCCCCTGCTTCATCGCGCGACCGCTCACGCCATAGGCGCTGACGGCCTCGAACATCTCGGGAAAGAGGCTGATGACATCGATACGCATGGATCAGAAATCCGCGTCCCAGTCGACCTGCATCTCGCCCTTGGCCAGATCAACCGCCAGCACGTACTGGTCGGGCAGATAAGGCAACAGACGCTCACGATCATCGAGGCTGCCAGCACAGGGCTTGACCACCATGACGTCGTTGGCCCCGGTCTCCAGCAGATGATCCACCACGCCCAGCCATTGGCCTTCGAGATTGATCACCTTGAGACCTTCCAGCTGATGCCAGTAGTAGTCACCGGCGCCCAGCTGGGGCAATTCACTGCGCGGCACGCAGATCTCGAAACCGGCCATCAGGCGGGCTTCTTCGCGATCGTCCAGGCCCTGCAGACGTACCGTCAGGACCTTGCCGTGCATCCGACCGCCGAGCACCTTGACCTGCCGGGTCTCGCCTTCGCGCCGCAGCGTCCAGGTCCGATAGTCCAGCAGATTGTCGAGCGGATCGGTAAAGGAGTAGATCTTGAGCTCACCGCGTACGCCAAAGACCGAAACTATCTTGCCCAGGACCACCAGGTCGGGGGCGGAGGTCGGCGTACTCATGGTCTTCAGGCGGTAGCCTGAGCGCTCTTCAGCAGCTGAGCGACGCGCTCGGACGGCTGGGCGCCCTGCGACAGCCAGTAGTTGGCGCGCTCTTGGTCCACCGACAGACGGATTTCGGCGCCGCTGGCCACCGGGTTGAAGAAACCGATGCGCTCGACGAAACGACCATCGCGCGCATTGCGGCTGTTGGTCACGGTCAGGTGGTAGAAGGGGCGCTTCTTGGAGCCGCCACGGGCTAGACGGATGGTTACCATTGAACTTCGTTCCTGTAGTCGGTGCTTGTAGCTGTGGGCACACTGGGCCACATGGCCCGAAAGGCCGCATATTCTAAGGGCTGTTACCCGGTTTGCCAATGGCTTTCAACGGCACCCTCGGCATAGCGGCAGCCTGGAGACTCCAGCGGTGGAGCCCCGTCGCTCGCGAAGGTGCATCAGCACTGGTGCCGACGCCTCTCGCAGAGCCCTTTCCGATGCCGGCCATCTGGCGACGGGCGGCACTCGGAAATCACATCTTCGGCATGCCGCCGCCGGGGAACATGCTGCCCATGCCGCGCATCATCTTGGCCATGCCGCCCTTGGCGGTGACCTTCTTCATCATCTTCTGCATCTGCTTGTGCTGCTTGATGAGGCGGCCGACGTCCTGCACCTGGGTGCCGGAACCCAGGGCGATGCGCTTCTTGCGCGAGCCGCTGATCAGCTCCGGATCGCGGCGCTCGGCCGGGGTCATGGAGTCGATGATGGCTTCCATCTGCTTGAAATGCTTTTCCGCGGCGCCCTGGGCGTTGCCCATCTGCTGGATGTTCATGCCACCCATCATGGTCGGCAGCTTGTCCATCAGCGAACCCAGGCCACCCATGTTCTTCATCTGGCGCAACTGGTCGCGGAAGTCTTCGAGATCGAAGCCCTTGCCCTTCTTGAGCTTCTTGGCCAGCTTGTCGGCCTTCTCGCGATCCAGGGTCTGTTCGGCCTGCTCGATCAGCGAGAGGACGTCGCCCATGCCGAGGATGCGCGAGGCGACGCGATCCGGGTGGAAGGGATCGAGGGCTTCGCTCTTCTCGCCCATGCCGATGAACTTGATCGGCTTGCCGGTGATGTGGCGGACCGACAGTGCGGCACCGCCCCGGGCATCGCCGTCGACCTTGGTCAGGATCACGCCGGTGAGCGGCAGAGCGTCGTTGAAGGCCTTGGCGGTGTTGGCGGCGTCCTGACCAGTCATGGCGTCGACCACGAACAGGGTCTCGGCCGGCTTGGTAGCCGCATGGACCTGCTGGATCTCCGCCATCATCTCGCTATCGATGTGCAGGCGACCGGCGGTGTCGACGATGACCACGTCGATGAACTTGAGCTTGGCTTCGCGGATGGCGGCCTGGGCGATCTCCACCGGCTTCTGGCTGATGTCGGAGGGGAAGAAGGTGACGCCCACCTCCCCGGCCAGGGTTTCCAGCTGCTTGATGGCGGCCGGACGATAGACGTCGGCGGAGACGACCATGACGGTCTTCTTCTTGCGCTCCTTGAGGAAGCGCGCCAGCTTGCCCGCGGTGGTGGTCTTGCCCGCGCCCTGCAGGCCGGCCATGAGGATGACCGCCGGCGGCGCGACGTTGAGCGCCAGGTCTTCGTTGGCCGCGCCCATGATGGCTTCGAGCTCGGCGCGCACGATCTTCACGAAGGCCTGGCCCGGGGTCAGACTCTTGGACACCTCGGTGCCGACCGCCCGCTCCTTGACCCGATTGACGAACTCCTTGACCACCGGCAGGGCGACGTCCGCCTCGAGCAGCGCCATGCGCACCTCGCGCAGGGTGTCCTTGATGTTGTCTTCGGTGAGCTTGGCCTTGCCGGTAATGTGGCGCAGGCTTTGGGACAGGCGGTCTGTGAGATTCTCGAACATGCGGACATCCAGGGCAGAAACGGCGGCTGACCGGCAAGTATAACGAAAGAGCGCCTGAGCAGGGATAGCCGCCAGGGCCGCTACCGCGTGAAACCGTCAGCAGGGTCGGTATCGGCGAGCCGCCGAGGCAGGAGCGCGAGGCACCGACGCCAGGGCCGGTGCCTGCGGGGAGGGGATCAGAAGATCAGCGAGAAGATGCCGATGACCACCACCAGGCCGATCAGAAAGATGATGCCCATGGTACCGCCGAGAAATTTAAGCATGGTCGCGACCTCTTCAAGATATGTACCTCTTGGGACCACCCGCTGGCGGCCAGGGTTCGCCCAGCCTGGCCAGCCGGCGCCAAGGCGCGGCTCAGACTTTCTGTACCGCCCTGTCTGTGCCACACTCGCCTGCTTTCCGCTCTGCTGAAACCGGACCATGCACGCCCTGCTGCCCACCCTCCTGGCCGCCGCCCTCTATCTGCTCGCGACCCTCTACCAGGGCAGTTGCCTGCTGCGCAAACAGCCGTCGAGCAAGCCCCTGGTCCTGGGCGCTGGCATCCTGGCCCTGCTGCCCCATGCCCTGGCCGTCTATCTGCAGCTGATCCTCGAACCGACCCTGAGCCTGGACTTCTTCGACGCCTCCAGCCTGATCTCGGCGACCGCCATCGCGCTGATGCTGATCGGCTGCCTGCGCATGCCGCTGCAACCGCTGCTGGTGCTGGTCTATCCCCTCGGTGCCATCACCGCGCTGCTGGCCGAATTCGTGCCACCGGGCACCGTGACGCCGCTGGACGTGTCGCCCAAGATCGTCGTGCACGTGCTGCTGTCGATCATCGCCTACGGGCTCTTCACCCTGGCGGTGCTGCAGTCGCTGCTGCTGCTGATCCAGGATCGCCAGCTCAAGAACAAGCACCCGTCCGGGCTGATCCGCAGCTTTCCCCCGCTGCAGACCATGGAAAGCCTGCTGTTCGGCTTTCTCTGGGCCGGCTGGGTGGTGCTGTCGCTGTCGCTGATCTCCGGCTGGTTCTTTGTCGAGGACATGTTCGCCCAGCACCTGGTGCACAAGACGGTGCTCTCCTGCATCGCCTGGGTGGTGTTCGGCATCCTGCTGTGGGGGCGCAATCGCCTGGGCTGGCGCGGCCACCGGGCGATCCGCTGGACGCTGCTGGGCTTCATCCTGCTGATGCTGGCCTATTTCGGCAGCAAGCTGGTGCGGGAATTCATCCTGCATCGTTGACAGTCGTCGTTCCACTACCTGCATAATCAGGCGACCGAACCACGTTCGGCGCGACCCGGCCAACAGCCGCTTCGCGCCCGGCACGTCATAACAGGTCGTCCCGCCCGTCCCCATCCTCGGACAGCCGCTGCCCCACCGGGCCGCTCCGGCAGACGCCTCCTACAAGAACGACTGCCCGGTACCCCTGCATGTCCACGACCGCTGCCGCCTTCGACGCGCCCACCTCCGTGCCGCGCAACTCCCCCACTCGCGTGGCCACCGCCAGCTTCATCGGCACCGCCATCGAGTTCTACGACTTCTACGTCTATGCCACGGCCGCGGCCCTGGTGATCGGCCCGGTGTTCTTTCCCCAGGGCGCGGGCATGGCCCAGACCCTCAGCGCCTTCATTACCTTTGGCATCGCCTTCCTGGCGCGCCCCCTGGGTTCGCTGCTGTTCGGCCACTTCGGCGATCGCATCGGGCGCAAGTCCACCCTGGTGGCCTCGCTGCTGCTGATGGGCATCTCCACCACCCTGATCGGCCTCCTGCCCGGCTACGCCAGCATCGGCGTCTGGGCACCGATCCTGCTCTGCCTGCTGAGGTTCGGCCAGGGCCTGGGCTTGGGTGGCGAATGGGGCGGCGCGGCGCTGCTGGCCACCGAGAACGCCCCGCCCGGCAAGCGCGCCTGGTTCGGCATGTTTCCCCAGCTCGGTCCTTCCATCGGCTTTCTCATGGCCAACGGTCTGTTCCTGGCCCTGGCGCTGCTGCTGGACGACGAGCAATTCCGCGCCTGGGGCTGGCGCATCCCCTTCCTGCTCAGCGCCCTGCTGGTGGTGGTCGGCCTCTATGTGCGGCTGTCGCTGCACGAGACGCCGGTGTTCGCCGAGGCCATGGCGCGGCGCGAGAAGCTGCGCCTGCCCATGGTCGAGACCTTTGGCAAGCACGGCAAGGCGGTACTGCTGGGCGCCCTGAGCATGGTGGTGTGCTACGCGCTCTTCTATATCTCCACGGTGTTCTCGCTGAGCTACGGGGTGAAGAATCTCGGCTACAGCCGCCAGGAATTCCTCGGCCTGCTCTGTGTGGCCGTGCTGTTCATGGCCCTGGCCACGCCGCTGTCGGCCTGGCTGGCCGATCGCTTCGGCCGCAAGCCGGTACTGGCGGCCAGCGCCATCGCCGCCCTGCTGTCGGGCTTCGCCATGGAGCCGCTGCTGACCCACGGCTCCAGTCAGGCGGTCGGCCTGTTCCTGGCCCTGGAGCTGTTTCTCATGGGCATGACCTTCGGTCCCATGGGCGCCCTGCTGCCGGAAATCTTCCCCACCCGGGTGCGCTACACCGGTGCCTCGGCGGCCTACAACCTGGGCGGCATCCTCGGCGCCTCCCTGGCGCCCTACGCCGCGCAGCAACTGGTGGAGGCCGGTGGCCTGAGCTGGGTGGGCGGCTATGTCTCGGCAGCAGCGGCCATCAGCCTGGTGGCGGTGCTCTGTATGCGCGAGACGCGCGACCAGTCGCTGTAGATCTCTCCAGCCAATGAAAAAGGGCCCCGCGGGGCCCTTTTTCGTGGTGCGCAGCCGGCCTTACAGCTCGACCTTCACCGCCTGGGACGCACGCACAGCCTTGGCCCGGGCGGCTTCGATGCTTTCGTCGCGGGCCAGGGCGACGCCCATGCGCCGCTGCCCCTTCACCTCGGGCTTGCCGAACAGGCGCAGCGCGGTGTCGGGTTCGGCCAGGGCCGCGCCGAGGTTGGCGAAGGCAGTCTGGCGCGAATCGCCGTCCACCAGGATCACCGCCGAGGCCGAGGGACCGAACTGGCGGATGGTGGGGATCGGCAGGCCGAGGATGGCCCGGGCATGCAGGGCGAATTCGGAGAGATCCTGGGAGATCAGGGTCACCAGGCCGGTGTCGTGGGGCCGCGGGGAGACCTCGCTGAACCAGACCTGGTCGCCCTTGACGAACAGTTCCACGCCGAACAGGCCGCGACCGCCCAGGGCCTCGGTGACCGCGCGGGCGACCCGCTCGGACTCGGCCAGGGCCTTCTCGCTCATGGCCTGGGGCTGCCAGGACTCGTGGTAGTCGCCCTTGACCTGGCGATGCCCGACCGGCGCGCAGAAGGAGGTACCGCCGACGTGGCGCACGGTCAGCAGGGTGATCTCGTAGTCGAAGTCGACGAAGCCCTCGACGATCACCCGGCCCTTGCCGGCGCGACCGCCTTCCTGGGCGTATTGCCAGGCGGCCTGCAGCTCGTCGGCGCTGCGCAGCAGGCTCTGGCCCTTGCCCGAGGAACTCATGATCGGCTTGACCACGCAGGGATAGCCCAGCGCCTCGGCGGCGGCGGCATAGTCTTCGTAGGTGTCGGCGAAGTGATAGGGCGAGGTGGGCAGGCCCAGTTCCTCGGCGGCGAGGCGACGGATGCCTTCGCGATTCATGGTGAGCTGGGCGGCGCGGGCGGTGGGCACCACGGTGTAGCCCTCGCCTTCCAGCTCCACCAGGGTGGCGGTGGCGATGGCTTCGATTTCCGGCACGATGAAGTGCGGCTGCTCGCGCTCGATCACCGCGCGCAGGGCGGCCCCGTCGAGCATGTCGATGACGTGGCTGCGATGAGCGACCTGCATGGCCGGGGCATCGGCGTAGCGATCCACGGCGATGACCTCGACGCCCAGGCGCTGCAGTTCGATGACGACTTCCTTGCCCAGTTCGCCGGAGCCGCAGAGCAGCACGCGGGTGGCGCTGGGGGACAGGGGGGTACCGATACGGGGCATGACAGATCTCTCCGGCTGATGTCAGGTCAGGAAGGCCGCACCGCCCGCCCGCGCCCGCTCGCTGCAGCGCAGCAGCACCTCGCGGCGCTCGCTGTCGCTCATGGACATCCAGCGGGTGATCTCGGCGGCGCTGCGCTGGCAACCGATGCAGATGTCCTGTTCGTCCAGGGCACAGACATGGACGCAGGGCGAACGCACGGGTGAATCGGCGGTGGTCATGCGGCTTCCCTCGAATGGCCGCGCATTGTGCCCGTTAATGCCCGACTTGGCATGTGCCTTTACCTTGCCGATACCGCTCAATCACGCCTGGGCGGTGCCTTGAGCACGATACCGGCGTCGTACAGCAGATTGACCAGTTCGACGATGATCACCGCCGTCAGCCCCCAGATGCGGTGCTCGCCATACTGATAGCTGGGCACCTGCCAGCGCAGGCCGTCGTGGTCGACCCTGAGGGTGTAATCCGGCGGCACCTCGCAGAAGAACTGCAGGGGCACGCTGAAGATCGCGGCGATCTCGGCTTCGCTGGGTACGTATTCGAGCTGATCGGGGATCAGCGCGACGATGGGGGTCACCGCCAGGCCGTAGCGCGACACCAGCGGACTCAGGGGGGCGATCACCTCCACCAGGCCCGGTGGCAGTCCGACCTCTTCCTCGGCCTCGCGCAGGGCGGTGGCGACCAGATCGGCGTCCTCGGGATCGCGCCGGCCGCCCGGCAGGGCCACCTCGCCGCCGTGGGTGGACAGGTTGCTGGCCCTCAGGGTGAGCAGCAACTCGGGATGCTCGCCACGGATGATGGGCACCAGCACCGCCGCTTCCTGGTAGCTCTCGGTGCCGCTCAGGGTGCGCGGCTGATAGTGACGCAGGCGCTGGAGCAACTCATCCACGCCGGAATTCTCCCTTGCTCATCGTATCCCCTGGATCATGGCACGCCCGTCGGGCAATCCCAAGCCCAGCCATCGCTTGCGAGGCCCGGGATCGCCCCGGCACACTGCAGCAAAACGAGGATGAACCATGAAGCATTGCAATCACTGTGGCGGACTGCTGGAAGAACGCCTTCCCGCGGGTGACAACCGGATGCGCCTGGTCTGCAGCCAGTGCGGCGCAGTGCATTATCAGAATCCGCGGGTGGTGGCCGGCTGCCTGGCGACCTGGGAGGGCAAGGTGCTGCTCTGCCAGCGCGCCATCGAACCGCGCAAGGGTTACTGGACGCTGCCGGCGGGCTTCATGGAAAACGGCGAGACCACCACCGAGGCCGCCGCCCGCGAGACCTTCGAGGAAGCCGGCGCGACCGTGCAGGGCCTGGAGCTCTATACCCTCTTCGACCTGCCGCACATCGACCAGATCTACATGCTGTTCCGCGGCGAGCTGGTCGACGGCCGCTTTGGCGTCGGTGAGGAAAGTCTCGACGTGCGCCTTCTGGACGAAGCCGACATCCCCTGGTCGTCTCTGGCTTTTCCGACCATCAAGCGGACACTAGAATGCTTTTTCGCCGACCGCCGTCGCGGCGAGTTTTCCCTGCGCCATGAAGGCATGGCGCCTATGGTGGTCGCACCCAAGCCTGCCTAAGGGCCTGTTCAAAGTCTGCTGCGCGTCGGCCCAACGTCGTTGAAAATGCCTTCGGAATGCTCATTTACTATCTGTAAACTCCGCTTCCTCAGCCATTTTCGCCTTGTTTGTCTCTAGCTCGCGAGACCTTGAACAGGCCCTGAGCTCTTCCGAGGATCTACCCGACATGCGTCCGTTGCACCTGTTGTTGGCGCTCTGCTATGTGCTGTGCGGTTCGTTGCTTCCCCAGCTGGCCCAGGCCAGTACCAGCGTCACGTTGATCCGCCAGCCGGCCGCGCCGCTGATCGACAAGGTGCTGGTCATCAAGTCGCGCAATCAGCTGCAACTGCTCAGCGGCGATACCGTGATGAAGTCCTATCGCATCTCGCTGGGCAAGAATCCCCGCGGCCCCAAGTTGCGCGAGGGCGACAAGCGCACCCCGGAAGGCTTCTACTGGATCGACTGGCGCAAGACCAGCGACAAGTTCAACCTGGCCATGCACATCTCCTATCCCAATCGCGAGGACCTGGCCCGCGCCAGCCAGGCCGGCGTGCGTCCCGGCAGCATGATCATGCTGCACGGCACCCCCATCGACGAGGAGTACCCGGAGTGGTATTTCAACTCGCTGAACTGGACCGAGGGCTGCATCGCCATGACCAACCACGACATGCGCGAGGTCTGGGGCCTGGTCAAGGACGGCACCCTGATCGAAATCCGCCCCTGAGCCTCAGGCCGTCAGGCCGTCAGGCGGTAGCCCTGCGACCGCCGCCTGAGTCCCCGCCCTACCCCGCCACCTGCTCCGCCGGCGAGACGATGGTGGTCTTGCCGCGCGACCGACCACTGCTGAGATAGTCGGCGATGGATTCCTGGGTGACCTCGCCCAGGAAGTCGTTGTCGGCGCTGAGCACCGGCAGCCAGGAGCTGTTGAACTGGTACATGCGCGACAGCAGGATGCGCAGGTGCTCGTCGAAGGCCGCGGTGGCCTTGAACGGGGTGACGAAGGGCGCCACCGGGCCGCTCTGCCCGCGCAGGTCACGCCGGCGCACGTAGCCCAGGCCCTTGTTGGCGGCATCCGTCACCACCAGGTAGCGGCGATCGTGCTCCTCCATCAACTCCACGGCATCGCCGATCAGGGTCTCGGCCTGGATCGAGGGCGTATTGTCGGCCGCATCCTCGGCGCGGATCAGCAGGAGACGCTTCAAGGTGCTGTCCTGGCCGACGAAGTTGCTGACGAAGTCGTCCTTGGGATGGGCCAGCAGGGTGTCAGGGTGGTCGAACTGCACCAGGCGGCCGCCGCGGAACACGGCGATCTTGTCACCCAGGCGGATGGCTTCGTCGATGTCGTGGCTGACCATGATCACCGTCTTGTTCAGTGCCCGCTGCATCTGGAAGAACTCGTTCTGGATGGCATCGCGGTTGATCGGATCCACCGCGCCGAAGGGTTCGTCCATCAGCAGCAGCGGCGCCTCGGCCGCCAGGGCGCGGATCACGCCGATGCGCTGCTGCTGGCCACCGGACAGTTCGCGCGGATAGCGCGACAGGTACTGCTTGGGTTCGAGCTGCACCATGCTCATCAGCTCGGTGGCGCGCTCGCGGCACTTCTTCTTGTCCCAGCCCAAGAGCTTGGGCACCACGGTGATGTTTTCCTCGATGGTCATGTTGGGGAACAGACCGATCTGCTGGATCACGTAGCCGATATGGCGTCTGAGGGTCACCTCATCGATGCCGGTGGTGTCCTCGCCATTGATCAGCACCCGGCCCGAGGTGGGCTCGATCAGGCGGTTGATCATCTTCAGGGTGGTGGTCTTGCCGCAGCCGGAGGGGCCGAGGAAGACGCAGATCTGGCCCTCCTCCACGGTGAGGCTCACGGCGTCCACCGCGGTCACGTCCTTGCCGTGCTGCTTGAAGGTCTTGGTCAGGCGGTCGAGTTCGATCATCTGGGACTCCTTAAGGGGCGCTGCGCAGGCCGCGCGGGGTGAGGCGGCGTTGCAGCCACTGCAGGACGAGGTCGGCGACGATGGCCAGCAGGCTGACCAGCACCGCGCCGACGATGAGGGTGGCCATGTCGCTGCGACTGATGGAGGTGAGGATGAGCACGCCCAGGCCGCCGGCGCCGATGGTGGCGGCGATGGTCATGACGCCGATGTTCATGACCACGGCGGTACGCACCCCGGCCAGGATCACCGGCAGGGCGATGGGCAGTTCGACCATGCGCAGGCGCTGCCAGAAGGTCATGCCGATACCTGCACCCGCCTCGCGGATGCCCGGCTCGACGCTGGTCAACGCCAGGTAGGTGTTTCTCAGGATCGGCAGCAGCGAATAGAGGAACACCGCGGTGATGGCCGGCAGCGGGCCGAGGCCCTGGCCGAACTTGGAATAGAACGGCAGCAGCAGGCCGAACAGGGCGATGGAGGGCAGCGTCATGACCACCGTGGCCACCGCCTGCAGCGGTCCGGCCAGCCAGGGATAGCGGGTCATGAGGATGCCCAGGGGCACGCCCACCAGGATCGCCAGGGTTACGGCGATGCCCACCAGGGTGATGTGCTGGCGGGTCAGTTCGAGGACCTGCAGCCAGTCGATGTGATTGAAGGAGGTGACGAAATCCATGGGTCATTGCCCTCCGTCTAGGGGGTGCTGGGCGAGGAAGTCGCGGGCCACCTGGGCCGGCGTCTGCCGCTCGATGTCCACCTTGGCGTTGAGCTGGCGCATGGTGGCCTGGTCCAGGCTTTCCGCCAGGGGTTTGAGCAAGGCGGCGAGATCCGGGTGCTTGGCCAGGTACCCGGCGTTCACCACGGGGGCAGCGGTGTAGTCGGGGAAATAGCCCTTGTCGTCTTCCAGCACCTTGAGCCTGAAGGCATCCAGGCGGCCGTCGGTGGTGTAGACCAGGCCGGTGAAGACCTGGCCGTTGCGCAGGGCGGTGTAGACCAGGCCCGGGTCCATCTGGCGGATGTCGTCCCGGGTGTAGCTCAGGCCATAGGCCTTGACCAGGCCGGCGAGGCCATCGGAGCGGTTGGCGAATTCGATGTCCAGCGCGGTGAGGTGCTGCTTGCCGGCCTCGGCCTTGAGCAGTCCGGCCAGGTCGCTGATGCTGTTCAGCTCGGGATGCTGTCGAGCGATCTTCTCCGGCAACGCCAGGGCATAGGTGTTGTTGAAGCGGGTGGGCGCCAGCCAGGCCAGACCGACCTTGGCGTCCAGCTGCTTGACCCGCTGGTAGGAGGCCTCCTTGTCCAGTCGTTCGGTGACATGGTTGTAGGCCACCAGGGAGGTGCCGGTGTATTCCCAGGTGAGGTCGAGCTGGGCGTTCTTCACGCCATTCCAGGCGATGGTGCTGCCCAGGCCGCCGACGATCTCCGGCTGATAGCCGTGGCGGGACAGATACTGCCCGGTGAGTTCGGCGAGGATGGCCTGCTCGGTAAAGACCTTGGCGCCGATGCGGATCGGATCGGCCTGGGCAGCGCTGGCCAGCGTCAGTCCGAACCAGGCGGCGCCCAGGGCGATAAGCAACTTCTTCATCTCGTCTCCTTAGCGGGCCAGGCCGCGTTCCAGCCAGAGGCGACTGGCGAGCAGCACCAGGCCGTCCAGCAGCAGCGCCAGCAGCGCCGTGGCGGCGGCGCCCAGCAGCAGCTGCGACTGGTTCTCCAGGGCGATGGCGGGAAAGATCAGGCTGCCCAGGCTGTTGGCGCCGATGAGAAACACCAGCGGCGTGGTGCCGACGTTGATCGCCAGGGCGACCCGCACCCCGCCGATGATGATGGGCACGGCATTGGGCAGCTCCACCTTGGTCAGCACCTGGGTGGGGGTCATGCCGATGCCGGTGGCAGCCTCCTTGAGCGAGGCCGGCACGTTCTTCAGCCCCTCGTAGGTGTTGCGCACGATGGGCAGCAGCGAGGCCAGGAACAGCGCCAGGATCGCCGGCCCATCGCCGATGCCGACGATGCCCAGGGCGATGGCCAGCACCGCCAGCGGCGGCACGGTATTGCCGATGTTGAACACCTGCATGAAGCGCTCGGCGCTGCGGGCGAAGGCTGGCCGACTCAGCAGCACCCCGGCGGGGATGCCTACCAGCAGGGCCAGGACCATGGAGACGGCTACCAGATAGAGATGAGCCTGGAGATAGAACCAGAGGTCTGCGCGATAGGTACGCAGCGTATCCATACCGATCCAGTGCACCAGCAGTGCCAGGATCACCACTCCCACGGCCGTGCCGAGCAGGAGGGTCTTGAACTTCGCCATGTCAGGCTCCTTCAACGGGCGGACAGGCCGCATGCCTTCCGAGTGCGGACCTCGCACGGGGGCGAGGCGCAGGACGGCTGTCCGGGTTCAGGGTCGAGACACAGCAGGGCATGGCGGGTATGCCGGCTGGACCAACGGGGCACTGCGGATCTCGGATCTGCCTAGCCCTTGGGTGTCGCTCCTGGGGAACGACATGGCGCCTTGCCTCGACCGAAGAGATTGACGTCCATCGCAGTCGATAGTTCGCCAGCTCCTTTTCAGGCTAACCCAATAGACTCGCTCAATGCCAACCCGATCATGCATAGCGGAACGTCTTGACAGGGTGAAAGGCCCGGCCGAGAGGCCCGGACAGCCGGCAAAAAGCGAGAGTCGCGCGCTAGAGCCCTCGGCGAATGTGTGACGATAAATTTAATACGCTTACTGTTAGCTGCTTTGCAGTACCAGCGCGACGCCTGTCACGGATGCGGGGGCAAGCCACGGCGGTTTCGTGGAGCGGCACACAGCTCAGCTGACGTACGGTCATAACTGAAACATCTTTCTGTGAGCCAGTGCGGTGACGAGGTTTTGGCACCCCTTTATCATGCCGACGAATGGCTGACGCTTTGAGGGATCATTCAGCCATACCAAGGTCAATAGGTGGCCCAGTGATAGCACCAAGCGCCATTTCTGGAACCGCTATAAAAACAGACTATTCACCGAGCTAACTTCAAAGGGAACGTTATGAATGACATGACGGCTTGTGCATCGTTGGACTCCGCTGTTCTCTCCTCTGCCCCCGTAATGCTGCTGCAACCCAAGGTGGAAAATTGGGTGGTGGTGTATGCGCACGGCGGCCTGATCGCCGAATTCAGCGACGAGGCCTCGGCCCGCCGCGAAGCCGAACAGTGGGCTGGGATCTGCCTGCGTCGCTAAAGACCGCTTTCGAATGACCTGCCTGCGCCATATAAAGATGGAAAGCAGTCACAGGCAGTTCATTACCCGCGCTACCCTTCTTCCTGGCCTGCCCAGGGGCCGCGCTGCCCGAATCCAGCCGCCGCGGCGTCCCGCTCCAAGCTGCCCGCCAGTCTACCCAGCTCGCATTTCCGCGGTTTTCGCCCGACATTAACGTTGTCTGGCGCACCTTCTGAGCCTTGCACTGCAACTTCCCGGCGTCTCTTCAGGCCTCATGGCGGATCGGGCCACGACCGCCCGACATTCCTACGTCTTCCGTCACTGTCCGGGACCTTGCCGATGACGCTACGCCTGAAATCCAAGCTCACCCTGTTGTTCACCCTGCTTTGCAGTCTGGCTGCCATGCCGGTCGCCCAGGCCGCCACACGGGACTTCCCTACCGATCTCGTGGGCCTGAATTTTTCCGGCGCCGGCTTCGCGCCCCACGTACTGCCGGGCAAACCGGGAACCAACTACTTCTTTCCCGACGCCGGCCATTACCGACGCTGGGCGGCCAAGGGCATCCGGGTGATCCGCTTCCCGGTCATCTGGGAGCGCCTCCAGCCCACGCTGGGACAACCCCTGGATCCCGCCTACGCCAAGCTGATCGACCAGACCCTGGACAACGCCAAGCGCTATCGCATGAGCGTGATCCTGGATCTGCACAACTACATGAGATACCGCGGCCAGGTCATCGGCAGCGCGGCGGTGCCCTATCCGGCCTACGCCGATGTCCTACGCCGGATCGCCCAGCGCTGGCACGAGCACCCCGCCCTGGCCGCCTACGACATCATGAACGAGCCCCACGATGCCGTGGAGCAATGGCCGGTGGCAGCCCAGCACGGTATCGACGCGGTGCGCGAGGTGGATCGGGTGCGTCCGCTCCTGATCGAAGGCAATGGCTGGTCCAGCAGCTATCTCTGGCCGCGCTACAACGCCAAGCTGCTCGGTCTCAAGGATCCGGCCGACAACCTGATCTATTCGGCGCACGTCTATTTCGACAATGACGGTGGCGGCAAGTACCTCAAGAAGGACATGACCGACTTCGATCCCGATGTCGGCATCCGCCGGGTCGAGCCCTTCATCACCTGGCTCAAGCAGCACGGCAAGCGCGGCCACATCGGCGAATTCGGCGTGCCGGACAACGACCCCCGCTGGCTGGCCGCCATGGACCGCTTGCTGGCGCGGCTGCGCCAGGAATGCATCCCGGCCATGTACTGGGCAGCCGGCCCCAACTGGGGCGACTATCCGCTGGCGATCGAACCGGTCAAGGGCAAGCCCCGCCCACAATGGAAGGTGCTGCAAAAGTACGTGAAGCCGGCCGACTGCCAGACCCTGGGTCCCCGCTGAACGGGGCGCCGCCAGGCAGCACGGGTGGCGCCTTCTTGCAGTCAGGTGACAACTTGTCTGGAAATCGGTGACTGCAATCACAAAACGCCGGGCCAGGGACGGCCTAGCAAGAACTTGCTGGATTTTGGCGATCAAAATGTAACAGCAAGTAATAGTTCGACTATTAAGAAGCTTGCGACGCACAAGAGCCAGGATGCCATGTCAGCTTTCACGTTCCCGCACTACCCCTCCGCTCTTTCCCCCTAACGGCAGCGCTGCATCCGTTCGCCTCTTCTTGCCGCACCCTCAGGGATATCCCATGGAAAGATTTGTCGCTTTGGATAGCTTTCGCGGTCTGTTGGCCGTCGCCGTCGTGCTGTTTCACACCTATGTCGCTCAGGCCGCCTCGGAAAATCCGCTGATCGCCAACGCCTACCTGTTTGTCGAGTTCTTCTTCGTGCTCAGCGGCTTCGTGCTCATGCACACCTATGAGAGCCGGCTGCGCACCCTGGACGATTATCGCGACTTCGCCATCAGTCGCGCGACGCGGATCCTGCCGCTGCATCTGGCCATGCTGGGTCTCTATGTGCTGCTGGAGTGCGGTCGCCTGCTGGCGGAAAAACTGGGGGTCGGCTTCAACGATCCGGCGTTCAGCGGCGCCACCGCGCCCGAGCAATTCCTGCCCAATCTGTTGCTGTTGCAATCCTGGCTGGGCCAGGCCATCACCGGCTCCTTCAACTACCCATCCTGGAGCATCAGCATCGAGTTCTACCTTTATCTGATCTTCGGCCTGCTGGTGCTCAAGGGACAGGGTCATCAGCGCCAGTGGTTCCTGGCGATCGCCCTGCTGGCCTTCGTGCAGCTGCTGTTTCCCTTCCTGCCGTTGAAGACCGAGATCTTTCGCGGTCTGTCGTGCTTTTTCGCCGGCGCCTGCACCTATCGCCTCTATGTCTGGATCAAGCAGCACAACGGCGGACAATTCGGTGGCACCCTGCTGGAACTGGCCTGCCTGATCGCCGGTGCCGCGGTGATGACCTCCGATCTGCCGGTGCCCAAGAAAGGCGTGCTGGCGACCCTGGTGTTCTGCGTCACCATCCTCACCTTCGCCTTCGAGCGCGGCCTGGTCTCCAGCGTGCTGCATCACGGCCTCTTCGTGCGCCTGGGGGTACTGTCCTATTCGATCTACCTGTGCCACGCCGCAGTGATCTTCGTGGTCAAGAGCGCTTTCATCGTGCTGGGCAAGTTGCTGCACCAGGACCTCACGGTGGTGGCGCCCTCCCATGACGCCCCGCTGCCCTTCATGATCCGCTACATCGCCACCGGCAGCGTCGTGCTGGACAACCTGGTGGTGGTGGTGGAACTGGCGGTGGTCTTCGCCTTCGCCTGCCTGACCCACAGATACATCGAGGTCCCGGGCATGGCGCTGGGCAAGCGTCTGGTGCGCCGCAAACGCACCCCACCCTGCTGCGACGGCAACATCCAGCCGCAGCGCTGAGCGGCGTCTGGTGCAGCCCTACCGACCTCGAGCCGGTAGGGCTGCCCTCTGCTATACTCCGCCCCCTCTTTTTTCGCTCTCGCCCAGGTTCATCCATGACCACCCAGGCCGCCGAAGTCGCCAAGCGCCGTACCTTCGCCATCATTTCCCACCCCGACGCGGGCAAGACCACCATCACCGAGAAGCTGCTGCTGATGGGCCAGGCCATCGCCGTCGCGGGCACGGTGAAGTCGCGCAAATCCGACCGGCACGCGACCTCCGACTGGATGGAGATGGAAAAGCAGCGCGGCATCTCCATCACCACCTCGGTGATGCAGTTCCCCTATCGCGAGCACATGATCAACCTGCTCGACACCCCCGGCCACGAGGACTTCTCCGAAGACACCTACCGCACCCTGACCGCGGTGGACTCGGCGCTGATGGTGCTCGACGGCGGCAAGGGCGTCGAACCCCGCACCATCGCCCTGATGGACGTCTGCCGCCTGCGCGACACGCCCATCGTCAGCTTCATCAATAAGCTCGACCGCGACATCCGCGATCCCATCGAGCTGCTCGACGAGATCGAGGCGGTGCTCAAGATCAAGGCCGCGCCCATCACCTGGCCGATCGGCAGCTATCGCGACTTCAAGGGCGTCTATCACCTCTCGGACGACCGCATCTACGTCTACACCCCCGGCCATGGCCACGAGCGTATCGCCACCAAGACCATCGACAAGCTGGACTCCGACGAGGCCCGCGCCCACCTGGGCGATCTCTACGAGCGCTTCGTCGAGGAGCTGGAGCTGGTCCAGGGCGCCTGCCACGAATTCGATGGCGAGGCCTTCCTGCGCGGCGAGATGACCCCGGTATTTTTTGGTACCGCCCTGGGCAACTTCGGCGTCGACCAGGTGCTCGACGCCGTGGTCGACTGGGCTCCGCGCCCGCTGTCGCGCGCCGCTCACGAGCGGGTAGTGGAGCCGGTGGAAGAGAAGTTCTCCGGCTTCGTGTTCAAGATCCAGGCGAACATGGATCCCAAGCACCGCGACCGCATCGCCTTCATGCGCATCTGCTCGGGCAAGTACGAGAAGGGCATGAAGCTGCGCCATGTGCGCATCAAGAAGGATCTGAAGATCGCCGACGCCCTGACCTTCTTCTCCAGCGAGCGCGAGCACCTGGACGAGGCATTCGCCGGCGACATCATCGGCCTGCACAACCATGGCACCATCCAGATCGGCGATACCTTCACCGAAGGCGAAGCCCTGGGCTTCACCGGTATTCCGCACTTCGCCCCGGAACTGTTCCGCCGCGTGCGCTTGAAGGATCCGCTGAAATCCAAGCAGCTGCGCCAGGGTCTGCAGGAACTGGCCGAGGAAGGCGCCACCCAGGTGTTCTTCCCCGAGCGCAACAACGACATCGTGCTTGGCGCGGTGGGTGTGCTGCAGTTCGACGTGGTCGCCAGCCGCCTGAAGGAAGAATACAAGGTGGAGTGCGCCTACGAGGCCATCAACGTCTGGTCGGCGCGCTGGATCGAATGCGACGACAAGAAGAAGCTCGAAGACTTCAAGAACAAGGCCTTCGAGAACCTGGCGGTGGATGGCGGCGGTCACCTCACCTACTTGGCACCGACCCGGGTCAACCTGGCGCTGATGGAAGAGCGCTGGCCGGAGATCAAATTCCGCGCCACCCGCGAGCACCACTAAGCCCTACTGTCCTGACCGGTGCGCCTGGCGCACCGGTCAGGCGGAGCTCCGGCTCTCCTGCCAGGTCTGCGCGAATCAGTCCCGGTCGGAAGACTCGGCCGCGGCTTCCAGCTCGACCATCGTCAGCTCCAGTTCCGCCCGCTCGGTCCACTGGCCGTCCAGTTCGGTGCGTACCGCCACGCCCAGCTCCTTGAAGTCGGCCACCTGCTTGACCAGGTTGCCCGGCCCGCCCACCAGTTGGCCGCAGGCCTTGCGATAGGCTTCGCCGGCCTTCTCCAGACTCTTGCCGATGCCGTCCATGCTGCCGAGAAAGGTGCGCAGCTTGTCGTAGACCTTGCCCGCGCGCTCGGCCAGTTCGGCAGTGTGGCGATTCTGGTCCTCGAAGCGCCAGAGCTGGCGGACGATGTTGAGGCTGGTCAGCAGGGTGGTCGGCGTCGCCACCAGGACATTCTGCTCGATGGCCCGCTGGAACAGGCTTTCGTCGGCCTTGAGCGCCTCGACGAAGGCCGATTCGATGGGAATGAACAGGAAGACCATCTCCGGCGAATTCAGCCCCGGCAGGCTGAAGTATTCGCGATCGGCCAGTTCGCGGATACGCTCGCCCACGGCGCGCACGTGCTCGCCCAGGGCCAGGCGCCGCTCGCCCTCGTCTTCGCTGTTGACGTAGCGGGTATAGGCGTTGAGCGACACCTTGGCGTCCACCACCAGGTGCTTCTTCTGTGGCAGATGGACCAGCACGTCCGGTCGCCGGCGGCCGGTCTCGGTGGTGAAGCTGCGTTCGCGGACGAAGTCGCGCCCCTCGCGCAGGCCGGAGCGTTCCAACACGTTTTCCAGGATGAGTTCGCCCCAGTTGCCCTGGGCCTTCTTCTGGCCGCGCAGGGCGGTAGCCAGGTCGTGGGCCTCCTGGGTGATCTGGCGGTTGAGCTCCTTGAGGTCGAGCAGTTGCTGGCCGAGGGCCGCCTGCTGCTGCACATCCTTGTGGTGGATGTCCTCGACCTTGGCGCGAAAACCCTCGATCTGCTCGCGGAAAGGCCGTAGGAGCGCATCCAGGGATTGCTGGCTGTGCTGGGCGAAGGCCTGGCCCTTGGCGTCGAAGATGCGTCCGGCCAGTTGCTCGAATTCCAGCTTGAGTTGCTCGCGACTCTCGCGCAGCAGCTGTTGCTGCGCCTGGAAGTGCTCTTCCTTCTGCTCCAGGGTGGTCCTCAGCGTCGCGTGTTCTTCGGTCAGGCGCGCATGGCGTTCCTGCACCTCGGCATGCAGCTGCTGCTCGCGGTGCTGGCGCTCGCGCACCTCGGCGAGCTGCTCCTGGATGCCCTGCAGCTGGGCGCGGGTGGCCTCGGCCAGGGCGTGCTGTTCGGCGGCCTGCAGCTGGGCCTGGCGGGTCTGCTGGCGCAACTCGGCTTCCAGCTCGCGATTGGCCTCCAGCTGGCGCTGCAGAGCGGCGGTGCGTTCGCGCTCGGCGCCCAGCTCCACCACCTGGCGACCATTGGCCAGCTCGGCGCGTTGCAGGTCGTCGCGCAGCATGTCGTAGCGCTCGGCGGCACTGTCGAGTTGCTGTTGCAGATAGCGCTGGCGCCCGGTCAGCCAGACGGCCGAACCCGCCCAGCCGGCCAGCAGCAACAGGGGAAGCACAAGGGAAACGAAAGGCAGGGAAGTCATGGCGCTCTCATTGCGGACGGCTCCCCTCACCTTAGGCAGGCGCGAGGGGAGCGTCCAGCGTTTATCTGTACATTTACACAGTGTTTCGCAAATCCAGGTCCAGGCCGCTGACGCGGCGGACCCGACGGGCCACCGCCTCGGCGAAGATGCCGCTCCGGGCCTCGATCAGGGTGAAATCATCGCGCGCCCGAGTGATGCCGGTATAGACCAGCTCCTTGGTCAGCACCGGACTGAGCTGCTCAGGCAGCAGGAGTGCCGTGTGGGCGAATTCCGAGCCCTGGGACTTGTGCACGGTCATGGCGAACACCGTCTCCACCGCCGCCAACCGGCTGGGCAGGACGAATCTCAGACCGCCGCTGCCATCGCCGCGGGGAAAGGCGACCCGCAGGACCTTGCGCCCCGGCTGGTTGGCATCGGGCAGGCAGAGGGTGATGCCGATGTCGCCGTTCATCAGCCCCAGGCTGTAGTCGTTGCGCGTCACCAGCACCGGACGGCCTTCGTACCAGCCGTGCTCGCCCGCGAGCAGGCCCGCCGCCAGCAGGGCGCTGGCGATGCGCAGGTTGAGGCCTTCCACACCCCAGGGGCCCTTGCGCACGGCGCAGAGCAGCTGGAAGTCGTCGAAGGCGGCCAATACCTGGCCGGCCCAGAGCGTCCAGGCGGGATCCTCCAGGACGGTATCAAGTTGGGGCCGCGTCCCCTGCAGGACCTCGAGATAATGACGATAGCCCCGGGCGCGCCCGCGTCCCTCCAGCACCAGGCGTTCCAGGGCGCGATCCTCCGGCCCCTTGAGCAGCACCCGATGGAGATCGGCATAGCCGCCGTCGACCAGCACCTGCTGAGCACCCTGGCCGTCCTGGGCATTGACCCGGCGGGCCAGCTGGCCGATCCCGCTGCCGGCGCCGAAACGCCGTGAGCGCCTGAGCATCACCACCTGCTGCGCCAGGGCGTCAGCCTGATCGTCGCCGACCGCCAGGGCCGTCTGGGCCAGCGACTGGCCGCTCACGGCTTCCAGCCAGGCGCGGGTGGCCGGACTGTAGCGTCCGGCTTCGGCATCCCGACAGAGATCGCCCAGCACCGCGCCGGCCTCTACCGAAGCCAGCTGATCCTTGTCACCCAGCAGCACCAGGCGCGCCCGCGGCGGCAAGGCCGCCAGCAGACTGGCCATCATTTCCAGGTCGATCATCGAGGCTTCGTCCACCACCAGCACGTCCAGCGGCAGGGGATGCCCGCGGTGATGGCGGAAATGGCGGGTATTGGGCCGACTGCCGAGCAGCCGGTGCACCGTGGTCACCCCGGTGGGGATGTGCCGGCGTAACTCCTCATCCACCGGCAGGCGACTGACCTGGCCGCCGATGGACTCGGTGAGCCGCGCAGCCGCCTTGCCGGTCGGTGCGGCCAGGCGGATGCGCAAGGGACGACCGGCCGCCACCGCGGGCGCCTGGAGCAGCGCCAGCAGGCGCACCACGGTGGTGGTCTTGCCGGTGCCGGGGCCACCGGTGACGATGCTGAAGGCGCCGCGCACCGCCAGGGCGCAGGCCAGTTTCTGCCAGTCGGGTTCGCCACTCGCGTCGGGATCTGGCGGAAACAGCCGGTCGAGGCGCTCGGCGAGATCCGCCGGCAGCGGCTCAGGGGTGGCCAGGCGCTGGCGCAGGCTGGCCGCCACCGCGCGTTCGTAATTCCAGTAGCGACGCAGGTAGAGGCGCTCGCCGCCCAGCACCAGCGGTCGTTCCGGACAGCTGCCGTCGCCATCGACCAGGGCGCTGGCCAGCAGCGCCCGCTGCCAGGCCTCGAGGGTCTGGCCGTGCAGCAGTTGCGACGGCAAAAGCGAGGCGCGCGCCTCGTCGCCCTCGGGCGGCAGCGACAGGGCGGCATCGGGATTGCGCAGGGTGGCGGCGAGATCCAGGCAGACATGGCCATGGCCGAGCTGATGGCTGGCCAGGGCCGCGGCCAAGAGCACCGCCGAGTCGCCCTGGGGTTCGAGTTCGCCGAGAAAGCCGGTGAAGGCCCGGTCCACCTGGCGCAACCAGCCGCGCTGCACCCAGAGCTCCAGCAGGCGAAAGAGGTCGTCCCGCTGTTCGAGCGGGGCAAGCGGGCGCTCCTGGGCCAGGGACGCCAGGCGCAACAGCCGTTCGGTGGCGGGGCTGAAATCAGACATGAGCATTCTCCGCACCGCTGAACAACAGATCCAGGGTCTCGATCAGCGCCTGGGCGGGCCGCTCGACGAAGACGCCGTGGCCGGCCGGATCGCAGCCGCGCAGGAAGAGGTAGACGGCGCCGCCGAAGTGGCGCTCGTAGCTGTAGTCGGGCAGCCGCGCCTTGAGCAGCCGGTGCACGGCCAGGCTGTAGAGCACGTACTGCAGGTCATAGCGCTTGGCCAGGACGGCCTCCTCCATGGCCGCGCGGGTATAGGCGCCGGCTTCGGCGCCCAGCCAGTTGGACTTGTAGTCCACCACGAAATAGCGCCCCTCGTGTTCGAAGACCAGATCGATGAAGCCCTTGAACAGGCCGTTGAGCTGCCCCGGCTCCAGCATCGGTCGCACCTGGCCGCGGTGGGTACCACGACTCACCAGGTCATCCAGCCGCTCCAGATCGACGCCATGGGTGGCGAACCAGAATTCCATCTCCACCTGGTAGCGCGCCAGTTCGCCCAGGCGCTGGCTGCCCCCCGGCAGGGGCAGCGGCAGCGTCAGCAACTGGCGCAGCCAGCCCTGCAGGATGGGAATCCAGTGATTCCAGCCGCGCCGCTGGCAACGCCGGGCGATCAGGTCGTCCAGCCGCTCGGGCGCCGCCTGGATGGCGGTGAAGCCTTCCTCGCCGACCCACTCCAGCAGGCTGTGCAGGAAGGTGCCCGGGCCGGGGCCGCGGGGAAAGCGATGCAGGTCTTCACCGGCTGCGGGCTGGCGGGCCTCGTCGGGAGCGAGGCGGTCGTCGTCGAACAGCTTCTGGGCCGCCGGGGTATCCAGGTCCAGCTCCAGGTTGAACGGGCCCTCTTCCCGCGCCTCGCCCAGGCGCGTACCGATCCGCAGGGCGCTGTAGGAGGCGATCCACCAGTCCTCGCGAGCCGCCCGACGCGCCGTCAGCGCCTTGAGGGTCACCGGCGCTTCGCGGGCTTCGGGCAGGCGTGCCGGACTGGCCTCGGGGAGCGGCAGGATAAGGGTGTCGGGCTGGGCGCCGATCAGGGTGGTCAGGGCGGTGCCCAGGGCCGCCGAACTCGCCAGGGGCTCGCCGCCAGTGGCCAGGTAGCCGAGGGCACTGCGGGCGAAGCCGGATTCCTTGCTGCGCCCGCGCTTGAGATCGGCCACCCCGACCCAGCAGGCATGGCGGGCCCGGGTCAGGGCGACATAGAGCAGGCGCAGGTCTTCGGCCAGGCGCTCGTCGTCGGCGCGGGCCAGTTCCTCGGCGGAGGGCTTGAAGGTGCGACGCAGCTGGCCTTGGTCATCGTGATAGCGCAGCGGCAGGGTCGTGCCTTCTTCGGCGCGATAGGCGCAGGCGAAGGGCAGGAACACCAGGGGATATTCCAGGCCCTTGGACTTGTGCACCGTCACCACCTTGACCAGCTCGGCGTCGCTTTCCAGGCGCAGGATCTGCTCGTCGGCAGCGCCCTGGGCGGCCAGTTGTTCGGCCAGGTGGCGGATCAGCGCCTGCTCGCCATCCAGCTCGCCGGCGGCACGCTGCAGCAGTTCGGCGAGGTGCAGCAGATTGGTCAGCACCCGCTCGCCATCGGCGCGGGCCATCAGCCGCTGCGGCAGGCGGAAGTCCTGCAGCAGGCGGCGCAGCATGGGCAGCACGCCCTGGCCGCGCCATAGCTGGCGATAGCCGCGGAATTGCAGCACCCGCGCCTCCCAGGCCTGCTCGTCGTGGTTGAGGGCATCCAGTTCGGCCAAGGGCAGGTCGAGGGTCAGGCTGCCCAGGGCCGCGCGCAGCCGACGATCCACGTCGGGCTCGGCGCAGGCCTTGAGCCAGTCCAGCAGGCAGCGGGCCTCCTGGGCGGTGAACACCGAATCCTTGTCCGACAGATAGACGCTGCGTACCCCGCGCCGCACCAGCGCCTGGCGTACCGCCTGGGCCTCGCTGCCGGCGCGTACCAGGATGGCGATGTCGGCGGGCCGCAGTGGCGTGAACTCGCCGTCTTCGCGCCGAAAGCCGGCCTTGGCCTCGGCGGCCAGGCTCAGCAACCGGACGATCTCGCTGGCGGTGCTCTCGGCCAGGGCGGCGCGATAGGCGGTGCCGGCTAGGGGCTCGTCGCCGGCCAGCTGCCAGAAGGTCAGGGCCGCACCCTGCGTGCCGTCGATCTCCAGGACCTCACGCCGCCCCCGGGGGCGGACCGGCTCGAAGGGCACCGGATTGTCCTCGTCCTGGCGGAACAGAAAGGCCGCCCGCGGGCCCGTGGCCTCGCCATGGGCAAACACCTGGTTGACCGCCGCGACCATGGCGGCGGTGGAACGGAAGTTGGTGTCCAGCGAGTGCAGGTGGCCGGCATTGGCGCGACGCGCCTGCAGATAGGTATGGATATCGGCGCCACGGAAGGCATAGATGGCCTGCTTGGGATCGCCGATCAGGAACAGCCCGGTGCCCTCCCCCGCGCCATAGACGCTGCTGAAGATGCGGTACTGTACCGGGTCGGTGTCCTGGAATTCGTCGATCAGTGCCACCGGGAATTGCTCGCGGATCAGCGCCGCCAGCCGCGCGCCGGCGCCATCGGCCTGCAGCGCCCGATCCAGACGGGTGAGGATGTCGTCGAACCCCAACTCGGCGCGACGCAGCTTCTCGCGCTCGAATTTCTGCTGGACCCAGGCCGCCGCATGCTCCAGCAGCGGCATCTCCGGGCTGGGCAACTCGGCCAGTTGCCCGGGCAAGCGCGCCATGGCCGCCAGGGCCGGATGATCCGGCGGACTGGCCTTGGTCCAGACCTCGGCGAAGCCCTCCTCGGTCAGCCGGGTAAAGCCGGTGCCGATATCCAGGTCCTCGCTGGTGGGGTTGTCCGCCCAGGCGACCAGCTTGTCGCACCAGGGCCCGAAGAATCGCTTCTGCAGCTTGCGACCGTCGACCACCTTGGCGTCGCAGCCGGCCTGGCAGAGGTCGCACAATTCTTCCGCCCACCGCGCCCAGGGCGCCTTGAGGCGTGCCAACCGCTCGCGACGCTCCGTCAGGGCGGTGGCCAGCAAGGCGGCGGGTTCACCCTGCGGCGCGCCCAGGGCCTCGCTCAGCAAGGGTCGCAGGCGCGCGGCCAGGGCGCGGGGCTCGCCCCAGTGCTCGATGACCCAGTCCAGCGCCTCGCCCTCCAGCGGATAGCAAAAGCGTCGCCAGTAGTCGCGCACCACCTGGGCGAGCAATTCGCTCTGGTCCTGCTCCAGGTTCTGCACGAACAGACTGCCGCTGTCGAAGGCGTGCTCGCGCAGCATGCGCTGGCACCAGCTGTGGATGGTGGAGACGGCCGCCTCGTCCATCCACTGGGCGGCGATGTCCAGGCGCCGGGCGCAATCGGCCCAGGCCTCGACCGGAAAGTCCTCGCGCAACTCGGCGAGCAGCGGATCGGGCGCGGCGATCTCGTCGCGGAAGAAACGCGCGGCTTCGGCCAGGCGATGGCGAATGCGATCGCGCAATTCCTGGGTGGCGGCCTCGGTAAAGGTCACCACCAGGATCTGGGGCGGCAGCAATTCGCGGCCGAAGGCCGTCTCGGGCGTACCGTGGCCGAGCACCAGACGCACATAGAGTGCGGAGATGGTGAAGGTCTTGCCCGTCCCGGCGCTGGCCTCGATCAGCTGATTGCCCTGCAGCGGAAAGCGCAGGGCGAGCGGACGCTGACTCATGCCTGCCCCTCCCCGCCCACCACCTGCCAGCCGGCGGTGTGCACCGGTGCATAGAGGGTCTGGCACCAGCCGTCGAATTCCTCGTCGGCCAGCAAGGCGGCGAAGTCCGGATACTGCCGGCGCAGTGCCGGATGGGTCGCCGACTCGCCCTGATAGGCCTGCTCGGCCGCGGCCAGGGCCTTGTCCGGGTCATTGGCCAGCCAGGCGAAGGCGGTGCGCGGCGCGACGGGAAGCGGCCGCCGCTGCCCCAGGGCCCAGGCGTCCAGCAATTCGTTCAGCTGCCGGCGGGCCAGCTCGGCGTCCAGTGGCGCCAGCAACAGGGTCAGATCGGTCGCCACCACCGCGGTGGTCAGCTGCAGGCCACCGGCTGCGGCGACCAGATGCTGTACCCAGGGGCGCAGCAGCCGGTGCCACTTGCGGGTGCGCTTATTGCCCAGGCCATTGGCCTGGGCGGTCAGCGCCAGCAGGCCCTCGGGACCGCGGCGCAGCCGTTCGAGGTTCGCAACCAGTTGCAGCTCGCGATGTTCGATATCCAGGGTCAGGGCCTCTTCCAGGGGTTCGGGCCAGCGCAGCGTCAGGGCCTCGACCTGGACCACCACGGCGGGCAGCGGCTCGCGCAAGGCCCGTCCGGCTCGCTCGCCAAAACCCGCCAGCGGCAGCCGACCACTGCCGCGCAGGCGCTCCGCGGCGGCCATAAGCGCCTGATCCGCCTCGGCCGGCGCGGCCAGAGCCGCCGCCAGCAGGTCTTCGCCCAACTGGTAGCGGGTCAGGGCGTCCAGGCCGAAAGGCTCTTCGTCTTCCGCCGGCGCATCGGGTGGCGCGAAATGAACCTTGAGGCGATTGGCGAAGAACAGGTCCACCGGTCCGCGCAGAAAACGGGCGAGATCATCGAGGCCCAGGGGCTCTTCGGGCACCAGCGGCGGCAACAGGGCATCCTCGTCGCGTGTGGTGCGTTCATGCACGCCCAGCCACTCGGCCGCGAAGCTGAAATAGCCGCGCTCGCCGCGGAAGTAGCGGGCACTGAAGGGTTGCAGGGGATGCTCCTGGGTCAGGGCCGTGAGCAGGCGCTCCGGCTCCTCTTCATGGCCGGCCAGCCGCCAACCGGCCTGGAGATGGTCGCGCAACTGGGCGACCAGCACCGACGACGGGCGCTCGCTGTTGTCGCGGATGCTGCGCCCCACCCAGCTGACATAGAACTGATCGCGCGCCGAGAGCAGCGCTTCCAGCAGCAGATAGCGGTCGTCCTCCCGTCGCGAGCGATCACCGGGACGGTAGTCCTGAGCCATGAGATCGAAATCCAGTGGCGACTGGATGCGCGGATAGGCGCCATCGTGCATACCCAGCAGGCAGACCACGCGGAAGGGAATGGCGCGCATGGGCATCAGGGTGCAGAAATTGACCGCGCCAGCGAGAAAACGCTGGGCCAGGCCACCGCTGTCCAGCCCCGCCAGCCAGGCCTCGCGCACCACGGTGAGCGGCAGCTCCTCGTCCAGCGCCACGTCTTCGCACAATTCCAGCCAGCGCTCGCGCAGATTTTCCAGTTGCTCCAGCAGGTATTCGTCGTGCTCGTCCTGGGCGCTGAAGAACAGCGCCAGCAGCGCCTGCAGGCGGGCGCCCCACTCTGCCGGTCGCGCCGGCTGGGCCAGCGCCGCCTGGGCCGCGTCCAGGGCGTCGAGCAGATCCACCAGCGGCCCGACCAGGGCCGCATCCAGGCCACCCACCTCGTCGAAGGGCTCGATATCGCCCAGGGCCGCGCCGCTGCCGACGGCGTAGCCCAGCAGCATGCGCCTCAGGCCGAACCGCCAGGTGTTCTGCGTCAGCCCTTCCGGCAGATCAAGGCGACTGCGCTGTTCGGCATCCAGCCCCCAGCGCACGCCAGCGCCTTCCAGCCAGAGGTGCAGGGTTGGCAGATCGCCCTCGCGCAGGCCGAAGCGGGCGCGCAGCGCCGGCACGTCCAGCAGATCGAGGATCTCGCTCAGGGCGAAACGGCTGTCGGGCAGCTGCAGCAGGTGCTCCAGGGCGATCAGCAAGGGTTGGAAACCGCGCTGGTGCTGGTCGGCCAGGCTGAAGGGGATGAAGCGCGGATCGCCGCGCTCGAGCTGGCCGAATACCGCGCGGATGTGCGGCGCATAGGCATCGATGTCCGGCACCATGACGATGACGTCACGCGGCCGGAGGCTGCTGTCGCTGCTGAAGCGCGCCAGCAGCTGGTCGTGAAGGATCTCCACCTCGCGCTGGGGACTGTGGGCCACATGGAAGCGCATGGACCTGTCCCGCGCCGGATCGACCGCCGGCCAGCGCTCGCGGGTCTCGCTCAGCGGACGCAATTCGAGAATGTCGTCCTGCAACTGGCCGAGCAGGTGCTGGGGTTCGGCCTCGGCGAAGAGGTCGATGCGCCCGCCATTGAGGTCCTCGAACAGGCGGCGATAGCCATCGGGTTCGTCGAATTCGTCCAGCAGATGGATGTAGTCGCGGCCCTGCTTGCCCCAGCTCGCCAGCAGCGGCTGGCCGTGCTGGTGCAGCGCCTCGGCATCCAGGGTCTGTGGCATGCCCGGCTTGCGCTGCTGGCGGCGATAGTTCTGCCGCAGCAGATCCTGGTCGGCGACGATGTCGGACCAGTGATGGCGACAGGGATTGTGCACGCAGAGCAGCACCTGGCTGAAGCGCGCCAGCGCGGCCAGGGCTTCGAGGGTCTGCGCCGGAATCGCCGACAAGCCAAAGATCACCACCCGCCGCGGCAGCCCGGCTGGCGGCTCGGTCGCCGCCTGCATGACCTCCAGGAAGCGCCGGTGCACGCCGGCGCGACTGCGGGCCAGACCACCGTCGCCCACATCGTCCAGCAGCGCCCGCCACAGCTGCGCCTGCCAGCGGCAACTTTCCGGCAAGGGACGCCGACCGTCGCGCAGGCTGGCCAGCAGATCGCGCCCCGCCGCCCAGTCGTTGAGCCAGTCGGCGCGATAGACCTGGTAGCCGTCATAGAGATCGGCCAGGCGCTCGGCCAGCTGATAACGCTTGCGCAGATCGCCGTCATCGTCGAGAAAGCGCCGCAGCGCAGCGAAGTCCGGTTGCAGGAGCAGGGTCGGCAGGAGCCGCATCAGGCGCCAGGTCAGGGGCGCGCGGTCTAGCGGCGAGGATGGCGGGACCTGGTCACGCCCCAATACCTGGCGATAGGTCCGCCAGAGGAAGGCCGCCGGCAACTGCACCTCGAGGGCCGCAGCGACCCCGCAGCCACCCTCATCATCACCGCGCGGATCCTCGGCCAGCGCCAGCTTGAGCCACTGGGCGATGCCATTGCTCTGCACCAGCACCTGTTCGTTTTCCAGCGGCGCCAGGGGATAGCGCCGCATCCAGCCGACCGCCAGACCACGCAGCTCTTCGAGCCGATTGCCGTGTACCACCATGAATCCGGGAGTGAGCGCCTCGGACATCCTACGCCTCGCTGTTCGCTATCTGCGGCCAGGGTAAGGATCACCCGCGCCAGACACCAGCCCGCAATGTGATGACCGACGCATGACCCAGTGCACAGCCGCTCCGTCCACCCGCCTATCGCGGGACTCGAGCCGGTAGACTCAGTCGCTATCGGCCGCCGGCCTTCGACAGGATGTTTTCATGCGTTTCCTCGTTGCCCTTCCCCTGCTCCTGGGCGCCGCCCTCGCCCATGCCGACAACGGCGAGCCCGTCGACTGCGCCAGCCTGCAGGCCCAGTTGCCGCTGCCCCTGCTCCAGCAGACCTCCGGCCTGCCCCTGGCCTATGCCCGACAGATCGCCGGCGGCTGCGCCTTCACCGATCGCGACACCGGCCAGCCGGCCAACTACCTGCTGGGCCTGTCGGCGGGTTACGAGAATGGCGGTCGAGCGCTGCCCAAGCTGCGGCGGCAGGTGCAATCCTTGAGCGAACAACTGGAGTGCAAGGCCATCGACGGCCTGGGCGAAGGCGCCAGCGCCTGCAGTAAGCCCTTGCTGGGCACGCAAGTCTTCTTCATCAAGCGCGACCGCATCCACACCGTGACCGCGTCCAGCCCGCTGGAATACGAGAAACCCGAGCTGGCGGCCAAGCTGCACCAGGCGGCCCAGGCAACCGCCCAGGCCTGGGCGCAGCGGCTATAGGGGAAGGCGCGCCCTAGTGGCCGCGCCGATTGAGGTCTTCCGAATAGAGATCGTCTTCGAGCTCGTTGCCGGGGATGGCGTGCTCTTCCGCCGCCCAGGCACCTAGGTCGATCAGTTTGCAGCGGTCGGAACAGAAGGGCCGGTTGGCGCTCTTCTCGCTCCATTCCACAGGTGCGCCGCAGGTGGGGCAGTCCACGGTAAGAGTGCTCATGCTTGGCCTCCGTCAAGGGTCAGATAAAAGGAATGCAGGCGCTCCACCTCGGCGTGGAGCGCAGCAAGATCGCCGTCGTTGCAGATGACGTCATCCGCCTTGGCCAGCCGCTCGGCGCGCGGCAACTGCGCCGCGAGGATGGCCCGCACCTGGTCTTCGTCCACCCCGTCACGACGTGTGGCTCGTTCGAGCTGCAACGCTTCCGGCGCGTCTATCACCAGTCCTCGCCGGACCAGGGCCCGCTGTCCGGATTCGAACAGCAGCGGCGATACCAGGATGGCATAGGGCGACTCGGCACCAGCCAGGGCCGCCAGGATTTCCTGGCGAATGAGGGGATGCAGCAGGGCTTCCAGCCAGCGCCGCTCGGCCGGATCGGCAAAGATCGCGGCTCGCAGCGCCGCTCGATCCAGGCTGCCATCCGGCTGCAAGACAGCGGGCGAAAAATGCCCGGCGATCTCGGCCAACGCCGGTCGTCCCGGCTCCACCACCCAACGGGCGGCCTGGTCGGCGTCGACACAGGTGATGCCTAACTGGGCGAAATGCTCGGCAGCGGCGCTCTTGCCACTGCCGATGCCCCCGGTCAGGCCGAGGGTCCAGGCAGAAGTCATCGGAATCCGGCGAAGTTCAGGTACAGGCCGGTTATTTGATCACCCCAGAGCAAGGCAATCCACCCCGCCACGGCGAGATAGGGACCGAAGGGCAAGGGCGTGCTGCTTTCCGCCCGCCGCAGCCGCAGGGTGATGACGCCCAGAATGGCGCCCACCAGCGATGACAGCAGGATGGTCAACGGCAGGATCTGCCAACCGCCCCAGGCGCCAAGCAGCGCCAGCAGCTTGAAGTCGCCATAGCCCATGCCTTCCTTGCCGGTCACCAGACGGAACAGCTGGAATACCAGCCACAGACTCAGATACCCCACCACCGCGCCCCAGACGGCATCGCCGAGGTTGGTGAACAGCCCGAACTGATTGGCGATCAGACCCAGCCACAACAGCGGCAGCACGATGACATCCGGCAACAGCTGGTGATCGGCGTCGATTAGACTAGCCGCCAGCAGCCCCCAAGTCAGCAGCAGAAAAGCGCCGCCCTGCCAGGTCACGCCCAGATGCCAGACGACCCAGGCGGACAATAGTCCACAGGCCAGCTCGACCAGTGGATAGCGCAGGCTGATAGAGGCATCACAGCCTTTGCAGCGACCGCGCAGGAGCAGATAACTCAGCACCGGCACATTTTCCCAGGGCCGCACGGCGCGCTGGCAGTGAGGGCAGCGAGAAGCAGGCCGCGCCAGGTTGAAAGGGACCCCCTCCGCCTCGGCCGGCAGCTCCAGCACTTCACGCGCCTCCGCCTGCCAATCCCGCCTCAGCATCATTGGCAGGCGATAGACCACCACATTGAGAAAGCTGCCTACCAGCAACCCCAGGGCCAGCGCGCACAGCACGGCAGCCAGCGGAGCGCCGGCCAGGAATTCCAGAAGTACCATTAGACGACGTTGCCGAGCTGGAAGATGGGCAGGTACATGGCAATGATCAGACCACCGACCAGAATCCCCAGGACCGCCATGATCATCGGCTCCATCAGGGTGGTGAGGTTGTCGACCATGTTGTCGACCTCGTCCTCATAGAAGGTCGCGACCTTGGACAGCATCTCGTCCAGCGAGCCCGACTCCTCACCAATGGCCGTCATCTGGATGGCCATCGAAGAGAACACCCCGGTGGTACGCATGGAGAAGTTGAGCTGCATACCGGTGGATACATCGCCCTTGATCTTCTCCACGGCGTTGCGGAACACCACGTTGCCGGTCGCACCCGCCACCGAGTCCAGGGCATCCACCAGCGGGACACCCGCTGCGAAGGTAGTTGCCAGGGTCCGGGCATAACGGGCAA
Organism: Pseudomonas sp. MOIL14HWK12:I2; assembly: GCF_000510745.1. Classification (NCBI taxonomy): domain Bacteria; kingdom Pseudomonadati; phylum Pseudomonadota; class Gammaproteobacteria; order Pseudomonadales; family Pseudomonadaceae; genus Pseudomonas; species Pseudomonas sp. MOIL14HWK12:I2. The sequence goes on along the minus strand of NZ_KI783314.1, from coordinate 333,927 downwards.
TGGCCGATTTGTAGAGAATGGAGCCGATCAGCGGGATCTTCAGCAATGCACGGTCGACCGCGTCGCGGAATTTTTCCGATTTCTTGTAGAAGTGGCGAAGGACGAAAGCCAGCACAAAGAGCCCGCCCAGTACCAGCAACCACCACTCCTGCAAAACCTCGGAAATCGCGATGACCATAAGGGTAAAGGCCGGCAACTGAGCCCCGAAGCCCTCGAACACCGATTGGAATTGAGGCACTACCTTGATCAGTAGGATGGCAGACACGATGACCGCGACGACGATCACCGCCGCGGGATAGGTCATGGCCTTCTTGATCTTCTTTTTCAACGCCTCGGTCTTTTCCTTGTAGGTGGCTACCCGATCCAGCAAGGTCTCCAAGGCACCCGATTGCTCACCAGCATCCACCAGGTTGCAATAGAGGTCGTCGAAATACTGCGGCTGCTTGCGCAACGAGTTGGCCAGGCTATTACCGGCGGCGACGTCCTGCTTGATGTCGTCGACCAGCTTGCGCATGTTGGGATTGTCGAAGCCCTCGCCGATGATGTCGAAGGCCTGCAGCAGGGGCACACCGGCGCTCATCATGGTCGCCAGCTGTCGGGTGAACAGGGCGATATCCATGGGCTTGATCTTCTTGCCCTTGCCGAACAGCGACACTGACTTTTTGCGCACCCGGGTCGGATTGATGCCCTGCTTGCGCAACTGCGCCTTGATCAGGGCAGGATTCAGGCCCGTCATCTCGCCTTTCACCTTGGTCCCTTTGCGATCGGTCCCCTCCCAGGTGAAGCTGCCCATCTTGATAGCTTTATCGGCCATGGCCTCGACTCGTCAAAGGCTCGGCCCGCGGTGGCGAGCCCGTCAAAAGAATGCTCTATGTAGAGCCGGTTGCGGCTTTAAAGGCAAGCATCGCGCCAAACAGCGACAGTCGCCGCGCCCCGACGTATCCGAGGCTTGCAGCGATGATCGACCAACGCTCCGATCAAGTCCCCTCTCCCTCCGGGAGAGGGCTAGGGTGAGGGAAGCCGTTAATCCTTGGTGACCCTATTGATCTCTTCCAGACTGGTAATCCCCTGCATCGCCTTCACCAGCCCCGACCGCCGCAGATCATTGAAGCCCTCTTTGCGCATCCGCGTCGCGATCTCGATGGAGTTGCCCTCCTCCATGATCATCTGCTGCAGCGCCGGCGTGATCTTTACTACCTCGTAGATCCCCACTCGGCCGCGATAGCCCGCATTACAGTCTTCGCAACCGATGGGTTGGTAAAGAGTGAAGCTGCCGATCTCTTCCTCGCGAAAACCTTCGGCCAGCAGCGCCTCACGCGGCACCTCATGGACTCGCTTGCACTTGCTGCACAGCTTGCGCGCCAAGCGCTGGGCGATGATGAGATTGACCGAGGTCGCCAGGTTGAAGGCCGGCACGCCCATATTCCGCAGACGCGTCAGGGTTTCCGCCGCGCTGTTGGTGTGCAGGGTCGACATCACCATGTGGCCGGTCTGGGCTGCCTTGATGGCGATCTCTGCCGTTTCCAGATCCCGGATCTCACCCACCATGATCACGTCGGGATCCTGACGCAGGAAGGCCCGCAACGCCTGAGAGAAGTCGAGTCCCTGACGCGGGTTGACGTTGACCTGGTTGATACCTTCCAGGTTGATTTCCACCGGATCCTCCGCCGTGGAAATATTGATGTCTTCGGTATTGAGGATGTTGAGGCCGGTATAGAGAGATACCGTCTTGCCCGAACCGGTCGGCCCGGTCACCAGGATCATGCCCTGGGGCTGCTTGAGTGCCTGCAGATAGAGCTCTTTCTGCACATCCTCGTAGCCCAGGGCATCGATCCCCATCTGGGCACTGGACGAATCCAGGATCCGCATCACGATCTTCTCGCCCCAGAGGGTGGGCAGGGTATTGACCCGGAAGTCGATGGACTTGGTCTTGGACACCTTGAGCTTGACCCGGCCATCCTGGGGTTTGCGCCGCTCGGAGATATCCATATTGGACATCACCTTGAGCCGCGCCGAGATCCGCGACACCAGCTGCACGGGCGGCCGCGCCGCCTCGTGCAGGACACCGTCGGTACGAAAGCGTACCCGGTACATCTTTTCATAGGGCTCGAAGTGCAGGTCGGACGAACCCTTCTTGATGGCATCCAGTAGCATCTTATTGACGAACTTCACCACGGGCGCATCATCGGCGTCGGTACCCGCAACGGCTTCCTGAGGACGATCACCACCCTCGGTCTCCAGATCGAGATCGATATCGCCCAGGTCCAATCCACCCGTGCCGGTGTCCAGATATCGCTCGATGGCCTGGTGCAGCTTGTCGTCTTCAACCAGCACGACTTCGACCGCCAGCTTGCTGCCAAAGGACACATCATTGATGGCTTGCTGGTTGGTGGGGTCAGAGAGCGCGATGAAAAGCTTGTTGCCTCTCTTGCTCAGCGGCAGGAAATGATGCTGCTGCATCAACTTCTCGTTGACGATGTCCTTGGGTAGCTGCTCCTTGTCGATGGCCGACAGGTCGAGAAAGGGCACACCGAACTCCTGAGCAGCCAATTCAGCCAGAGGCCGGCTTTGCACCAGACGCTGCTGAACGAGATAGGTCACCAGCGGCACCTTGGCCTGCTTGGCCTTGACCACTGCCTGCTGCGCTGCCGCCTCCGCTAGCAACTGCGCATCCACCAACTGGCGCGCCAGTCCCGACAGCATCACCGTCTCGTTCATCGTCATTCCTACCCTTGGCTACAACAGGCGTTATAGCACCCCCTAGACCGCCCGCAAAATGGCGCCAGACAGCTGACATTTTTTGTCACGTGCTGCCCTTTTATTGACGTCCACCACAAAGAAAACGTGTTGCAGTCGCCACTTTTCTTTGGCACGGCCTGTGCTATACCTCAAACAGGCACGTTGGCCTGATCCAACCTCGGAGATTTGGAATGAAAGCTCAAAAAGGCTTTACCTTGATCGAACTGATGATCGTGGTCGCGATCATTGGTATTTTGGCGGCGGTAGCACTTCCGGCATATCAAAATTACACTACCAGAGCAAAGGTTTCTGAGGCAGTTCTAGCAGTCTCAGCATGCCGCACGGCAGTAACTGAAGCATCTCAAACTGGTTTCGCGTCCACCCCTACAGCCGATGGCTTTGGGTGTGGCGAAAGTTCTAGCGCAAAATCTCGATACGTTTCCGCGCTGCATACAACCGCTGCTGGCGCCATTAGCGCAACGCTTCAAAACATCAGCAGTGATGTTAATGGCAAAGTCATTACACTAACCCCCTACACTGATGCAAGCATGGCAACTGCAGCCACTAGTTCGACCTATGTGTCTGGCACAAATACTCCAATTCTTTCTTGGAAGTGCACCTCTGACGCAGCATCTACTTATGTACCTGCAAGCTGCAAATAAAGTCAGAAATAAAAAATGGTTTGCCATCCGGCAAACCATTTTTTTTAAAAACCCTAACAGCTGCTTACTATATATATCACTTTTAACCCTATCCGCCTCTTGGCTACTTCCAAACCATAGCTATCCTTTATCTAGCATCCTTCAAGATCTTACTGCATTCCTCGCGATTTCCATAGCACTACTGAGCCTACCAAAACTTCAAATACCCACTGAATCATTAGTAGTTTTTTTCGTAGCACTAATACCTATTGCTCAATTTTTCTCTGGAACCATAAAGCTTTTTGGAGATGCGTTAAATTCATCCCTATTCATATTCCTCCTATGCATATCGATTGTCATTGGACACAGCTTAAGGCAAAAAGAAGCTGACTGCAAAACTGCACAAGAAAGAATATCCTATTACATACTAGCATCCGGAATACTTTGCACATATATACAAATCAGGCAATGGCTTAATATTCCCGGAAACATATACATAGTGGACCTACCCCCTGCAGGACGTCCCTTCGCCAACTTTGCACAACCGAACAATCTTGCAACGTTTCTCTGCTTGAGCCTAGCGTCTAACTGGCTGCTGTTCAAAGAAAACAAACTATCACGCGAGTTCGCCTTCTTTTTAGCCCTCATCCTGATATTCGGAATAGCTCTAACACAGTCCAGAACCTCTTGGATTACGTTACCGCTATTATTTACCCTTCTAGCAGCTAATGGCAGTAAAAAAACAGCATTATTTTTGGCAATATACTACATATTCATCTCCACGCTAACTCCATCAATAAGCAAAATTTTACTCCTCGAATCTGAGAGCATACTCTCAAGAGCAGTCCAATCTCAGAGGCTATTGATATGGAAGCCGCTATTTGAGATGACTTTACATTCCCCTCTAGTGGGGTATGGCTGGAATCAAATCCCAGTTGTTCAACTAGAATACTCAGATAAAATAAAGACAGGTTTCATTTTTAATTACAGTCATAACTTATTTTTAGACCTACTACTATACAACGGCATCCCCCTCGGCTTGACACTGATTGCCTTGATATTTATAGGATACGCGCTCCGCATAAAGCAAAACAAAACAGGCACAAACACCTACTCGTTAGTATGCATAACCGCTATAGGAATCCATTGTCAACTAGAGTTTCCTCATGCCTATGCATACTTTATAGTACCCTTTGGTCTTTTTTGGGGGCTCTCATCAAGTAGCAAAACAATACTAAACCTCCCTCGACCTGTACCAATCTTACTCTCGGCACTGATCATCGCCACTACAATTAAGGCTTGGACAGAATATGTCGAAGTAGAACAAAATTTTTTAACGCTCAGAATGCAACACGCAAAGATAATAACGGCCGAACCTCAAGCAATGAGCAGCGGAATATTTTTTTCTGAACTAAAAGCCTATTATAGCTTTATAAACAGCCCAGAAGACAAGATGCTAAATAAAAGCGAAATCGATAAAGCCGAATTCATCAGCCATCGATTCCCTTTCGATTACACCATGAAAAAACTAATAAGAATTCTTAACAAGAACAATCTGCCGAGCGAAGCAAAGATGCAAGAAGAAAAGCTTAAAAATATTACCTCAGGAGATCCCTGAGATGAAAAAAAATTTTAGTTATGCCGTTATAGTTGTGACTCACCACCCTGATATAAGTTTACTAAAAAACATTATTGATACTGTCAAAGACCAAGAACTCATAATAATAGACAACAACAGCAGGAACATAGAGGAAATAAAAAAATTAGCTCTCCCTAGAATAGTAAATGATAGAAATCTCGGCTTGGCTCATGCACAAAACCAGGCAATAGGAATAGCCGCCCAAGAGAAATTCGACGCTCTTATATTTTTTGACCAAGATAGTAAGATTTGCAAAAGCATGATAGACAATCTGATTACAGATTTCGAATCACTGCAGAGCGTTAAGATTGCGGCTATAGGCCCTACGCTAAAGTCCAAGTCCAACGACGGATATCTATACCCTCATATTTTAATATCTAGAAAAGGACTTTTACACAAAAAAGCACTATCGCCCCAACTCGATCCGGTAAAAGTATCCATCATCATATCCTCCGGAATGCTGATAAAAATGTCGGCAATGATGGACATAGGCACCATGGATGAAGATCTATTCATTGACTTTGTTGACACCGAATGGTGTTTAAGAGCACTGAGCAAAGGTTATTCCATATACCAATCAAAAAACTCGACACTGCTGCACGACATAGGTGAAGATTGCATAACCATTGCGAACATTAAGATCCCTATCCATTCCCCAGAAAGAAGATATTACCGAATAAGAAACCCCCTCATACTTATCAAAAAAAGCCACATACCGAAGCTGCTTGTTATTAGAGAAATAATTACATTCATCATTCATCAAAGCATAATAGTGACCACACAAAAAAATAGAACCAAGTACCTTTATCACGGCGCTAGAGGATTAGCCGACGGTATAATATATGCTGCAAAAAGAAGAAATAAAACCCTATAGTGTCGCGGTATTACTCGCCGCAAAAAACGGTGCGCGCTGGCTCCCCCAACAAATCAGGAGTATTCTGGCTCAAAAAAAAGTAGACATAAGCCTGTACATAAGCATCGATCATTCTGATGACAATACGAGCGAAATAGCTGAGCAATATGCCGCAACGGACAGCAGAATAACCATAATAAGGCATACGCAACACTTTGGCACCGCTGCAAAAAATTTCTTTTTCCTCTTGGAATCTGCAGAACTTTTTATCAAAAAAAAATCACACTCTTACATATCATTTGCAGATCAAGATGACATCTGGAGCGAAGAAAAAACTTACGAAGCCATTTGCATATTAGAAAAACAAAGAGCGTCCGGCTACTCAAGCAATGCTACCGCTTATTGGGAAAATGGCAGAACAAAGAAAATCATAAAATCATATCCCCAAAAGCAATGGGACCATTTTTTCGAAGCCGGAGGCCCAGGCTGCACTTATGTATTTTCGAGAAAGTTATATGAAGGATTCTTGCTACATCTTAGGGCCCATAGATCACTGTTGGAGCAGCTCAATTCTCATGACTGGGCCGTATACGCATACTCAAGAGCAACTGAAAACAGCTGGTACATAGACGAAAGAAGTTTTTTACTTTACAGACAGCATCAAAACAATGCGCTAGGAGCAAATATCGGACTTCTAGCAGCCTTTCGGCGAATAAAGCAGCTTAGCTCGGGAGAATATCTGAGGAAGGTACGACTGCTTACAGAACTTCATAAAGACTCCAACAAGGATCTCTTTGAAAAACTGAACACAAACGAAACATCCTTGTTTACGTTGAAAAATGTCAAAAAAATGAGACGCAGCCCCTATGATCAAGCCTTACTTTTTCTATTTTCCGTCACGAGACTATTAAAAAAATAGTACAACCAATTACAGATTATAAATCTCGGTTACTTTTTATTCTTGTGGTTACTGAATTCTGTCAAGGCATCCCCTTCCCCCCAAACGCCCCCACCACCGTCCCCGTACTAAAACTCGCATCTTCTTCGGCCAGCGCCACATAGAGCCCCGCCAACTCCGCTGGCTGCCCTGCCCTCCCCAGCGGCGTGTCCTGCCCAAACTCCTTCATCTGCCCTTCCAACTGACCACCCGCCACCTGCAGCGGCGTCCACACCGGACCCGGCGCCACGGCGTTGACACGGATGCCCTTCTTGGCCAGTTGCTTGGCCATGCCCTTAGTGAGGTTGAGAATGGCGGCCTTGGTCGAGGCGTAGTCGATGAGTTCTTCACCGGGATCGTAGGAATTTACCGAGACGGTATTGATGATGCTAGCGCCCGGCGGCAGGTGCGGGATGGCGGCCTTGCTGAAGCGGAAGACGTGATAGACGTTGGTCTTGAAGGTGCGGTCGAATTGTTCGTCGGTGATCTCGAGGATGTCGGCCTTGCTCTGCTGGTAAGCCGCATTGTTCACCAGCAGGTCCAGGCCGCCGAGTTGCTGGATGGCCTTGCTCACGACGTCTTCACAGGCTTCCTGGGTACGGATGTCAGCCGGCAGGGTGATGGCCTTGCGACCAGCGTCCCTGATCAGCTTGACCACCTCCTGGGCGTCGGACTCTTCGGAAGGATGGTAGTTGATGGCCACATCCGCCCCTTCCCGGGCAAAGGCGATGGCTACGGCGCGGCCGATGCCGCTGTCGCCGCCGGTGATGAGGGCCTTGCGCCCGGCCAGGCGACCCGAGCCGTGATAGCTGGTCTCGCCATGGTCAGGACGCGGCTCCATCTTGCTGGTGAGCGCCGGCCATTCCTGGCGCTGCTCCTTGAATGGCTCGCGGGTGTACTTGGTGCGCGGGTCCTGCAGTGGCTTGGCGGGACGAGTCGCGCTGCTGCCCTCCTGGGCGACGGCAGCGCCCGAAGCGGCGGCGGCGAGCCCCACGGCGGAGCCGACGAGCACGTTACGACGGGTAAGGGAGTAATCGGTCATCGAGGCTCTCCGCATGGGCAGCTATCTAGTGGCAGGATCTTGGGGTCGAAGCTGCGGCAAGGCTGGATCCGCGAAGGTTTAGGTATGACGACTCCCGTAAAGGTTTCCCGAATGAATGCCGCCCTGACCACTGACCTTCGCGCGCAACAATCACGTCAGGCCGAGAAGCCTTGACGAATCGCGAAATCAGCGGCGGGCAGCAGTGCGACACATCGCCACAGGGCTTGGCACAGGCACGACGACCAGGCTTGCACAGCAGATGACCGAAGACTTATCATTGAAAGCTTCGTGCCGGTGTAGCTCAGTTGGTAGAGCGGCGCATTCGTAATGCGAAGGTCGTAGGTTCGACTCCTATCTCCGGCACCATCCTTCTGCTTCTTCCCTCCTCGCTCTTTTCAAAGCCTTCAAGGCCTTAGCCGCCTTGGATCGCGCCTTTCTGCGCCCCTTTCCGATCTGCGCCCTGCGTGCGAGCCGACCGCAAACGCCGGAGCAAACTGGCGACTCCCTGTCCCTCGGCTACTCTTACCCAGCGCATGACAGTGCCTTACACCGCCTGATTTCGGCTTGCTTGACGGGCGGCAACACCTGAACAGCGGCTGACCAAAGGGTCGAATATCCAGCCCCTCTGTGGCACCATACCGCGCTGCGAAATCCCGCAATTTCTGCAATCCATCAGCCTGCCGCACGGATGCCTGTCCGTTGCGGAGCATGAGGCTGGCGACAGGCACGTTGAGAGAATAACCACGATGAGCCGCTCTACTGAGGTCGTGAGATGAAACTAACGAAGTATCTAAAACCAACCGGTTGGCTTCTGGCCGGTGCCGCCGCGCTGCTGCTCAGCGGGTGCGACGCCGTGCTGCTGGACCCGAAAGGCTCCATCGGCGTGCAAGAACGCAACCTCATCTACACAGCGTTCGGCCTCATGCTGATCGTGGTGATCCCGGTCATCGTGATGACCTTCCTGTTCGCCTGGAAGTACCGCGCTACCAACAAGGAAGCCAAGTACACTCCGAACTGGGCTCACTCCTACAAGATCGAAGCCGTGGTCTGGCTGGTCCCCCTGGCCATCGTGGTGTTCCTGAGCATCCTGAACTGGAAGACTTCCCACGAGCTGGATCCCTTCAAGCCGCTCGACCATTCCGAGCAGCCGCTGGTGATCGAAGCGGTCTCGATGGACTGGAAATGGCTGTTCATCTATCCCGAGCAAGGCATTGCCTCGGTGAACGAGATCGCCATCCCGGTGAATCGTCCGGTGCAGTTCAAGATCACCTCCGAGTCGGTCATGAACACCCTGTCGATCCCAGCCCTGGGCGGCATGATCTACGCCATGTCCGGCATGCAGAGTCAGCTGCACCTGATCGCCGATCATCCCGGCGAATTCGAAGGTCGCTCGGCCAACTACAGCGGCGCCGGCTTCTCCGACATGATCTTTGCCGTGCACGCGGTACCCACCGCCGGTGATTTCGACGCCTGGGTAAACAAGGTCAAGCAGTCGGGTGGCAAGACCCTGGACCAGGCGAGCTACACCGAGCTGGCCAAGCCCAGCGAGAAGCAGCCGGTCGCCTACTACTCGACGGTCGAGCCGGATCTGTTCAGAACGGTCATCAAGAAGTTCATGAAGTCCGACTTCAGCAAGCAGACCGATCACGTGATGGACATGAGCCAGCACGGCGGTCAACACGGTACCGAGGAATAAGTCATGTTCGGTAAATTAACTCTCGCGGATATTCCGTATCACGAGCCGATCATTCTCGTAACGTTCATCGTGGTTGCCTTGGGCGGCCTGGGACTGGTGGGAGCGATCAGCTACTTCGGCAAGTGGGGCTACCTCTGGAAAGAGTGGCTGACCACCGTCGACCACAAGAAGATCGGCGTGATGTACTTCATCGTCGCCCTGATCATGCTGCTCCGTGGCTTCTCCGACGCCATCCTGATGCGTAGCCAGCAGGCCATCGCCTCCGGCGGCGCCGAGGGCTACCTGCCACCCCATCACTACGACCAGATCTTCACCGCCCACGGCGTGATCATGATCTTCTTCGTGGCGATGCCGTTCGTGGCCGGCCTGATGAACGTGGTGACCCCGCTGCAGATCGGTGCCCGCGACGTGGCCTTCCCCTTCCTGAACTCGCTGAGCTTCTGGCTGTTCGTGGCCGGTGCCGTGCTGATCATGATGTCGCTGTTCGTGGGCGAATTCGCCGCGACCGGCTGGGTGGCCTATCCGCCGCTGTCAGGCATCCAGTACAGTCCAGGCGTAGGGATGGACTACTACATCTGGGCGCTTCAGCTCTCCGGTATCGGTACAACCCTGACCGGCGTCAACTTCTTCGTGACCGTGCTGAAGATGCGTACCAAGGGCATGACCCTGATGCGCATGCCGATCTTCACCTGGACCTCCTGGTGTACTGCCATTCTGATCATGGCAGCCTTCCCGATCCTGACCGTGACCCTGGCGCTGCTGACCCTGGACCGTTACCTGGGCTTCCACTTCTTCACCGCGGAAGCCGGCGGCAACCAGATGATGTACACCAACCTGATCTGGGCCTGGGGCCACCCCGAGGTATACATCCTGATCCTGCCGGCCTTCGGCGTGTTCTCGGAAGTGACCTCCACCTTCAGCAAGAAGCGTCTGTTCGGCTACGTCTCGATGGTCTGGGCAACGGTAGCCATTACCGTGCTGTCCTTCATCGTCTGGCTGCACCACTTCTTCACCATGGGCTCGGGCGCTAACGTCAACGCCTTCTTCGGCATCGCGACCATGATCATTGCGATCCCGACAGGGGTGAAGATCTTCACCTGGCTGTTCACCATGTATCAGGGCCGCATCCAGTTCACCTCGCCGATGCTCTGGACCCTGGGCTTCATCGTGACCTTCAGCATCGGCGGCATGACCGGCGTTCTGCTGGCGGTACCGGGTGCCGACTTCGTGCTGCACAACAGCCTGTTCCTGATCGCCCACTTCCACAACGTGATCATCGGCGGCGCCGTGTTCGGCTACTTCGCCGGCATGATCTACTGGTTCCCGAAGGTCTTCGGCTTCAAGCTGAACGAGAAGCTGAACAAGCAGGCCTTCTGGTGCTGGCTGATCGGCTTCTATGTCGCCTTCATGCCGCTGTACATGCTGGGCTTCATGGGCATGACCCGTCGTCTGAACCACTACGACAACCCCGACTGGCACCCCTTCCTGGTGACCGCCGCCATCGGCGCCGGCATCATCGCCCTGGGTATCCTGAGCCAGCTGTGGATGTTCTACGTCAGTATCCGCGACCGCAATCTGCCGGAGAACGTGGACGTGACGGGCGATCCGTGGGATGGCCGTACCCTGGAATGGTCGACCTCTTCGCCGCCGCCCTTCTACAACTTCGCTGAAGTGCCGGAAGTGCACGACATCGACGCCTACTGGGGCATGAAAGAGAAAGGCATCACCGAGAAGAAGGATGCGGACTACAAGCAGATCCACATGCCGCGCAACACGGGCGCCGGTATCGTGATCAGCCTCTTCGCCCTGATCCTTGGCTTCGCCCTGATCTGGCACATCTGGTGGCTGGCCATCGCCAGCTTCGTGGGCTGCATCGTCACTGCGGTCGTCCGCAGCTACGACGACGACGTCGACTATTACGTACCAGCGGAAGAAGTGGCACGCATTGAAACCGCGCGCATTCAGTCCCTGGCGAAATTGAAGCAGGCCTAACCCAATGGCGAATCAAGTTATGCATAACGAAGTCGCCCATGCCGAGGAGCATGGGCACCACGACGCCGGATCGATGAAGACGTTCGGCTTCTGGTCCTACCTGATGACCGACTGCATTCTGTTCGGGACGCTGTTCGCGACCTATGCAGTCCTGAGCGGGGCCCATGCCGATGGCCCCTCCCAGAAGGACATCTTCGAACTGTCGTTCGTCCTGGTCGAAACCTTCCTGCTGCTGTTCTCCAGTATCACCTACGGCTTCGCCATGATTGCCCAGCATCATGGCAGCAAGGGTGGCGTCCTGGGTTGGCTGGCGGTTACCTGGCTGTTCGGTGCCGGCTTCATCGGCATGGAACTCTATGAGTTCAACCATCTGATCCATGAGGGCTATGGTCCGGATCGCAGTGCCTTCCTATCCGCGTTCTTCGCCCTGGTCGGTACCCACGGTCTGCACGTGAGCTCGGGTCTGATCTGGATGATCGTGTTGATGCTGCAGATCTCCTCCAAGGGTCTGACCACCACCAACGTGACCCGCCTGTCGTGCCTGAGCCTGTTCTGGCACTTCCTGGACATCATCTGGATCTTCGTCTTCACCATCGTCTATCTGATGGGGGTGCTGTAATGGCGCACGACCATAACGCCCACGGGCATACCGCCGAGAGCCATGGCACTTTCAAGAGCTACATGGTCGGCTTCATCCTGTCGGTCATCCTGACGGTCATTCCCTTCGGCCTGGTGATGTTCCCCACCTTCTCCAAGGGCGCGACCCTGGCGATCGTGGTGATCATGGCGGTGGTACAGCTGCTGGTGCACCTGTACTTCTTCCTGCACCTGAACACCTCCGAAGAGCAGCGTTGGAACGTGATCTCCTTTGGTTTCACCGTGGTCATCGTCGGTATCTTGGTCGTGGGATCCCTGTGGATCATGTACCACATGCACCAGAACATGATGATCCACTGAACCGGGCCGACGTGATGATCAAGAAGTACCTTCTCGTGACGAAGCCGGGCATCATCTTCGGCAACCTGATCTCGGTTGCCGGCGGGTTCTTCCTGGCTTCCAAAGGGAGCATCGACCCGCTGTTGCTGCTGGCGACGGCTATCGGGGTGTCGTTGGTCATTGCTTCCGGCTGTGTGTTCAACAACGTGATCGATATGGACATCGATCAGAAGATGGAAAGAACCCGCAATCGTGCGCTGGTCCAGGGCACGATCTCCTCGAAGGTGGCGCTGGCCTATGCCACCCTCCTCGGCCTGGCCGGGGTGGGACTGCTGTACGTGGCGACCAATGCGGTCGCCACCGCCTTCGCGGTGATGGGTTTCGTGGTGTACGTAGGGCTCTACAGCCTCTGGCTGAAGCGCACCTCGGTATACGGCACCCTGGTCGGCAGCCTGTCCGGTGCCGCACCGCCGGTGATCGGCTACTGCGCCTCCAGTGGCCAGTTCGACAGTGGCGCTGCGGTGCTGCTGCTGATCTTCTGCCTCTGGCAGATGCCGCACTCCTACGCCATTGCCATCTTCCGTCTCAAGGACTACACCGCGGCCTCGATTCCGGTCCTGCCGGTGGCCAAGGGGATCTCGGTGACCAAGCGTCACATCGTCTGGTACACCGTGGCCTTCATGGCCGCCACCCTGCTGCTGACCGTGCTCGGCTACGCCGGCTACGTCTATCTGGCAGTGGCCGCCGTGATCGGCGCCTGGTGGCTGCGTCTGGCCTTCATGGGTTATCAGGCCGAGAACGATGTCCAGTGGGCACGCAAGCTGTTCGGGTTCTCCATCATCGCCATCACCGCCCTGAGCGTCATGATGTCGGTGGACTTCCAGATCCCGGGCGACGTGCTGCTGACCTACGCACGCTGAGACGCACCGTTCCATGAAAGAGCCCGGCCCAGTGTCGGGCTTTTTCATGCCTGCGTGAAAGCTGCTGCCGTTAGTCCTGGTTGGTGATGACGCGCCAGGTCTGGCGGCGGCTGGGATTGGGCGGTAAAGGAGGAGAAGGATCCGGACAGTTCGCACCAACGCAGGAGGATCCATATGTGGAAAGGTCTGCATAGGTCCCACCTATGCTGCCGCCGTTACTCCCATAGAGAAACGGCACGATCCCACCCATCAGACCATCTAACTGGATACGTCCATAAACCGAATCTGAGCCTAGATTAAACAAGCCTCTGTTATTGCCGCCAGTGTAGGGATCCAAAGCGTAGAGATAGGTAGTGACCCCGCTGGTGCAGGCATCGGTGCTAGGTATCAGAGAGCTCATCAACAGGGTGCCACTGAGTAACTGCGGCTTGTTGATCACCAGCTCACCGTTGAGGGATAGATTAAGGAACCAGCCCCGTTTGCCGGTGGGGGCGGTGGCCGGGTCATACCAGCTTACCGAAGTAGTGGAGACAGTATTGGCCGTACTGGTGACGCTGGATCCGACAGAGCTGGTGTAGCTGATGCGCTGATCGCTGCCCAAAGTTTGTTGCTGTAGATCGGCAGTGGTCAGCGGCGGAGTACTACCAGCTGCCGAACCATTGGTTTGTCGATCCCAGATGCCATAGAGAGTCATGGCCTTACTGGTATTAGCAACAGCATCATTGACTTCGAGGTATTTGCCGGTGCCGAAAAGGACCAAATGGCCCGTTCCACTTGGGTGGGTAATCACTAAAGGACTTGCCGTGATCGGCTGGACTAGGTTGGTGGTACCTCGCGCGACGCTACTGGCTTGGGCGGTATATAGCGGCCGACGACCGAAAGAAACTGCCGAATTGTCAACCGAGCCTGTTTCAGCTGAATAGGAGCCAAAAAGATCAAAGCGCCATAAATTACCCTGCAAGTCACCAGCGTAGGCGTAGTCGGCTATCAAGTCGCCATCGATATCTGCTACGAATGGCGATCCCAGACCGTTTGGTTGCCCCCCCGAAACCGGAGGAGTGAGTTGCTTGACAGTACCTTTTTGCAGATCAATCAGAAGCAAAGCGGCAATATCGTTAATGCCTTTTGTATTAGTACTATTATAGCCATTACCAATAATCACCGCCCAGCGCCCTGATTGCAGGCGAGTTATTACAGGGCGACCATAAGTAAAACCCAGATCAGCATAACCGGCATCGGCGGCCGTCTTCTCCCACAGTAGTACCGGGACGTTTGGATCCGTTATATCTAAAGCAAAAATACTTTGCCCACCTCCACGAAGCGTTCCAACTAAAACGGTACGCCAGCCGTCGATATAGGCGTCTCCCACAACTGGTGTATTATCGACAAAAGACTGATGACCACCACCGTTATAGCTACGCTCAGTCAGTCGGGTAAGATTGCCTATAACGGCGCTAGGGACGAAGGCATAGACCTCCTGCCCCTGATCATCGAAGGCATGCAGCATGCCGTCGTTGGCCCCTACATAGATGCGTCGTGCCCGGGACGCATTTTTAGTGCGAAAGGTCGCGTAGGTATCGTTGCCTACCATCGCGTTCATCAGGGCGATGGGGCTGTTGGGAACGTCCACCACCACCGGCGAGGAGTTCACGATATCACCGAGGATATGGCTGCGCGGCCGCAGTGACGGCGCGGCCCCGGGCGCCTCCAGACTGCGATCCCCCCGCAGATAATCCACTCGACGACTGCCATAGGTGTCGATGGCACCGCCCGATGTCTTATTGAGACTGGCCTGTTGATCGGCGTTCAGATTCGCCCAGGCGAAATCGGTCAGGGCACCTCCCTTGGCCATGTACACCTTACGGTTGGTGATAGCGCTATTGCCGGTCGCGAAGCGGGTATCGAGCTGCTGCGCTGCACTCCAGATCCGCGTACGGGTCGTGGCGGTACGCTGGTACTTGATGACGTCCCCGCTCCAGTCGGCACTGGAGAAGGATGGGACATAGGCAAAGAGCGCAGTGGTGTCTCCTACCTGGGTAGGGGAAACGGTCTGGCTGGCACCGACACTGGTGGATTGGGTAATGCGCGTGACCACCTTGCCAAGGGAGGTGATCAGGTCGCTGGCGTTCTCGGCGCTAAAGAACTCACCCCGCGAGTTGATCGCGGCGTGCCAGAGATCATAGACGTTGTTCTGATTGACCGAGTTGTCCGCCCCGGCCACTGGCCAGGCCGTGGTACCTGCCGCCAATCCCGCATAGCCACCGGAAAAGGTATCACCACCCCAGGCCGGATTGACCAGGGAGCTGCTCAGCCCAATGCCGACGTAAAAGCCGGTGAGATGCTGCCAGGTCGCCGGATCGTTACGCGGATTCCAGTAAGGGGGCAGCGTTCGGGCGCCCTGGATCTCGCCGGTGCTGACCGTATTGTAGGGAGGCACCTTGTTGTCCAGGTTGGGCTGGGCATCGGTACGCCAGTAGAGAAAGGCCAGGTCTGCAAGAGTGCTGGAGGTACCGTCCTGGAACGGCGCCTGGAGGGAGTACTGCTGGCCGTCCGGGAAGGTTGCGGCGGTACCGTCGACATTGCCGGAATTCAGCGCAGAGTTCCAGATACCATCGGTCACCACCAGACTGTAGCTGGCACGACACCCATAGACCGGCGCTTCGCTACTACCTGGCTGAAAAGCATAGGGGCTTTCACTGCCCGTGGTCTTGAGCAGTTCGCCAACCCGGGCGACCGCCTGGAGCAGGGGCGTGCTCTGGTTGTAGTAGACATCGCCCAGCCAGGTGAAGAAAGCCGCCCGGTGCGCGCCTGTAAAGGGCCGCAGGCGATTGTCGTAGGCGGCCGGACTCGAGTTGCCTATGCCGCGGCAGTTGGCATTGGCTGTCACCAGAATGCAGCTGTCGCTGGTGCCAAGTGCCTGCCAACCTAGCCGGATATTTTCCGAGGCATCTGCCAAAGCCAGATTGGTCGCGGTCTGAGCCGCCAAAGCGCGGCTACGATAGAAGGAATACCAGTTGGCGAAATTCTGTCGCTCGTCCGTGCCATTGGGGCCGGAGGTGGGGCTAACCAGCACCCGCCTGTAGCAGCCATCGGACTGCAGAGTGGCGGGAAGGCAGGTACTGAGCGCCGTATCGTAGAGATAGTAATAGGCCTGTACGCCGGTAATGGCAGCAGAGACGTTGGTGTTGGCTGTGATCGTATAGTTGACCGAAGAAATCACCCCGAGCAGCCCATAGTTCACGTTGCGGGTACAGGTAACGTTGCTGTAGGTAACGGTCGGCGTATTAGCGATGCTCGCGCTACAACCACCATTAAGCGCCGCCCCGGTCAGTAAGCGCTGCAGCAAAGAGGCGTCGCTGATACTGACCTGAGCGCCATTCACGTTCTCGGTGAAGCCAGCACCCAGCAGAATGTTGAGCAGCGTGAGGGTGCCATAGGTCGAACTGGTGCCACGGTAGGTGCCGCTACTGAAAAAATCCTGGGAAGGATTCTCGGCCAACATGCTCGGACTATTGTTCTGCAACCCTGGATTGCCATATGCATTGCCCCGGGCCACATTGGGATCGGTGGTGACCAAATTAGGGTTGTAACTCCAGCTTACCCGGTAATCGGTGGACAGATTGACGCTGCCCAAGCCGGGTCGATAGCCATTGACGTAGGCACTGGTGAAGCTGGTAGTAAGGCGCGTACGGGTCAAGCCACCCGTATCGCTGTAGCTCACGGCATAGGGCGCGGGATAAGTGATTGCTGGGTTGTAGTAGAGGCTGTTAAAGGCTGCGGACTTGGCACGCCGCGTCGGGCGGATGGCATCGGTATTGGACGCATCCGGCACTACCGCCATCTGCATGCTTGTGGAGTTATCCAGGGTTACGAACAGATTGGGGCCCACGCTGTTGGTCAGGAACAGGGGCTGCTGACTGAGATTCAGAGCCGCGGCCTGGACGCGGTCTACACCTACCAGAGCTATCAGAGTGACGACTCCCAGTACGACTCGACTCATGGCACCTCCAGCAAGACGACGCTCTGCAAGATCACCGGGAAGCGCCTACCACGGTCCTGCGCGACGGCCGTCACCCGGAATAGATTGGTGGCTGGCGCCGAGACATCGACCGAGCTACTGCCGATGGCGGTCACTACCCAACGGGGTATCTGCGCGAAGGAAGCGCTGCCATCGGAGCCACGATAGGCGACCGTACGCGCCGTGGGCGCCAGGAGATCGTCCTGATTCGGCTGCAGCGCCGCGACAGCCCAGGCCTGGGTCAGGGCGCTGGTATTGAGGTCGCTGGCCTTGGTCAGGATGCACAGGTCACCGCTAGGGGGTTTGGCGAACGCCTTGCTCAAGTTAGGCACGCTATCCAGGCAGCTAGCGAAACCCGTACTGAACGCCGTGAAGGATGGCTGCTGACTGAGCGCCACCAATCGCCGCTCACCTTCGCGCAACGCCGCCTCCGCGGCATTGAAGGCCTGGGTATTTTCCAGGGCAGCGCCGCCGCTGCGGGCCTGCAGCAAGGTCTGACGCATGGTCGAAGCGGCCAGCAGCGACAGCAGCAATAACATCACAAGAGCAATCAGCAAGGTCGCACCGCGCTGACTGACGCTGACCCGACTCATAGCGCAAGATTCCTCAGGGTGACGGTACTCTGCAGTATCTGCATGGGTCGATTAGTCTCAGCGATCTGCAGCCCTGTCAGGGTTTTCCAGTTGGCAGCCACGTTGCTAGCCACTTCACTAGGCAGTGCCTCACGGGTGTTGAGTAGCGCCACGTAACGCACCGCGGGCGAATCTGCCTTGGGTGGAATGGACCAGCGAAAGTCCCGCAACCCCTGCACCAGGACCTCGCTACCTTTTGGGGTTAGAGTGCCATCTCGCTCGCTCCAGACCGTGCATCTCAGAGTGCCATCGCCTGGAATATCGCTTGCCGTATATCGCAGCATTATCAGGACATTACCGCCGGTGTTGAGATTCACCCGGGGAATGACATTACCCAGGCAATCCAAGTCCTTGCCGTCCAGCGCCCCCTGATAGCGAATGCAAACCCCGGTAGGCGCCTCGACGCTGTCCGTAGTCGCGCCAATGGTGACGCCAGGATCAAAGACAGGGCATTTGATGCCATCGACTGGATCTTCCTTGGAGTCAATCCTGGGAAAGGCTGCCTGCAGGCTACTCTGATAGCGGATATCAGCACGAAATCCGGTGCGCGCGAGTTGCCGATCGAGTAGCTGGAAGATCAACTGGGCGTTGTTGCGATTGCCGGTCTGGCCTTGCTGGAAGAGAAAACTGCGCTTGTTGTTGATATAGATCTGCGAGACGCCCAACACCAGAAAGGTACCCACGGTCAGGGCGATCATCATCTCGATGAGTGAAAAACCCTTCTGGCTACGCGACATGATGAGCATGGCCTACAGCTCCGAGCGCAAGGCGTAGTAGCAGACGCCCTTGGGACAATTCAGCGAATCGTTGCTGACGTCCTGCCAGGCAACCACCACCATCACCGGTGCCACCGCATTGGTCTCGCAGGCACCCAGCGGCGTCGTGTTGCCTGCAGGATCGCTGGACGGCAGTTTCGGTACGCCGGACGCCGGACACACCGCGAAACTGCTGGCAATCAGGGCGTCCGTCACGGGCAGTAGCGCCTTTACCTGATTCAGCCAGCACCCCAGATCCTGCCCGGCGACCGTTTCCCCGCCTGCAGAGCGATCCCGGGTCAGGCAGGTCTTGCCAGCATCGAGCGCCTTGGTGCGAAAGTTGGTACCAGGCTGCTTGATGTAGGCCCCGTCGATCTTAACCTTGTCGCTCGCCACCACCTGATCGCGATTGCTGCGCATCAACTCGAGCAGGTCGTTGGCCAATACCATGGCATTACTGCGCTGCACCGAATCCTGGGACAGCGCCACGCTGCGGGTCTGCAGGGCCACCATGCCCAGCACGCCGATGCAGATGATCACCAGACTGACCAGCACCTCGATCATGCTGACCCCCCCTTGCCAGCGCTTCATCTAGCTGCACCCCACGGCGCTGGCACGGCTAGGCGTATAGTCAGTCACAGTCAACACCCCGCCCTGACTGAGGGTGAATTGCTTGCCCTGGGTGAGCGCATTGGTAGCGCAAACGCGAATGGTGGCTTCACCGCTGAGTTTCAGGCTGCCATTGGGTTGGAAGGTCAGACTGGTCAGGGGGGTACCTCCCATGGATCCGGTTCCGTTGACGCCGTTACCCAGTCCCCCGCTGTACTGCCGCAAGACTTCGGCAGTGGGCAGCACCACCGTCTTGGCCGTGGTGATCCTCAGCGCGCCCATCCAGCCGTTGGCATCCTCCGGATCGGTGGTGACCACGACATTTACACCGCGACTCATGGCTTCGCTACGCGCGTAATAGAGGGCACGCTGCAACTCCCCCGCTGCCGCCTGGACACGGTTGCTTTGTACCAGACTCGCGAAGCCCGGCGCCGCCAGCGCCGTGACGATACCCAGCAGCGCTATGACGACCAGAACCTCGATGAGCGTAAAACCCAAGAGGCGCTTCGACTGCATCCCCACCGCCTGAAAACCCGTGACTTCACCTGATAGTAGTAAGGGCTCAGGCGACCGCTATGACCGGCTATCGCTTCGATAGGCGCGGGTAACCACCTGGATCAAGGCGTTTGCCGGAGATGGGCGAAATAGAGCACGGCGGAGGGAATCAAGGGCGTCAGACCAGAACACGGCCTGTTCCAGAGTCTGCTCGAAGCAGGGGAATTTGAGAGAGCAACTTAGCCCTGAGCCTTGTAAGGGTCGGCGCCTCACAGGCAGAGGGACCAGATCTCGGACAGAGAAAACGGCGCCCTGGAAACGCAAAAACCCTCCTTGCGGAGGGTTTCTGGTAAAAATGGTGGGTCGTGTAGGATTCGAACCTACGACCAATTGGTTAAAAGCCAACTGCTCTACCGACTGAGCTAACGACCCAAATATGGTCGGGGTAGGGGGATTCGAACTCCCGACATCCTGCTCCCAAAGCAGGCGCGCTACCGGGCTGCGCTATACCCCGAGAATGGAAGTGGCTCCGCGACCTGGACTCGAACCAGGGACCCAATGATTAACAGTCATTTGCTCTACCGACTGAGCTATCGCGGAATTTCGATCTTCCAACCCCTCTTACGTCAGTGCCTTTCGGGCTTTGCCGTAAGTGAGGTGCGCCATTTTACGGAAGTGGAAACAGACGTCAACACCTAGCCTGCTGTTTTTTCACAAATTTATACGAAAGGCCGGGCGACCCTGGGATCGCCCGCTCATTTCCTAGGCGAAGACGATCTCGTCGCCCTCTACCCTGCCCTCGATGCGGCTGTTCGGCGCGAAGGCACCCGAGAGGATGCGCTGGGCCAGCGGATTCTCGATCCAGCGCTGGATTGCCCGCTTGAGCGGACGGGCGCCGTAGACCGGGTCGTAACCCACCGCCACCAGCTTGTCCAAGGCCTCGGGCGATAGCTCCAGCTGCAGGTCACGCTCGGCCAGGCGCTGCCGCAGGTGCTGCAGCTGGATCTCGGCGATGCCGGCGATCTGCTCGCGCCCCAGGGGCTCGAACACCACCACCTCGTCGATCCGGTTGATGAACTCGGGGCGGAAGTGACTGGCCACCGCATCCATCACCGCGGCGCGCTGGGCATCGGGATCGCCGACCAGCTCCTGGATCTGCGCCGAGCCCAGGTTCGAGGTCATGACGATCACCGCATTGCGGAAATCCACGGTTCGACCCTGGCTGTCGGTCAGACGCCCGTCGTCGAGCACCTGCAGGAGGATGTTGAAGACATCCGGATGAGCCTTTTCCACCTCGTCCAGCAGGACCACCGAGTAAGGCTTGCGCCGCACGGCCTCGGTCAGGTAGCCGCCCTCTTCATAGCCGACATAGCCGGGCGGTGCCCCGATCAGGCGAGCCACGGAGTGCTTCTCCATGAATTCGGACATGTCGATGCGCACCATGGCGTCTTCGGTGTCGAAGAGAAACTCCGCCAGCGACTTGCACAATTCGGTCTTGCCCACCCCGGTCGGGCCGAGGAACAGGAAGGAACCGCTGGGACGATTTGGATCGGACAGCCCCGCCCGCGACCGGCGCACGGCATTGGCCACGGCGGTGACCGCCTCGTCCTGGCCGATCACCCGGTTGTGCAAGGCCTCTTCCATGCGCAAGAGCTTGTCACGCTCGCCTTCGAGCATCTTGCTGACCGGAATGCCGGTCCACTTGGAGACCACCTCGGCGATCTCGTCTTCGGTGACCTTGTTGCGCAAGAGCTGGTTGGCCGGCTTCTCGTGCTGGTCGACCATCTGCAGGCTGCGCTCCAGATCGGGAATGGTGCCGTACTGCAGCTCGGCCATGCGATTGAGGTCGCCCTTGCGGCGAGCGGCCTCAAGCTCAGTGCGCGCCTGTTCGATGCGCTGCTGCAACTGAGCGGAATCCTGGACCTCGGCTTTTTCCGCCTTCCAGACCTCTTCCAGATCGGCGTATTCCTGCTCGAGCCGTGCGATGTCCTCGTCGAGTTTTTCCAGTCGCTTGCGCGCGGCCTCGTCCTCTTCCTTCTTCAGCGCCTGACGTTCCACCTTGAGCTGGATCAGCCGGCGATCCAGGCGATCCAGGGCCTCCGGCTTGGAGTCGATCTCCATGCGGATGCGGCTGGCGGCCTCGTCGATCAGGTCGATGGCCTTGTCCGGCAGCTGACGATCGGTGATGTAGCGATGGGACAGCTTGGCCGCAGCGATGATGGCGCCATCGGTGATGGCCACCTTGTGGTGCACCTCGTAGCGCTCCTTGAGGCCACGCAGGATGGCGATGGTGTCTTCCTCGCTCGGCTCGTCCACCAGCACCTTCTGGAAGCGCCGCTCCAGGGCCGCGTCCTTCTCGATGTACTGGCGGTACTCGTCGAGGGTGGTGGCACCCACGCAGTGCAGCTCGCCACGGGCCAGGGCCGGCTTGAGCATGTTGCCGGCATCCATGGCGCCCTCGGCCTTGCCGGCGCCGACCATGGTGTGCAGTTCGTCGATGAAGAGAATGATGCGCCCTTCCTGCTTGGCCAGCTCGTTGAGCACACCCTTGAGGCGCTCTTCGAATTCGCCGCGGAATTTGGCGCCGGCGATCAGCGCGCCCATGTCCAGGGCCAGCAGGCGCTTGTCCTTGAGGCCGTCGGGCACTTCGCCATTGATGATGCGCTGGGCCAGGCCCTCGGCGATGGCGGTCTTGCCGACGCCGGGCTCACCGATCAGCACCGGGTTGTTCTTGGTGCGGCGCTGCAGGACCTGGATGGTGCGGCGGATCTCGTCGTCCCGCCCGATCACCGGGTCGAGCTTGCCGTCTTCGGCGCGCTTGGTGAGATCGACGGTGAACTTGTCCAGCGCCTTGCGGCTGTCTTCGGCATTGGGGTCATTGACCGCCTCGCCCCCGCGCAGGTTGTTGATGGCGTTCTCCAGCGCCTTGCGCGAGACGCCCTGCCCCAGCAGCAACTTGCCGAGGCGGGTGTTCTCGTCCATGGCGGCGAGCAGCACCAGTTCGCTGGAGATGAACTGGTCGCCCTTCTGCTGGGCCAGGCGGTCGGCCTGGTTGAGCAGGCGCGCCAGATCCTGGGACAGATTCACGTCGCCGGTGGGATTCTGGATCTTGGGCAGCTTGTCCAGCTCTTCGGCCAGGGTCTTGCGCAGGCTGGCGAGGTCGAAGCCGACCTGGCGCAGCAGCGGAGAAATGGAACCGCCCTGCTGGTCGAGCAGCGCGGAAAACAGGTGCAGCGGCTCGATGGCCGGGTGGTCATGGCCGACGGCCAGGGACTGGGCATCCGCCAGGGCGAGCTGCAATTTGCTGGTGAAACGGTCTATACGCATGGCAAGGTCCTATCTGAGACGCGGGATGGCGCAGCAGAGGGCGCTCTCGATTACCCGCGGGAATGACCTTTAGATAGGGGCGATGCCTAACGATTCAAGCCACAGAGGCTTGACATCCGAAAAAATACTTAGGCGTTGATCCAGATCAGGCTGGCAAAGCGACCGGTACGGGCACCGCGCCGGTAGGAAAAGAAGCGCTCTTCGTCGGCGAAGGTATCGAAGCCACCGCCATGGACCGCCGTGATGCCCCGAGCCGCAAGACGCAGACGGGCCAGGGCATAGAGATCGCCCAGGTACTTGTCCCCGCCCCTGGCCACGAAGCACCGCTCGGCCTCGGCGTGCTGGGCGACAAAGGCCTCGCGCACCTCGACGCCCACTTCGAAACTGGCCGGCCCTATGGCGGGACCCAGCCAGACCAGTACTTCGGCGGGGGGCACGTCCAGACTGGCCGCAGCCGCCTCCAGCACGCCACCCGCCAGACCGCGCCATCCGGCGTGCGCCGCCGCGACGCGGGAGCCGTCCCGCCGGCAGAACAGGGCCGGCAGGCAATCGGCGGTCATCATGGTCACCGCGATACCGGGCGTGGCCGTCCAGGCGGCATCGGCCTGGAGCACCCGGGTCGGATCGGCTTCGACGACGGCAGTGCCATGGACCTGTTCAAGCCAGGCCGGCCGGCACCCCAGGGCCTGGCCCAGGCGTCGACGATTCTCGGCGACCGCAGCCAGATCGTCACCGACGTGGGCACCCAGGTTGAGACTGGCGAAAGGCGCCTGGCTGACGCCACCCGCGCGGGTGGTCACACAGGCCTGGACGCCGACCGGCGCCGGCCAGTCCGGCCGCAGCCAGTCGGCACCGATCATTCGAAGGATTCCCGATCCTGGCGCAGCAGATCCAGCAGCCAGACCAGGTCTTCCGGCAGTGGCGACTCCCAGCGCAGGCGTTCGCCGGTCACCGGATGATCCAGTTCGAGGAAGCGCGCATGCAGTGCCTGGCGCGGGAATTCGCGCAGGGTCTTGACCAGGGTCGGATTGGTCGCCGGCGGAATCTTGAAGCGACCGCCATAGACCGGATCGCCCACCAGCGGAAAGCCGACATGGGTCATGTGCACGCGGATCTGGTGGGTGCGCCCGGTCTCCAGCTTGACCCGGGTATGGGTATAGGCACGAAAGCGCTCCAGCACCCGGTAGTGACTGACCGCGGGCTTGCCCCCGGCGATCACCGCCATCTGCTGGCGGCGCTGGGAATGACGGCCGATAGGCGCATTGACGGTGCCGCCGGCGACGATCACCCCGGCGACGATGGCTTCATAGATGCGACTCACCGAGCGCGCCTGCAACTGGGCGACCAGGTGGGTATGGGCCTCCAGGGTCTTGGCCACCACCATGAGTCCGGTGGTGTCCTTGTCCAGGCGATGGACGATACCGGCACGCGGCACGCTGTCCAGCGAGGGTACGTGGTGCAGCAGGGCATTGAGCAGGGTGCCATCGGCATGACCGGCGGCCGGATGCACCACCAGCCCGGCGGGCTTGTCGAGCACCAGCAGGTGATCGTCTTCGTAGACGATGTCCAGTTCGATGTCCTGGGCCACCCACTCGCCCTGGGCCTCGCGCTCGGCGCGCAGCGCCAGCTGGGCGCCGCCATGGACGGTGTCACGCGGACGCAGCACGGCGCCGTCGACGGTCAGGCTGCCGTCCTTGATCCAGGCGGCGAGACGCGAGCGGGAGTGTTCGGCGAACAGCTGGGCAGCGACCTGATCGAGGCGCTGGCCACCGAGTTCGTAGGGGACTTCGGCATTGAGAACGATGGATTCGGACATGGATCTGCGCGGGCAATGGCAGGGCTTTTGGAATCGGCCCGACCCTGTGGTTAAATACGGCGACTTTTTTGCCCCGGCATTCCGGGTCGATCATCATAACAGGACGGTTCCGGCCCCGTCACAGGCTAGGTGAGCGCTCTCCGCGCTCATCCCTGCACCGCCGACCGTTTCGGGGAATCCAAGCCGCCATGCAATTGAAGCACCTGCTGCTGGTCACCAGCCTAGTCCTCACCGCCGCCTGCTCCTCGAAAGCGCCCGAGGTTCCGGAAAATCTGCCGGAAGGCGAGCTCTACACCCAGGCTCAGCGCGATATCTCCAACAGCAGCTACACGGACGCCATCAGCAAGCTGAAGGCGCTGGAGTCGCGGTATCCCTTCGGTCGCTATGCCGAGCAGGCCCAGCTCGAACTGATCTACGCCAACTACAAGAATGGCGAGCCCGAGGCGGCGCGCACGGCGGCGGATCGCTTCATCCGTCTGCATCCGCAACACCCCAATGTCGACTATGCCTACTACATGAAGGGCGTGTCCTCCTTCGAACAGGACCGTGGCCTGCTGGCGCGCTTCCTGCCGCTGGACATGACCAAGCGTGACCCGGGCGCGGCGCGCGATTCCTTCAACGACTTCGCCCAGTTCACCAGCCGCTTCCCCAACAGCCGCTACGCCCCGGACGCCAAGGCGCGCATGGTCTACCTGCGCAACCTGCTGGCGGCCTACGACGTGCACGTCGGCCATTACTACCTGACCCGCAAGGCCTATGTGGCCGCCGCCAACCGCGGTCGCTACGTGGTCGAGAACTTCCAGGGCACCCCGTCCGTGGGCGATGGCTTGGCGATCATGACCGAAGCCTACAAGCACCTGGGTCTCAATGACCTGGCGGCCACCAGCCTGGAAACCCTCAAGCTCAACTACCCGGACAACGTCAGCCTCAAGGATGGCGAATTCCAGCTGCGCGAGCCGGACGACAAGGATCAGCAGCGCTCCTGGCTGACCCGTGCGACCCTGGGCCTGATCGATCGCCCGAGCGATCCGCTGCCGCCTGGCGAGACCCGCGCCAGCCAGGACATCCAGCGCAAGTACCAGGAAGAGCGCGACAACCTGGCGCCCGAGTTGCGCATCGTCGACCCGGCCGAGGCCGAGAAGGCTGGTGGCGCGACGCCGGCGCCGGCCAAGCGCTCCTGGTTCAGCCGCCTTACCTTTGGTCTGTTCGACTGATCCGGCAGCAGACGTGAAAAGGGGAAGCCAGTGGCTTCCCCTTTTTTATTGCCCGCAATGGCTGGTGCCACCCTCTGGCGCCGGATCGCAGGGGTCCGGCGCCCGACGAGCTAGTCGCCGATGCGCCAGCCCGAGGTGATCGGGTAGCGCCTATCACGCCCGAAACCGCGCTGGGTGACCCGGGCGCCCACCGCCGCCTGGCGCCGCTTGTATTCGTTGAGATCCACCAGGCGCAGCACCCTGCGCACCGTTTCCTCGTCGAAGCCGGCGGCAACGATGTCCACGGCCGAGAGATCCTGCTCGACATACAGCCGCAGGATCTCGTCGAGCACCGGATAGGGCGGCAGCGAGTCCTCGTCCTTCTGGTCCGGCGACAGTTCGGCCGATGGCGGGCGGTCGATCACGCGCTGGGGAATCACCTCGCCCGCGCGATTGCGGTATTCGCAGAGGCGGAACACCAGGGTCTTGGGCACATCCTTGAGCACGTCGAAGCCGCCGGCCATGTCGCCATAGAGGGTGGCGTAACCGACGGCCATCTCGCTCTTGTTGCCGGTGGTGAGCACCAGGTAGCCCTTCTTGTTGGAGATGGCCATCAGCAGGGTCCCGCGGCAGCGCGCCTGCAGATTCTCCTCGGTGGTATCCCGCCCGAGTCCGGCGAATTCGCCGGCCAGGGTCGCCTGGAAGGCCTCGACCATGGGTGCGATGGGCAAGACGCTATAGCGCACTCCCAGCGTCCGCGCCTCGGCTTCGGCGTCGTCCAGGCTGATCTGGGCGGTGTAGTGGTAGGGCATCATCACCGCCTCCACCTGCTCCGCGCCCAGCGCATCCACGGCGACCGCCAGCACCAGGGCCGAATCGATGCCCCCGGACAGGCCCAGCACCACGCCCTTGAAGCCGTTCTTGCGCACATAGTCGCGCACCCCGAGCACCAGGGCGTCATAGACGCTGGCCTCCAGCGAGGCGACGGGGGCGAGCTCGGCCGGCTGCGGTTGCAGGGCCGCATCGATGATCACCGGATAGAGGCCTTCGACGAAGGCCGGCGCGCGCTGACTGACCTGCCCCTGGGCATCGACCACGAAGGAATGTCCGTCGAATACCAGCTCGTCCTGGCCACCCACCTGGTTGACGTAGACCACCGGCATGCCGCCCTCGCGGGCACGCTCGCTCACCACGGCCTCGCGCTCCGGCTGCTTGCCGCCGTGGAAGGGCGAGGCATTGAGGTTGAGCATCAGTCGCGCCCCGGCCGCTCGTGCCCTGGCCATGGGCTCGGCGAACCAGATGTCCTCGCAGATGGTGACGCCGATGGGCACGCCCTGGTAGTCGAACACGGCCGCGCTGTCGCCCGGCTCGAAATAGCGCTTCTCGTCGAACACCCGGTAGTTGGGCAATTGCTGCTTGCGATAGAAGGCCAGCTCGGCGCCATCGCGATAGACCGCGCAGGCGTTGTAGCGTCGCCCCTCCTCCAGCCAGGGAAAGCCCACCAGCACATGGATGCCGGCGATCTCCTGGCGGATCCGCTGCAGCCCCTGCTCGATCCGGCGCTGCATGCTCGAACGCAGCAGCAGGTCCTCAGGGGGATAGCCGCACAGCGACAGCTCCGGAAAGACGATGAGATCGCCCTGCAGCTCATCCCGGGCCTGCCGGGCGGCGGTGATGATGCGTTCCACATTGCCGTGGATGTCGCCGACCTTGAGGTTCACCTGCGCCATCACGACGTTCAGCAACTGACTCATGCACTCTTCCTTGCCCGATTGATCGGCGCATTTTCCCGCAAGCAGCGAAGCGGGACAATCGATGCCATGCAGGGCTCACCGCCTGCAGCGGCCCTGCTAAACTCCACCCTCCTTCACGCTGCGAGATCGCCATGGGTCTGCTTCGCCTGCTGTTGTGGCTCGTCCTCCTGGGCGCGCTGTTCTGGATGATCAGACGCTGGTGGCGCGGCAAGACGCAGACGCCGTCCGGCAAGGCCCGTCCGCTACCGCCCAACCCCATGGTGCGCTGCGCCCATTGCGGCGTGCACGTGCCCCAGGAGAGAGCCCTGGCCGATGGCGAAGGCCAGCGCTGGTACTGCAGCGCCGAACATCGCCGGTTGCAGCATGAGCACCGCGACTGATCCAGGCACCCTGAGAGCCGACGCGGTCCTGCGGCTCTATCACCTCTATCGCATCGTCATCGGCCTGGCGCTGGTGGTGCTGATTTCCAGCGACCTGGACCAGCACTGGCTGCGCACCGTCGACGGCCAGCTGTTCCGCCAGGCCAGCTGGGCCTATCTCGCCATCAACGCCGTGCTGGCGGTCGGCCAGCGGCTGCTGCGCGGCCGCGCCTTCACCCTAGCGCTGATCGACATCCTCGCCCTGGGCGGGCTGTTCTTCCTGGCCGGCGGCATCGCCAGCGGCATGGGCAGTCTGCTGGTGGTGACCGTCGGGGTGTCCAACGTCCTGATCCGTGGCCGCCGTGGCCTGCTGATCGCCGCCCTGGCGGCCATCGCCCTGCTGCTGGCGACGGGCTATCTCGACCTGCGCCGCGGCGACAGTGGCAGTGGCTATGTGCAGGCAGCGGGCCTGGGCACCCTCTGCTTCGCCACGGCGCTGCTGGTGCAGGGCCTGGTCCGGCGGCTGTTGGACAGCCAGGCCCTGGCCGAAACCCGCGCCACGGCCGTGGCCGAACTGGAGGCCCTCAACGCCCTGATCCTCGAACGCATGCGGACCGGCATCCTGGTGTTCGACGCCGAATACCAGGTGCTGCTGGTGAATCCGGCAGCCCGGCGCCTGCTGGGGGTGGACGACGAGGACACCATCGCCCCCCTGGCCCTGGGTCTCGCCCAACGCCTCGAAGAGTGGGAGCGCAATCCCAGTATCCGGCCGGCGCCCTGGCGCGCCTATGCCAACGGCCCGCTGCTGCAACCCAGCTTCGCCCGCCTGCAACAGGGCGAAGGCGAGCGGGTGCTGACCTTTCTCGAAGACGTCTCGCGCATCGCCCAGCAGGCCCAGCAACTCAAGCTCGCTTCCCTGGGCCGTCTCACCGCTGGCATCGCCCACGAGATCCGCAATCCGCTGGGCGCCATCAGTCACGCTGCGCAATTGCTGCAGGAATCCGAAGAGTTGGCCACGCCGGACCGGCGCCTGGCGCAGATCATCCAGGACCAGTCGCGGCGGATGAACCGGGTGGTGGAAAACGTACTGCAGCTGTCTCGCCGCCAGCAGGCCGCCCCTCAGCTGATCGACCTGCGCTACTGGGCGCACCGCTTCGCCGGGGAGTTGCGCCCTACCCTGCCCGCCGGCCAGACGCTGCACGTCAAGACCGAGCCGGGCACGCTGCAGACGCACATGGATCCCCACCAACTGGGCCAGATCCTGACCAACTTGGTGCAGAACGGCCTGCGCTACAGCTGCCAAAAGCACGGCATCGGCCAGGTCTGGCTCAGCACCTACCGCGATCCGGAAAGCGACCTGCCCATCCTCGAAGTGGTCGATGACGGACCGGGCGTCGCCGCCGAGCAACTCGACCACCTGTTCGAGCCCTTCTTCACCACCGAGAACAAGGGGACCGGGCTGGGCCTGTACATCTCCCGTGAGCTTTGCGAGAGCAACCAGGCCAGACTTGGCTATCATCCCTTGGCGAACGGCAGCTGTTTTCGCATCACCTTCGCCCATCCCCGCACAATGAGCTGAGCATGGCCCGACAGAAAGTCCTGATCGTCGACGATGAACCCGATATCCGCGAACTCCTGGAGATCACCTTGGGGCGGATGAAGCTCGACACCGCTAGCGCCAAGAACATCGCCGATGCCCGGGCCATCCTCGAACGGGAAAGCTTCGACCTCTGCCTGACCGACATGCGTCTGCCCGACGGCTCGGGACTGGACCTGATCCAGTTCATCCAGCAACGCTTTCCGCAATTGCCGGTGGCCATGATCACCGCCTTCGGCAGTCTGGAAACCGCGGTCCAGGCACTCAAGGCCGGTGCGTTCGACTACCTCACCAAGCCGGTGGACCTGCCGCGCCTGCGTGAACTGGTAGGCACGGCCCTGCGGCTGTCCGGGCCTGCCCCGGCAGCGGCCGGCGCCAGCGAAACCCAACTTCTCGGCGAATCGCCGCCCATGCGCGCCCTGCGCAACCAGATCGCCAAACTGGCGCGCAGCCAGGCGCCGGTCTACATCAGCGGCGAATCGGGCAGCGGCAAGGAGCGGGTGGCACGACTGATCCATGAGCAGGGTCCGCGGGCCGGTCGGCCCTTCGTGCCGGTCAACTGCGGCGCCATCCCCTCGGAGTTGGTGGAAAGCGAATTCTTCGGCCACCGCAAGGGCAGCTTCACCGGCGCCATCGAGGACAAGCAGGGCCTGTTCCAGGCCGCCCAGGGCGGCACCCTGTTTCTCGACGAGGTGGCCGATCTGCCGCTGCCGATGCAGGTCAAGCTGTTGCGCGCCATCCAGGAAAAGGCCGTGCGCCCGGTAGGCAGCCAGCAGGAGATCAGCCTGGACGTACGCATCCTCAGCGCCACCCACCGGGATCTGGCCGCCGAAGTCGCCGCCGGGACCTTCCGCCAGGACCTCTACTACCGCCTCAATGTCATCGAATTGCAGGTGCCGGCCCTGCGCGAGCGCCGCGAAGACATCGGCATCCTGGCCAACCATATGCTCGAACGCCTGGCACGCGACGCCGGCCTGGCCGCGGCCACGCTGGGCGAGGATGCCCTGGCCAAGCTCAAAAGCTACCGTTTCCCCGGCAACGTGCGGGAACTGGAAAACATGCTGGAGCGGGCCTACACCCTCTGCGAGGGCGACGTCATCCGCCCGGCAGATCTGCGCCTGGCCGATGCCCCGGCAGCCACCGCCACCGGCGAAGCCAGCCTGGCCAACATCGCCAATCTGGAAGACCACCTGGAGTCCATCGAACGCCAGCTGATCATGCAGGCGCTCGAAGAGACCCGCTGGAATCGCACCGCCGCCGCGGAACGCCTGGGTCTCTCCTTCCGCTCGATGCGCTACCGACTGAAGAAGCTCGGAATCGACTGATCAGTCCGCTGCCAACCGAGCGCCTGGCGCATAGGGCGCCGGATCGATGATCGGCGTGCGTTCGGTGAGCAGATCGGTCAGCAACTGGCAGGACGCCGGCGCCAGCACCAGGCCGTTGCGATAGTGCCCGCAGTTGAGCCACAGCCCGGGCAGCTCCGGTACCGGCCCGATAAAGGGCACGCCATCCGGCGAGCCCGGCCGCAGTCCCGCCCAGTGCGCCACCGGCGCCTGGCCGGCCAGCGCCGGCAGCAACTCGGCGGCCGAGGCCTGCAAGCTGGCCAGCGCCTCGGCGGTCGGCGTCTTGTCGAATTCGGCGTGCTCCAGGGTGCTGCCGATGAGGATATGTCCATCGCGGCGCGGAATGGCGTAGCGCCCCTTGGCCAGCACCATGCTGGTCAGATAACCCACTGGCTGGCGATACAGCAGCATCTGCCCCTTCACCGGCCGCACCGGCACGGCCAGCCCCAGGCTCTGCAGCAAATCACCACTCCAGGCCCCGGCACAGACCACCACGGACTCGGCATGGATGGCCTCGCGCGCGGTCTGCACCCCCACCACCCGCTCGCCCTGGCGCAGGAAACCGGTCACCGGCGACTCGCTCACCAGCGTCACATTCGGCATGCCTAGCAGGGCTTCGCGCAGGGAGCGCACCAGCCGGGGATTACGCACATTGGCCACCCCCGCCATGAAGACCGCCCGCTCATAGCCCGGCCCCAGCACCGGTACCCGCTGCCGCACCGCCGCGACCGACACCGACGCCAGCGGCCGCACATTGCGCCGCGCCCAGTCCAGCGCCTCGGCTTCGTCCTCCAGATCGAGCCAGTACAGCCCGGTCACTTCCACCTCGGGGTCCACCCCCGTCTCCTGCCGCAACCGTTCCCCCAGCACCGGATAGAAATCCTGCGACCAGTGCGCCAGCGCCGTCACCGCGGGCTGATAGCGCCACGGATACAGCGGCGAAACGATCCCCCCGCCGGCCCAGGACGCCTCCCGCCCCGGCTCGCCGCGCTCGACCACCACCACCCGCCGGCCGCTCAAGGACAGGCAATAGGCCGACATCAGCCCTATCGCACCCGCCCCGACCACTGCTACATCAAAGATCACGTCACACCCTCATCATCCAGCCTTGACACTCTCTACCGATATGAGCAAAAAGGCTTTCCAGGACGGCGTCTACCTTTTTCTCAAGGATGAGAATGAAGAGAACCTCTGAACTCGGACTGAGCCTGTTCGAGATGCTTTTAACGCTAAGCATACTTGCCATCCTGGTAGCTGTGGCTGCGCCCATTGCCTCGGATTGGCTCGAGCGAGTCCGTAATCAGGCGACGGCCAATACCCTCCTCAGGCATTTGCAGGCGGCCCGTACCTTGAGCATTGAGCGTGGCCATACCGTAGTGCTCTGTCCTATTGATGAATCAGGATGTGGAGACAGCTGGGCACGCGGATGGCAGGTGCGGGATATCGATACCGATGAGGTGCTGCTACGGCAATCGGACATGCCCCCTGACTTGAAGATCAGATGGAACCGGACGAGTGCCATTACCTATCGCCACAACGGTACCAGTGCTGGGCTAAACGGCACTCTTTCCCTGTGCAATACGCGTGGCAAGGAAGTCTCTCGAATTGCCATCAACAATCATGGCCGTGCGCGCCTCGCCAGAGCAAAGGATCGCCCCCTGTGCCTTGAGCAAGCGGCAAATTGATCATTCCGCAGCCGTGTAACCGGCCATCCAAGATCTCCTCCCGACTGTCCTTTCCCAGGCGACAGCTGCAGAACTCGGCAAGAAACTAACCCCTGGCTGAGTATAGGAAGTCACCATGCACCGCGCCGATGCGCAGAAGGGATTCACATTACTCGAGATGCTGACAGTGGTGACCCTGCTGGGCATTTTCGCAGCTATCGCTGTACCGAGCTTTACCAGTCTCATCAATCAGACGCGGACCAGCAGCGTAGCGGATAATGTCTTTGGCTTGATCATGCATGCGCGATCAGAGGCCGTACTCAGGCGTGCAACCGTTTCCCTTTGTCTGTCTGAAACGCAGTTGATATCAGTTCTCGGCTCTTGTGACGCTCCCACCGCACAGGTGCGTACGATGTCTATCAGTCCGACCCAGGTGGCTGTCCGGGCGAGCCAGGCGAATCTGAGCTACTTCGCCGACGGAACCACCAACGGCGACGTCGCATCCCGCGTCAGTTATTTCGTCTGCCATGACCTAGAGGTGGCCTACGGCTACAAGATCGACATCCAACGCAACGGTGTGACCAGGCGTTACGCCAAAGGCAAGGCAGACGAAACGGGCAACGCCCTGGCCGGGTGCAAACCATGAACATCCCAATCATCAAGTCAGGCGGTTTCAGCCTGATCGAAGTACTGGTGACCCTAGTACTCATCACCATTGGCGTGCTCGGCATGGTCGCACTCCAAAGCAAGTCCATCGCCTTTACCCAGGACACCACGCAGCGCAATACGGCAGCGATGCTGGCTCAGGACGCGCTCGAACTGATGCGTGCCCAGGGCAAGGTCTCTGAAAAGATGGCTGGAGAAGCCTTTCCGGTAATCGACGACTGCACCAGCACGCCCAGCGAAGCAGACAAGCAGCTGAGCTGCTGGTCCAAGGAAGCCGCTCGCCTGCTCCCAGGCGTGGATGCCGATTTGCTGAAAAACGAATTTCATGTGTGCAAAGCGAAAGCCGCCAATACCTGCGATGCGGGTGGCACCACCATTGAGATTCAGCTGGCTTGGAGAGTCAGAAACGGAGAGTGCATGGATAGCCAAGATGCCGCTAACCCTGAGTCGGACAAAGGCATCTGCCGTTATCGCTTGCGGTCGGAGCTCTAGCTATGACCCATCGTCAACGGGGTCTTTCTCTTATCGAACTGATGATTGCCTTGGTCATCAGTAGCTTTCTTATATTGGGCGTAACCCAACTCTATATTTCCAACAAGCAAAACTACCTATTCCAGCAAGGCCAGGCCATCAACCAAGAGAATGGGCGCTATTCGCTCCTGATGCTGGAACAGCAACTATCCAAAGCCGGATTCAGAAGACGTCCCTTCGTCGATGTCACCGCAGAATTTCCTGCGAAAGATTATAACTTTTGCAAGTTTGCAGCCGGAGAAACCATCAACACCCCTGACAGCCAGACCCTGTGTATCAGATACAAGCCCAGGGATACAGCCGAACTGGACTGTCTTGGCTATGGTGCATCCGATAGCGCAAACCTGAAAATACCCTATACCAATACTACTGCTGAATTCGTTGAGCGCTACACCTTGACGAAGAATGCGGATGAAGACCTTCCCGGGCTCACCTGCCAGACCCCAAAGGGTATCGGCACGCTGATCGATGGCGTAGCCGATGTGCGATTCGACTTCGGGGCGAGCACTACCGCAAGAAAGGTTTCCAGCTACAGTGACAAACCAGCCGCCGGCCAACAGATCGGTGCAGTTCGTTATCGACTCCTACTTGCCAGCAGCAAGAACCTGAATACAGGCGTCAACCCTATCATCGCCAGCTGGAATGACCGCTACAAAACAGACTTCAAAGATGGCGATAGCCGTATCTACCAAATTGCCGGCAGCACCATCAGCCTGAGAAACCTGATGCCATGAAACGTCGCTCCCAACAAGGCGCCTCGCTGCTGATCGCGCTGATCATGCTGATCCTCATCACGCTGCTGGCAGTGTCGAGCATCCAGGAAAGTACGCTGCAAACCCGGATTACCGGCAATCTGCTTGAAGAAAAGAATCTGCTTGCCGCCGCTGAAGCCGGTCTCCGTGATGCTGAGCGCCGACTCAGTAAAAACGGCGCGCCCGATGGCTGTCCAAATCCTCTAACGCAGAAGCCTTGTATTCAGGGCTTCGTTCCCAGCACTGCCGATGGTTACAAAACCGACTTTGTCGCTAAGTCGCTGGCCTATGGAGATACCAGCAATCCGACAAAATTGGACAGAAACGTTCATTGGTACCTGCGTGATATTCCTCAGGGCGCCAATAGCAGCTGCAGCGATCCGGAGAAAAATGCCAGGGGTGAGGGCTGCGTGTCCTATTACGAGGTCAACGCCCAGGCTTACAAATCAGACGCCAGTTCAGCCGATGCCAAGCCTTGCTCGGTTGACGTGGTTTGCTTGCGAGCGGTGATCTCCAGGCAATTCTAGACAGCAGGGAATTGATAATGAAAACCTTCTTGGCGAGATCGCTGATAACCGTTGGCGCCCTAGTATCGCCTTTGCTGTCGAGTGCCGCGGATGATGTCAACGTGGCACAAAGTCCTCTGTTTGTGACCGACTCCGTTCCGCCACTAAATCTCCTGGTAATGGGGCGTGATCATAAACTTTTCTATGAAGCCTACAATGATGCTTCCGACCTGAACGGCGATGGTATTCTAGACATCGGCTACAAAGGCTACAAAACCAAGGCCGACAAGGGCATAGATTACTACGGCTATTTCAACTCCAAGCTCTGCTATACCTATACCAGCAATCGCTTTGTTCCCACCGGTGTAGGCTCAGGTACCACAGGCAAGGAATGCACTGGTCAATGGAGTGGCGATTTCCTGAACTATATAGCCACTTCCCGTATGGATGCGCTGCGCAAGGTACTTTTCGGCGGCTATCGCAGTACCGATGACGCTACCACTACAGTCCTGCAAGGCGCGCACATTCCTCAGGACGCTCATACCTGGGGCAAGGAATATACCAGCGTTGCAGTTGATGGTTACGACATCAGCAAGTTCACACCGCTCAAAGCGCCGACTGTAGGTTATCGGCACTTGATAGCCGTGGCATCTCTGAGTGAAACCGGCGTTCCGCAAATGCGGGTGTTGACCAACGTCAACTTGCGGATTTGGAACTGGGTATCCATTGAACGCCCCGTGGGAGGCGATGAATGTGTCAATGCCAGCGGCGCTCGGATCATCTGTACGAATGCAGGCCCCAAGAACGGCTGGACGCTGATACCGCCTGAGACGTTTACAAACCTAAAGATTTCGACCTGGGCAAAGTCCAACAGTACTCACCCCACCAATGCCGCCGGCATGACGACCCTGTTCAATACCGATGGGCAAAGCAGCAGACTGTGTGGATCAAAAGCCATCAGCAATGGCATCTACGCACCCGGTTCAAATAATAATCCTTTCAATGGCGCCGTGACCCCTGGAAAGCAAACATGCGGCAACGACTACTATATAACCGAAATCACCGGAACGATAAAAGTCGACACGACTGGCACCTATAAAATTTCTGTCGACGGCGATGATGCCGTTGAAGTAAAGCTGGGAGGCACTACGGTAGGTTGGTACAGCGGCCATGGTCCTCTTGACAGTGGCAGCGATGCTCACTCGGGAAGCGTCAGTCTTCAAGCGGGCGTCAACTACGATATCGTTTTCCGCCACGAGGAAGTGGATGGCGGTGACTCCTGGGGATTGTATTGGCAAACACCGGCAGGCATACCCGAGAACGCCAAGAGGGTTGACTACAACGTCCAGGTAGAGGTATGCCCTAATGACGCGGGCAATACCAGTAATTCCGCCCTGCGCGAGAGCAATTGCCGCCTTTATCTTAGAGGAAACTACAAACCGACCGGCATCCTTCATGACTATGGCGAAACCGACAAGA
This sequence comes from Pseudomonas sp. MOIL14HWK12:I2, assembly GCF_000510745.1. Lineage (NCBI taxonomy): Bacteria > Pseudomonadati > Pseudomonadota > Gammaproteobacteria > Pseudomonadales > Pseudomonadaceae > Pseudomonas > Pseudomonas sp. MOIL14HWK12:I2. The sequence continues at coordinate 297,036 of NZ_KI783314.1, read as the reverse complement.
TGTACTTCGGCTTGCTGACCGGGTCGTACAAAAACCACTTCTATGGTGGCGTGCTGAGATCCAACATCCAGAGCTTCGCCCGGGAGCTCACCCTAAGCACCGGGCAGTTTTGTCTCAATGGCAATTGTGGTGCTGGGAATGACGTCAGTGGCATCGTCGACACGATCAACAAATTCCGGACTGTTGGTTTCACCTACTACAATTCCAACGGTACGAACAACTTCCAGTACGACCAGGACGGCTGTGGTTACAACCGCAACCCTACCAGCAACCTGGCAACCGACCCCTGCTATATGTGGGGCACACCTACCGCAGAAATGATGTATGAGGCGCTGCGCTACTTTGCTGGCGCCTCAGGTCCGACGCCAAGCTTTGCCTATTCCAAAACGACCACCACTCCTGATTCCAGGCTTGGACTTTCACAACCGGATTGGCTACCGCCCTATTCCAAAGGCAATGGCGGTTCTGGCTATCCACGCTGCTCTGTCCCGGCCATGACCGTTCTGAGTGATATCAATCCCAATTACGACTGGAAACTGCCGGGCAGCCGCTGGGACAACACGACGGACGGCAGCGGTAACCCCAAATCCATCAGCGATCTCAACGTAAGCACCGAAACGGATGCAATCGGCGCCGCAGAGGGCCTGAACAATACCAAGGTGTTTATCGGCGAAACCGAATCGGCTGCCGACAGTGCACCCACGCAAAAAACGCTGACGGCACTCTCTCGCGTTCGCGGCCTCGCGCCTGAAGAGCCAGGCAAGCAAGGCACCTACTATTCGGCTGGGATAGCCCGCTTTGGCGCCATGCACAACATAGGTGGCAGCAAGCCCTTGCTGACCTATGCGGTTGCCCTTGCTTCGCCTTTCCCCAAGATCGAATTTCCAGTTGGCGACAACAAGATCACGCTCGTTCCCTTCGCCAAATCCGTACAGAATCCGGGGCAAAATCAGTATCAGGCCACCAACCAGATCGCTGATTTCTACGTGCAGAAGCTGGCCAACACTACGACGGCAAATACCGACAGCACCGTCAATGGTGGCCGTCCCTATGCGGAGTTTCGGATCAACTGGGAGGACAGTGAAGAGGGCGCTGACTTCGACATGGACGCTATCGTCCTCTATACCCTAGCGGTCGCTCCCGATCCGAATGAGGGTGGAAAGCTCAAGCTCAATATAACCCTGAACTCCGAATACGCTGCGGGCGGCGCCCAGCAGCACATGGGTTATACGATTTCCGGCACCGATAAGGACGGACTCTATCTCGAGGTCTGTGACCTAAGAGACGGCACCGTCAATAACGGTCAAAGAAGTGTATGCGATAGTCAGACCGCCTACCGTCTCAATACCCCGCCCAATCGGCCTGCTGGCTGGTGCATTGCCAACCTGGATAATCCCGAGTGCAAGGGCCTGCCGCCCACGGCGGTACGCCAATTCAGCGCGACCGGCGTAGGCGCCGGGGTACTCAAGGACCCGCTGTGGTACGCCGCCAAATACGGCACTACTGGCAACTGGGATACAGATGGTGACCAGGTACCCGATAATTATCTTCTGGTGACCAACGCCCTTACGCTAAAGGACCAGTTGGCCAAGGCCTTCAACAGCATCGTCCAGAAGAACTCTTCCGTTACCCGCGTTACGGTTCAAGGCGGCCAGACCGACGATACCGGGCTGGGAGATCGGGTCGTCTATCGGACGTCCTTCAACGCCGATGGCTGGACGGGAGATCTGATCAGGGACACCTACAAGAGCGATGGCAAGACGATCAACTCAACCATCAGAGCCAACTTCCCCGACGGCCGTGTCGTCAAGATGGTCAGTGCCGACGGCAAGAGCCTGCAAGATTTCTCCTATGAGAATCTCAAGGACAGAAGCTTCGACGGTACAAATCTTCGGGACTCGCTCGACAGTGCGCCTTCTGGCAATAGGGATGGACAAGGCGCCGATCGGGTCAGGTTCCTGCTGGGCCAATGTACTTCTTCGGGATGCCCGAATTTCCGCACTCGAACCTCGCTGCTGGGTGACATCGTCAATTCGTCACCGGTCTTGGTAGGACCCGCCCAGTATCTGGCGTACCGGATCGGCAAGGTCGATGGGACGGTAGCCAGCTATACCGAATTTCAAAAGACTCAGACCTCGCGACGCGCCCAGATTTATGTCGGCGCCAACGATGGCATGCTGCATGCCTTCGATGCGGCTACCCTGAAGGAGACCTTTGCTTTCGTACCCACACCGGTCATACCCAATCTCAACCGGTTGATGGCGAAGGACTACGGCACGGCCAACCTTGCCCACCATTACTATGTAGATGGGCCTATCACGGTCAGAGACGTCTACTTCAAGAGTGACAGTACGTGGCGCACGGTCCTGGTTGGGACGCTTGGCGGTGGTGGGCGGGGCTTGTTCGCCCTGGATATCACGGATCCAGATCCTGCCAAAATCAAACTGCTCTGGGAGTTTACGTCCGATAGCGCAGCCACACTTGATGCAGCCACCAAGCTGAGCAACCTAGGTTATAGCTTCGGCAAGCCATCTATCGAGCGCCTACACGACGGTAATTGGGCGGCCATTTTTGGTAACGGCTACTACAGTGCCAACGCCAATAGCGGCAAGGCTATCCTCTATGCCCTGAAGATCGAAGACGGCACCTTGATAAAGGCGTTGGAAGCAAAGAGTCCCACCGGAGGCAGCAATGGCCTTTCTACGATTCAAGCCGCGGATTACAACGCGGATATCGTGACTGACGCAGCCTACGCAGGGGACTTGCTGGGTAACCTGTGGCGATTCGATCTGTTCAAGCCGACGTCAGCGGATACCCCCTTCGCTCGAGACAACGATGGTGCAGACAGTGCCAGAAGTTTCCAGGTAGCTTTTGGTGGTACCCCGCTCTATCGTGCCACTACCAATGACCAGACCACAGGATCTGGCGCCGGCAAGCCGCAGGCGATCACGGTGGCGCCCGTGCTGATTCAGCACCCCACCCTGACCGGTTATCTGGTCGCCTTCGGGACGGGTCGCTACCTGGGCGTCAATGACAAGGTTTCGCCCTTCGATGTCCAGACCGTTTATGGCGTCTGGGATCGCTGGACACTAGGTCAAACCACCACTGCCAACATGGTGCAGACTCGAAACCGCTCTTCTCTGCAACAGCAAACCCTGACCGCTGCTACCTACTCGAACAACGGTGTGACGAGAAACGTCCGACTCCTGTCCGCCAACTCGATCAACTGGTACACGGCGAGCGGTGAAACAGATGCCGATGTCGACAAATCCGGCTGGTATGTCGACCTCAAATTGGTTGGCAGCACAACCAATACTGGCGAAAGGATAGTGTTTCCGCTGCGGACCCTGGGTGACGCCCTGGTATTCACGAGCATTACACCCAACGCTGATCCCTGCTCCGCGGGCCTGGATAGCATCCTCTATGCAACCGATGCCAAAGCGGGCGGGCGAACCTTGCACAACGTTTTCGACCTTAACAATGACGGTCGAATAGATGGGGCAGACAGCCTGAGTTCCGGCTCCATCTCGGGTACGGACGGCACGATTGGAGACAACTCTCTTACCGGAACCCGAACGGGCAACACCAACCTCACCACACTGATCTGTGATTCCAGCGGCAACTGCATTTCGGCCACGACAGGTCCTGCAGCCAATGGGCGTCAGTCCTGGCGGATGCTGCTTCCCGCTCAATAACAAAAAGGCCACTGCTCCTGGGAGCAGTGGCCTTTTTGTTCACCTCCTGTGCCGAGGCGTTATACCGCCTTTACCCTGAGCTCTCGCGGCAGGGTGAAGGTGATGTGTTCCGGCTCGCCTTCCAGCTCCACCTCACCCGTAGCGCCCCAGCTCTGCAGCTGGTCGATGACGCCGCGTACCAGGACCTCGGGGGCCGAGGCGCCGGCGGTGACGCCTATGCGTTGCACGCCTTCGAACCAGCTCTGCTGCAGGTCTTCGGCGCCGTCGATGAGATAGGCCGGGGTGCCCAGGCGTTCGGCGAGTTCGCGCAGGCGGTTGGAGTTGGAACTGCTGGGGCTACCCACCACCAGCACCACGTCGCTTTCCAGCGCCAGGGTCTTTACCGCGTCCTGGCGGTTGGTGGTGGCGTAGCAGATGTCGTTCTTGCGCGGGCCATTGATGCGGGGAAACTTGGCGCGCAGGGCGTCGATCACCTTGCGGGTGTCATCCATCGACAGGGTGGTCTGGGAGACGTAGAACAGGGCTTCGGGGTTGCGCACCTCGAGCTTTTCCACGTCTTCCTCGTCTTCCACCAGGTAGATGGCACCGCCGGCACGATCGTCGTACTGGCCCATGGTGCCCTCCACCTCCGGGTGCCCGGCGTGGCCGATGAGGATGCACTCCTGGCCATCGCGGCTGTAGCGCGCGACCTCCATGTGCACCTTGGTCACCAGCGGACAGGTGGCGTCGAACACCTTGAGGCCACGCTCGGAGGCCTCGCGGCGCACCGCCTGGGAGACACCATGGGCGCTGAAGATGAGGATGACGTCATCCGGCACGTCGGCCACGTCTTCGACGAAGACGGCGCCACGGGCGCGCAGGTTGTCGACCACGAACTTGTTGTGCACCACTTCGTGACGCACATAGATGGGCGGACCGAAAACGTCCAGCGCCCGGTCGACGATGTCGATGGCGCGGTCCACGCCGGCGCAGAAGCCGCGGGGATTGGCGAGCTTGATCTGCATAGGCTCCTCTGCCCGCTTCACGGGCGGCGTTGGATCAATGGGAGACGGCAGGCTCGATGGCCAGGATTTCCACGTCGAAGGTCAGCACACGGCCGGCCAGCGGGTGGTTGAAGTCGATGATCACCTGCTCCTCGTCGTAGCTCTTGACCACACCAGGCATCTCGCCACCGGCGGCGTCGCTGAAGATGATCAGCAGACCGGGCGACAGCTCCATGTCACTGAAGTCGTCCCGCGCCATGGTCTGCAGGTTGCCATCGTTGGGCTGGCCGAAGCCGCGCTCCGGCGGAATGGTCAGGCTGGTCTTGGTACCGGCCTCCAGGCCGAACAGCGCCTGCTCGAAGCCGGGCAGCAGATTGCCGTCGCCAACAGTGAAGGTGGCCGGCGCCTTGTCGAAGGTACTGTCCACCACGTCGCCATTCTGCAGCTTGATGGCGAAGTGCAGGGTGACCCGGGTATCCGGGCCGATGGTGATCTCAGCCATGAGCTTCCTCGGGCTTCTTCTTGCGGAACATGTCCAGGGCCAGCATCACGGCACCGACGGTGATGGCGCTGTCGGCCAGGTTGAAGGCCGGGTAGTACCACTCCTGGCGCCAGTGCACCAGGATGAAGTCGATGACGTGGCCCAGGACCAGGCGGTCATAGAGATTGCCCAGCGCACCACCAAGGATCAGCGCCAGGGCGATGGCGGTCCAGGTGTCGTTGCGCAGGCGCTTGAGCCAGACCACCAGGACCACGCTCACTACGGCGGCGATGCCGGCGAAGAACCAACGCTGCCAACCGGAGTGATCGGCCAGGAAGCTGAAGGCGGCGCCCGGGTTGTAGGCCAGGGTCCAGCTGAGGATGTCCGGAATCACCGGCACCTTCTGGTAGAGCGACAGGTTGGCCTGGAAGTAGAGCTTGGTCAGCTGATCCAGCAGGATCACCAGCACACTCAGGGCCAACCAGGGCAAGGCACCGAAACGCGAGGCGTCACGCATGCTCGCGCACCTCGCCGGCACCGTAGACGTTGGTCACGCAGCGCTCGCAGATCTCCGGATGCGCGGCATCCTGGCCGACGCTGTGGCTGTGGTGCCAGCAGCGGGCGCACTTGGGTGCCTCGGACTTGCGGACCACCAGCTTGAGGCCGCTCAGTTCGCTGGCCACGGCGCCTTCCGGAGCCTTTTCCAGCGGCTGGACAGCGGCCTGGGACGAGATCAGCACGAATCTGAGTTCGTTGCCCAGGGCTTCCAGCACGGTCTGCAGGGCGCTGTCGGCGTAGAGGGTGATCTCCGCCTGCAGGCTGCCACCCAGGGTCTTGGCGGCGCGCTGGTTCTCCAGCTCCTTGTTGACCGCGGCCTTGACCGCCATCACCTGATCCCAGTAGGCACGATCCAGGGTCGCGCCCTCGGGCAGGGCGAAAAGGCCGTCGTACCAGGTGGTCAGCATCACCGACTCTTCCCGCTCGCCCGGCAGGTACTGCCAGATCTCGTCGGCGGTAAAGGACAGGATGGGCGCGATCCAGCGCACCAGGGCCTCGGCGATCAGATACAGCGCGGTCTGGCAGGAACGCCGTGGCAGGCTGTCGGCGCCAGTGGTGTACTGGCGGTCCTTGATGATGTCGAGGTAAAAGCCGCCCAGCTCCTGCACGCAGAAGTTGTGCACCTTCTGGTAGACGTTGAGGAAGCGGTACTCGGCGTAGGCCTGCTCGATTTCCTGTTGCAGCAGCAGCGCACGATCCACCGCCCAGCGATCCAGATCGATCATGTCCTCGGGAGCGACCCGGTTGACCGCCGGATCGAAGCCGGAGAGGTTGGAGAGCAGGAAGCGCGCGGTATTGCGGATGCGGCGATAGGAGTCGGCGCTGCGCTGCAGGATCTGGTCGGAAACCGCCATCTCGCCGGTGTAGTCGGTGGAGGCGACCCAGAGGCGCAGGATGTCGGCGCCCAGGCTGTCGATGACCTTTTGCGGGGCGACCACGTTGCCCAACGACTTGGATTGCTTGCGGCCCTGCTCGTCAACGGTGAAACCGTGGGTCAGCAGTTCCTTGTAGGGCGCATGGCCGTCGATGGCGCAACCGGTCAGCAGCGAGGAGTGGAACCAGCCACGGTGCTGGTCGGAGCCTTCCAGGTAGAGATCGGCCGCCGGGCCCTGGTCATGGGCCAGCTCGGCATGGGAGCCGCGCAGCACGTGCCAGTGGGTGGTGCCGGAATCGAACCAGACGTCGAGGGTGTCGCGACTCTTGTCGTACTGACCGGCTTCTTCGCCGAGCAGTTCAGCGGGATCGAGTTTGAACCAGGCTTCGATGCCCTCGCGCTCGACGCGCTGGGCGACGGCTTCCATCAGCTCGACGGTACGCGGATGCAGCTCGCCGCTTTCCTTGTGGGTGAAGAAGGGAATCGGTACGCCCCAGTTGCGCTGGCGCGAGATGCACCAGTCGGGCCGGCCGGCGATCATGCCGTGCAGCCGCGCCTGGCCCCAGGCCGGGACGAACTGGGTCTGCTCGATGGCGGCCAGGGAACGCTCGCGCAGGGTGGCGCCCTCGTTGGGCTGCTTGTCCATGCCGACGAACCACTGGGCGGTGGCGCGATAGATCAACGGGGTCTTGTGGCGCCAGCAGTGCATGTAGCTGTGGTTGATCGCCTCGTGCTTGAGCAGGGCGCCCGCCTCTTCCAAGGCGCCGACGATGACCGGGTTGGCCTTCCAGATGAACTGGCCGCCAAACAGCGGCAGTGACTCTGCGTAGACACCGTTGCTCTGCACCGGATTGAGGATGTCGTCGTTGCTCAGGCCGTACTGCTTGCAGATGCGGAAGTCGTCCTCACCGTAGGCAGGCGAGCAGTGCACGATACCCGTACCGGCGCCCAGCTCGACGTATTCGGCCAGGTAGATGGGCGACAGGCGCTCGTACAGCGGATGACGGAAATTGATCAGCTCCAGGGCGGTTCCCGGGGCAGTGGCGATCACCTCGCCCTGCAGGCCGTAGCGCGCCAGGCAGCTTTCCACCAGCTCTTCGGCCAGCAGCAGCAGGCGATCACCGACGTCCACCAGCGCATAGGTGAACTCGGGATGCACGTTGAGCGCCTGGTTGGCCGGGATGGTCCAGGGGGTGGTGGTCCAGATGACGATGGCGGTGGGCTTGGCCAGCGCTTCGAGGCCGAAGGCGGCTGCCAGCTTGTCGGCATCGGCGACCGGGAAGGCCACGTCGATGGCGTCGGAACGCTTGTCCTGGTACTCCACCTCGGCCTCGGCCAGGGCCGAGCCGCAGTCGAAGCAGAAGTTGACCGGCTTGAGGCCCTTGAAGACGAAGCCCTTCTTGACCAGTTCGCCCAGGGCGCGGATCTCGCCGGCCTCGTTGGCGAAGTTCATGGTCAGGTAGGGATTGCTCCAGTCACCCAGTACGCCCAGGCGGACGAAGCCGGCCTTCTGCTCTTCGATCTGCTCGCTGGCATAGGCGCGGCAGCGCTCGCGGGTCAGATCCGCCGGCTGATTCTTGCCGAAGGTGGTCTCCACCTTGTGCTCGATGGGCAGGCCATGGCAGTCCCAGCCCGGCACATAGGGGGCATCGAAGCCGGCCAGGGTCTTGGACCGGGTGATGATATCCTTGAGGATCTTGTTCAGCGCATGACCGATGTGGATGCTGCCGTTGGCATAGGGCGGACCGTCATGCAGGATGAAGGTCGGACGGCCCTTGCCGATGGCGCGCAGCTTCCCGTACAGGTCGATGTCCTGCCAGCGCTTGAGCGCTTCCGGCTCGCGCTGCGGCAGGCCGGCTTTCATCGGGAATGCCGTTTCCGGCAGGTTGAGCGTCGCTTTGTAATCGGTCATGTCAGTCCAGGCTCGTTGACGGTTGCCCCTGCCAGTAGGCGCGGGCCGTGGCGACGTCCGCTTCGATCGCCGCCTTGAGGGCCTCCAGAGAGGCGAATTTCTGTTCGTCGCGGACCTTCTGCACGAAGGTCACGCTGAGGTGGCGGCCATAGAGGTCGCCGGCAAAGTCCAGCAGATGGATCTCCAGGTGCGGACGACCATCGCCCTGCACCGTCGGCCGCTGGCCGATATTGGCCACGCCCGGCACCACCCGCCCATCGATCAGGCTGCTGACCAGATAGACGCCGCGCAGCGGCGGTCGACGCCGCTTGAGCTGGACGTTGGCCGTGGGCCAGCCCAGCTGACGCGCCAGCTTCTGGCCGTGCAAGACCCGTCCCGAGAGGCTGTAGGGCCGGCCCAGCATGCGCGCGGCCAGGGCCAGATCGCCGTCGGCCAGGGCCTGGCGGATAAGGGTACTGCTCACCCGCAGGCCGTCCAGCTCGACGGTGGTGGCGGCTTCCAGGGTGAAGCCGTGGTCGCGGGCAGCCAGGTTCAGGTAGGTGAAGTCGCCGGCGCGGTCGCAGCCGAAACGGAAGTCGTCACCGATCTCCAGGTGTTTCACCCCCAGGCCTTCCACCAGCACCTGCTGGACGAAGGCCTCGGCAGACAACTCGCGCAGCCGCCGATTGAAGTTCAGGCAGAGCACGTTGTCGACGCCCAGGCGCGCGAAGCATTCCAGCTTCTCGCGCAGGCGGGTCAGACGCACCGGCGCGATATCGGGCAGGAAGAATTCCCGCGGCTGCGGCTCGAAGATCACCACGCAACTGGGCACCCCGAGCTCCGCCGCCCGCTCACGCAGCCGCGCGAGGATGGCCTGGTGCCCCAGGTGAACCCCGTCGAAGTTGCCAATGGTGGCAACGCAGCCCTTGGGAAAGGCGTCGAGATGATGGAGACCACGAAACAGCTGCATGGGTAGGTATTGCTCAGAAATTAATCGATTATATCCGGATGCCCGCCGCGAGGACAGGCGCACACCCGGCCTTGTGCAATCACAGCACCGCGCGCCGATTGAAGTCGCGCACGCGGAAGCCGAGCAGGAAGAGACTGGCGAAATAGGCCAGTACCCCCGCCGCGACCAGCCCGCCCAGACGCAAGAGGCGCTGCCACATCAGTCCTTCGCTCCAGCTGGGCAACAGCTGCATCAGGCCGAACAGGACGGCGGTCATCACCGCCACGGCGATCAGCAGTCGCAGCAGAAAGCCTGTCCAGCCCGCCTGGGGGATGAACAGGTTATGGCGGCGCAGTTGCCAGAATAAAAGGCCGGCGTTGAGACAGGCCGCGACGCCTATGGCCAGGGCCAGGCCGACATGCTGCAGCGGACCGATCAGGATCAGGTTGAGCACCTGGGTCACCGCCAGGGTGAAGAGCGCGATCTTCACCGGGGTCTTGATGTTCTGCTGGGCATAGAAGCCCGGTGCCAGCACCTTGACCAGGATGATGCCGAGCAGCCCCACGGCATAGGCGACCAGTGCCCGCTGGGTCATCAGGGCGTCATGGGCATCGAAACGGCCGTACTGGAACAGTGAGACGGTCAGGGGCTCGGATAGCAGCGCCAGGGCCGCCGAGCAGGGCAGCACCAGCAGGAAGCACAGTCGCAGGCCCCAGTCGAGCAGCCGCGAATACTCCTGGCGATCGGCCTTGGCGTAGGTGCGCGACAGCGCCGGCAGCAGGATGGTCCCCAGCGCCACGCCGAGCACCCCCGAGGGCAGCTCCATCAGGCGATCGGCGTAGTACATCCAGGACACCGAGCCGGCCGCCAGGAAGGAGGCGAAGATCGTGTTGATGATCAGCGAAATCTGGCTGACCGAGACCCCGAGGATCGCCGGCCCCATCTGCTTCATGACCCGCCAGACGCCGCTGTCACGCAGATTCAGTCGCGGCAGCACCAGCATGCCGATGCGCTTGAGATGTGGCAGCTGATAGAGGAATTGCGCCAGACCACCCACCAGGGTCGCCCAGGCCATGGCCATGATCGGCGGATCGAAATAGGGGGTCAGGAACAGCGCGAAGATGATCATGCTGACGTTGAGCAGGGTCGGCACGAAGGCCGGCACGCTGAACCTGTTCCAGGTGTTGAGCACGGCGCCGGCCAGGGACGCCAGGGAGATCAGCAGGATGTAGGGAAAGGTCACCCGCAGCAGGCTGGAGGTGAGGGCGAATTTCTCCGGGGTATCGGCGAAACCCGGCGCGGTGATCCAGATCACCAGGGGCGCAGCCAGCATGCCCAGCAGCGTGACCACCGCCAGCACCAGGGTCAGCAGGCCACTGACGTAGGCCAGAAAGGTGCGGGTGGCCTCCTCGCCCTGCTGGGCCTTGTATTCGGCGAGGATAGGGACGAACGCCTGGGAAAAGGCCCCTTCGGCGAAGATGCGGCGCAGCAGGTTGGGCAGCTTGAAGGCGACGAAAAAGGCGTCGGTGGCCATGCCGGCGCCAAAGGTGCGGGCGACGATGGTGTCGCGCACGAAACCCAGCACGCGGGACAGCATGGTCATGGAGCTGACGGCGGCCAGGGACTTGAGCAGATTCATGGCAGGGAGAGGACTCGGTGAACGCAGCGGGACGTGACAGAGGATGCGCGTGAGCGCAGTCGCGCGATGGGCACAAGCGATCGAGTGTAACGAGGCCCTTCATCGGCGACCAGCCGGATATCCATCCAGACAGCCTTGACAGGCGCCGCCAGGGACGTCAAGATTCGCGACCTTAATTTAGCTCTGTACTTGCTACAGAGTTCGCTCTGTACCCAATACAGTCTTTTTCGAAGGAGCTCCACGGTGGCTAACTCCCCCTCCGCCAAAAAACGCGCCAAACAGGCTGAGAAGCGTCGCAGCCACAATGCGAGCCTGCGCTCCATGGTGCGTACCTACATCAAGAACGTCGTCAAGGCGATCGAAGCCAAGGACCTGGAAAAAGCCAAGTCCGCTTATGTTGCTGCCGTTCCGGTCATCGACCGCATGGCCGACAAGGGCATCATCGACAAGAACAAGGCCGCTCGTCACAAGAGCCGCCTGAACGCGCACATCAAGGCCCTGGCTACCCCCGCCGCTGCCTGATAAGCGTTCAAGTAAAAAACCGGCTTCGGCCGGTTTTTTATTGCCTGGGATTCGGGAATCCAACGCCTCCGGAGAGGCGCCAGGATCGACGATCGTCAGACCAGGACGAGGTTGTCCCGGTGAATCAGCTCGGGCTCGTAGACATAGCCCAGCTCAACCACGATGGCATCCGAAGGCCGCCCCAGGATGCGCTGCGCCTCGGTCGCACTGTAGTTGACCAGGCCACGCGCCACCTCGCGCCCGTCCGGACCGACGCAGGCAACCATCTCGCCGCGCCGGAAGCTGCCTTCCAGCGCTCGCACGCCCACCGGCAGCAGACTGCGATGACCGCCCACCAGGGCCTCCACCGCACCGGCATCCAGGCGCAGGGTGCCACGCACCTGCAGATGCCCCGCCAGCCACTGCTTGCGCGCCGCCACCAGGCCACGCTCGGGTGACAGCAGGGTACCCAGCTGTTCGCCCTGCTGCAGGCGACTGAGCACCTGCTGGATCCGCCCGCCGACGATGACGGTATAGGCACCGGAGCGCGCCGCCAGACGCGCAGCACGCAGCTTGGTCTGCATGCCGCCACGCCCCAGGGCACCGCCAGTACCACCGGCGACCAGATCCAGGGCCGGATCGTCGGCGCGCGCCTCGCTGATGAGGCTGGCGTCGGGATTGTTGCGCGGATCGGCATCGAACATGCCATCGCGATCGGTGAGGATGACCAGCAGATCGGCTTCGACCAGGTTGGCCACCAGGGCAGCCAGGGTGTCGTTGTCGCCGAAGCGGATCTCGTCGGTGACGACGGTATCGTTCTCGTTGATCACCGGCACCACACCCAAGCTCACCAGGGTGCGCAGGGTGCTGCGGGCATTGAGGTAGCGCTTGCGATCGGACAGGTCGTCATGGGTGAGCAGGATCTGCGCGGTCTGCACCTGATGCTCGGCGAAACTGGATTCCCAGGCCTGCACCAGCCCCATCTGCCCTACCGCCGCGGCCGCCTGCAACTCGTTGATGGCGGTCGGACGCTGCGCCCAGCCGAGCCGACTCATACCGGCCGCCACCGCACCCGAGGACACCAGCACCAGCTCGATGCCCGCCTGGTGCAGGGCCACCATCTGCTCGACCCAGCCAGCCATGGCCCCGCCATCCAGACAACGCCCGTCGTCGGTCAGCAGGGCACTACCGATCTTCACCACCCAGCGCAGGGCGCCAGACACCTGATCACGCATGGGCAAGCTCCTTTCTTACCGTACGTAGAAGATTTCCGGACCGTCGCCGTCGTCTTCGTCATCATCGAAGTCGCCGTCTTCGTCCACCGCCTTGACGCCCGAACGGCGCAGGGCCCGCTGGTCGTCCAGCGCCTGCAGACGCGCCCGCGCCTCGTCCTCGATGCGCTGATCGAGTTCTTCCAGCGCCTCGGCATAGGCCGGGTCCTCGGCGAGACGCAGGGTCCGCTCGTCGAGATACTGCATGATGGCCTGACAGAGCTGCTCGGTGCCTTCCCGCTCCAGGGCGGAGATGACGAAGACCGGACCCTGCCAGTCCAGACGCTCGACCACCGCCTTGAGGCGCTCTTCGCGCTCGTCATCGAGCAACTGGTCGGCCTTGTTCAACACCAGCCAGCGGTCACGCTCGCCCAGCGCCGGGCTGAACTTGGTCAGCTCGTTGATGATGGTCTCGGCAGCCTCGGCCGGATCGCTTTCATCCAGGGGCGCCATGTCGACGAGGTGCAGCAGCAGGCGGGTCCGCGCCAGATGCTTGAGGAAGCGGATTCCCAGGCCGGCGCCTTCGGACGCTCCTTCGATCAGCCCCGGGATGTCGGCGACCACGAAGCTCTTGAAGCGCCCCACGCTGACCACGCCCAGGTTGGGCACCAGGGTGGTGAAGGGATAGTCCGCGACCTTGGGCTTGGCGGCCGAGACCGCGCGGATGAAGGTGCTCTTGCCGGCATTGGGCAGGCCGAGCAGACCGATGTCCGCCAGCACCTTGAGCTCCAGCTTGAGATCGCGCTCTTCACCGGGCTTGCCCGGGGTGGTCTGCCGCGGTGCGCGGTTGGTGCTGGACTTGAACCGGGTGTTGCCCAGGCCGTGCCAGCCACCCTGGACGACGCGGATGCGCTGACCGGGCTGGGTCAGGTCACCGATGATCTCCTGGGTCGCCGCATCGATCACCGTGGTGCCCACGGGGACCGGCAGCACCAGGTCTTCACCCTTGGCGCCGGTGCACTCGGTGCTCCCGCCCTTCTCACCGTTCTGCGCAGTGAAACGTCGGGTGTAACGGTAATCGACCAGGGTGTTCAGGTTGATGTCGGCTTCGAGCCAGATCGACCCGCCATCGCCGCCGTCACCGCCATTGGGGCCACCCTTCTCGATGAATTTCTCCCGGCGGAAACTCATCATGCCGTTGCCGCCGTCACCCGCTTTTACGTGTATGGATACTTCATCGACGAATTTCATCTGGACCTCCCGCGCTCGCGGGCCGCTGCAAACAAGGAAATAGCTTAACTACAAACGAAAAAGCCCCGTCGGGTAGACAGGGCTTTTCTTTCGTCACGGGCCTTAGGCGGCGGCGACGATGCTCACGTAACGACGGCCGAAGGCGCCCTTCACGTCGAACTTGATCACGCCGTCCACTTTCGCGAACAGGGTGTGATCCTTGCCGAGGCCCACGCCGTAACCGGCATGGTACTGGGTGCCGCGCTGACGCACGATGATGTTGCCGGCCTTGACGACCTGGCCGCCGTACAGCTTCACGCCAAGGCGTTTGCTTTCGGAATCGCGACCGTTACGAGTAGAACCACCCGCTTTTTTGTGTGCCATGAGTCAATTCTCCGTTAGAGGCGAGATCAGGCCTGGATGCCAGTGATCTTGATTTCGGTGAACCACTGACGGTGGCCCTGACGCTTCATGTGATGCTTACGACGACGGAATTTGATGATGGTGACCTTGTCGTGACGGCCCTGGGCGGTCACTTCGGCGGTCACTTTGGCACCATCAACGACCGGCAGACCGATCTTGACGTCGTCACCGTTGCCAACCAGCAGAACCTGGTCGAAGGTGACGGTTTCACCGGTGGCGATGTCGAGCTTCTCGACCTTCAGGTATTCGCCTTCGGCGACCTTGTATTGCTTGCCACCGGTAACGATAACTGCGTAGGACATGGTAAATCTCCGTTAAACCTGCTCACCCGGTGCTTTATAGGAAGAATCGTCGACCGGCATGGCTGCACGGGACCGGAAGGACCACCGCGCAATTGCGTAAGACAGGGGGTTAACCCTAGGAATGTTCAGGGCCCGCGATTCTACGCAAGCCGGGGCCGGGAGGCAAGAGCCGCCCGCCCGCGCCTTGACAGCCCCCCACCCCACCCCTAGCATGCCGCGCAACCTCGTTCAGCGGCCATGCCGGGCCGGTGCCCAGCCGAATCGGCATGAGCGGCGAGCCGCGGGAGCGCGATGGCAATCCCTGGGCATGGCACTTGTGCCGGTCCCTAGGGCATAGTCTGGCGGTCATGCGCCATCCGGCCGCTTGAATATTGCCCGGACCTCCAGTGGACACCTCTCAATGACGCAGCAATCCCAGTCCTTCTATCGCGTGGTGACGGACGATTTCGCCGCCGTAGACGGCATCATCCGCCAGCAGCTGACCTCGCGCGTGCCGCTGGTCGAGAAGATTGGCGACTACATCGTCTCCGCGGGTGGCAAGCGCCTGCGTCCGCTGCTGGTCCTGCTGGCCGGCAAGGCGCTCGGGCGCGCCGATCACGATCTGCAGCTGCTGGCGGCGACCATCGAATTCCTGCACACCTCTACCCTGCTGCACGACGATGTCGTCGATGCCTCGGGAATGCGCCGTGGCCGCTCCACCGCCAACGCCCTCTGGGGCAACGCCCCCAGCGTCCTGGTGGGCGATTTCCTCTATGCCCGCTCCTTCGAGATGATGGTGGCGCTCGGCTCCATGGAAGTGATGCGCATCATCTCCCAGGCCACCCGCGTCATCGCCGAGGGCGAGGTGCTGCAGCTGTCGAAGATCCGCGACGCCAGCACCACCGAAGAGATCTACATGGAAGTCATCCGCGGCAAGACCGCCATGCTCTTCGAAGCCTCCACCCACAGCGCGGCGATCCTGGCCGGCGCCAGCGCCGAACAGGCCGACGCCCTGCGCCGCTATGGCGATCATCTGGGCGTGGCCTTCCAGCTGGTCGACGACCTGCTCGACTACCAGGGCGACGCCGTCGCGTTGGGCAAGAACGTCGGTGACGATCTGGCCGAGGGCAAGCCGACTCTGCCGCTGATCGTGACCATGCGCGAAGGCACTGCCGAACAGGCCGCCCTGGTACGCCAGGCGATCCGCCAGGGCGGCAGCCAGGACCTGGAAGGCGTGCGCGCCGCCGTCGAAGCCGCTGGCGCCCTCGACTACACCGCACGCAAGGCCCAGGAATTCGCCGAGCGGGCGATCGCCTGCCTGGACGCCCTGCCCGCCAGCGAATATCGCGACGCCCTGGCCGACCTGGGTCGCTTCTCGGTGGCCCGTACCCACTAACGCCTGCGCCGCCTGATCAAGCCCGCCGTCGCCAGACCGCGGGCTTTTTCATGTCCGACCAAAAAAGTCAGGTAATCCCTTGATATTTATTGAATAAGAATTATTCTCATAAATAGCACAGCAGGAGCCCTTGCCATGACTTATCTGATCGACGCCTGGCTGGACCGGCCGCACCCCTATCTGCGCATCCTCAACCGGGAAACCGGCAAGGTCTGCGCGGAGCTGGACGAGACGGCCCTGGAAGAACTCAAGGACCTGGGCGAACTGGATCTGCACAGCCTCACCTCCAGCGAGCCGCGGGTGGTGAAGGAGCAGATCCGCCAGGTCTTCCTGTTCAGCTACGCTCTGGCGCTACGCCCGGACAACGAGGCGCTGCGCCTGGACTGCTAGCCTCAGAGGACGTCGAGCAGCTCGACGTCGAACACCAGCACACTGTGCGGCGGGATGCCGCCGACGCCCTGGGCGCCATAGGCCAGTTCGCTGGGCACATGCAGGCGCCACTTGCTGCCGGCAGGCATCAGTTGCAGGGCTTCGGTCCAGCCGGCGATCACGCCGCCCACCGGAAACTCGGCCGGCTGGCCGCGCTGGTAGGAGCTGTCGAACACGCTGCCGTCGATGAGGGTGCCGTGGTAGTGGGTGCGCACCTGGTCTTCACGGGTCGGCGTGGCGCCCTCCCCCTGGGTGAGCACCTCGTATTGCAGACCGGACGGCAGCACCACGACGCCAGGGCGCTCGGCATTGGCCTTGAGGTAGTCGACGCCTTCCTGGGCCGCCGCAGCGGCCTTGGCCTGGGCTTCCGCCTGCATGCGCTCGCGGATGACGCGGAAGCTGGCGTTCAGCGACTCGACGTCCACCCGGGAATCCTGGCCGTCGAAGGCCTCGGTCAGGCCGGCGAGCACGGCCGCCAGCTGCATGCCGGGGACCGGATTCTGGCGCAGCTGATCGCCCAGCTGGCGGCCGATGCCGTAGCTGACGCGGGCTTCGTCGGTGTCGAGCAGGATGTCGTTCATAGCAGCCTTTCCATCGTGAAAAAAGGAGCCGAGCCTAGCACATCAGGGTCCCGGCTCGCCGCCGAGGCTGCCGCGCTGCCGGCGACAGCGCTCGGAGCAATAGCGCACCTCGTCCCAGTTGCGCTCCCATTTCTTGCGCCAGGCGAAGGGCCGCTGGCAGACCGGACAGACCTTGGTGGGCAGATCGCCCTTCTTCATAGGGATTCTCCCGCGTCGAGACGCGCCAGCAGGATTTCGCCACGCTGCCAGAGGGCCTGCTGGCGCTCGGGGGCCTGGCGATCAAGATTGCGATAGAGATTGAGCATGCGCGGATAGTGGGCGAAACGCTCGCGATGGCGGATTAGGAAGTGCCAGTAGAGGGCATTGAAGGGACAGGCCCTGTCGCCCAGCGCTTCCATGACCTGATAGTGGCAGCCCTTGCAGTAGTCGGACTGGCGACGGATGTACTGGCCGCTGGCGCAATAGGGCTTGCTTGCCAGATAGCCGCCGTCGGCATGCATCACCATGGCCTGGGTATTGGGCAGCTCGACCCACTCGAAAGCATCCAGATAGACCGCCAGATACCACTCGCCGATGGCCTGGGGCGCGATGCCGGCCAGCAAGGCGAAGTTGCCGGTGACCATCAGCCGCTGGATATGGTGCGCGTAGCCCAGCGCCAGGGTCTGGCCGATGGCCTGGCGCATGCAAGCCATACGGGTATCGCCGGTCCAGTAGAACTCTGGTAGCGCCCGGGTATTGCCCAACGCATTGAGCTCACGGTATTCGGGCATGCGCAGCCAATAGACGCCATGGACGTACTCTCGCCAGCCGATCAGCTGACGCAGGAAGCCCTCGGCACTGTTGAGCGGCACCCTGCCCTCGCGATAGGCGGCATCCACGTCGGCGCAGAGCTGACGCAGGTCCAGCAGCCCGATATTGAGCGCCGCACTGATCCGAGCGTGATGCAGATAGGGCTCGCCACGGGCCATGGCGTCCTGATAGCTGCCGAAGTCGCGCAAGCCCGTGCCCAGGAAGTGCTGCCAGAGGCGCTCGGCATCCGCCCGGGTCACCGGATAGTCGAAGCCCTCCAGCCGGCCATAGTGATGAGCGAAGCGCTGCCCGACCAGCTCGAGCACGTCCCCGGTACAGGCATCGGCCGGACAGCTGAAGGGCTCGGGAACAGGCTGGTCTTTAGGCAGCGCCTTGCGATTGTCCTTGTCCAGATTCCAGACGCCACCGCAAGGCTCGTCTGGCCCCTCCATCAGCCAGCCGTGTCGCCTGCGCATGCCGCGGTAGAAGGCCTCCATGCGCAGCTCGGTGCGCGACCCGGCCCAGCGGGCAAAGGCGGCGCGACTGCAGAGGAATCTGTCATCGCCATGCCAGCGTACCGGTATCGTCAGGTCCAGCGCCCGCAGCGCCTGCTCCAGTCGCCACTCGCCGGTCTCGGTCAGCCGAATCTCACGCGCGCCCGTCGTCTTTGCCCAGAACGCGATCTCGGCCGGCAGCGAGCCCTGGTTGTCGGGGTCGTCCAGGGTGCGATAGAGAACCCGGAAGCCGCGCGCGCGCATCTCGCTGGCGAAGTGGCGCATGGCGCTGAAGATCAGGGCGATCTTGCGCGGATGATGAGGGACATAGCTGGCTTCGCTCATCACCTCGGCGAGCAGCAGCACGTCCTGCGCGGGATCGGCGTCGCGCAGGGAGGCCAGGCGAGGCGAAAGCTGATCGCCGAAGACCGGCAGCAGGCGCCGAACGGCGCCCTCGCTCAAGAGGCGTTCCGGTAGTTCAGCGGGATCTTCAGGGGTTCGGCCGAGCGTGGCGCCATGCCGACCATCTCGTCGTAGGCACTGTGCTGGATGAGAAAGCACGGCAGTGCCGGCAGATCGGCCAGCAGGCGGCGGGCCTGGGCGGCCGAGCCCAGGCGGTAGAAGTGTCCGTCCCGTCCGGTCAGGCGCGTGCGACCGTTCTGGGTGAGCACCTCGAGCACATAGAAACCACCCTCGATGGAGAGCAGATTGAGTTCACGAACCTCACCGGCCTGGGCGCGCTGGGTCAATTCCGGCAATTGCATGGAAACCTCCGGGTCGAGATCGACGCCGGGGATGGCGTCGATAGGCAGCTGTGAGCCTTCGACAACCTAGGACAAGCAAGCGCAGCGGTGCAATCCACAAAGCGTAAGCGAAAGCTGCCGGCGGCAGACGAGTGGCCGCCCGGCCCATCAGTGCTTGGTCAGGCGATCCAGATAGCCCATGGCGAAGGCCGACACTACGAACACCAGATGGATGATCACGTACCACTTGAGGTACTCGGGATTGGTGTTCTGGGCATCCATGAAGATGCGCAAGAGGTGAATCGAAGAAATGGCGACGATGGACGCGGCCACCTTGTTCTTCAGCGAGCCCGAATCCATCTTGCCCAGCCAGCTGAGCTTTTCCGAGCCCTCGTCGATGTCCAGCTGGGAGACGAAATTCTCGTAGCCGGAAATCATCACCATCACCAGCAGGCCACCCACCAGCGCCATGTCGATCAGCGACAGCACCAGGAGGATCAGCTCGGCCTCGGTGGATTCGAAGATGTGCGGTAGAACGTGGAAGACTTCCTGAAAGAACTTGAGCGCCAGCAGGACCAGGGCCAGGGACAGACCCAGATAGATGGGTGCCAGCAGCCAACGGGAGGCGTAAAGGGCTTTTTCGATCAGACGTTCCATGCAGACTCGCTCGGATTACAGGGCCGGGCGAGTATACCGGGGCGGTGCGAACGGACCAATGCGGCAGGTTGTACCTGATTCAGGCGTCGGGACCGACCTGGAAACGCACCTGCTGATGGGCACGCTCACCGTTCATCTTGCGCAGTTCACTCTGCATGTGCAGGCGCCAGATCTGGGTCTCTTCGACCTGGATGTAGCCCTGCTCGACCAGGTTCTCGGCGATGGCGGTCATGACGCCCTCGGCCGCTTTGGGACCATGGAAAGGCCCCTGGGCCTTGATGGCGGTGGGCTGCTGACCGTTGAGGCCGGCGGCGCACAGCAGGGTCCACAGGCCCTGCTCCTGACCGAGCGGCTTGATTTCGCATTCGATACGGGTGACGAGGCCCAGGCAGGGACGGATCAGGGTAATGGTGCGGGACATGGCGTCATCCTCTCGAAGCGCTCAATGCTCGCCGGTCCTAGGCCAGAGGTATCCACAAAGGCTGTGGACAACCCTGTTGGTCAACAGGGGGCAAGCGGGTCTGGGCGCCGTGCTACTTGGGCTGCGGCACCTTGTACAAAATCCGACCTGCCCCCTGGACCTCAGTTCTCCGCCGCTTGGTTGTTTTTCCCTTTTGCCTTGGAGTTATCACTGAGTTTGTCGGCCAGTTCATCTTCCAGCTCGAGCTCGGCGATTTCCTTGAGACGCTGTACCACGCGCGCATTGACGCTGCCGTCGGGGAAGCGACCCTTGGCATCCGGCGCCCCGGCGGGCTCGCCCACCAGCAGCGACAGGGCCTCGTCCGCCTGACGTACGGCATAGACATGGAACAGCCCCGCGCGGACCGCTTCCAGCACGGTTTCGTCGAGCATCAGGTTGGTGACGTTGGCACGCGGGATGATCACCCCCTGCTCGCCGGTCAGGCCACGGGCCTGGCAGAGACGGAAGAAGCCTTCGATCTTCTCGTTCACGCCCCCGACCGGCTGCACCTCGCCGAACTGGTTGATGGAGCCGGTGATGGCGAAGCACTGCTTGAGCGGGGTGCGCGACAGCGCCGAGATCAGGGTGCAGGCCTCGCCGAGGGAGGCGCTGTCGCCATCGACATAGCCATAGGACTGCTCCAGGGCGATGCTGGCCGAGATCGACAGCGGGAATTCCTGGGCATAGCGACTGCCCAGGTAGCCGGTCAGGATCATCACCCCCTTGGAGTGGATCGGCTGACCCAGGCTGACTTCGCGCTCGATGTCGAGGATGCCGCTGGCGCCCGGGTAGACGGTGGCGGAGATGCGCGCCGGCATGCCAAAGGCAGAGTCGGCGACCTCCAGTACGGTGAGGCCGTTGCACTTGCCCACCGCCGCGCCTTGGGTGTCGATGAGGATGAGGCCGGTGAGCATGTCGTCCAGCACCCGGGCGCAGACGCGACCAGTGCGGGTCTCCTTGGCCTTGAGCGCACGCTCCACATGGCCCTTGTCGGTCCGCTCGTCGCCGGCCAGGTGGCGGATGAAGTCGGCTTCGCTGACCAGCTGGAACAGATCGCCGATACGCGCCGACAGCCGCCCCTGGTGTTCGGCCAGGCGGGCGCTGTAGGTGGCCAGGCGGGCCACGGCCGCCGAGGTCAGGGGCGCCATGCCCTCCTCCGAGGTACGCGTCTTGAGCAGCTGGGCGAACTGCTCCAGGCTCTCGTCGCGCAGCGGCAGTTCTTCGTCGAAGTCCACCAGCACCCGGAACATCTCCTGGAAGTCCGAATCCAGCTCCTGCAGGGTGTAGTAGATGTTGCGCGAGCCGATGATGATGACCTTGAGCTGCAGCGGGATCTGCTGCGGCGCCAGGCTCATGGCGGTGAGCCGCCCCAGCTCGGCCAGTGGCGATTCCATCTTCAGCTGACGCGAATGCAGGGCGCGCTTGAGCGCGTCCCAGACGAAGGGCTCGGTCAGCAGCTTGTCCGCCTCGACGATGAGGAAGCCGCCATTGGCGCGGTGCAGCGCCCCCGGGCGCAGCTGGCGATAGTTGGTGTAGAGCGCGCCCTGATCGGACTGGTACTCGATGCGCCCGAAGAGGTTGTCGTAGGTCGGGTGGGACTCGAACACCACCGGTGCACCGCCGGTGACGTGGTGACCGATGATCAGATTGGGTTCGTACTGCTCGCGCAATTCCTTGCGCCGCTGCATGTCGGGCTTGGCGTCGTCGGCCAGCTGCTCGACCACCGTCTTGAGCAGATCCACCTGCATGGCCTGCAGGTAGGCGCAGACCCCGGGATTGTCGTTGTACTTCTCCGACAGCGGCGCCAGCAGCGGCTGCAGGGCCTGGATGATGGTGTCTTCATTCAGGGCACGCAGCTGGTTGCTCGATTCGCGCCGCCACTGCGGCAGGCTGGCCAGCTCTTCGTTGAGGCGCTCTTCCAGGCTGGAGATGTCGGCGTGGAAACGCTCGCGCTCGGCCTCGGGCAGCTGGGCGAAGTCGGCCTCATCCAGCGCCTTGCCCTCCTTCATCGGGGTGAAGGCGACATTGTTGGCATCGCGATAGAGGGCGATCTCCTTTTCCAGGGCGAGCTTTTCCACCACGTCCAGCGCCTGGTCGTAGCGCTGGTTGAAGGCGCGCTCGATGGCGCTCTTCTTCTGCTGGAAGGCCGGGTGCTCGAACACCGCCGGAAAGGTCGCCAGCAGGTTGTCGATGAAATGCGCCATGTCGGCCACGAAAGCCTCGCCTTCACCAGGCGGCAACTCCAGGGCGCCCGGGGCGCGGGGCTCTTCGAAGTGATTCAGGTAGACCCAGTCGTTGGGCGTCGGTTGGCGCTTGGCCTCGGCCTTGAGATAGCGCTGGACGAAGGAGAAGCGACCGGTGCCCGGCTCGCCCATGACAAAGACGTTGTAGCCGGGCCGCGGCATGGCCACCCCGAACTGCAGGGCTTCCACCGCGCGTTCCTGACCGAGGATGCCGCGGAAGGGTTCGAGCTGATCGGTATCGGCAAAGGAGAATTGTTCGGGAGCGAAGGGGCGGGTCAGCTCATCGGGAGCGAGCCGTAGACCGGCCGCGACGGGATCGTGCATCGTAAGTCCTTGTCAGGCATGCAAGCAGTGTCCGCATTCTGCGACCGGGATGACAGCCGAAGCAAGGCAAGCGGCGCACCCCTGCGCATTTAAGCGCAGCGGTGCGCGGGGTTAGCGCAACGTCTGTCGGTATTTTCCGGCGCCCGCGTTTTTTGACGAAATTCTCACCAGACGCCTACTAAGCTCTCTACATGGGGATCAGGCGTAGGATCCCGTGAGGAGGCCCCATGGCTGGCTCTCGTCGTTTAATTCCGCTGTTGTTTCTGCTGTCCGCGCTTGCGGCCTGCACCAGCTATCACGACCAGTTGATCGCCAAGGGCTATCCGCCGGCCTATGCCGACGGCTTCAGCGACGGCTGCCAGACCGGCAAGCAGGCGGTCAACGGGATAGGTTACGAGCACAAGGACGCCCGTCGCTTCGCCGCGGAAAAGCCCTATCAGCAGGGCTGGGACGCGGGCTATGCGCAATGCGTGCAGGTGGCCCAGCGCGAAGAGCAGCAGCGGTTCCTGGACCAGGTCCGGGAAAATCGCGAAGGCGCCGAACAACTGCACCTGCGCTCCAAAACACGTTGAGGTCGTAGCCAACCTTGCGGCGCGGATAGGATGACCTATGCTGGCGGGCCCGCTTGTCGAGCCCTGCCGATGTCTGTCCGTTCGCCGCTGTTCGCCGTTGCCCTGCTGCTGGTCGCCATGACCTCGATCCAGACCAGCGCCAGCCTGGCCAAGACCCTGTTCCTGCGTCTCGACCCGGTGGGCGTCACTACCCTGCGATTGATCTTCGCCGCGCTGGTCCTGCTGCTCGTGCTGCGCCCCTGGCGCAACTTTCGCCGCGAGGCGCTGGGCAGTCTGCTGGGCTATGGCATCGCCATGGGCGTGATGAACCTGACCATCTACCTGGCCATGCAGCGGCTCCCGATCGGCATCGCCGTCGGCCTGGAATTCGTCGGCCCCCTGGTGGTGGCACTATGCGCCCTGCGCCGCTGGCTGGACCTGCTGTGGATCGTGCTGGTGGTGGCCGGCCTGGCGGTACTCCTGCCGTTCGGCCACAACGCCTCGGCGCTGGATCCACTGGGCACCGCCCTGGCCCTGGGCGCCGGTGCCTGCTGGGCGCTGTACATTGTGCTGGGCAAGCGCGCGGGAGCGGTGCACGGCACCGGCACGGTAGCCTTTGGCGCGACCATCGGCGCCCTGGTGATCCTGCCCATCGGCATCGCCCACAGCGGCAGCAATCTCTTGCAACCGGAAATCTGGCCGCTGGCACTGGCCCTGGCGCTGATGTCCACGGCCATTCCCTACGCCCTGGAGATGGTGGTGCTGACCCGCCTGCCGGCGTCCACATTCGGCACCCTGATGAGTCTGGAGCCGGCGCTGGGCGCCCTCTCCGGCTGGGTGTTCCTCGGCGAAATCCTGGGCATCGCCCAATGGTTCGCCCTCGCCTGCATCATCGTCGCGTCCATCGGCGCCACCTGGAGCAGCCGCCTGACCCCGGAGCAAACGCCGCTCTAGGCACTCTATAGCGAGGCGAATCCTCACGCGGAGTACCGACGATGATCTATCTGATAATGGGCGTCTCGGGCAGTGGCAAGACCACCCTGGGCGAACTCCTGGCCAGCCGGCTTGGCTGTCGTTTCGACGATGCCGACACCTTTCACAGCCAGGCCAACAAGGACAAGATGGCCAAGGGTATCGCCCTCACCGACGAGGATCGCTGGCCCTGGCTGGACGCCATCCACGATGCCATGCAGCAGGCGCAGGCCGAGGGCACCACTCGGGTGTTCGCCTGCTCGGCGCTGAAGAAGGTCTATCGCGACCGCCTGCTGAGCGGCCTCGAAGGGGTCCGCCTGCTGTTTCTCAAGGGCTCGCCGGAGCTCCTGGCCGAGCGCATCGGCAGTCGCCGCGGACACTTCTTCGATCCAAAGCTCCTGCAGAGCCAGCTCGATACCCTGGAGGCGCCCGATCACCTGGAAGCCCAGGTGCTGGACGTGCGCAAGTCGCCGGAACAGCTGGTGGATGAGGTGCTGGCGTCTGGCCACGGCGCCTGAGCGCTGCGGCCAGCGCCTCAGACCGCGACGGGCGCCTTGATGTGCGGGTGGGCCTGGTAGCCTTCCAGTTCGAAATCCTCGAAGCGGAAGGCGAACAGGTCGGTGACCGCCGGATTGAGCTTCATGGTCGGCAGCGGCAGCGGCTCGCGGGTCAGCTGCAGATCGGTCTGCTCCAGGTGATTGGCATAGAGATGGCAATCACCGCCGGTCCAGATGAATTCGCCCGGCTGCAATCCGGTGACCTGGGCCACCATCAGGGTCAGCAGCGCATAGCTGGCAATGTTGAAGGGCACGCCGAGGAAGATGTCGGCGGAGCGCTGATACAGCTGGCAGCTCAGGCGACCATCGGCGACATAGAACTGGAACAGCGCATGGCACGGCGGCAGCGCCATCTCGTCCACCAGGGCCGGATTCCAGGCCGAGACGATCAGGCGCCGCGAGTCGGGCTTGGCGCGGATCATGTCCACCACCCCGGCGATCTGGTCGATATGGCGACCATCGGGTGCCGGCCAGCTGCGCCACTGGTAGCCGTAGACCGGTCCCAGCTCACCGTTCTCGTCGGCCCATTCGTCCCAGATGGACACGCCATTGTCCTTCAGGTAGCGGATATTGGTCTCGCCCTGCAGGAACCACAGCAGTTCGTGGATGATGGATCTCAGATGGCATTTCTTGGTGGTGACCAGGGGAAAGCCCTCGGCCAGGTCGAATCTCATCTGGTAGCCGAAGACGCTGTAGGTCCCGGTGCCGGTGCGGTCGCTCTTGAAGGTGCCGTGTTCGCGCACGTGGCGCATCAGGTCGAGGTACTGTTTCATGGCGGGAGCGCTACCTGGCAAAAGGCAAATGGTACCAAATCGTGCCCTGTTGCAGCGGTCGCGCTTGTCGCAGGCTTGCTCATCGGACATAAAAAAGCGGCCCTGAGGCCGCCTTTTCCAGGACACCTAGCTGCTGGCTGGCGGCGCCGTGAGGGTCGCCGTTTCGCGCTCGCGCTGGGTGATCTCCGAGGCCGTGGCATCCATGGCTTCCTGCAGCCCCTGCAGGCGCTTCTTCTCGGCGCGGCGGGTGAAGTACCAGGCGAAGAAGGTGAACAGCGAGACCGCCAGGAGGATCAGGCTGGCGATGGCGTTGATCTCCGGCTTCACACCCAGGCGCACCGCCGAGAACACCTCCATCGGCAGGGTGGTCGAGCCGGGGCCCGACACGAAACTCGCCAGCACCAGGTCGTCCAGCGACAGGGCGAAGGACATCATGCCGCCCGCCGCCAGCGACGGCGCGATCATGGGAATGGTGATCAGCAGGAACACCTTCCACGGCCGGGCGCCCAGGTCCATGGCCGCCTCTTCGATGGACAGGTCCAGTTCGCGCAGCCGCGCCGACACCACTACCGCCACATAGGACGAGCAGAAGCTGGTGTGGGCGATCCAGATGGTGGTCACGCCGCGATCCTGCGGCCAGCCGATCAGCTGGGCCATGGAGACGAACAGCAGCAGCAATGACAGACCGGTGATCACCTCGGGCATCACCAGCGGCGCCGTGACCATGCCGCCGAAGACGGTGCGGCCGCGGAAGCGCGGGATGCGGGTCAGCACGAAGGCCGCCAGCGTTCCGAGGATCACCGAGGAGATGGCCGTGTAGAAGGCGATCTCCAGGGAGCGGAACACCGCGCTCATCAGCTGGCTGTTGTCCAGCAGCCCGACGTACCACTTCACCGACCAGCCACCCCAGACGGTCACCAGGCGCGACTCGTTGAAGGAGTAGATGACCAGGATGACCATCGGCAGGTAGATGAACAGCAGTCCGAGCACCAGCATCAGGTTGGTGAACTTGAGGCCTCTCATAGCTTGCCCTCCAGTTCCTTGGCTCGGCTCCAGATTGGAGAGCCGGTTGAACAGCACGATGGGCACAGAGCGGCTTTCTGGCTCACAGCTTGCCCTCCAGTTCCTTGGCTTGGTTTCTGTTGAACAGCACGATGGGCACGATGAGGATCAGCAGCATCACCACCGCCAGGGCGGACGCCACCGGCCAGTCACGGTTGTTGAAGAATTCCTGCCAGAGCACGCGACCGATCATTAGGGTCTCCGGGCCACCCAGCAGCTCGGGAATGACGAACTCGCCCACCGCCGGAATGAACACCAGCATGCAGCCGGCGATGATGCCGTTCTTGGACAGCGGCACGGTGATCTTCCAGAAGCTGGTGAAGCGACTGGCGCCCAGGTCGCCGGCGGCTTCCAGCAGGGTCAGGTCATGCTTCACCAGGTTGGCGAACAGCGGCAGGATCATGAACGGCAGATAGGAATAGACGATCCCCAGGTACACCGCGAAGTTGGTGTTGAGCATCTGCAGCGGACTGCTGATGATCCCCAGATTCATCAGGAAGCTGTTGATCAGACCGTTGGTGGACAGCAGCCCCATCCAGGCATAGACACGGATGAGAATGGCGGTCCAGGTCGGCATCATGATCAGCAGCAGCAGGACCGTCTGCTTCTCGCGACTGGCCCGGGCGATGGCATAGGCCATGGGATAGCCGATCAGCAGGCAGATCAGGGTGCTGATGCCGGCCATCTTCAGCGAACCGAGATAGGCATCCAGATACAGCGGATCGTCGGCGAACATCAGGTAGTTGCCGAAGTTGAGCGCGATATCCAGTTGCTGGTCGGCGTAGCTGAACAGCTCGGTGTAGGGCGGGATGGCCACGTCCGCCAGCGAGAAGCTGATCTTGAGCACGATCAGGAACGGCAGCAGGAAGAACAGGAACAGCCAGACGAAGGGCACGCCGATGGTCAGGCGGCGGCCATCGAGCAGGCGCTTGAGCAAGGGAGGTCTGGTCATGCTTGCAGTACCACGCCGCTGTCGTCTTCCCAGTACACCACCACGGCGTCATCCCAGGTGGGTCGCTTGCCGAGGCGCTCGGCGTTGGCGATGAAGCACTGGACCAGATGGCCGGAGGCCAGGCGCACGTAGTACACCGAGTGACCGCCCAGGTAGGCGATGTCCTGCACGGTGCCGCTGCACCAGTTGTAGTCGGGATGCTCGTGATCCGCCGGCAGGCTGGTGCCCATCAGCAGCTTTTCGGGACGCAGGGCGAAGGTGACCTGCTTTTCCTGAGCCCGGGTACTGATGCCGTGACCGATGTAGATCGGCCGTTCCAGTTGCGGACTCTGGATGATGGCGTGGTCGGCACCGTCGTCGGTCAGCTCGCCGTCGAAGACGTTGACGCTGCCGATGAACTCGCAGACCAGCCGGCTCGCCGGGGTCTCGTAGATGTCCATGGGGCTGCCCACCTGGGCGATCCAGCCCAGGTGCATGATGGCGATGCGCTCGGCCATGGTCATGGCCTCTTCCTGATCGTGGGTCACCATCACGCAGGTCACGCCCACGCGCTCGATGATCTCCACCAGCTCCAGCTGCATCTGCGAGCGCAGCTTCTTGTCCAGCGCGCCCATGGGCTCGTCGAGCAGCAGCAGCTTGGGTCGCTTGGCCAGGGAGCGCGCCAGGGCCACGCGCTGGCGCTGGCCACCGGAGAGCTGGTGCGGCTTGCGCTTGGCGTACTGGGTCATGTGCACCAGCTTGAGCATCTCGGCCACGCGGGCCTCGATCTCGGCCCTGGGCAGCTTGTCCTGCTTGAGCCCGAAGGCGATGTTCTGCTCCACGCTCATGTGCGGGAACAGCGCATAGGACTGGAACATCATGTTGATCGGCCGCTCGTAGGGCGGCATGTCGGTGATGTCCACGCCATCGAGGAAGATGCGCCCTTCGCTCGGCCGTTCGAAACCGGCCAGCATGCGCAGCAGGGTCGACTTGCCCGAACCCGAGCCGCCGAGCAGGGCGAAGATCTCGCCCTTGTTGATGGTCAGGGAGACGTCGTCGACAGCGACGGTTTCGTCGAACTTCTTGGTGACCCGGTCGATCTTGACCAGGACTTCCTTGGCTTTCTTGTCGCCGGTGGCGGCTTTCTTGAAGGCACTGGTGGCGGTCGCCATGTACATCTCCCCAGGAAAATCGGGGACCGGCCGGGCCGGTCCGCTTAGCGTTGGTTATTTGCCGGACTTGACCCGCGTCCAGCTGCGGGTTTCCAAGCGCAGGAGTTGCGGGGGCAGCTCCTTCATGACGTACAGCTTGTCCATCACCGCCTGTGGCGGATAGACGGTCTCGTCCTGCCGCAGCTCGGCATTCATCAGCTCGCCCGCCTTGGGATTGGGGTTGGCGTAGCCGACATAGTCACTGACCTTGGCGATGACCTCGGGCTGCAGCAGATAGTTGATGAAGGCATGGGCCTCCTTCACGTTCTTGGCATCCTTGGGGATGGCCAGGAGGTCGAACCAGAGGTTCGCGCCCTCCTTGGGAATGGCGTAGCCGATGTTGACGCCCTTCTTCGCTTCCTCGGCACGCGAACGCGCCTGAAAGACATCGCCGGAATAGCCGAAGGCCACGCAGATGTTGCCGTTGGCCAGATCCGAGATGTACTTGGAGGAATGGAAATAGGTGATGTACGGCCGCACCTTGAGCAGCTGCGCCTCGGCCTTCTTGTAGTCGTCGGGGTTGGTGCTGTTGGGATCGAGTCCCAGGTATTGCAGTACTGCCGGATAGACCTCATCGGGCGAATCCATGAAGGAGACGCCGCACTTGCTCAGCTTCTTGAGGTTCTCGGGTTCGAACAGGATGGCCCAGGAATCGAGCTTGTCGGTGCCCAGCGCGGCCTTGACCTTGTCGACATTGTACCCGATGCCGTTGGTGCCCCACAGGTAGGGAACGCCGTATTGGTTACCCGGATCGCTCTTTTCCAGCTGCTTGAGCAATGCCGGATCGAGATTCTGCCAGTTCGGCAGCTGGCTCTTGTCCAGTTTCTGGAAGGCGCCCGCCTTGATCTGCTTGGCCAGGAAGTTGCTCGAGGGCACCACCACGTCATAGCCGGTATGGCCGGCCAGGAGCTTGCCTTCGAGGGTTTCGTTGGAATCGAAGACGTCATAGACCGGGGTGATGCCGGTGGCCTTCTGGAAATCCTCGAGCGTGGTCTCGCCGACGTAATCGCTCCAGTTGTAGACGCGTACCGTCGGCTCGGCGACGGCGGTTCCCATGACGGTCAGGGTGGTCATGGCCAGCAGGGTTTTACGCAACGAAAGCACGGGCGGCTCCTTTCATGGTGGGCATCGGCGACGACACCCTTTCAGCGGTCCATACAGACGTACGGCACGCCGGAGTGACTCCGGCGTGCCGTCCTGTCAGCCGCACGCGGCGGCAGAACTCACTTGCCGGACTTGATGGTGGTCCAGGTACGAGTCATCAGACGCTGGGTCTTGGCCGGAAGATCCGGGAAGGCGTACAGCTTGGCCATGGTTTCCTGGGTCGGATAGATCCCCGGGTTGGTGCGGATCTCTTCGGCCACCAGCGGGGTCGCCGCCTTGTTGCCGTTGGGATACTGCACGTAGTCGCTGACCGCCGCGATCACCTTGGGCTCCATGATGTAGTTGATGAACTTGAGCGCCCCCTCGGGGTTCTCGGCATCCTTGGGAATGGCCATGGTGTCGAAGAAGGTGCCAGCGCCTTCCTTGGGAATGTTGTAGGCCACGGTCACGCCGTTCTTGGCGTCGGCCGCGCGGGCCTTGGCCTGGGCGATGTCGCCGGAATAGCCGACCGCCACGCAGACGTTGCCGTTGGCCAGGTCCGAGATGTACTTGGAGCTGTGGAAATAGGTGATGTAGGGACGCACCTTGAGGAACAGGTCCTCGGCCGCCTTGATCTCCTTGGGATCCTGGCTATCCGGCTTGTAGCCGAGGTAGTGCAGACCGGCGGGAATGATCTCGGTGGGCGAATCCAGCACCGCCACGCCACAGCCCTTGAGCTTGGAGAGGTTCTCGGGCTTGAAGATCAAGTCCCAGGAATCCACCGGGG
Organism: Pseudomonas sp. MOIL14HWK12:I2; assembly: GCF_000510745.1. Classification (NCBI taxonomy): domain Bacteria; kingdom Pseudomonadati; phylum Pseudomonadota; class Gammaproteobacteria; order Pseudomonadales; family Pseudomonadaceae; genus Pseudomonas; species Pseudomonas sp. MOIL14HWK12:I2. The sequence goes on along the minus strand of NZ_KI783314.1, from coordinate 266,277 downwards.
CATTGTCGCCCAGGGCAGCCTTGACCTTGGCCGGGTTGTAGCCGATGCCGATGGTGCCCCACAGGTAGGGGATGGCGTACTGGTTGCCCGGATCGCTGACTTCCAGGGTCTTCATCAGCTGCGGGTCCAGGTTGCTGTAGTTGGGCAACTTGGACTTGTCCAGCGGCTGGTAGACGCCGGCCTTGATCTGCTTGGCCAGGAAGGAGTTGGACGGCACCACCACGTCGTAGCCGGAACGGCCGGCCAGCAGCTTGGCCTCGAGGGTCTCGTTGCTGTCGTAAACGTCATAGACCACCTTGATCCCCGACTCCTTCTCGAAGTTGGCGATGGTGTCTTCGGCAATGTAGTCGTTCCAGTTGTAGACATGCAGGACCTTGGGGTCCGCCGAGGCGTTACCGGCAAAGAGGCCGGCCAGGCTCAGCGCTAGAAGAGTCTTGCCAAAAACATTCATGCGGTGGTGCTCCTCAAGTCATCGTTGGTCTTTTGATTCGGTGCGCGGCCAGCGCCCGCGCGCAGTCTGGCAAGGTCCGCCGCCGCGCTCAAGCCTTGCCGGCCATTAGCCACGCTGGCGCAGCAGCTCATGGGTCTGATCGAGACTCAGGCGCGCCAGGGTAACCAGCTCGTCGATGGACTCGGGCGTGATCACCAGCGGCGGCGCGATGATCATGGTATCGCCCACCGCGCGCATCACCAGGCCATTGCGGAAGCAGTGCTCGCGACAGAGCATGCCCGCCCCACCCTCGTACCGCGACCGCGTCTTCTTGTCGCGCACCAGCTCCAGCGCCGCCACCATGCCGACGCCACGGGTCTCGCCCACCAGCGGGTGGTCGGCCAGCTCCGCCCAGCGTTTCTGCAAATAGGGTGCCGTGGTGCTGCGAACCCGGTCGACGATGCCTTCGTCGCGCAGGATGCGGATGTTTTCCAGGGCCACGGCGGCCGCTACCGGATGCCCGGAATAGGTGAAGCCGTGATAGAACTCGCCGCCCTCGTCGAGCACCCTGACCACCTCGTCGCGCACCACCACGCCGCCCATGGGCACGTAGCCGGAGGTGAGCCCCTTGGCGATGGGCATGAGGTCCGGAGCGTTGCCGTAGTACTGGCTGCCGAACCATTCGCCGGTACGGCCGAAGCCGCAGATGACCTCGTCGGCGATGAAGAGGATGTCGTACTTGGCGAGGATCTGGCGCACCCGCGGCCAGTAGCTTTCCGGCGGCACGATCACCCCGCCGGCGCCCTGGATGGGCTCGGCGATAAAGGCGGCGACGCGCTCTTCCCCGACCTCGAGGATCTTCCGCTCCAGCTGATCGGCCGCCCAGATGCCGAATTCCTCCGGGCTCATCTCGCCGCCTTCACCGAACCAGTAGGGCTGCGGGATGTGCACGATGTCGGGCAGCAGGCCGCCCTGCTCGTGCATCGCCGCCATGCCGCCCAGGCTGGCCCCGGCCAGGGTCGAGCCGTGGTAACCGTTCCAGCGCCCGATGACCACGCGCTTCTCCGGCTGGCCCTTGGTCGCCCAGTAATGGCGCACCAGGCGCAGCACGGTGTCGTTGGCCTCCGAGCCGGAACCGGTGAAGAACACGTGGTTCATGCCCTCCGGCGCCAGCTCGGCGATGGTCTTGGCCAGCTCCAGCGCCGGCGGGTGGGCGGTCTGGAAGAACAGGTTGTAGTAGGGCAGTTCGCGCATCTGGCGGCTAGCCGCCTCGACCAGCTCTTCCCGGCCGTAGCCGACGTTGACGCACCAGAGTCCGGCCATGCCGTCGAGGATGCGCTGACCCTCGCTGTCCCAGAGGTGCACGCCCTCGGCGCGAGTGATGATGCGCGCGCCCTTTTCGTTGAGCTGGCGATAGTCGGTGAAGGGCGCCAGCAGATGCCGGCGACTCAGGTCCTGCCAATGGGCGGTGGTAAAGGTGTTCACGAAGCCTCTCCTCGGATCGCGGTCAGACGCTGAGCAGCAGGAATTCCCGCTCCCAGGAACTGATCACGCGCTTGTAGTTCTCGTGTTCGGCGCGCTTCACCGCGACATAGCCGCGGGTGAAGCGACTCCCCAGATAGCGTTCCAGGGTGGCCGACTGCTCCATGCGCTCCAGGGCGGCTTCCAGGGTCAGCGGCAGGCGCAGGTTGCGACGTTCGTAGCCACGCCCCTGCACCGGCGCGCTGGGCGAGACGTTCTCGATCATGCCCAGATAGCCGCACAGCAGGCTGGCCGCCAGGGCCAGGTAGGGGTTGGCATCGGCGCCCGCCAGGCGATTCTCCACCCGGCGATTCTGCGGATCGGAATCCGGCACCCGCAGGCCCACGGTACGGTTCTCCTCGCCCCACTCCACGTTGACCGGCGCCGAGGTGTCGGGCAGGAAGCGGCGGAAGGAATTCACGTTTGGGGCGAACAGCGGCAGCGCCTCGGGAATGTACTTCTGCAGACCACCGATGTGGTGCAGGAAGAGTTCGCTCATGCTGCCATCGGGGTTGGAAAACACCGTCTTGCCGGTCTTGAGATCCACCACGCTCTGGTGCAGGTGCATGGCACTGCCGGGCTCGCCAGTCATGGGCTTGGCCATGAAGGTGGCGGTGACGTTGTGCTTGAGCGCCGCCTCGCGCAGGGTGCGCTTGAAGACGAAGATCTGGTCGGCCAGGTGCAGCGGATCGCCATGGCGGAAGTTGATCTCCATCTGTGCGGTGCCTTCCTCGTGGATCAGGGTATCCAGATCCAGTTCCTGGGCCTCGCACCAGTCGTACATGTCTTCGAACAGCGGATCGAATTCGTTGGCGGCATCGATGGAAAAGGACTGGCGCCCGGTTTCCTGGCGCCCGGAGCGGCCTACCGGCGGCTGCAGCGGATAGTCGGGGTCGTCGCTGCGCTTGGTCAGGTAGAACTCCATTTCCGGTGCGACGATGGGTTGCCAGCCATGCTCGGCATAGAGCTTGAGCACCTTCTTGAGCAGGTTGCGCGGCGACAGCTCGATGGGGATGCCGCGCTTGTCGTAGGTGTCGTGGATCACCAGGGCGGTGGGCTCCAGTGCCCAGGGCACCAGGAATACCGCCCGATCATCCGGCCGGCAGTGCATGTCGATATCGGCCGGGTCGAGCAACTCGTAGTAGATGTCGTCATCGACGTAGTCGCCGGTCACGCTCTGCAGGAGCACGCTCTCCGGCAGGCGCATGCCCTTTTCATTGAGGAACTTGGCGGTGGGGGAAATCTTGCCGCGGGCGATGCCTGTCAGATCGGCGACCAGGCATTCCACTTCGGTGATCTTGCGTTCTTTCAACCAGGCGGTGAGCCGGTCAAGCGGGGTGCTCATAAAGACCTCGAAGGTTCGAGCGGGGTGAACAGCATCAGCGCTCGGCAGCGCGCGCCTTGCAGGCCTTGCCGAACGCCTTGAACAAGGCGAGATAGACCGGGTGACTGCGCACCTTCCATTCCGGGTGCCACTGCACGCCACAGGCGAAGGCGCGGGCCTCGCGGACCGAGACGGCCTCGATCAGGCCATCGGGGGCCAGCGCCTCGGCGCGCAATCCCGGTGCCAGGCGATCGATGCCCTGGCCATGGATGGAATTCACCTCGAAGCGCGCCGGCAGGCCGAGGGCCTCGAACAGGCCACCCGGCCGGACCTCGACGGGATGGTGCAGGCCATAGTGTTCCTCCAGGGTCTCGCCGCGTTCGCGGTGGTCCATCAGGGAATCGACCTCGTGCACCTTCTGGTGCAGGCTGCCGCCAAAGGCCACGTTCATTTCCTGGAAGCCGCGGCAGATGCCCAGCACCGGCACGCCTGCCGCCACGGCGGCACGCAACAGCGGCAGGGTCACGGCATCACGGGCCGCATCGTGCAGGGTGCCGGGCTCGCTGGGCGCGCCCTGGTAGTGATGGGGCTCGACATTGGAGGGCGAACCGGTGAACAACAGACCGTCCAGGCGCTCGAGCAGGGCGTCGGTGGCGATGAGGTCGGCCAGGGCCGGGATCACCAGCGGCATGCCCTCGGCCCCCTCCACCACCGCGCGCAGATACTTGTCGCCAGCGATGTGAAAGGGATGCAGGCCTAGTTGCCTGGTACAGGCTGTGACACCTATGAGGGGCAGCGCGGACATGGGGCACCGGGTTGAACAGGAATCATCCGAGCCTAGTCTTGTTCGTTATTTTTCACAACCATCGGCAAAAAGTTTCGAGATTCTGCACAGAAGCGGCTAAACAGAGGCATTTCAGCCCGACTAAATGCGCCAAAAACAGGCGCCTGCGCACCACCTCCGAGCAGGGCTGCCTCCAGTTGACTTTGGTCCGCCTTTCGGATTGACTCCAGGGTGGTAACTCCGCTGATTGATATTTTTAACAGGGGCGCTGACAAAGCGTCGGAGCGCAGGCGAGACCGTACTCTCAGGTCGCTGTCGGATCGACAGCGGGCACTCGTGCCCTCACTGCGGTTGGCCCACTGGGCAAACAGGCGCATCAGGCGCTAACCGTTTTGTCGAGCGCAGCCAAAAGCAAAGGTGTTTCATCATGTCGGTACCCCCGCGTGCCGTTCGTTTGGATGAAGCGACCGACTTCCTCAGGGAACACCCTGAGGTCCAGTTCGTCGATCTTCTGATTGCGGATATGAATGGCGTGGTGCGTGGCAAACGCATCGAGCGCAACAATCTGCCCAAAGTCTTCGAGAAAGGAATCAACCTCCCCGCTTCGCTGTTCGCCCTCGACATCACCGGCTCCACCGTCGAAAGCACCGGTCTCGGCCTCGACATCGGCGACGCCGACCGCGTCTGCTTCCCCATCACCGACACCCTCTCCATGGAGCCCTGGCAGAAGCGCCCCACCGCGCAGCTGCTGATGACCATGCACGAGATGGAAGGCGAGCCCTTCTTCGCCGACCCCCGCGAAGTGCTGCGCCAGGTCGTCCAGCGTTTCGACGAGCTCGGCCTCACGGTCTGCGCCGCCTTCGAGCTGGAGTTCTATCTGATCGATCAGGAGAACATCAACGGCCGCCCGCAACCGCCGCGTTCGCCCATTTCCGGCAAGCGCCCCCAGTCGGTCCAGGTCTACTCCATGGACGATCTGGACGAATACGCGGACTGCCTGCAGGACATAATCGACGGCGCCCGCGCCCAGGGCATTCCGGCCGACGCCATCGTCGCCGAATCAGCTCCGGCGCAATTCGAGGTCAACCTCAACCACGTCGCCGATCCGATCAAGGCCTGCGACTACGCCGTGCTGCTCAAGCGCCTGATCAAGAACGTCGCCTATGACCATGAGATGGACACCACCTTCATGGCCAAGCCCTATCCGGGCCAGGCGGGCAATGGCCTGCACGTGCATATCTCCCTGCTGGACAAGGAAGGCCGCAACATCTTTGCCGGCGAGGATCCCGAGCAGAACGCCGCATTGCGTCATGCCATCGGCGGTGTGCTCGAGACCCTACCCGCCTGCATGGCCTTTCTCTGCCCCAACGTGAACAGCTATCGCCGCTTCGGCTCGCAGTTCTTCGTGCCCAATGCGCCGAGCTGGGGCCTGGACAACCGCACCACCGCCCTGCGCGTCCCCACCGGCACGCCCGAGGCACACCGCATCGAGCATCGGGTGGCCGGCGCCGACGCCAACCCCTACCTGCTGCTGGCCGGCGTCCTGGCCGGCGTGCACCATGGCCTGACCCGGCAGATCGAGCCTGGTCCGGTCACCGAGGGCAACTCCTACGAGCAGCACGAGCAGAGCCTGCCGAACAACCTGCGCGATGCCTTGCGCTACCTGGACGACAGCTCGGTGATGGCGGAGTACATCGATCCGAAGTACATCGACATCTTCGTCGCCTGCAAGGAACACGAGTTGGAGGAGTTCGAGCACTCCATCTCCGACCTCGAGTACAACTGGTACCTGCACACCGTATAAGCGCCAGCCTGCCGACCGGTCCCGCACCGGTCGGCAGCTGTTCTGCAGTACCTCTGGCGCCCTGCGCGTGTTCACGCCGGCGGCGCCCTTTCGATCTTTCCCTTATCAGCCCACGACGACTCTGGACGGAGAGCCTCGCCATGACCACCCTCACCACGCCGCGTGCCGACGGTTTCCATATGCCGGCCGAATGGGCCGACCAGCGCCAGATCTGGATGGTCTGGCCCGAGCGCCCGGACAACTGGCGCCTGGGCGGCAAACCCGCCCAGGCAGCCTTCACCGCGGTCGCCCAGGCCATCGCCCGCTTCGAGCCGGTCACCATCGGCGCTTCGGCCGGCCAATACGAGAATGCCCGCGCGCGCCTGCAGCACCCGAACATCCGGGTAGTGGAGATCAGCAACGATGATGCCTGGTGTCGCGATACCGGCCCGACCTTCGTCAGCGATGGCCAGGGCGGCGTGCGCGGTGTGGACTGGAGCTTCAACGCCTGGGGTGGCCTGGATGGCGGCCTCTATTTCCCCTGGCAGCGCGATGACCAGGTGGCGGGCAAGATCCTGGCGATCGAGAACCTGCCTGGCTATCGCACCCCCGATTTCGTTCTGGAAGGTGGTTCCATCCACGTGGACGGCGAAGGCACCCTGATCACCACCGAGGAATGCCTGCTCAACGCCAACCGCAATCCGCACCTGGATCGCCAACAGATCGAGCGCTACCTGAGCGACTACCTGGCGGTGGACAAGGTCATCTGGCTGCCCCACGGTCTCTACAACGACGAGACCAATGGCCACGTGGATAACTTCTGCTGCTACGTGCGTCCGGGCGAGGTACTGCTGAGCTGGTGCGACGACCAGGCCGATCCCAACTACAGCCGCTGCCGCGAGGCCCTGGCCGTGCTGGAACGCGAAACTGATGCCCGCGGCCGCACCTTCAAGGTGCATCGGATCGTTACTCCGGGCCCGCTGTTCGCCAGCGATGAGGAATGCCGTGACGTGGATGCCTGCCTTGGCACTCAGCCACGCCGGGCCGGCGAGCGGCTGGCCGCGTCCTACGTCAACTTCCTGATCGTCAACGGAGGCATCATCGCCCCGACCTTTGGCGTCCCCGAGGATGCCGAGGCCCTTCGCACCCTGCAGGCCTGCTTCCCGGAGCACGAGGTGGTGCAGGTTCCCGGCCGCGAGATCCTGCTCGGCGGTGGCAACATCCACTGCATCACCCAGCAGCAGCCGACCGGTCGCTGATTTCCGGCGGAAACGAAAAAGCCCGTCTCGCGACGGGCTTTTTCTTGACCTGAGCGCGGCTTAGAGCAGCGGCAGGGTGTAGCTGACGATCAGACGGTTTTCGTCCTGATCACGCTGGGTAGCGGCCGGCAGGTCGGTACGCAGCATGGCGTTACGCCAGGTGAAGCCCAGACCTTTCAGCTGGCCTTCCGGGATGACGTAGCTGACGGTCAGGTCGCGTTCCCATTCCATGAAGTCGCTACCAGCGGAGGTGCGGATGTTATCGCCGCGCTGATAGATGACGCCAGCGGTCAGGCCTTTGACACCCAGCTGACCGAAGTCATAGGAGTAGCGAGCCTGCCAGGTGTCTTCGCCGGAACGGGTGAAGTTGTTGATCTGGATATCAGTGATGGTATAGGTCGAAGCACCACCGTTCTCGTTCAGATACGGGAAGTTGCTGTCGCCGCTGGTGCTCTGGTAGCCCAGGCCCAGGGTGTGACCATAGATGGAGTAGGTGAACAGGCCGCTGTAGAGACGGTTGTCCACTTCGCCACGGGTACGGGTGCCGCCGAAGTAGCCGCTGGCGCCGTACAGGGCAGCCTGGGTGTCGGCGTCCTTGTTGTTGCCGTCGCCCTTGCTGTTGAAGTAGCGCAGGTCGGTCTTGAAGGTGCCGTCGCCCAGCTTGACCGCGTGGGTCAGACCCAGGAAGTGCTGGTTGTAGAAGTCTTCCAGCTGACCGAAGTAGTACTGCAGGGTCAGGTCTTTGGTGACCTTGTAGTCGGCGCCGACGAAGCGGAAATGGTCGCTGTTGCGACGCAGGGCGGCGGACTGGGCACCGTTGGAACCGGCGATGGACAGATCGTCTTCGTCGGTGGAGTTACGGTTCTTGGCGCGCTCGAGCTGGCCGGCGGTCAGGGTCACATCCTTGATGTCCTTGGACGTGATCTGGGTGCCCTGGTAGGTCTGCGGCAGCAAACGACCGTCGTTGAAGACCACGACCGGCAGCTTGGGCATCAGGGTGCCGTAGCGCAGTTCGGTCTCGGAGATCTTCATCTTGGCGGTAGCGCCAACGCTGGAGAATTCGTCAACGGAGCTGTTGTCGGTCTCACGCGGGAACATGGTACCCGGCTGGTTGGAGTTGGTGGCACGACCGGCATGGCCGCTGCCATCCAGGCGCAGGCCCAGCATGCCGATGGCGTCAACGCCGAAACCGACGGTGCCCTGAGTGAAGCCCGACTGATAGTTCAGCAGGAAGCCCTGACCCCACTCTTCAACCTTGGAGGGGTTCCGTGCAGCGTAGGAAGCCTCGTTACGGTTGTCGCTGTTGTAGTAGAAGTTGCGCAGGCTGAGGGTTGCTTTGCTGTCCTCGATGAAGCCGGCAGCGTTTGCAGCGGCAATGACGGACAGGTTCAGACAGGCCGCGGAGACCGCGACCACCAGTGGCTTCTTGACCATGTGTGCTCCAGGGGTGAATCGTTGTTATGCGGCCACCAGAGGTGTCAGCGCCTGCTGGTGGTATGCCCGACGGGCCGTGCGGAAGGGAAAGCTAGAGGGCTTTTGTTTCAATTTGGAGAATTATCCCGGGCCTGGTCGACTTTTAAGTTGCGACCTCCAGCACAGGGTCCCTGCCACCCTCTTCCACGTTGCGAAAGCTAATTGCAAAAAAGCATTTCGTCTAGCGATACCTGGTTGAAAACCCGCCCTGTGGTCTTCCGCTCTGACTGTTCGGTCATGACCCGAGGGAACCTGCGCTGCCCACCCCCTGGGAAAGGTTTGCCTTTTGCTGGGAAACCAGCCCTCCCAACCCAGCGCCGTGACGCTCTAGAGCGGGCGTTTCGAGGGATATTCGGCAACCTTCCAGCTAGCTACTTTTGCCCCGCGAGCCCTGAATTCAAATGAATTTCCGTTCTTCTTCAAGGACTTGTAATTTTTTGCGACTGACCTGCCAGCCGATCTCCGCAGCAGTCGAGCGCTTTCGTTGCTGACTGGGCGCCACCTGCCTTGCAACAAAAGTCTTTCCAATCGGCGCGGTGACCCTTTTCAGGCTGCAGGCCAGGCGATGGCGGCACGCTGAAGCGAAAGATCAGCGAATGAAGGGAGACGATCGCGTGAACTTTGGAGAGGCCGGGCAGCCGCCCGGCTGGTAGGACAGCGGAGACGCGACGCGCGCAGCCGGCTGAATCGGCGGCCAGGCCATCCGGGATGTCGCCGGGCCGCCTGGCAGAGGGACTTCAGCCCTGGACGATCTGATCCTTGCCCTGGCGCTTGGCCCGGTACATGGCTTCGTCAGCCCGGACATAAAGGGTGTCGAGGGACTCATCGCCCTCGCGCAGGACGGTGACGCCCTGACTGATGGTGACCTTCAGCGGCCCCTCGGCAGTGGGCACCGCCAGTTGCCGCACGGCCCGTTGCAGGCGTCCGCCGATCTGCAGTGCCAGGTCGCTGTCGCAACCCGGCAGCAGCAGGGCGAATTCCTCGCCCCCGATACGGCCGAACAGATCGCCCCGGCGCGTGGTCTGGGCACCGCATTCGGCAACACGCTGTAACACTTGATCACCCATCTGGTGACCGAAGCGGTCGTTGATCTTCTTGAAGTCGTCGATGTCGAGCAGCAGGAAGGCCAGGGGCTCGCCTTCGTTCTGGGCGAATTCGAAGGCGCGCTGGGCGCTTTCGAAGAAATGCCTGCGGTTGCTGCTGCGCGTCAGCACATCGGTGGTGGCGAGCCGCTGCAGCTCTTCCTCCATGCGTTTCTTGTCGGTGATGTCTTCGGCGATGCCCACCACCAGCAGCGGCATGCCGGCTTCGCTGCGCTGGCTGACAAAGCACTTGTCGCTGAGCCAGCGAATCTCGCCGTCGGCGCGGATGATGCGGTACTCGCGCGACTCCACGGCGCCCTGCTCGATCACCTGTTCCAGGGTGCGCTGAGCGTATTCCAGGTCATCGGGATAGATGTTGTTGAGCCAGGTGCTGTAGTCGCTTAGTACCAGCGACTGGGATCGACCAAAGATCTGTGCGTAGGCGGGGCTGACATAGATGATCTGGCGGTTGCGCCAGTCCAGCGCCCAGAGCACGGCGTTGACGCTTTCCAGCAGGGCGCTGAAGAGCTGCTCACGATCACGCAGGCGATCTGCCTCGGCCCGCGAGTGCAGGAGAGCCAGAAGATTCTCTTCCGGGGTGGGAAGAGCAGACAGTGGGGGTTGTTCATCCATATACAAATGCGCCTACGCGGGGTCCTGAGGGAGTTAGAGACAGCTGAAACCAGCCTGGTTCAATCCCCGCATAGGGCAGCCCACCGCTTCGGTGGGCTTTTGTGAAGCCTTTCTCAGGCGGTTCCGGCCGGCCGCAGGGAATAGGTTTTCAGCTGTTCGGCGAATTCGCGCAGGGACTGGATACCACTGGCTTCGGCCTCGCCGATCCACTGCCGGGTCGCGGCCAGCATGTCATGGCCATTGGCACTCGTCCGGGCCCAGATCTGCTGCAGCGCCAGGCGCTTTTCGTAGATCAGCTTCAGCGCCTGGCTGTGTTCGAGCAGCTCGTCGATGCGCACCTGATGGCGGGCCTTGAGCAGGCTGGTCTCGCGGGCCAGCAGCCCCCTGGCACGGCGGAACAGCGGACGCTGGGAGGGCGTGGCGCTGACCCGCTCCTGCCGCAGCAGCGGGCCGATCACCTGCTTGCGATACTGGGCCATGATCTGGAAGCGGTTGTTGAGGATGGCCATGGCGGTGTCCATGTCCAGCTGCCCCTTGCCTTCGATGCGATGGGCGATGGGGGCGACGCGATTGACCTTGGCCAGGCGCAGCCAGGTGAACAGCTTGATCCAGGCCCAGCCCATGTCGAATTCCCAACGCTTGACCGACAGCTTGGCCGAGTTGGGATAGGTGTGGTGATTGTTGTGCAGCTCTTCGCCACCGATGACGATGCCCCAGGGGATGAGGTTGGTGGCGGCGTCGCGGCACTCGAAGTTGCGATAGCCCACGGCATGGCCGAGGCCATTGACCACACCCGCGGCCCAGAAGGGAATCCAGACCATCTGCACGGCCCAGACGGTGAGACCCAGGGCGCCGAACAGGGCGATGTCGATCAGCAGCATCAGCACCACGCCCATATTGCGGGTGCGCGGATTGGAATAGAGCTTGCGCTCGATCCAGTCGTCCGGACAGTTCTTGCCATAGATGCGCAGGGTATCGGCGTTGTTGGCCTCGGCCTTGTACAGCTCGGCGCCGCGGCGGACCACGGTGGCCAGGCCCTTGTGCACCGGACTGTGCGGGTCCTCTTCGGTTTCGCACTTGGCGTGGTGCTTGCGGTGGATGGCGGTCCACTCGCGGGTGTTCATTGCCGTGGTCAGCCACAGCCAGAAGCGGAAGGCGTGCTTGAGCGCGGGATGCAGCTCCAGCGAGCGGTGGGCGGAGTAGCGATGCAGGTAGACGGTGACACTGACAATGGTCAGGTGGGTCAGCAGCAGGGTGACCACCACCAGTTGCCAGACCGACAGGTCGAGCAGGCCGTTGTAGCTCATGGACGCAGAGGACCTCGCGCGAGTTGTGTAGTGCAACTGTCACGGAAAGTTCAGTGAACAGGCGTTCGCGCATTATTGCCGGGGCGGGCGATAAATCCAGCCCTCCCTTTTGCTACACAACGTGTCCTTCACAGACTGCTAATTCTAAAAGTGAATAAACAAAGCATTATTAGCAATTTTAAGAAATAAAGATCGGCATTCTAAGATGGCCCACCTCTTCGCCCATCTCTGCCTCCGAGGACGCCATCCCATGAGCTCCGTTCCGTTCCGCAGCCTGGAAAACCAGGACGAAACCGCACTGCTCCGCGATATCCAGCAGGCTTTGCGCGGACTCAGGTTCGGCGCCATCGAGATCACCGTGCACAACGGGCAGGTGGTACAGATCGAGCGCAAGGAAAAATTCCGGCCCCAGAGCGGCCACACCAACAAGCACTGAGTTCTCGAGGTCAGCGGACGAGCGGGCAAGGTGCCCGCCAGACGGTGTCCGGCATTCTCACGTCAAGGAGCCTTTTCATGTCGATTCGCCGTTTCGCCCTGGCCGCGCTGGCCGGTGCCCTGTTCGCCACTCAGGTCCACGCCGTTGAATTGCTCAACGTGTCCTACGATCCGACCCGCGAGCTCTACCAGCAGTACAACGCCGCCTTCGCTAAGCACTGGAAGGCCGAGACCGGCGAAGACGTGACCATCAAAAATTCCCATGGCGGCTCCGGCAAGCAGGCGCGCTCGGTGATCGATGGCCTGCAGGCGGATGTGGTGACCCTGGCGCTATCCGGCGATATCGATGCCCTCAACCTGCGCCAGCAGCTGGTCGACCCCAACTGGCAGAAGCGTCTGGCGGACAACAGCACCCCCTACACCTCGACCATCGTTTTCCTGGTGCGCAAGGGTAATTCCAAGGGCATCAAGGACTGGGACGACTTGGTGAAGAAGGGCGTCCAGGTCATCACCCCCAATCCCAAGACCTCCGGCGGCGCCCGCTGGAACTTCCTCGCCGCCTGGGCCTATGCCAAGGCCAAGTACGGCAGCGATGCCGAGGCGCTCAAGTTCGTCACCGAGCTCTATCGCCACGCCCCGGTGCTGGATACCGGCGCACGCGGCGCCACCATCAGCTTCGTGCAGCGTCAGCTGGGCGACGTGCTGATCGCCTGGGAGAACGAAGCCTATCTGTCGCTCAAGGAAGAAGGCGGCGACCAGTTGGAGATCGTCACCCCGTCGCTGTCGATCCTGGCCGAGCCCCCGGTGGCGGTGGTGGACAAGGTGGTCGACAAGAAGGGCACCCGCAAGCAGGCCGAGGCCTATTTGCAGTATCTCTACAGCCCCGAGGGCCAGCGCATCGCCGCGCAGAACTTCTATCGTCCCCGCGACGCCAAGGTGGCGGCGGAATTCAAGGATCAGTTCAAGCCGGTCAAGCTGGTGACCATCGACCAGGAATTCGGCGGCTGGAAAGAGGCGCAGCCCAAGTACTTCGCCGACGGCGGGGTGTTCGACAAGATCTTCGCCGACATCAACAAATAGCGCCCCGGCCGGGACGGCTCACGCTGACCGGCCCGGAACAGGTATCGTTCCACCCCTCTGCGCCCTGGCGAATGCATCGCCGGGGCGCCTTGCAGAAGGACGTCTCATGTCTCGCCGTCTCTCCCCGGTCATACCCGGCTTCGGGTTGACCCTGGGATTCTCCCTGACCTACCTCGCGCTGATCGTGCTGATCCCGCTGGGCGCCATGTTCCTCCACGCCAGTCAGCTGACCCTCGGGCAGTTCTGGTCGCTGATCACCGGGCGCCAGGTGCTGGCCGCCTTGCAGCTGTCCTTTGGCACGGCCCTGCTCGCCGCCTTCGTCAATGGCATCCTCGGCACCCTGCTGGCCTGGGTGCTGGTGCGCTACGAATTCCCCGGGCGCAAGCTGATCGATGCCATGGTCGATCTGCCCTTCGCCCTGCCCACCGCGGTGGCCGGCATCGCCCTGACGGCCCTCTATGCGCCCAACGGCCTGATCGGTTCGCTGTTTCCCTTCAAGATCGCCTATACCCCGATCGGCATCACCCTGGCGCTGATCTTCGTCACCCTGCCCTTCGTGGTGCGCACCCTGCAGCCGGTGCTGGCGGACATCCCCAAGGAGATCGAGGAAGCCGCCACCTGCCTGGGCGCCCGCCCCTGGCAGGTGTTCCGCTACGTGCTGGTGCCGACCCTGCTGCCGGCCTGGCTGACCGGCTTCGCCCTGGCCTTCGCCCGCGGCGTGGGCGAGTACGGTTCGGTGGTGTTCATCGCCGGCAACATCCCGTTCAAGACCGAGATCCTGCCGCTGCTCATCGTCTCCAAGCTGGACCAGTACGACTACACCGGCGCCACCGGCATCGGCGTGTTCATGCTGCTGGTGTCCTTTGTCATGCTGCTGCTGATCAACATCCTGCAGCGCCGCATCCAGCCCAACATCTAAGGACGTCCGCATGAGCCTCATGACTTCCACCAAGGCCGATGCGCGCGCCAACAAGCAGCGCACCCCGGTGGCCATCGCGCTGATCGCCAGCGCCTGGCTGATCTTCCTGCTGGTCCTGGTGCTGCCGCTGTACATGGTGCTGAGCCAGGGCCTGGCCAACGGCATCGGGGCCTTCTGGGACGCCATCAGCGAACCGGATGCGATCTCGGCGCTCAAGCTGACGCTGTTCGCCACCGCCATCTCGGTACCTCTGAACCTGGCCTTCGGCCTGGCCGCGGCCTGGTGCGTCACCAAGTTCGAATTCACCGGCAAGAGTCTGCTGATCACCCTGATCGACCTGCCCTTCTCGGTCTCGCCGGTGATCGCCGGTCTCATCTATGTGCTGCTGTTCGGCGCCCAGGGGCTGCTGGGCCCCTATCTGCAGAGCGTCGATGTGCAGATCGTCTTTGCCGTCCCGGGCATCGTGCTGGCGACCATCTTCGTCACCTTTCCCTATGTGGCCCGCGAATTGATCCCGCTGATGCAGGAACAGGGCACCCAGGAGGAAGAGGCGGCGCGCCTGCTGGGCGCCAGTGGCTGGCAACTGTTCTGGCACGTGACCCTGCCCAACGTGAAATGGGCGCTGATCTATGGCGTGGTGCTCTGTACCGCCCGGGCCATGGGCGAGTTCGGCGCGGTGTCGGTGGTCTCCGGCCATATCCGCGGCCTGACCAACACCCTGCCGCTGCACATCGAGATTCTCTACAACGAATACAACATCGTCGCCGCCTTCAGCGTGGCGATCCTGCTGCTGATGATGGCCCTGGTGATCCTGCTGCTGCGGCAGTGGAGCGAGAGTCGCCTGAGCCGCCAACTGCAGCACCGTGACGAGGAATAAGGCGCCATGAGTATCGAGATCCAGGGCATCAACAAGAGGTTTGGCGCCTTCCAGGCGCTCAAGGACATCAACCTGCACATCGAGAGTGGCGAGCTGGTCGCCCTGCTCGGCCCCTCGGGCTGCGGCAAGACCACCCTACTGCGCATCATCGCCGGCCTGGAAGCGCCGGACACCGGCAACATCGGCTTCCATGGCGAAGACGTCTCCGGGCGTGACGTGCGCGATCGCAACGTCGGCTTCGTCTTCCAGCACTACGCGCTGTTCCGCCACATGACGGTGTTCGACAACGTGGCCTTCGGCCTGCGCATGAAGCCGCGCCGCGAGCGGCCGAGCGAGGCGCAGATCGCCAGCAAGGTGCACGAACTGCTGAACATGGTGCAGCTCGACTGGCTGGCCGATCGCTATCCCGAGCAACTCTCCGGCGGTCAGCGCCAGCGCATCGCCCTGGCCCGAGCCCTGGCGGTGGAGCCCAAGATCCTGCTGCTCGACGAACCCTTCGGTGCCCTGGATGCCAAGGTGCGCAAGGAGCTGCGGCGCTGGCTGGCACGGCTGCATGAGGAGATCCACCTGACCTCCGTGTTCGTCACCCACGACCAAGAAGAAGCCATGGAGGTGGCCGACCGCATCGTGGTGATGAACAAGGGCCAGATCGAACAGGTCGGCTCGCCCGGTGAGGTCTACGAGCAGCCGGCGAGCGACTTCGTCTATCACTTCCTCGGCGACTCCAACCGCTTGGCCTTGGGCGAGCAGGAAGTGCTGTTCCGTCCGCACGAGGTGGAGCTGGAGCGTGAGCCGCGACCGGGTTACCACGCCGCCGAAGTGCGCGACATCCGGCCGCTGGGCGCCACCACCCGGGTCACCCTGAGGGTGCCGGAGCAGAGCGAGGTGATCGAGGTGGAACTGGTCAAGGACCACCCGGTGCTGGCCGGGCTGCAACGGGGTGCGCCGCTGCATTTCCTGCCGCGTACGCCCTGACCCGCCGCAGGCGGCTAAGACGAAAGTCGTAGCCGCCGGGACCAGACAGCGGTTGCAACCTCCGGAAAGCCGGCTCCATGATCGACGAAGCTGACAGCCGTCACACTTCGTCCTCGATCGAGCAAAATTACAAGGAGGTCGCATGCCCAGGCGCTGGCCCGTCGTGTTGTCGCTTCACCTGGCCAGCCTCGTGGCGGCCTTGCTGCTCTGGCAGGGGCTGGCGCTATCCACCGTTGCTGGCATGGGGCTGGTCCTGATGGCCGCCCTCTGGCCCTGGTCGCTGCTGCGCAAGCCCGAGGCACCACCCGCTTCCACCCAGTCTTTCGATGAACTGACCGGCGATCTCTCGCGCAGCACGGCGCGCAACGCCGTGGCCATCGCCGGCGTGGCCTTTGCCGCCCAGCAGCTGGCGGCTCGGGTCCAGTCCCAGGCCAGCACGGCCGCGCAGATTTCCAGCAGCGCCTCAGCCCTCACCCAGACCGAGCACGACAGCGCCGCCAGCGCCCGCCAGGCCCTGGTGGTGGCGCAGCAAGTGCACCAGCGCAGCGAGGCCGGTCAGGACGCCCTGAGTACGGCGATCGCCGCTATCCGTGCCCTAAGCGAGCACGCCCGCCAGAGCCGCGAACTCATCGCCGGCCTGAGTGCCCGCACCGACAAGATCCAGCAGGTCACCGAGGTCATCCAGGGCATCGCCAGCCAGACCAACCTGCTGGCGCTCAATGCCGCCATCGAGGCTGCCCGGGCCGGCGAGCACGGGCGCGGTTTCGCCGTGGTCGCCGACGAGGTCCGGGGCCTGGCGGCGCGGACCTCCAGCGCGACCGGCGAGGTGGGGCTGATCGTTGCCGACATCAGCCAGCAGACCGACGCCGTGGTGGCGCAGATCCAGCAACTGGCCCAGGCGCTGGAAGACGGCGTGCGCCAGGTCGAACGTACCGGCGAAGGCCTGCAGGAGATCGCCGAGCTGGCGCAGGCCGCCGAGCGCCAGGCCGCGGACATCGCCCAGGGCACCTCGGCCAATCTCGCCCAGCTGGAAAGCCTGGCCCAGGCGGTGGAGCAGGTGCACAGCGATCTGGCCGACAGCGAGCGCCAGACCAGCCGGCTCAGCAGCGCCGCCGACGAACTGGTGGACATGGCCGAAGCCAGCAGCGAACGTCTGGCCGAGGTCGGCCTGGACAGCTATCACCAGCGCATCTTCGAACTGGCGCGCCAGGGCGCGGATGCCATCGGCCGGCGCTTCGAGGAAGACCTGGCCGCCGGGCGCATCACCCAGGACGCCCTCTTCGACCGCCAGTACCAGCCGGTGCCCGGCAGTCAGCCGGCCAAGTACCGCACCCGTTTCGACAGCTATACCGATGGCGTGCTACCGGCGATCCAGGAGCCGCTGCTGGATCAGCATCCCGGCCTGGTCTTCGCCATCGCCTGTACCCCGGAAGGCTATGTGCCCACCCACAACCGCGCCTTCGCCCATGCGCCCACCGGCGACGTGGCGGTGGATACCGCGCGCAGTCGCAGCAAGCGCCTGTTCAGCGACCGCACCGGCAGGCGCTGCGGCAGCCATCAGCGCCGCCTGCTGTTGCAGACCTACATGAGAGACACCGGCGAGGTGATGCACGACCTTTCGGTGCCGATCCTGGTGAATGGCCGCCACTGGGGTGGACTGCGGCTGGGCTATCGCCCCGATACGGCGCGCTAGCCTAGCTTGAGCTGGGTGACGGCCAGCTGCCAGACCGCCGCCTCCAGCCCCAACATGCGCCCGGCCTTGTGCTCCAGCAGGGCTTCGAGGGACTCGCCCGGGGCGGGATTCGCCGCCTGCGCCGCCAGGTGCAGGATCAGCGACGGCTTGGGCAACACGCCGTGCAGGCTGTGCACCGCGGCCACCAGCTCGCGCAACTCTAGCGGCAGTCGCCAGTGCCGCTGCAGCTCTGCGGAGAACTCCAGGCTGTAGCTCAGCAGCGCGCGCTCCAGCGCGGTCTCGTCGAGGGACCCACCCCCGTCGCACCAGCGCTGCACGCCTTGCAGCACGGCCAGTTCACCCAGGCGGTGCAGCAGGCCGGCGGTATAGCAGCGTTCGGCATCTTCGCGCACATAGCGCAGCGCCAGCAGCCGCGCGCAATCGGCGGCGCGCTGGGCGAGGTGCAGATAGCCCTCGGCACGTCCGGCCAGTAGCGGCTCGGCCAGGCGGGTTGCCCGCCGCAGGCTCAGGCCCAGGACCAGATTGAGGGTGAAGCCGACGCCCAGCCGCGGCAGGGCCTGGCCGAGGGTCTGGCAGGACTGGCCGACGCGCTGGGAGGCGCTGTTGGCCGCGGCGATCAGGGTCGCCGTGACCAGCGGATCCTGGCCGAATTCGGTTTCCAGTTCGCCCAGGCTGCAGCTCTCGCTCTCGCGGCAGCGCTGGATGATGGCGGGCAGGTCGGCGAACAGCGGCACGGCGTCGATTTCGGCGGCCATGCGCTGCAGATGATCGTCCAGGGAGCCCAAGGCCGCGGCACTGGCTGTTTGAGAGGCGTCTCCCGCGGGCGGCAACAGACTGTGCAGGCGGCGCAACACCTCTTCCGCCGCATAGGGTTTGACCAGATAGGCCGTTGGTGCCAGACGCAGGGCGGCGCGCACATAGGCGGCATCGGAATGGTCGGACAGCAGGATCACCGGCTGCAGCGGCTGGGCGCCGCGCTGGCGAATGCGCCGCAACAGGTCGAGGCCGTCGCAATCGGCCGGTCGCTCGACGATGATCAAGGCGCATCTCTTGCGCTGATCCAGTTCGGCGAGGGCCTGATAGCCATGGCCGTATTCATGCACCAGGGCATCGGCACGCACGGCCAGCACCAGCGACTTGAGCAGGTCACGGGTCCAGGGATTGGCGTCTACGATGAGTATCAGGGGCGGCATCCCAACCCACTCCTGCTTGAGGAAAGCGAAGCGGCGGATGATGCGGCAAAGCGAGGTTTGTGCCAAGCGTGTCACAAAAAAACCGCCCTCCGGGAGGGCGGTTTAGGCAGGACTCAGGCCAATTCGGCAAAACACTCGCCGATAATGGCCAAGCCGCGATCCAGCTCTTCGTCGCTGGCGGTCAGGGGCACCAGGATGCGCAGCACGTTGCCGTAGCTGCCGCAGCTGAGCAGGATCAGGCCCTTCTGACGCGCCCGGACCACGATCTGACTGGTCAGCTCGGCATCGGGCTGCTCGATGTCGCCGCCCTTGCCCAGCTCCATGGCGATCATGGCGCCCAGGCCACGGACGTCGCAGATCTGCGCGTGCTGGGCGGCCAGTTCGCGCAGACCGGCGGTGAGGCGCTCGCCCACGGCCTTGGAGCGATCCAGCAGGTTCTCTTCCTTGAAGGTCTCGATCACCGCCAGGGCTGCGGCGCAGGCGATGGGGCTGCCGGCGTAGGTGCCACCCAGGCCGCCGGGGGTGACGGCATCCATCACCGTGGCGCGACCGGTCACGCCCGACAGCGGGAAGCCGCCGGCGATGGACTTGGCGAAGGTCACCAGGTCGGCGTCGACGCCCATCTGCTCCATGGCGAAGAAGGTGCCGGTCCGGCCGGCACCGGACTGGACTTCATCGGCGATCAGCAGGATGCCGTGGGTGTCGCACAGGGTGCGCAGGCGCTGCATGAATTCCTTGGGCGCGGCATAGAAGCCGCCCTCGCCCTGCACCGGCTCGAGGATGATGGCGGCGATGTCGCCGGGGGCGGCATCGTTCTTGAAGATGCGCTCGACGCTGGCGATGGCGTCATCGACGCTGATGCCATGCAGTTCGCAGGGGTAAAGCGCGCGATAGACGCCGCCGGGCATCAGGCCCATGCCGGCCGAGTAGGGCGCGACCTTGCCGGTCAGCGACAGGGTCATCATGGTGCGGCCGTGGTAGGCGCTGGAGAAGGCGATGACGCCAGCACGCTGGGTGGCGGCGCGGGCGATCTTGACGGCGTTCTCCACGGCTTCGGAGCCGGAGTTGAACAGCGCGGTCTTTTTTGGGAAGTTGCCCGGCACCAGTTCGTTGAGCTTTTCGCAAACCTCGACATAGGGCTCGTAGGCCAGCACCTGGAAGCAGGTGTGGGAGACCTTGGTCAGCTGCTCCTGCACGGCCGCCACCACGCGCGGATGCAGGTGGCCGGTGTTGAGCACGGCGATGCCGCCGGCGAAGTCCAGGAACTCGTTGCCCTCGACGTCCCAGACCTTGGCGTTCTCCGCGCGGGCGACGAAGATCGGGTGGGTCTGGCCGACGCCACGAGCGACGGCGGCGCTGCGGCGGTGCATCAGGGAATCATTGGTGTGGCTCATTGCAGTCCTCGATGGCCGCTCATCGTGGCGGCCGGCTACGGGAAAGGCGCGGACCGGATTCCGGGCAGCATACGATGATCGACTGCCAACGGCCCGGCGTCCGCGCCGGGGGAAAGCTTTGGGTCAGGCTGAGGGTCTGTCGGGCTTCGACGATGGCGCCGTCTCGTCCAACCTACGGGTGCTGGTAGGTTGGGTTGGGTTGAGCGCAGCGAAGCCCAACGAGGGCGATCAGACGCCCAGGCAGAGGTACTTGATCTCCAGGTATTCCTCGATGCCGTACTTGGAGCCTTCGCGGCCCAGGCCCGAGGCCTTGACGCCGCCGAAGGGGGCGACTTCGTTGGAGATCAGGCCGGTGTTGATGCCGACCATGCCGTACTCCAGCGCCTCGGCCACGCGGAACACGCGGGACAGGTCGCGGGCATAGAAGTAGGAGGCCAGGCCGAATTCGGTGTCGTTGGCCAGTTCGATGACCTCGGCCTCGTCCTTGAAGCGGAACAGCGGCGCCAGCGGCCCGAAGGTCTCTTCCTTGGACACCTTGGCGCTCTTGGGCACGTCGGCGAGGATGGTCGGTTCGAAATAGCTGCCACCGTTGGCGTGGGCCTTGCCCCCGGCGATGACCTTGGCGCCCTGGCTCACGGCGTCGTCGATGTGTTCCTTGACCTTGGCCGCGGCCTTGGCGTCGATCAGCGGGCCGATGGTCACGCCCTCTTCCAGGCCGTTGCCGACCTTGAGCTTGGCCACGGCGGCCTTGAACTTCTCGGCGAAGGCGTCGTAGACGCCGTCCTGGATGTAGAGGCGGTTGACGCAGACGCAGGTCTGGCCGGCGTTGCGGTACTTGGAGGCGATGGCGCCTTCCACGGCCTTGTCCAGGTCGGCGTCGTCGAAGACGATGAAGGGCGCGTTGCCGCCCAGCTCCAGCGATAGCTTCTTGATGGTGGGCGCGCTCTGCTCCATCAGCTTGGCACCGATCTCGGTGGAGCCGGTAAAGGAGATCTTGCGCACGATGGGGCTCTCGGTCAGCTCGGCGCCGATCTCGGCGGCGGAGCCGGTGACCACGCTCAGCACGCCCTTGGGAATGCCGGCGCGCTCGGCCAGCTCGACCAGGGCCAAGGCCGAATAGGGGGTCTGGCTGGCGGGCTTGATCACCATGGTGCAACCGGCGGCCAGGGCCGGACCGGCCTTGCGAGTGATCATCGCGGTGGGGAAGTTCCACGGCGTGATGGCGGCGGTGACGCCGATGGGCTGCTTGATCACCAGGATGCGCTTGTCGGCCTGGTGGCCGGGGATGGTGTCGCCATAGATGCGCTTGGCTTCTTCGGCGAACCACTCGATGAAGGAGGCGGCGTAGGCGATCTCACCCTTGGCCTCGGCCAGCGGCTTGCCCTGCTCCAGGGTCATCAGCCGGCCCAGGTCGTCCTGGTTCTCGATCATCAGCTCGTACCAGCGCCGCAGCTTGGCCGAACGCTCCTTGGCGGTCAGCGCCCGCCAGGCCGGCAGGGCGCGGTTGGCGGCGTCGATGGCGCGCTTGGTCTCGGCGCGACCAAGCTTGGGAATGGTGCCCAGGGTCTCGCCGGTGGCCGGGTTGTCCACTTTGACGGTGGCACCGCTGTCGGCGTCGATCCAGGCGCCGTCGACATAGGCTTGCTGGCGAAACAGGGAAGCGTCTTTGAGCTGCATTACGGTCTCCTTGGCTGAAAGGGCCGGAAGCAAGGGCATGACACCCCTGCGCCTGCGATAGGGTCAGGCCTGGAAACGCTGGCATCGCCACCGTTCAGTGCCCGCTCGAGCAACGTCCGAACCGCCCTGGGCGTTCGAAATATTGAACGCATCCTAGGAGAATATTGAACCCCCGCGCAAGAGCGCCGGAGCGGTTTTCGCGCGGACTTCCTCCTTGTTTATGCAGCCCTTGCCAAGCCCCGCGAAACAGTCGTTCAAAATCAACAACATCGTGCATCCGGGCATGGACGGTCGAGGGCAAGGTGAGTATGATGGCGACCGATTCAGCGTCACCGAATCGCTGCACTCGTAGCTCAGCTGGATAGAGTACTGCCCTCCGAAGGCAGGGGTCGTGGGTTCGAATCCCGCCGAGTGCGCCATCTCCCGTTCACCGTCGCGTGAACCTCAGCAAAGCCCGCCATCGCGCGGGCTTTGTTGTTTATGGCTGTCGCTCAAGCCGTTCCGAGACGCTCAAAACGTTCTGTAAAAGGCGATCGCCAGATCACCGGCGTGAATTATCTGACCATTATCCCTGGCGCTAACGCGATTCTGCTCTAAGCTCTGACCTCTAGACCCGCTCCAACAGGCCGGCCGGATGCCGATACCCTGGTGATCACCCTGCAAGGACGCCTCATGAGATACCTCCTGACCGGCTCGGTCACCCTCTTTCTCGCCGCTCCGCTCCTGACCGAAGACACCGCCCTGGCCCAGGCCGGCCATGCCCTGCGTCCGGGGATAGAGGCAGCGGCGCACGCCCTCAACCTGTCGCTGCTGCAGAGCAGCGCGGTTGGCAGAGGGCCGGTGGCCGACGGCGCGCGGCTGCAGCTGGCGGCGCTGGAACGGCAGGCGCGGCTGGACGACTAGGGCTTCAAGGCGTTTGCCAAGGCCCGGCGCAGAGCCATTCTTGAACGAAGCGCCCGTCCCGGGCTCTCAAGGTCTCCACCACGGCCACTCCGAGGAGACCTGGATGAAATCCCTGATTCCCCTGTTGCTGCTGCCGCTCGCCCTGGGCGCCTGTACCAAGGAACAACGACCGCGCGACGATCTTGGCTTGCCCAGCTGCCATCTGCAGCAGCAGCGTGAATTGCCGGGTGAGCTGGGCGGCGCCATCACCGATCCGCGGCAGGCGCATGTATCCATGCGCGCCAATGTGCTGCTGGCGGATGTGAGCACGGCGCGCAAGGCGCAGCGGATCAGTCAGGAACAGGCGACCGCCTTCAGCGAGCGCATTGCCGCGGTGCGCAGCCAGACCGATGCCCTGGTCGGGCAGCAAGGCTTTCTCAGCGCGGCCGAACGCGCCAGCTTCGACCGGGAATTCGACGGGATCGCCATGCAGATCTGCCAGCCGCGCTAGCGGGTGATGGGTAGCGACTGCCAGGCCGGGTCGAACGGCGCGGCCATGAACGGCTAGGATAGTAGAGCCGATCAGGCGGTAGAGCAGCCTGCCGCCCTTCTCTCTTGGCCCCCGGGGACGACCCCGGCGATCGGTGGGCAGCGTTCCGGGACGGCCCGGTTTTACAGGAGGCCGTCGTTGGCTTGGTTCTATCTGGTGTGCGCGGGACTGCTCGAGGTGGTCTGGGCGTTCTATATGAAGCAGTCCGCGGGCTTCACCCGTCTCACGCCCACGCTGATCACCGGGGTCGCCATGGTGGCCAGCGTGGCGCTGCTGTCGATCTCAATGCGCAGCCTGCCGCTGGGCACCGCCTATACGATCTGGACCGGTATTGGCGCGGTCGGCGCCTTCATGGTGGGCATTCTGGTGCTGGGCGAGGCGGCGAGTCCGCTGCGCATCCTGGCCGCCGCGCTGATCGTCAGCGGACTGGTGCTGATGAAGCTGACCTCCTCCTAGGTTCTGTACGAAAACTGCCTGCGCTCGGTGATGCTTTGTTGAAAACCGCCTGGCTGGCCAGCCCCGTCGGAATGCTCATTTACCGCTCGTAAACTCCGCTTCCTCAGCGCTTTTCGCCTCGCCTGACCTTCGCTCGGCGACTTTTCGTACAGAACCTAAGCGCCCTCCCCTAGCGCGGGATCACCGAGCGCGCCAGCCAGATGAACAGCAGCCCGCCGAGCAGTCCACCCACGGCCATCGCCAGCAGCCCCTCCAGGGTGCGCGTCGCATAGATGAGCACCGGCATGGGCGCGAAGGCGTCGATCAGGCGGATGGCGGCGATCAGGCTGAGGCTGCTGGCCAGCGGCAGCAGGCAGGCGCGATAGGCACCGCCGTGACGACCGAGCCAGAGGGCCGCGGCAAAGGCTGGTAACCAAGCGGCGAGCACGATCGCGGCATAGACGGGTCCGAAGCCCAGCAGATCCTCCAGCGAGGTCCGCCAGCGCGTGGGCAGGTCGATCGGCTGGCCGAGCCCCTGGAGGGCCGCCAGGTTGTACTGGGTCTGCACCAGGCTGCCCCAGGCGGTGGCCAGCAGCAGGGCCGCGGCGAACGCCAGCAGGGTGCGCGGTTGCAACAGGGCGCGCCAGAGCGGTTGAGGCATGTCGGAAGATCCCTTGGAGAGAGGCAGATGCTAGCGAAAGCGGGTACCCGGAGTAGACCTCAAGCGTTACCTAAAGCTTCCGGCCGCTGGGCCTGGCTGGCCTGGCTGGCCCTGCTGGCGGTTCCGCTGGCCTTGGCGGCGCCGGCCTATCGGATCGAGACGGTGGCGACCGGACTGGACCGGCCCTGGTCGCTGGCCTTCCTGCCCGATGGCCGTGCGCTCCTGACCGAGGGCGCCGGGCGCTTGCGGCTGCTGGTCCCGGACGGCGCAGGTCGCCTCGGGCTACAGGCGCAAGCCATCACCGGACTGCCGGACCTCTACACCGAAGGCCAGGCCGGACTGTTCGAGGTGCTGCCGGATCCGGACTTCGCGCGTAACCAGCTGATCTATCTCTCCTATGCGACAGGTACGCGCCAGGCCAATCACTTGAGGGTGGTACGCGCGCGACTGGAGGGCGAACGCCTGCAGGACGTCCAGCCGTTGTTCACCAGTCAACCGGCCAAGGCCTTCGGCCAGCACTTCGGGGCGCGGATGGCCTTGCTCGGCGACGGCACCCTGGCCATCGCCCTGGGTGATGGCAACGTGGAACGTACCGACGCCCAGCGACTGGATACCCATCTGGGCAAGATCGTGCGCATCACCCGCGACGGCCAGGTGCCGGCGGATAATCCCTTCATCAAGCGACCCGGCGCCCTGCCGGAGATCTACAGCCTGGGCCATCGCAATCCCCAGGGCCTGGTCTGGGTGGCCGAGCGCCAGGCGCTGTACGAGCACGAGCACGGCTCCAAGGGCGGCGACGAACTCAATCTGATCCGCAGCGGTGCCAACTATGGCTGGCCGCTGACCACCGGCGGCGTGGACTACACCGGCGCGCGCATCTCGCCCTTCCGCGAATTGCCGGGCATCACTCCACCACTGCTGGAGTGGACCCCCTCCATCGCCCCGGCCGGCATGACCTGGTACGACGGCCAGGGCTTTCCCGCCTGGCGCGGCAGCTTGTTCGTGGCGGCGCTGCGGGAAAAATCGGTGCGGCGGATACCGCTGGTGGACGGTCAGCTCGGTCAGCAGGAGCTCCTGTTCCAGGAGCTGGACCAGCGTCTGCGCGACGTGCGCAGCGGACCGGACGGCAATCTCTGGCTGCTCACCGATGGTGAGGACGGGCAGCTGTTGCGGGTGGTGCCGGGGTAGGAGGGGCCACTGCGAGAGACCCCAATGGCCTGATCAGGCCGCGACGAAGGTGTTGCTGGTACCCAGCAGGGTCAGTTCGTCGCTGGGGTTGTTGTAGGCGTCGTAGACGAAGGCTTCGGGCAGGTAGACGCTGTATTGATGTCCTTCTACCAAATCACTCGCCAGGCGAATGTCCAGCTGGCTGGTCAGGTGTCTCACCGTGGTGACCAACTCGAAGCCGATCTTCGCGCCGGTGGTGACATCGAGCACAAAGGCTTTCTCCAGTACCGCCGGGTCCACGTTCACCGGTATCGGATAGGCTTCCGAGTAAAGATCCCGGGTGCCGCGATAAATGGAGCTGTCGAAAAACAGGTTGATGTGATTTTCAGCACCAGGGCTGTAGTAGGAATGCTGATCGATACCTGTCAGTAGCGGTGGAGTGAAGTCGGCAGGTAGCACCTCGAGGTCACGCGGCAGGGTCGTCACCAGGACGTTTCCGGCCGTATCGGTGGTCTCAACCTGGATCGAGCCCTGCGCATAGAAGCCCGGCTCCAGCTTAGGTGCAGGCCAGCGCCCCTCCCCCTGCTGCCAGGTCTGGCCGCCATCGCTGGAACTGCGCCATTGCTCTACGTCGTTGTCGATATAGAAGTGGAATCGCAACAGATTCTCGGTGGTAGGGCCATGAGTGCTGAGCAGATAGAGCGCGGCCCCCTGATTGTCGACCTGCCAGGGTGTTTCATTAGTAAGGGTCCGCGTGGTGCCCCCGTCTTCCCGATAGCTGACCTGCAGCTGATCCGCCTGGTAGTAGCCCGCGACCAGTTGCAGGGTATGGCTGCCGGCGCTCGCGGCGGTCCAGCTCTGCCCGCCATCCAGGCTGTAACTCCAGGCCGTCACCTCATCCGGCAGGGTCACGTCCACCTGGCCGTTGCGGGTGATGCCATCGGTGGGAGACACCCCGGTGTCCTCGTGCAGGGCGACGCCCGGCGTGAGCGGCTCCCATTGCGTGAGGCGCGTCTGGAACAGCTGCTGATCGGCGCTCTGGCCATCCGGGCGGCCGAGGTAGTCGATCATCTCGACGATGACCGCGGCGCGGGCATCCTGGTGGGTGCTGCCAAGCGTCTCCAGCCGGCCCAGCCAGAAGGCCTTGCCACCGGCATCGGCGCTGCGGCCAAGCAGATCGCCATAGCAGCCGTCGATGAAGGCGCTGGCGCTCTCGTCGGCGGGTTGCGCCTGCAGGCGCTCGGCACCATTGAGGAACAGGCGGACCAGTTGGGCGTTGCTCAAGCCCTCGTCCAGCTTGGCGACCCAGAAGCGAAAGCCTTCCGCATCCGGGGCACGGCCCAGCACGCCCCAGTAACAGGCGTTTACCCATGCTGCATTGTCCACGACCATGGTCTCTCCTCCTTGAAGCGGCCACCCGCTGTGGCCGATTCCCTGGCTTATAGAAGGCGGCGGTACGCGGCGCCGACCTGTATCCAGATTCCTGTGGCGTGCTCGACAGCCTTTCGCCTAGGGCGATAAGCAAAAAGCCAGATGAAACGAGTACCTCCATCGAATCGTCGAAACCCCCGACGATTCGTCAAATAAGAGACGACAGTTCGACGCTCTGACGCTCACATCTGACAGCGCCACTTTTTAAGCTGGAGCCTCAACCACGGAGGATCCGCCATGAAAGTCACCCTGCTCGGCGCCGGCCATATCGGCTACACCATTTCGCAATTGCTGCACGCCAGTGGCGACTATCAGGTGACGGTGGCGGATCGCGACGAGCGCGCCCTGGCGGCCATTGCGGCCCTGGGCGTCAAGACCCGGACCCTGGATACCGCCGACGCCAGCGCCCTGGCCGCGGCCCTGGACGACCAGGACGTGGTGCTCAATGCCCTGCCCTATCACCTGGCGATTCCCGTGGCCCAGGCGGCCAAGGCCACCAATACCCACTATTTCGACCTGACCGAAGACGTCAAGGCGACCAAGACCATCCGCCAGCTGGCCGAAGGCGCGAGCAATGCCTTCATGCCCCAGTGCGGTCTGGCGCCGGGCTTCATCGGCATCGCCGCCCACTCCCTGGCCAAGCGCTTCGACAGCGTGCGCGAAGTGAAGATGCGCGTCGGTGCCCTGCCGGAATTTCCCACCAACGCCCTCAAGTACAACCTGACCTGGAGTGTCGACGGCCTGGTCAACGAGTACTGCCACCCCTGCGAAGCCGTGCGCAACGGCGAGCTGCAACTGGTGCAGCCGCTGGAAGGCCTGGAGCACTTCTCCCTGGATGGCGTGGAATACGAGGCCTTCAACACCTCGGGCGGCCTGGGCACCCTCTGCGAGACCCTGCAGGGCCAGGTGGAAACCCTGGACTACAAGACCGTGCGCTATCCCGGTCACCGCGACCTGATGAAATTCCTGCTGGAAGACCTGCGCCTGGCCAGTGACCAGGAGCAGCTCAAGACCATCCTGCGCGGCGCCGTGCCCACCACCATGCAGGACGTGGTGCTGGTGTTCGTCACCGTCAGCGGGATGCGCGGCGGCAAGCTGGTGCAGGAGGTGTTCAGCCGCAAGATCTTTGCCGCCGAGCGCGACGGTCGCCTGACCAGCGCCATCCAGATCACCACCGCCGCCGGCATCTGCACCGCCCTGGATCTGTTCCGCGAAGGCAAGCTGCCGCAGCGCGGCTTCATCGCCCAGGAGCAGGTGGACATGGAGGCCTTCCTGGCCAACCGTTTCGGCAAGGCCTACCAGCCGGTCTGATCGGCGAAGCTTAGCAGCAGACCAGGGGTCCCATAACGGAACAGTTGCCGTTAGAGGACCCCTCGTCATGCTCAGCGTCGCCATCGTCGGTTGCGAACAGATCCACGCCCAGGACTACCTGGACACCAGCCTGGCCGATCCGTGGGTGCGGGTGGTGGCGGTGGCCAGCGAACGGGATCCCGCCCGCGCCCGGCGCCTCGCCGCGCCCCACAGTCTGCCCGTATTCGACGACTTCACCCGGCTGCCCGAAGTGGACCTGGCCTTCGTCACCACCGCGATCGAGGATCACGAGGCGGCGGTGAGCGCCCTGCTCCCGCGCGCTCGTCATCTCTTCGTGGAAAAGCCGCTGGCCGTCTCGGCCGCCCGAGCCACCGCCCTGGCCGAACAGCTTGCCGGACGGTCCTGCTTCAGTGGCTTCTATCTGCGCACCGATCCGGCCCTGCAGCTGTTGCGCCAGCGGGCTCGGGACGGCGCCATCGGTGATCTAAGTCACCTGTCGCTCACCGCCGGCCACCCGGGGCTGCTGGAGGGCTGGCTCAGCGACTGGCCGGCGCACCTGGACGAGCGCCGCATGGGTTACGGCGCCTTTGGCGATCTGGCGGTGCACCTGCTGGATTTCAGCGCCTGGCTAAGCGGTGAGGCCCTGACCGTCACGCACAGTCGGCTGGACCGCGATCCGCGCTGGCCACTGGATCATGGCGGCGAGGCCCTGCTCCAGGCCGGTGCTCTGCCGATTCATCTGCGTGCCAGCGCCACCCTGCGCGGTCCGCGCCTGGCCATTCGACTGGACGGCAGCGAGGGAACTCTGGAGCTCTCCGCGGGGCGGCTGGTGCTGCACGACGCCAAGGGCCATCGCCAGGTGCTGGTCGAAGGGGTGGACCCCGGCGTACCCCAGGGCGCCCAGGCGGTGTTCGATCAGTTGCTCGGCCAGCCGCGGCCGGAACTGGCCACCTTGGATGCCGCGCTGGCGGCCAATTGTCTGCTGGATGCGCTCTATGGACGGGATTGAGGTAGCGGATGGCCTGCTCTAGAGGTGCTAAAGGTCATCTGACAAGTGCCGATAGCAAGGGTATCCGGTGCAGTCTGGCTGGTATCCCCTCGCTGAAAGGAACTCCCCAATGGTCTGGTTCAACAATCTGGCGCTGGCGAAGAAACTCGCGATCGCCTTTGGTCTCTGTACGCTCATCACCCTGGGCATAGGTGCGGTTGGCCTAAGCGGGCTCAGGAGCCTGAATGGCCTGCTGGATTCGGTGCTGAACAACAATCTGCTGTCCATCACCCGGCTCAACGATGCCAAGAGCAACGTGATCGGCCACAACCGCGATATCTTCCGGTTGATGTCCATGGTCTATGCCAACGCGCCCCAGACCGAGCAGGATCGTGTTATCGCCTCCCTGCGATCCAACCAGGCCGATGCCGAGAAGCCTTTCGCCGACTACCGCGCCACCCCTTTGCAAGCCGATGAAAAGGCCGCGGGTGATGCCTTCGAGGATGAGTGGAAGGCCTATATCTCCAGCATCAACACCGTCCTGGCGCGCCTGGCCGCCAAGGACGTGGCCGGCGCCAACCAGCTGCTGAACGAGCAGGTGCAGCCCGGCTACCGTAAGACCATGGCCGCCTTCAAGATCATGGTGGAGTCCAACAAGCGCCAGGGTAACGAAGCCGGCGCCGCGGCGATCGCCACCTACGGCAACGCCTTCTGGATGCTGGCCGGCGGCCTGCTGCTGGCGGTGCTCTGCGCCCTGGCGCTGGGCATCATCATCACCCGAATGATCGTCACGCCGATCCGCCAGGCGGTGACCAGCGCCGAGCGCGTCGCCCAGGGCGACCTGACCCAGGCGATCCAGAGTTCGCGCCGTGACGAGGCCGGGCAACTGCTGCAAGCGCTGGGTGGCATGCAGCGCAGCCTGAAAGACACCGTGCAACAGATGGCCGGTGCCTCCAGCCAGCTCGCCGCGGCCGCTGAGGAACTGCACGCCGTGACCGAGGAGACTTCCCGAGGTCAGGTCCGCCAGCACGATGAACTGCAGCAGGCTGCCACCGCCGTCAACCAGATGACCGCGGCTGTGGAAGAGGTGGCGCGCAATGCGGCCTCCACCTCCACCGCCTCCCAGGACACCAGCCGCGAAGCCCAGCAGGGTCGCGAGCAGGTGCAGCAGGCGGCCCAGGCCATGGCGGTGATGACCGGCGAGATCACCGATTCCACCCAGAAGGTACAGACCCTGGAAGGCCAGGTGCGCGAGATCGGCAAGTTGCTGGAGGTGATCCGCGGGATCGCCGAGCAGACCAACCTGCTGGCGCTCAATGCCGCCATCGAGGCCGCTCGGGCCGGCGAACAGGGCCGCGGCTTCGCCGTGGTGGCGGATGAGGTCCGCGCCCTGGCCCATCGCACCCAGGGTTCCACCGGTGAGATCGAACGCATGATGAGCGCCGTACGCAGCAGCGCCGAAGAAGCGGTGAGCGCCATGCACAAGAGCCAGTCCCTGGCCGACAGCACCCAGGCGCGCGCCAACCAGGCGGGTGAAGCCCTAGACCGCATCGCCGCCGGGGTCGCCCAGATCGAGGAACGCAACCTGGTGATCGCCAGCGCTGCCGAGGAGCAGGCCCAGGTCGCCCGCGAAGTGGACCGTAATCTGGTCAATATCCAGGACCTCTCCACCCAGACCGCCACCGGTGCCCAGCAGACGGCCGCCTCCAGCCAGGAGCTGTCGCGACTGGCCACCTCGTTCCAGGGCCTGGTGGCGCAATTCCGTTATTGATCGGCCGTTCAGGAAACTTCCGACCAGCGGTCAGCCTGCCCTCGCCCCTGCGAGGGGCAGGCTTTCGGCATGGCCATGGACCGGCTGACCCGGCGCGCCCATGTTCGCAATTGAACATTGCGCGCCCGCGCGGCTCTGAGCTGAAACACCTGAATGGATGCTCCCATGCGCTTTACCTACGATGCCCGTCGCAGCTATCGCCTGATCGGCCTGGACGATGGCCGTCTGGCAGGCCAGTTGCTGTGCGGGCAGCTGTACATCATGGTCGCCGGGGATGGCAGGCAGCCAGAGTCCTATGCCCAGCTGGAAGACGACCAGCTGCGCACCGCCGAAGGCAGGCTGATCGGCTGTCGCGAGGCGGATATCCTCACCCTGCAACGGACCGGTGTCGCCCTGCGGCTGGAGCCGCTCGACGCCTGAGCGAGACCCCTAGCGCGGCCCCCTTTCTTCCGGGCCACCACCGGGCCCGCCGTGGCCACCATGACCACCCCCACCAGGCGGTGGCATGAACAGCCAGCAACCGGACAGGGACAACAGGGCCGCCAGCACGGCCACCTTGACGCCTTTCATCACCACCTTTACCTCCACTCCAGAAGGGCCCTTCCCTTCTCGTCGTCATTGGACGCCCGGGCGGGCCGGAAAAGGCGTAGTCGTGGGTAAAAACGGGGTAAGAAAGCTGTCCAGCTCGATACAACCCCTATGAATCGGCGGGAACCTCTCCTGCGCGTTGCGGCTCCATTTCCTTGAACGTCATCGAAAAGATGCCAAACGGGCGCCTTTTGGCCCCCTTCAGGAGATGTCATGTCCAGCGACAACCAATACGCCATGCAGAACCCCCTCACCCAGTATCCCCAGCCGGAATTTCCCAAGCAGCCCCAGGAGGCTCCGGGTCTGGCCCAGGTCATGGAGCCGCGCCCCGATCATGGCGAGACCAGTTACAAGGGTTTCGGTCGACTGGCCGGGCGCAAGGCACTGATCACCGGTGCGGATTCGGGGATCGGTCGGGCTACGGCCATCGCCTATGCCCGGGAGGGTGCCGATCTGGTGCTGAACTACCTGCCAGAGGAAGAGGCCGACGCCCAGGAAGTGGTCAAGCTGGTGGAAGCCGAGGGTCGCAAGGCCGTCTGCGTTCCCGGTGACCTGAAGGACGAAGCCTTCTGCACCCAACTGGTCAGCAAGGCCAAAGAGGCCCTGGGCGGTCTGGACATCCTGGTCAACGTGGCCGGCAAGCAGACCGCGGTGCAGGACATCGCCGAGCTGACCACCGAGCAGTTCGACGCCACCTTCAAGACCAACGTCTATGCGCTGTTCTGGCTGTGCAAGGCCGCCCTGCCGCATCTGCCGGCCGGCGCAGCCATCATCAACACCACCTCGATCCAGGCCACCCAGCCTTCCGAATTCCTGCTCGACTACGCCTCGACCAAGGCGGCCATCACCAACTTCACCAAGGCCCTCGCCAAGCAGGTCGCCAGCAAGGGCATCCGCGTCAACGCCGTGGCCCCCGGTCCCTTCTGGACCCCGCTGCAGCCCAGCGGCGGCCAGCCCCAGGAAAAGATCCCCACCTTTGGTGGCGAGACGGTGTTCAAGCGTCCCGGCCAACCGGCGGAACTGGCACCCATCTATGTGCTGCTGGCTTCCCAGGAATCGAGCTATGTGACCGGTGAGGTCTATGGCGCCACCGGAGGCATGGGCTGACGGCCGTGGCGGCCTTCGACCCCGCCCGCCAGGACGGCTACGCGCCCCTGGCGGGCTATGCCGCCCTCTCCGACGGCCGTTCGGTCGCCCTGGTGGCGCCGGACGGCTCGCTGGATTGGTGGTGCGTACCCAACATGGATTCCGCCCCGCTGTTCGACCGCCTGCTGGACGCCCCGGCCGGCGGTTTCTTTTCGATCGCTCCGGTGGCCGACTACCGCGTCGAGCGGGCCTACCGGGAAGACAGCAATGTGCTGGAAACCTGTTTCCACACCGTTGATGGCAGCGTGCGCCTGACCGAATCGCTCAACAGCGGCTCGGCCGGTCGCCTGCCCTGGTGCGAACTGGGGCGCCGGGTGGAAGGCCTGTCCGGACGGGTCGAACTGCGCATCGAACTGGTGCCCGGCACCCAGGGCCAGACCGTCTCGCCCTGGATGCGCAGCACGCCCAATGGCGAGGTCATGCACGTCGACGGGGTCATGGCCACCCTGAGGTATTGCGAGCGGCTGGAGATCCTCCAGTGCGACGACCGCCGCCTGGTGGCACGCCTGGTGCTGGAAGCCGGGCAACGCAGCGTCCTGGCGCTGACCGCGACCGAGAACGAACCGCTGGTGGTGCCCTCGCTGGACGAGGTTGACCAGCGCATCGACCGCAGCGACCAGGCCTGGCGCGAGTGGGCCCAGGGTTTTGCCTATCGCGGCGAATTCCTCAGCGAGGTGAAGCGCTCGGCGCTGGCCCTCAAGCTCTTGCTCTACTCCCCCACCGGCGCCATCGTCGCCGCAGCCACCACCTCGCTGCCGGAACGCATCGGCGGCGACAAGAACTACGAATACCGCTATGCCTGGGTGCGCGATGCGGTCTTTACCATCAAGGCCTTCCTGCGCCTGGGTGCCCTCGGCGAGGCCCAGGCGGCGCTGGCCTGGATCCAGAACGTCATCCGCCGCCACGGCAATCGCCTGCACACCTGCTTTACCCTGCAGGGTGAGCTGGCACCGGCAGAGCGCACCATTCCCGTGCCGGGCTATCGCGACTCCCAGCCGGTCCGCGTCGGCAACCGGGCCAGCGCCCAGTGCCAGCTGAGTCTCTATGGCGACTTGCTGGAGACCTTTCGCCTCTATGCCAGCAAGGGCCATGTGCTGGATTTCGCCACTTCCAGCCTGCTCACCGACCTGGCCAATCTCTGCGCCGATGGCTGGCGCCAGCCGGATGCCGGCATGTGGGAGCTGCCCGAAGAGCGCCACTACACCCTGTCCAAGCTGGGCTGCTGGTTCGCCCTGGATCGCGCCGTGACCCTGGCCCGTGAAGGGCACATCCCCGACGCCATGTGTGGCCGCTGGGAGCGCGAGCGCGAGCGCATCCGCGACTGGGTCAACGAACACTGCTGGAGCGAGCGCAAGCAGGCCTATACCTTCTATGCCGGCACCGAACGCCTGGACGCCGGGCTGCTGCTCGGTATCCGCTTCGGCTTCGACGGGGGTGAGCGGTCGGTGAGTACCCTGGCGGCCATCCGCCGCGAGCTGGCCCGCGGTCCGCTGGTCTATCGCTACAGCGGCGCCGAACGGGAGGAAGGGGCCTTTCTCGCCTGCTCCTACTGGATGGTCGAGGCGCATGCCGTGCTGGGCGAGGTGGATCAGGCGCGCGAACTGATGCGCGAGGTGCTGGCCGCCAGTCTCAATGGCGTCGGCCTGATGACCGAGATGCGCGATCCCCATGACGGCGCAGCCCTGGGCAACTTTCCCCAGGGATTGAGCCACCTGGCCATGGTGCATGCGGCGCTGATTCTGGAAGAACCGGAGCCCGAGGCGTGAGCGATCTGGATTTCAGCCGTCCGGTGGACGAGGTCGCCCGGCAATTGATCGGCGCCACGCTCAGGGTCGCGGGCGTCGGCGGCCTCATCGTCGAGA
The DNA here is from genome assembly GCF_000510745.1 of Pseudomonas sp. MOIL14HWK12:I2. Lineage (NCBI taxonomy): Bacteria > Pseudomonadati > Pseudomonadota > Gammaproteobacteria > Pseudomonadales > Pseudomonadaceae > Pseudomonas > Pseudomonas sp. MOIL14HWK12:I2. The sequence goes on along the minus strand of NZ_KI783314.1, from coordinate 231,646 downwards.
CCGAAGCCTACGACGGCGAAGACCCGGCCTCCCACAGCTTTTCCGGCCCGACTCCGCGCAACCGCGCCATGTTCGGCCCGCCCGGCCATGCCTATGTCTATCGCTCCTACGGCATCCACTGGTGCTTCAACTTGGTCTGCCGCGAAGCCGGGCATGGCGCCGGCGTGCTGATCCGCGCGCTGGAACCCTTGTGGGGGCTGGAGGTGATGCGCGAACGCCGCGGTGGGCTGGCCGATCGCCTGCTCTGTGCCGGTCCCGGCCGGCTGTGCCAGGCCCTCGCCATCGACGGCAGTCACGATGGCCTGCCGCTGACCGAGCCGCCCTTCCTGCTGGAGCCGGCGGCTGCCGAGGTGGCGGTGCTCGCGGGCCCGCGCATCGGCATCAGCCGCGCGCGCGAGGTGCCCTGGCGCTTCGGTCTGGCCGGTTCGCGCTATCTGAGTCGTGGCTTTCCTGGCTGAGCACCACCGTGCGGTGCTGGCGCCGGCCGCGACACAGATCGACGATCAGGGTCAGGAGGCCGAAGGCCAGAATCGCCAGGACGATGCCCAGGCCGAGTAGCTGCTTTTCCATATTGTCCTCTGATGCTGTCGATGAAGCGCGCTAGGCCGCGCGCGCGGCGGATTCGGCCCGACGCCGCAACGAGCGGCGCAGGATCCAGGTCAGGGCGAGACTCAGGGCGGCCATGGCCGCCAGCAGCAGCGAATAGGACAGCCACCAGGGATGGCCGGCGGTCATCATGCTGAATTCGGACATGCCGCCGATGCCGGCGATGAGGTTGAGCGGCAGGAACACCACGTTGATCAGCGTGAGGTTGCGCAGGGTCAGGTTCATGCTGTTGTTGGCCAGGTTGCCGCGGGCATCCATGAGGCGGGCGAACACCGTGGCGTAGAGGTCGGCCTGGCGGCGGCACTGGTCGTTCTCGATGATGAGGTCTTCCAGGCGCGCCCGCAGCGCCTCGCCCAGTTCGCGCCTTTCGGCGACCTGCCGCAGTCGGTCGAGCACCGCGCCGTTGCCCTGCAGGGCGTTGATGTAATGGATCAGGCTCTCGCTGAGATTGAACATCTGCAGCAGATGCTCGTTGCCCAGGGAGCTGTCGAAGCGCTGCTGCAATTCGCGGCCGACCAGCCTGATGACCTTGAGATGCCCCTGGTAGTGATGGACGCTGCGAAACAGCAACTCCACCAGCACATCCAGCGGATCGTGCAGCGGCTGCAACGGCCCCTCGCCGGCCAGCAGCGACGGGCCGGCGGAGATGACCACCAGCCGCTCGGGATGCCAGAGCAAGCCGAAGGAAGACACCTCGAAGGCGAAGCGCGCCCCGCCGGCATAGCGTTCCGGACGCTTCCAGATCAGGAAGAGTTCGTCGCCCTGCACTTCCAGGCGCGAGACCTCGTCCGGGTCGAGCGCCGAGGCCAGGCGGTGGCTGTCCAGGGGAAAGGCCTGTTGCAGCCAGGCGCGCTCCCGGGCATCCGGATCGCTGCACAGCAGCACCGGCGCCGAGCGGTCGCCATCCGGCAGCAGGCCACCCTCCCGCAGGGTGAAGGCTTCGATCATGGCGTGCTCCTACCAGCCCTGGCGCCGCTGCTCGAGGCGCCGGACAAAATCCTCCAGCACCCGTCGATAGAGGCTCTCGCCCAGCAGGCCGTCTTCGATACCGGCGTCCAGATTGGGGTTGTCGTTGACCTCGATGACCACCAGCCGATCCCGATCCTGCTTGAGATCGACGCCATAGAGGCCATCGCCGATCAGGGCGGCGGCCTGCACCGCCAGCTCCACCACCGCGGGAGGCACCGCGGCGATGGCCACCGCTTCGCAGCGCCCTCCGGTACTGCCGGATTCCGCCTTGTGGTTGTAGATCTGCCAGTGACCGGCGGACATGAAGTAGCGACAGGCATAGAGCGGTTCGCCGGCGAGCACGCCGATGCGCCAGTCGAATTCGGTGTAGAGGTATTCCTGGGCCAGCAGCAGCACCGAGCGCTCGAACAGCTCCGCCGCGGCCTGGCGCAATTCGGCGGCGTCGGCCACCTTGAGCACGCCGCGGGAAAAGCAGCCGTCGGGAATCTTCAGCACCAGCGGATAGCCCAGGCGCCGCCCCACCTCTTCCAGGTCCTGGGGTCGTTCGCGATAGAGGATCTCGGTACGCGGCATGCCCAGGCCGTGCTGGGCCAGCAGGTCGCTGAGAAACACCTTGTTGGTGCAGCGCAGGATGGAGGCGGGATCGTCCAGCACCACCAGGCCTTCGCTCTCGGCCTTGCGGGCGAAGCGATAGGTGTGGTCGTCGACCCGGGTGGTGGCGCGGATGAACAGGGCGTCGTATTCCGCCAGCCGGCCGTAGTCCTTGCGCTCGATCAGCTCCACGGCCACCCCCAGATCACGCCCGGCGGCGACGAAACCGGCCAGGGCCGCGGCATTGGAGGGCGGCAAGGACTCCTCCGGGTCATGCAGGATGGCCAGGTCGTAGCGCGCCTGGCGCCGCGAGGCCGGTTGCCGCCAGATGCGTCGGTTGAAGGCATCCAGGGCATCGGCGAAGGCGTATTGCTGAGCGTCCTGCAGGCGGTGCAGGGCGCCGCTCTTGATCCCGGCGATGTGCCAGTGGCGACTGTGGCGCAACTCCACCTGCAGGATCGGACAGGGAAAGGCGTCGAACAGCTGCCTGGCCAGCGCTTGCAGCGGCGCGAACTCGGTGCGGCCAAAATAGAGGTTGAGGGTGAAGCCCTCGGTGGCGCCCAGTGGGTGCTCGGCCAGGGCCTGGTCCACCAGGGCGTCGAGGTCTTCCAGCAGCAGGCCGTAGAGCGCCTTGCGATTGAGTTCGCTCAGGGTCCGCACCGAGGGGATGACGCGATGACCGCGCGCCTCCGCCAGCAGCGAGCAATAGTAGCCATGGCCCAGATAGCGGTAGTTGCGACAGAGGTTGAGCACCTGGATGCGGCCACCGCCCGCGGTGAGACAGCGGTCTTCCAGGTACTCCTGGGCCGTGACGATGCTTTCGCTGGGCAGGTAGTCCGACCAGTCTTCCTTGCGCTCGACGATGATCAGCAGGGTGCTGCTGGCCGGCAGGTGCAGAACGGGTTCGGGACGGGGAACGGGGGTGGCGACGGGCAGGCGGGCTTGAATCGCGACCATGATGCGGACCGGGCTCTGGCGGAAGGGGTGTCCAGCAATACGCCTTCCGCCGGCGGCTGTCCCGCGCCGTTACGCAGGCTTTATGCCCCGGCGGCGGAGTTGACCGAGACTTTGCGCCGGGCACGTCGTTCGGCGGTTGGCTAAGCTTGGCGAACGTCCTGCCCTGGAGTCCTCATGAAGCCCCGTCAGCTGCTGCCGATCGTCCTGCTGTGTCCCCTCCTCGCCCAGGCCAGCCTGCGCTGTGGCCAGAGTCTCGTCGAGGAAGGCGACAGCGTCGAACAGGTCCTCGCCGCCTGTGGCGCTCCTGCCGAGCGCAAGATCAATCCGCGGGAACTGCGCAACAACAACGTGCCCAAATTCAATGCCGCCGAGACCCAGTTCTGGACCTATGCCCCGGAGAACGGCGCCTCGCGTCACCTCAAGTTCATCGACGGCAAGCTGGTGGAGATCAGGGTGGAGCGTTAGTGGGCGGGAGCTTCCCTCACCCCAACCCTCTCCCAGAGGGAGAGGGGGAAAAGCAGCAGCTTAGGCGTAGGTTGGGTTGAGCGCAGCGAAGCCCAACAGTTGCCAGGCGAACCTCGCCATCGAGCAGGCAAGAGCCTCCCTCACCCCAGCCCTCTCCCGGAGGGAGAGGGGGAAAAGCAGCAGCTTAGGCGTAGGTTGGGTTGAGCGCAGCGAAGCCCAACAGGTGCCAGGCGAGCATCTCCATCGCGCCGGTAAAAAAGAACCGCCCGAGAGCGGTTCAAGCGGAGCACGACCTGAGGGCCGTGGTTAGAACTTGGCTTCCAGGTCCAGCTGCAGGGTCTTCACGTCGGCATCGGTGCGGAAGCGGCTGGCGGTGTCGGACTCGGCGAGGAAATAGGTCAGGCCGACGCCGAAGTTCTTGTCGATGTCGTAGCCGAGCTTGAGCTTGTGGCCGCGGGCGCCGGTCGAGCCGTTGCCGAAGTCGGAGTCGGTGAAGGCGCCCACCACGGCGTTGCGCTGGACATCGCGGTAGTTGTATTCCAGGCCGACCCGCTGCATCAGCTTGGTCTTGGCGCCCACCAGCCAGGCGGTGTCCTCGCCGTCGTCGGCCTTGTCGTTGACCACGTACTGGCCATAGAAGGACAGCGGCACCCACAGCTTGGTCAGGTCCAGCTGGGCGAAGCCCTCGTAGAGCTGGAAGCGGTCGGTGGTGTTGCCATTCACCGCCAGGGCGCAGGGCGAGGTGACCGAACCGGTGGTCGGGCAGGTGCTGTCCTGGTCCTTGTCGTAGGCGTAGACGCTGCCGCCGACCATCAGCTTGGCGGCATCGCCCAGGTTGAAGCGACTGCCCAGCTGGCCGGCGTAGAGGCGCAGGTCGTGCTTGAACTCATAGCCCTCGCCGTCGACGTTGTCCTTGAGCACATAGTAGCCGGTGCTGCCGAACAGCTCGGCGCCGCCGCCGAGGTCGTACCTGTAGGTGCCGGCCAGGCCTTCGGGGTTGATGTCGGCGTCCCAGATGACGTCGCCGGTGCTGACCCACTGCTGGCCCATCTTGCCGCCCACCAGGTGCAGATTCGGCAGCGCCGTGGGGTGGTAGTCGATATAGGCCTGATCCAGCCAGAGCTGCTTCTTGTTGAAGTAGCCGTTGAGGTCCTGGTTGGTGGAGCGGGCATCGTCGCCGCCGCCGGTGGCGATGCGGATGCCGGTGTCCACCTGCGGATTGATCTCGCTGTAGGCGCCCAGTCGCGCCCGGATGCGCTGGCGGTCGCGGTCGCGACCGTTGTCCGGCTCGCCGCTGATGTCGATGCTCTCATGGCGCACCCGCACATCGCCCTTGATCTGGGTCTTGGCGGCCCAGGCCAGTTTCTTCTCGAAGTCGGAGGTCTTCTGCTGCTGGGCGACCTGGGCGGCACGCGCCTGCTGCTCCTGCTGCAGGTCGCCGCGCAATTCGGCGTACTGGGCGGGGGTGATGGAGCCGTTGGCCTTGAGCATGTCGAGCAGCTTCTCATCGACAGCGGCACTCGCGGTGGCCGAGCAGGTGGCCAGGAGCACACCCGAGAACAGCGCCGTGAATCGATAAGGGTTAACAGACATCGGCAGATCTCCTTTCAAGACAATCCAGGGGTGGTGGCTGGCAGTGCAGCCCGTCACGAAGCTGGGTCAGTCTCGGCAGAAGAGATGTCGTTTTGCCTTCAATAAAGTAAAACTTTTAATACAAGCCTTTGAAATTAAATGAAAATTTCACGGTAACGCCATGCGTTGCGAGCGTGGGAAAAGTCTTTCTCGGACGTGAAGACAATTTTCTCCGCCGAGAAACCAGGCGACCGCCCTGCCCCGCCCCTTTCCGCTCGCCCATGAAAAAGGCCACTCCGGGGAGTGGCCTTGCCGAGAGCCGGCGAAAGCGTCAGCCGAAGCGACCGGTGATGTAGTCCTCGGTCTGCTTCTTGTCCGGCTTGGTGAAGATCTTGTCGGTCTTGTCCACTTCGATCAGCTCGCCCAGGTACATGAAGGCGGTGACGTCGGAGCAACGCGCCGCCTGCTGCATGTTGTGGGTGACGATGACCACGGTGAACTCCTGCTTGAGTTCGGCCAGCAGCTGTTCGATGCGCGCGGTGGAGATGGGGTCCAGGGCCGAGGTCGGCTCGTCCAGCAGCAGCACCCGCGGACGCAGGGCGATGGTGCGGGCGATGCACAGGCGCTGCTGCTGACCGCCGGAGAGACCCAGGGCGCTCTGGTTGAGCTTGTCCTTGACCTCGTCCCACAGCGCCGCGCCGCGCAGGGCCTGTTCTACGCGATCCTGCAACTCCACCCGGGACAGCCGCTCGTGGTGGCGGATGCCGTAGGCGACGTTGTCGGCGATCGACATCGGGAAGGGCACCGGCTTCTGGAACACCATGCCGATGGTGCTGCGCAGGCGGCTCAGCGAGTACTTGGGATCGAGGATGTTCTCCCCGTCCATGAGGATCTCGCCGGTCGCTTCCAGCCCCGGGTATTCCGAGTAGATGCGGTTGAAGATGCGCAGCAGCGTGGACTTGCCGCATCCGGACGGGCCGATGATGGCGGTGATCTGCTTGGCCGCGATGTCCAGATTGATCGACTTGAGCGCCTGGTGGCCCTTGTAACGGAAGCCGACGTCGCGCGCCTGCAGTTCCGGTATCTGCGTCTGCATGGTAGTCACTTGGAATCCCGGTTACGAAAGAAGAAGCGAGAGGAGAGGTTCAGGAGCAGCACGAACAGCGTCAGCAGCAGGGCGCCGGCCCAGGCCAGGTGCTGCCAGTTCTCGAACGGACTCATGGCGAACTGGAAGATGGTCACCGGCACGGTGGCCATGGGCTTGAGCACGTCGGCGTTCCAGTACTGGTTGCCGAAGGCGGTGAACAGCAGCGGTGCGGTCTCGCCGGTGATGCGGGCGATGGACAGCAGCACCCCGGTCACCACGCCGGCGCGGGAGGCGCGCAAGAGGATCTGCAGGGTCACCTTCCACTGGGGGATGCCCAGGGCCAGGGCCGCTTCGCGCATGGCCGGCGGCTGCAGCTGCATCATCTCGTCGGTGGTACGGGTTACCACCGGCACCACCAGCATGGCCAGCGCCAGGGAGCCGGCGAATCCGGAGAAGCCCAGGCTGCCGCCGGAGTACTGGTTCAGGGTCACCACCACGGCGGTGTAGATGAACAGGCCGATGACGATGGACGGCGCCGACAGGAGGATGTCGTTGACGAAGCGCACCACCAGGCCCAGCTTGGAGTGGCGGGCGTATTCGGCCAACCAGAGTCCGGCGAGGATGCCGATGGGCGCGCCGATGGCGGTGGCCAGCAGGGTGATCAGCACGCTGCCGAACAGGGCGTTGGCCAGACCGCCGTCGGCGGCGCCGGGCGGCGGCGTCATCTCGACGAAGATAGCCGGGCTCAGGGCGCTGACGCCCTTGATCAGGGTGGTACCGAGGATCCAGGCCAGGAAACCCAGGCCGAGCACGGCGGCGGCGCTGCCAAAGATCAGCGCGATGCCGTTCTTGATCCGCCGCTTGCGATAGAGATAGGCGTCGATGTGCATCAGTTACCTGCCTTGCGCGACAGTTGCGTCAGCATCAGCCGTGCCGCCAGCAGCACGAAGAAGGTCACCACGAACAGCAAAAAGCCCAGGGCGATCAGCGACGAGCGGTGCAGATCGGTGTAGGCCTCGTTGAATTCGTTGGCGATCACCGAGGCGATGGAGCTGCTCGGCATCATCAGCGAGAGGGAGAACTGGTGGGCGTTGCCCAGCACGAAGGTCACCGCCATGGTCTCGCCCAGGGCACGGCCCAGGCCGAGGAAGGCGCCGCCGACCACCGCCGAGCGGGTGTAGGGCAGCACGATGTCCCAGCAGACTTCCCAGGTGGTGGAGCCCAGCGCATAGGCCGATTCCTTGAGCTGCGCCGGCACGCTGCGAAACACCTCGTACATCACCGAGGTGATGAAGGGCAGGATCATGATCGCCAGGATGATGCCGGCGGTCAGCATGCCGATGCCCAGCGGCGGCCCCTGGAACAGCACGCCGATCACCGGGATGGCGCCGAGGTAGTCGTTGATGAAGGGCGAGATGTGCGCGGCCATGAAGGGACCGAAGACGAACAGGCCCCACATGCCGTAGATGATCGAGGGGATACCGGCCAGCAGTTCCACCGCCGTGGCAACCGGACCGCGCAGCCAGGTCGGGGCGATCTCGGAGAGGAACAGGGCGATGCCGAAGGCGGTGGGCACGGCCAGCAGCAGGGCGATGAAGGAGGTCATCAGGGTGCCGTAGATGGGCACCAGGGCGCCGAACTTCTCGGCCCCGACATCCCATTCGGCCGAGGTGATGAAGTCCAGGCCAAAGGTCATGAAGGCGTGGCGACCGCCCCAGAGGGTGGACGCGGCGGCGCCGACCAGTACCAGCAGTACCAGGAGCGCGGCGGAAAACAGCAGCCGGCGGAACCAGACATCGGCGCGGGTATCCCGGCGGATGCGCTGTTCCTGAGCGGCGGAGAGGGGCAGGGTCTGGTCGGTCATGGAGCTTTCCGTCTACCTGGAAGGACGCGCGAAACCGCCTGGACCCCAGGGGATCCAGGCGGCGGGACAGGCGTGCTTACTTCTTGAAGTCGGACGCCCAGTAGCCTTCGATCTGCTTGACCAGGGTGTCCGGGACCGGGACGTAATCCAGGGCCGCGGCATCCTTCTGGCCATGCTCCAGGGACCACTTGAAGAAGTCGAAGGCGACCTTGCTGCGCTCTTCGTTCTTGGGTTCCTTGTACATCACGATCCAGGTGGTGGCGGTGATCGGCCAGGCGTCGGCGCCCGGGGCGTTGGTCATCAGCAGGTTGAAGTCCTTGGCGCTCTTCCAGTCGGCGGTAGCGGCGGCGGCCTGGAAGCTCTTGGCTTCGGGCTGCACGAAGTTGCCGGCGGCGTTCTTCAGCTGCACATGGGTCATCTTGTTGGTCAGCGCATAGGCGTACTCGACGTAGCCGATGGAGCCCTTGATCTGCTTCACGTAGGCGGCGATACCCTCGTTACCCTTGCCACCCACACCGACCGGCCAGTTGACGGTGGTGCCGAAGTTGTACTTCTCCTTCCACTCCGGGCTGACCTTGGCCAGGTAGTTGGTGAAGTTGTAGGAGGTGCCCGAGCCGTCGGAACGACGCACCACGGTGATGGCGCCCTCGGGCAGCTTCATGCCGGGGTTCAGCGCGGCGATGGCCGGGTCGTTCCAGGTCTTGATCTCGCCCATGAAGATCTTGGCCATGGTCGGGCCGTCGAGCTTCAGCTTGCCGGGCTCGATGCCATCCACGTTGATCACCGGCACGATGCCGCCGATGATGGTCGGGAACTGGCCCAGACCGCCCTTCTGCAGGTCGTCGGTGCTCATGGGGGCGTCGGTGGCGCCGAAGTCCACGGTGCCGGCCTTGATCTGGGCGATGCCGCCGCCGGAGCCGATGGACTGGTAGTTGATACGGTTGCCAGTCTTCTCGCTGAAGCCTTGCGACCACTTCGACAGAACGGGGAAGACGAAGCTCGAGCCGGCGCCCGTGACATCCACGGCGTGAGCGGCGGTGCTCAGGCAAAAGGCCGACAACAACAGAGAGAGGCTGAACGTGCGTTTCATGGTGGCTCCATTACCTAGTGAGGGCTGGCGCTAGGCTATTGCCGAAATGTGACAATTAAGTGTCAGCGGCATGACGAAACGGGGACGGCAGAGCGCCATCATGGGCGATGGGCTGGCGCTCGGCCTCGCGACCAGTGAGGGCACGCTTCCCGCCCTGCTCGGCGGGAGCAAGCGACCTCCAGGCATCCCTGGGCGACGTCTGCGCAGGGCACCGGTAGCCGCTAGCCGTCTCTCACAGCATCCTGTGCCGAGCCTCCAATCCAGTAACAGCGCGCCCTGCAGAGGATTCATCGGCGCTTTTGGAGGACTCGACGGCAGAAGATTTAGCCAAGGCTATATATATTAGAACTATCTACAAGATAGACTTTCTCTATCCGGATGGGTAAGGTGGCGGCCTCTTTGGGGAGTAGCCTGCTTCCACCGCGGTGGAAAGCGTCCTGATCAACATACTCGGCAACCGCCGTGGTCAGGACAGCCAGTCAGGGTTGGCGAGACCAGAGGCATCACCGCGCCACGCCGGGCGTGCGGAGATGTCTTGTGGATCGAGCCCGGCCGGCGCTGTCACGATGAACCCCGCTTCCCTGATGTTTCTGGCCTTCGCCATGTCCACCGATGCCTTTGCCGCCGCGGTCGGCAAGGGCGCCAGCCTGCACAAGCCCTGCCTGCGCGAAGCCCTGCGCACCGGCGCCATCTTTGGCGTCATCGAAGCCATCACCCCGGTAATCGGCTGGGCCGTCGGCCTTACCGCCGCCCAGTACGTCCAGCCCTGGGATCACTGGATCGCCTTCACCCTGCTCACCGTGCTCGGCCTGCGCATGATCTGGGCCGGCTTCGGCGCGCCCGAGGCCGAGGAAGAAAAGCCCCGCCAGCATTCCTTCATGCTGCTGGCCCTGACCGCCGTGGCCACCAGCATCGATGCCCTCGCCGTGGGCGTGGGCCTGGCCTTCATCGACGTCAACATCATCACCGCCGCCCTGGCCATCGGCCTCGCCACCATGATCATGGTCACCACCGGGGTGATGCTGGGCCGGGTGATGGGCAATCTGGTCGGCAAGCGCGCGGAAATGCTCGGTGGCGTGGTGCTGATCGTGATCGGCGCGGCCATCCTGCATGAACACCTGGCCGCCGTTGCCAGCTGATGGCTCGCCTCTGGCGTAGCGCCCTCCTCGTCCTGGCCGCCCTGCTGCTGGCCGCCTTGGGCTTTCTCGCCTGGCAGCGCTTCTGGCCGGCCCAGGCCGCTCCCGGCTGGCGCTACGACGTGGCCCATGCCGACATCGCCAAGGCCAGCGCCCTGGCCTGGCAGGGCGATGCCCTGCTCACCGCGGAAGAACTCAAGGATGGCAAGGGCCGGCTGCTGCGCATCGATGCCCAGGGCCGGCGCAGCGTGCTCAGCGAGGGGCTGTACAAGCCCGACGGCCTGGTGCCCTACCAGGACGGCTTCGCCTACAGCCAGGAAGGCGGCACCCATCCCATCCGCTGGTTCGACGCCGCCGGCAGTCGCGATCTCTTCACCGGTATCAACGCCCAGGGGCTCTGGGCCGAAGGCAGGCGGCTCTATGCCGTGGAAGACCGCAAGGGGGCCGGACGCCTGCTGCGCTACGACGCCGCCGATGGCAGCCTGACGGTGCTGCGCGACCACCTGGACGAGGCGGAGTCCTTTACCCGCTGCCCGGACGGCAGTGCCTTCTATACCGAGAAATCCCGCGGCCTGGTGCGCCAGCTGAGCGACGATGGCCGGGATCCGCCGGCGCTGCGCGATCTGCGCGAGCCGAGCTTTCTGCTCTGCGACCGCCGCGGCCTGTGGATCAGCGAAGACTCGACCCACCGCGCCCGTCTGCTGCTCTGGGATCGCCAGTCGGCCCCGCGCGCCATTCTGACCTTCCTGCGCGCGCCCCAGGCCTTGCTGCCGCGGGGCGACGGCTATCTGCTGGCCGAAGGCGGTCGCGACCGCATCATCGCCCTCGAACCGCGTTAAAGCATGCGCTTCAAGGTGTCGTCCTTGCGCACCAGGTGATGCCAGAGCGCGGCCAGCAGGTGCAGGCCGATCACCCAGTAGAAGGCCTTGCCGAGCCAGAGGTGCACGCCCTTGAGCGTCTTCGCCAGTGCCGGGTCCACCGGGAAGGGCGAAGGCAGCGCCCAGGTGCTGGACGGGATCTTGACCGCGCCGATGGTCAGCCAGACGGTGAACAGCCCGAGCAGCGGCTGGGCCAGCAGAAAGGCATAGAGCGCGTAGTGGGTCAGTCGGCCGATGGTCTCCAGGCTTCGCGTCAGCGGCGGCGTGATCGGCGGTACCGGATGGCGGTGGCGCACCAGCAGCCGCGGCAAGACCAGCGCCAGGACCAGCAGGCCCACCCAGAAATGGCTGAGCGTCACCCACTGGCGCTCCAGCGAGCCCCGCTCGAACTGCCCGCGGTTGAGGATCAGCACATAGGCCAGCAATACCAGCAGGGCCATGAGCCAGTGCAGCAGCCGGGCGCTGCGCGCATAGCGGGAGACAGAGGAAGCGGAAGGCATGACGGGATCCTGCGACTGAGATGAAGAGGCGCCGGCAGTGTAGCGGCGCCCCGGAGCCAAGCGTAAGACAGCCGCGGCGCTAACCGCAGGGCGCTGACGAGGTATCCAGCAGCAAGGTGCTCAGCTGCTGCGGCGGCTGGTGCACCAGGCCGGAGGGCGATTCGCAGACACGCTGCACGAAATTGTCGCTGAACAGCAGCTTGCCATGGACGAAGTACTCGTCGGGGCGGCGATTGGGATTGTCGATACGGGTCCCCAGCCGCTGCGCCAGCCAGCTGCCGGCCTCGTAGTGGCTGATCCAGCGCTCGCCCTGCAGCTCGGCCAGGGCCTCTGCCGGGGCCTCCCGCGCCACCACGATCACCGGCACGTCGCTGACCTCGGGCACCAGGTCGTTGTGCCCCCAGTGACCGCCCTCCCCCAGCCGCTGGCCATGGTCGCCGGTGATGATCAGATAGCGCTCGCCGTCCAGGCGGTCGAAGTCGGCGAGGATCTCGGCGAGCAGGCCGTCGAGATAGTGCAGGGAATTATCGTAGGCATTGGCCTGGCCCTCGGCCCCGCTATCCGGCCAGGGCGCCGGGGTGCGCTCGTGGCGATAGTTCTGCGCATAGGGCAGGTGCGCGGTGCGCAGGTTGAGCACCACGAAGTTGCGCGGCGCCCACCGCTGTTCGTCGAGGATCTCCAGCAGGGCACGGTCCTGGCGTTGCAGGAAGCGCAGCGGATGGTCCTCGCGGGTGATGGCGACGTCCAGGTAGCGACTGCCCAGGTGCGCCAGCAACTTGGATTCCTGGGACGACAGCCAGTGGGTGCGAAAGCCGGCGGCCTGGGCGAAGCGAAACAGGTTGATCTCGCCGCTGCGCAGGCGCCCGTCCTGTCCCGGTTCGCGGATCGGATTGAGCAGGTAGGGCAGGCTCACATCGGTGGCCACCCCCGCCGCCACGCCGGGGCGGATCAGCGTCTGGGGATTGGCCGCCAGATAGGCCGACAGCTGTGGCGTGGTATCGCGCGCATAGCCAAAGGCGCCCAGGCGATCGCTGCGCAGGGAATCGGCCACCACCAGCCAGACGTGCCGCGCGCTGCTGGGCACCGGGGCCAGTCCATAGGGTGCATAGGCGGTGGGCGGCAGGACGACGTCGTCACGCCCGGCCAGGCGCACCGCCCAGGCGGAAAAGGCGTTGAGGCTGTTGTGCAGCCCGCTGCGCGCGGGGCTGGGCACGAAGGCATCGAGATTGCGATAGGTGGCGCGATAGGGTTTGGACAGCAGCACCGCGGCGATCAGGATCAGCGCCCAGCGACTGGCCGGCAGCGGCACCCGGCCGGGCAGCTGGAGATGCAGGGCGATTAGCAGTCCATAGGGCAGCCCCACGCACAGCAGCACCGGCCAGTGTTCGGGCAGGCTGAGCCACAGCGTCTGGCGCACCTCCGCGGTGTCGCCCAGCAGGGCCTGGATGTCGATGGCGCTGAGCGGCTCGCCGAAGAAACTCAGGTTGCCCAGCTGCAGCAGCTGCATCAGGGCGAACCCCAGCAGGATGAACGCCGCTAGGCGCGGCAGATTGCTCAGCCAGAGCGCCAGGCTGAACACCCAGAGCGCGGCCACATAGCCCGCTTCCAACTCGGCGCGGTTGTTTGGCGTGAAGCCTTGCTGCAGGAAGTCGTCGGCCAGCAACAGCAGGCAACTCAGACTGCTCAGGAGCAGCAGATTGCGCCAGGGTCGCCAGCCCGAAGCGCGGGGGCGGGAGAAGGCAGCGAGCAGCATCAGGGCGCCCGGCGCCCGCGCGAAGGGAGACTGGGGAAGGCGATCATGAGCGGGCTCCGGCGACAGGGAGCCGCTACCCTGAGGGGCGAACCTTAATGAAGTCTTAGCAACTCATGCGCGGTAACAGATGACCAAGGGGTCAGCTGACTGCCCGATCCGCTTGACCCTGAAGTCACTTCAGGCTTCAGGATGGTCAGCGAAGGGCCCGTGCCCACTGCCTCCTCAATGCTCCGGAGACCTGTAGATGAGTGGCTCCACCTCTCACCACGATCATGACCACGACCACGACCACGACCACGACCACGACCACGACCACGATCATCAGCATGGCCACGACCATGGCCATGGTCATTCCCACGCCCCGCGGGTGACCGCCGACAACGAGCGCAAGCTCAAGCTGGTCTTCGCCCTCACCTTTGGCTACGCCATCGTCCAGGCCGTGGGCGGCTGGTGGTCCGGCTCCCTGGCGCTGATCGCCGACTCCGGTCACATGGTCTCGGATGCCGCGGCCCTGCTCCTGGCGCTGGTGGCCTACCGGGTGGCGGCCAAGGCGGCCAATGCGCGCTTCACCTATGGCTTCCACCGGGTGCGCATCCTCGCCGCCCTGACCAATGGCGTCGCCCTGCTGCTCTTGGTCCTGTGGATCGGCTGGGAAGCCATCATGCGGCTGCGCGAGCCCACCGAGGTGCTGTCCGGCCCCATGCTGGCGGTGGCGGTGCTCGGCCTGGTGGTCAATATCGTCGGCTTCGTGGTGCTCAACGGCGGGCACAAGGACGACAGCAACCTGCGCGGCGCCCTGCTCCATGTGGCCGGCGACCTGCTGGGTTCGGTGGGCGCCATCGTCGCCGCCCTGGGCATCCTCTGGACCGGCTGGACCTGGCTGGATCCGGCGCTGTCGATCCTGGTCGCCCTGCTGATCGTCAAATCGGCCTGGACCCTGGTGCGCGATGCCGGCGCGGTGCTCCTGCAGGCGGCGCCGCGGGAATTCGACACGGCCGGTGCCACGGCGGCAGTCCGCGCCCTGCCGGAGGTGGCCGAGGTGGGCCATCTGCACGTCTGGACGCTGACCGACGAAACCCGCATCGCCACCCTGCACATCACCCCGGCGCCGGGCAGCGATCCCCTGCGCTTGCCGACCCTGGTGGGCGAGCTGCTGCGCAGTCGTCACGGCCTGCAGCACGTGACGGTGCAGGTGGATCCGCCCGGTACCCTCGACGGGCACTGCGCCTAATCGGGCGTGGACCGGTCGTCGAGCGGACGACGGCGACCGGTCAGCATCGACAACGGCAGGTTGTCGCCCACCCTCAGACTTTCCACCACGGCGGCCACGGCATGCAGGCAGACCAGCGCCAGCAGGCCGTTGGCGAAGCAGGCGTGCAGGTCCTCGGGCCAGTCGGCGCCCCAGAGGCCATCCACCTCGCGCATGAGGAAGCCGGTGACGCCCAGGCCGCCGATGGCGGCCATCATCAGCAGCATCACCAGGGCGCCCAGCGGCGAATGGCCGAGACGATGATGGGGCCGCCCCTGCCAGAGATCGCGCAGATGGGCGCCCAGCCGCGCGCGGGTCGGCCAGCAGTCGCTCCAGCGCGCGCTGCACGGGCCGACGAAACCCCAGACCAGGCGCACCAGCAGCCAGGCGCTGGCGTAGTAGCCGATCCAGCGGTGCCAGAAGGCGCCCTTCTCGTTGAAGAAGTAGTTGGCGAAAAAGGCGGCGGCGACCGACAGGTGGAACAGCCGTACCAGGGGATCCCAGAGCCGCACGGTCGCCGCGCTCATCAGCTGCCGATCTGGCTCTTGACCGCCTTGCCGCTCACCGGATCGTGATAGATCTCGACCTTGCGCCTGTCCTTGTCGAAGCCATAGATCTCGTAGCAGTTGCCCTTGGTGATCTTGAACTTCTTGATCTCGTAGCCCTGGTCACGCAGCTGCGCCTGGAATTTCTCGGCGTCCTGCCAGGTGGACTTGTCCGCCTGGGTGCACTGGGGTTCGGCGGCGAGGGCCAGGGGACTTGCGAACAGCAACGGCAGCAACAGGCGGCGCATGGCGACACTCCTCGTGGTGGGAGTGGCCAGACTCGACGGCGAAGCTTAATGCAGTCTTAGGATGCAACGCCCGGTAACAGTTGCCCCTGCCGCTGCGCCAGGACGCCAGCGATGATGGCGGGCTAGAGCCATCAAAACGAGAGGAAGGCGGTCGTGCGGGTACTGCTGGTGGAAGACGACGCGGCCCTGGCCCAGGGCATCCGCATGGCCCTGCGCGGCGAGGGCTATACCCTGGACTGGGTGGCCGACGGCCTGGCCGCCGAGCACGCCCTGGCCGCCGAGCGCTTCGATCTGGTGCTGCTGGACCTGAGCCTGCCGCGCCTCGACGGCCTCGACCTGCTGCGCCGCCTGCGCAGCCAGCCCGACGGCCTGGTGCCGGTGCTGGTGCTCACCTCCCGCGACGCCAAGGCCGATCGCATCCAGGGCCTGGATGCCGGCGCCGACGACTACCTGGTCAAGCCCTGCGACCTGGACGAACTCAAGGCGCGCCTGCGCGCCCTGATCCGCCGCAGCTGTGGCCGCGCGCAACCACTGCTGGAGCACGCCGGCATCAGCCTCGACCCGGCCAGCCAGGCAGTGCGCTTCCGCGGCGCCGAGGTGGTGGTGACGCCCATGGAATACCAGCTGCTGCACCAGCTGCTGTTGCGGCCGGGCGCCGTCATCACCCGCGAGCGCCTGAGCAATACCCTCTATGGCTGGCAGGAAGCCGCCTCGGGCAACACCCTGGAAGTGCTCATCCACAACCTGCGCAAGAAGCTCGACAGCGGCCTGATCCGCACCGTGCGCGGGGTGGGCTATCTGCTGGAGCGTCAGCCATGATCGCCATCCGCACCCGCATCCTCGCCCCCACCCTGGCCCTGGTGCTGGCTGGCAGTCTGGCCCTGGCTCTGCTGGCGCTGCGCGACAGCCATCGCGAGATCGAGGGCATCTACGACGCCCAGCTGGTCCAGGGCGCGCGCCTGCTGGAAGGCCTGCTGCAGGCCGGCACGCCGGCGGCGGATCGTTGGCCGGAGCTGATCCGGGTGTTCGATCGGGCCATGCAACCCGTTCCCGGTAGCGTACCGGCGCACCCCTACGAGAATCAGCTGACCTTCCAGGTCTGGACCGCCGATGGCCGGCTGCTGGCCCGCTCCGGCAATGCGCCGCAGCTGACCGAGGTGCCGCCGGAGGGCCTGCACGAGGTGTTCGAGAACGGGCGCGAATGGTGCGGGATGCTGGTGCGTACCGCCGATGGCGGCCTGCGCATCTGGGTCGGCGAGCGCGAGGACCTGCGCCAGGACCTGATCCAGCGCATCGTCAGCCATACCCTCTGGCCGACGCTGGTGGGCCTGCCGCTGCTGGTCGGGGTGCTCTGGCTGCTGCTGGGTTGGGGCCTGCGACCGCTACAGGATTTCGCCCGCGGACTGCGCGAACGCGATCCCCACAGCCTGGCGCCGCTGCCGACCGGCCCGCTGCCGCCGGAGTTGCAACCCATGCGCGGCGCCCTGGATCACCAGCTCGCCCAGTTGCGCGCCCTGCTCGATCGCGAGCGGCGCTTCATCGCCGACGCCGCCCATGAATTGCGCACGCCCCTGGCGATCCTCGACCTGCATGCGCAGAACGCCCAGCGCGCCGAGACGGCCGCCGAGCGGGACGAAGCCCTGGGCTATCTGCGCCAGGGCGTCAGCCGGGCCACCCGCCTGGCCAGCCAGTTGCTGACCCTGGCGCGACTGGAACCCGGTGCCACCCTGGTCCAGCCGCTGGCCCTGGAGCCCCTGGTACGCGAAGAGCTGGCGGAATTGACGCCGCTGGCGCTCAGGCAGCAGGTGGAGCTGGTGCTGGCGGCCCAGGCCGGACCGCCGGTGCTCGGCGATCCGGACGCCATCGCCATCGCCCTGCAGAATCTGGTGACCAACGCCCTGGCCTTCGCCCCCGCCGGCAGCGCGGTGGAAGTCGGCATCGAGGCCAGCCAGGACCAGGGCGTCCTGCTACGGGTGGAGGATCGCGGGCCCGGGGTAGACGAGGCCGAGCTGGCGCGGTTGTGCGATCGCTTCTACAGCGCCGGCAACCCCCAGGGTGCCGGGCTGGGGCTGGCCATCGTCGAGACCATCACTCGCCGCCTGGGCGGTGCCCTGACCTTCAGCAATCGCCCCCGGGGCGGCTTCTGTGTGGAGTTGCGCCTGCCGCGCGCCGGCTAGGTTCAAACAGCTAGGCCCGCTGGTAACCGCGCGCCACGCCCGGGCGCTCCGGGCGGGTCAGGCGCAGGCCGAGGCCCATCAGCAGCACCACGCCGACCGCCATCAGCAGCCAGGCGTTGGCCAGGCTGTCCAGGTAGTCACGCAGGATGCCGGCGGCCAGCGGCGCCAGGCTGGCGATCAGGTAGCCACCGCCCTGGACGAAACCGAGCAGCGCGCTGGCGTCGGCGGGATCGCGCACCTTGTCCATCGCCAGGATCAGCGACAGCGGAAACAGCGCGCCGATGCCCAGGCCGAGCAGGATGGCGGTGGGCACCGCCAGGGGCAGCGGCGCCAGCGCCAGGCACAGCAGCCCCACCAGCACCACGCCGAGCACCCCCAGCACCAGTGGCCGGCGATTGCGCAGGCGGGCGATGGTCGCCGACAGCAGGAGACCGGCGCTGACCTCGGCGAGACTCACCCCGCCCAGCAGCAGGCCGCTGTCGGCCGGTTGCCAGCCGAGGCCGGTGTAGTACGGCGGTAGCCAGGCCAGCACCAGGGTGTAGGCCGCGGTCCCGATGCCGAAAAAGGCCAGCAGCAGCCAGGCCTGGCGCTGCCGCCAGGGTTGCGCGCGGGGTGCCGCGTCCTGCGCCGGCGCATCCGGACGGGCCAGGGCCAGCCAGGTGCCGAGCGCCAGCAGCACCGGCAGGGTCCAGAGCGCCAGACCCTGGGCCCAGCCCCACTGCTCGGCCAGGGGCGCGGCGGTGGCCGCCGCCACGGCCGCGCCGCCCATGATGCCGGTGGTGTAGAGGCCCATGAGGGTACTGGTGCGCTGCGGATGGCAGCGGCGGATATAGGCGGGAATCAGCGCCTGGACCAGGGCGATGCCGACGCCGCCCAGCCCGGCGGTGAGGATCAGCCCCAGGCCGCTTGGCTCTTCCCAGCGCAGGGCATTGGCCAGGGCCAGCAGCAGCAGGCCGAGGGCGATGCCACGGCGCTCGCCGAGCCAGGCCTGCAGACGGGCGCCGCCCAGGGCGCAGAGGCCCATGGCGGCGATGGGCAGGGTGGTCAGCGCCCCGGCGCCACTGCCGTCCAGGCCGGTGGCCGCCTGGATGCCATCCAGCAGCGGACCGATGGCCGCCAGGATGGGTCTGAGGTTGACGCCGACCAGCAGCACCAGCAAGACGGCCAGGAAGGCATCCTGGCGCGGTGCCGGCGTGTTCGGGGATGAAGGTGACGCGGAAAGCATGGACAATCTCCGGAGTGACGCGATATTTCTCTTGATGAGAAGTATCTTAACATCAAGATATATTCCTGAGGTAAGCCAATGGCCGATCGCGCCGAATTCGCCGTGGACCAGTGGCACCGCGAGCGCCCCGACCTGGATGCCCTGCCCATGCGCCTGGTCGGTCGCCTGGGCGAGATGGCCCAGGTGCTCACTCGCGATGTCCTGCAGCCCTTCTTCGACGAACACCGGCTGCACTATGGCGAATTCGACGTCCTGGCCACCCTGAGGCGCGCCGGCGAGCCCTATGCCCTGAGTCCGACCGTCCTCTATGAATCGGCCATGATCTCCTCGGGCGGCATGACCAATCGCCTCGACCGCCTGGAGCGCGCCGGGCTGATCGAGCGGCGCAAAAATCCCGAGGATCGCCGCAGCACCCTGGTGGCCCTCACCACGGACGGCTTCGCCCTGATCGACGGCCTGATGGCCGCCCACGTCGACAACGAACGCCGCGCCCTGGCCACCCTCAGCGAGGCCGAGCAGCGGCAGCTGGATGCCCTGCTGGGCAAGTGGCTGGCCGGCCGCGCGCCGTCCTGACGGCCATGTACCTCGACTTCAGCTCGTGCAATGGCCTCCACGCCGTGGCCCAGGACTATGCCCATGGCGAGCGGGTGCCGCCCCATCGTCATCGCCAGGCGCAGCTGATTCACGCCCTCTGCGGCATCGTCATCGTCAATACCGCCCAGGGGCGCTGGGTGGTGCCGCCCGGGCGCGGCGTCTGGGTGCCCGCCGGCGAGGAGCACGATCTGCACCTGCTGGGCCGGGTCGAGGTGCGCACCCTGTTCGTCGATCCCCAGGCGCGCGCCGAGTTGCCGACGCGCTGCCAGCTGATCGCCGTCTCGCCGCTTCTGCGCGAACTCATCCTGGCCGCCCTGCCCCTGCCTGCCGATCGACCGGCCGAGGGGCGTGCCCGCTCTATCCTGCAGCTGATGCTCGACGAGTTGCAGGGCTCGCCCACCGCCGGCCTGCACCTGCCCTGGCCGGTGGATGCCACCCTCGCCGCACTCTGCCGCCACCTGCGCCAGCACCCGGGCGAGCGCTGGACGCTGACCCGCGCCGCCGCGCGGCTGGCGGTCAGCGAGCGCACCCTGAGCCGGCTGTTCCTCAAGGAAACCGGCCTGACCTTCGGCCAGTGGCTGCAGCGGGCGCGGCTGGATTCCAGCCTGACTTCCCTGGCCGCCGGCCACGCCATCGTCGACGTCGCCCTGGACCACGGCTATGCCAGCCCCAGTGCCTTCGCCACCCGCTTCCGCCAGGTGCTGGGGGTGTCCCCTTCCGCCTATCGCGGCCAGACGGAGTTGCCCCCCGTCCCTAGCCCGCCACCCGGCCCAGATCGGCCGGATCTATGATCCCCAGCGGCGCGGCCTGCGCTGGGTAGGCGGCCAGGGCCAGGCGACCGCCATAGGGATGGCGCGGATGGATGGTCAGCTGGTTGCAGGCCTCCACCACGCTGGCCACCTCTTCCAGGCGGGAGAGGTCGATTCCCGGCGTGATGCCCTGGCTGTAGAGATTCAGCGCCAGGGTCACCAGATCGACGTTGCCGGTGCGCTCGCCATTGCCGAACAGACAGCCCTCCACCCGCGTGGCTCCGGCCAGCTGGGCCAGTTCGGCGCAGGCGACGCCGGTGCCGCGGTCGTTGTGCGGATGGACGCTGATGGTCACGTGGGGCGCCGGACCCAGGCCGCGGATGAAGCCCTCGATCTGGTCGGCATAGACATTGGGCGTGGCCACTTCCACCGTCGCCGGCAGATTGAGGATCAACGGGCGCTCCGCCGAGGGCTGCCAGGCCTCGCGCACCGCCTGGCAGATCTCCAGGGCGAAGTCGGCTTCGGTGAAGCAGAAGGTCTCGGGCGAATACTGATAGGTCCAGGCCGTCTCCGGCTGGGCGTCGCACAGGGCGCGCACGCGCTGGGTACCGGCCACCGCCATGGCCAGGGTGGCGGCGCGATCCTGGTCGAACACCACGCGGCGAAACAGCGGCGCGGTGGCGTTGTAGAGGTGCACGATGGCACGGGGCGCCCCGACCAGGGCCGCGAAGGTGCGCTCGATCAACTCGCTGCGCGCCGGCGTCATCACCTGCAGCCAGAGATCGTCCGGCAATCCGTCCGCGGTGACCAGTTCGCGCACGAAATCGAAATCGGTCTGGGACGCCGCCGGAAAGGCCACCTCGATTTCCCGGTAGCCGATCGCCAGCAACAGGGCGAAGAAGCGCCGCTTGCGCTCCAGCCCCATGGGCTCGATCAGCGCCTGGTTGCCATCGCGCAGGTCGGTGGAGCACCAGCGCGGTGCCTGGGTCAGCTGACGGCCCGGCCATTGGCGGTCGGGCAACGGGGGCACGGCAAAGGCGCGGTACTTGGTCTGGGGTTGCTTGAGCATGGGGGACTCCAGGACTGGGTCCCCGAGTCTGAGCGCCCCGCCGGTCCGCTGCGCTCGCGAGCAGGACAGCCCCCTGCGCGATCCGGACAGCCCGCGGCATGCAAAAAGCCGCCGGGGATGACCCGGCGGCTTGCTTGTCAGCGACCCGCGGTCAGCCCACCGAGATGCGCTCCAGCGGTACCGGCTTGAGCCGCGGCGTGAGCACATGGATGACCACGATGGCCACCAGGTAGGCACTGCCGGCGACGATGAAGATCGGCTGGTAGGACTTGAAGATTTCCAGGATGTAGCCGTTGTAGGTGGTCATCAGCATGCCGCCGATGGCGCCGGCGGTACCGCCGATGCCGATCACCGAGGCCACGGCTTCCTTGGGGAAGAGGTCCGACGGCAGGGTCATCAGGTTGGCCGACCAGGCCTGGTGGGCCGCGGCGGCGAGACCGATGATGCCCACCACCAGCCACAGGCTGGAGACGAACTGGGCGGTGACGATGGGCACGACCGCCAGGGCGCAGAGCAGCATGGTGGTCTTGCGCGCCAGGTTGGCGCTGCGGCCGAGCTTCATCTGCTTGGAGGAGCCCCAACCGCCCATCACCGAGCCGATGTCGGCCAGGATATAGATGGCGATCAGCGGCGGACCGAAGGATTTCAGATTCAGGCCGTAGGTCTTGCCAAGGAAGTCCGGCAGCCAGAACAGGTACAGCCACCAGATCGGATCGGTGAGGAACTTGCCGGCGGCATAGGCCCAGGTCTCGCGGAAGGTCAGCAGCTTGAACCAGGAGATCTTGGCCGCGACGGCCGGCTTGGCCGATACCGGGGAGCCATCGTCGGCCTGGATGTAGGCCAGCTCTTCGCGACTCACCTTGGGGTGTTCGTGGGGGCGGCGATAGATCAGCAGCCAGGCGATCAGCCACAGGGCGGTGACCAGACCGATGGAGATGAAGGCCGCGCGCCAGCCCCAGGCCAGGGTGATGGCCGGCACCAGCAAAGGTGTGATGATAGGGCCCATGGCGGTGCCGGCGTTGAACAGCCCGGTGGCCTGGGCGCGTTCCTTTTGCGGAAACCATTCCGAGACCGCCTTGAGGCTGGCCGGAAAGCTGCCGGACTCGCCGAAGCCGAGGGTGAAGCGCACCAGCACGAAGTGGGTGACGGTATGAGCGATGCCGTGACCGATGCTGGCGATGGTCCAGATGGTGAAGGCCAGGGCGTAGCCGATGCGCACCCCGACCTTGTCGATGATGCGGCCAAAGGTCAGGAAGCCGATGGCGTAGGCGCACTGGAACCAGAACACGATCTTGGCGTAGTCGGTCTCCGTCCAGCCCAGGTCCGCCTGCAGCGTGGGCTTGAGGATGCCGATCATCTGGCGGTCGATGTAGTTGATGCCGATGGCGATGAACAGCAGGGCGCAGATCAGCCAGCGGTAGCGGGTGAAGCGGGAGACTTGCGGGGTAGCGGCGACGGGCGTGTCCTGCGGCCGCAGGGCGGACTCCGTCTCGGGAGTGACCTGGATAGTCATCGAATAGGCTTCCTGACTTGTTGTTATTGACCGGTGTGAACCGGGGTCGTTGGAAAGCTGTTACCAGATATTCATATGACATCGTATGAGTGACTTTGGCAGGTGTCAATCCACCCAAAGCAGAGTGGTCAGACATCTCTCAAGTAGCTAGTCCCTGGCCACCCGACTCGGTCTTCGCGCTCACCTCAGCCTCTCTGACCGGCCCCTGAACCCTACCTTAAAGAATCTGTGACGCGCCCGGCACTTTTTCGCCCCAAGCCGTCTAATGCCGGTCTTTGAGGCGAAGCCGTCGTCTCATCTCTTCTCGCCGAGCCTGCCGTGCCTGTCGCCGACATCCCTTCCCTGCTGGCGCGCCTTGCCGAGCTGGAGCAACGCAATCAGCAGCTGCGCCAGCAGCTCGATGCCCGCGCCGTGCCTGCGGAAAACAGCGCGACCCTGACCAGCGAACGCTACCAGTTCCTGTTCAACGCCATGGACGAGGGCTTCTGCATCATCGAATTCCTCGACGGGCCCCACGGCCCCTTGAGCGACTACATCCACATCGAGGCCAATCCGGCCTATGCGGCCCATGCCGGTATCCCCAATGTGGTGGGCCAGAAGCTGCGCGACATGGTCGGCGACGAGGCTCAGGCCTGGCTCGACCGCTATGGGCACGTGCTGCGCACCGGCGAAGCCATCCGCTTCGAGCAGGAACTGGTGGCCACCGGGCGCTACCTGGAGCTGGCCGCCTTTCGCATCGAGCCGGCCAGCCGCCGCCAGGTCGCGGTGCTGTTCCAGGACATCACCGCGCGCAAGCGCGCCGAAATCGCCCTGCGGCAACTCAACGAAACCCTCGAAGAACGGGTGCAGGCGGCGCTGGCCGCCAACCGCATCCTGGCCAAGGTGGTGGACGCCGCCAGTGCAATGATCCATGTACTGGACTTCGATTTCCGCTGGCTGGCGGTCAATGGCTCCGGCGCCGATCTCTTCGAACACGTCTTTGGCGTCCGCCCGCAGTTGGGGGCGTCCTACCGCTCGGCCCTGGACAGTCGCCCGGAGATCAGCGAACGGCTGTCCGCGCAGTGGCAACGCGCCTTTACCGGTGAAGCCTTCAACGAGATCGTCTCGGTCGGTGAGGCACCGCTGCAGCGCCACTACGAACTGCAATTCAGCCCGCTGCTCGATGCCGACGGCCAGCGCATCGGCGCCTATCAGTTCGCCTACGACGTCACCGAGCGCCTCAACGAGCAGGAGCGCATCCGGCTGATGGAAGAAGCCCTGCGCCAGTCGCAGAAGATGGAGGCCGTCGGCCAACTCACCGGCGGCATCGCCCATGACTTCAACAACCTGCTGACCGGCATCCTCGGCTCGCTGGAGATGCTCGACCTGCGCCTGCGCCAGGGCCGGCTGCAGGACCTCGAGCGCTACACCGGCACCGCCCGCAGCGCCGCCCAGCGCGCCGCCGCCCTGACCCACCGGCTGCTGGCCTTTTCCCGGCGCCAGACCCTGGATCCGCAACCGGTGGCGCTGGAGCAACTGGTCATCGGCCTGGAAGACCTGATCCAGCGCAGCATAGGTCCGCAGATCGCCCTGGAGCGCGAAGCCGATCCCCGGCTCTGGCTGACCCACATCGACGGCCTGCAGCTGGAAAACGCCCTGCTCAACCTCTGCCTAAACGCCCGCGACGCCATGCCCGACGGCGGGCGCATCCGTATCGTCCTGAGCAACGAGCGCCTGGACGCGACCCAGGCCGAGCGCCAGGCCCTGCCCGTGGGCGACTTCGTGCGCCTGAGCGTGGGCGATACCGGGAGCGGCATGAGCGACGAGGTCCTCGCCCGGGTATTCGATCCCTTCTTCACCACCAAGCCCATTGGCCAGGGCACCGGCCTGGGACTGTCCATGGTGCATGGCTTCGTACTGCAGTCGGGTGGCGAGATCCGCATCGACTCCGCGCCCGGCGCCGGTACCTGGGTACACCTCTATCTGCCGCGTCATCACCTGGCGCCGCTGGCCGACAGCGCCTTGCCGGCCGAACCGGAGCCTCACGCCCCAGGCCACGGCGAGACCATCCTGGTGGTCGACGACGAACCCACCATCCGTACGCTGCTGGTGGAAGTCATGCTCGCCCAGGGCTACCGGGTACTGGAGGCGGCCGATGCCGCCACCGCTCTGGCCCTGCTCTCGCCCGATACCCCGCTGGACCTGCTGATCACCGATGTCGGCCTGCCCGGCGCCCTCAACGGCCGCCAGCTGGCCGACGCCCTGCGCGGACTGCGACCGGAGCTGCCGGTGCTGTTCATCACCGGTTATGCGGAAAGCCAGGTCATCGACGACGCCCATCTCGAAACCGGCATGCGGGTGCTGACCAAGCCCTTCACCCTGGATACGCTGGAGCGGCGGATCCAGGCGATGCTGCAAAGGGCCTGAGTCGCGAGCAGGTCAGGCGTGCCGTGATGTCTCTTTGCTATCATCGGCCCTCCGCGTCGCTACCCGTGCCCTCGCTCATGGACAAGCTCTCCCTGCTCCACCTCCTGCTGATCTTTACCGCCATCGCCTGCATGGCCCTGCTGGCCTCGCTGATCCGCTAGCGACGTTAAGCCAGCCATAAGCCGGGCGGTGGCAAGCTCTCTTCCATGCCGAAAGGCATCGTAGAAGCTGACATCTGCGCTTTTAGCCCGGGAGGATCCCGGGCTTTTTTTCGCGCCGACAAAATGCGCAACAGTCCACGGGTCCGCGTTTTGCCACTCCAGCGCTCTCCGCCGGGCCTGGCATGATGGGGCTCTGGTCCAGGAGGGACAGCCATGATCACCAGGATGCCGTCAGCCCACGCTCAGTCGCTCGCCTTCGATGTCTGCCCCCTGGGCGCCGAGGTCCCGTCCCTGTCCATCGAGATCCTCCAGCAGGGCTTTCTGGCCCTGGATCATCATGGCCAGCTCGACATGAGTCGCGCGCTCAAGCGCCAGTTGCGTGAGCGCCTGGTCGAGCAGCTGGATGCCCAGCTGCCCGTGGTCGCGGCAGCCGCGCTGGAGCTCTCCGCTCCGCAGGTGCAGGCCGTGCCCCAGCGCCGCAGCCACGGCGGCTGACCGCCCCGCTCAGTCCCGGTAATCCGGCTCCAGCCGCAGCAGCTGGCGCTTCACGCTTTCCAGGTGCAGCCGCGCGCTGTCGGCGTTGCCCTGCAGCATCTGCTGGCAGGCGGCGTGCGCGATGGCCGGTGCCACCGGCTTCAGCGGCCGGCCGCTGGCCATGGCCTTGAGTTGCACCTCGGCGGCGCGCTCCAGGTAGTAGAGGTCGTCCCAGGCCTCGGCGATGCTCGGCCCCAGTACCAGGGGTCCGTGATTCTTCAGCATGACCACCGCCGCGTCCCCCGCCGCCCGGGCGATGCGTTCGCCTTCCGTGGCGTCCAGCGCCAGGCCGTTGTAGTCCTCGTCCACGCTCAGACGGTCATAGAATTTCAGCGCGGTCTGCCCGGCCCAGACGAAGGGCTCGCCCTCCAGCAGACAGAGCGCCGTGGCATTGGGCATATGGGTATGGAAGGCCGCCCGTGCCCCGGGATTGAGGCGGTGCAGCTGGGCATGGATATGGAAGGCGGTGGCCTCGGGGGCACCCTCGCCCATGACCACGCCACCGGCGAAGTCGCAGATCAGCAGCGAGGATGCGGTGACCTCGGCGAAGGCCAGGCCATAGGGATTGACCAGGAACAGCTCGTCGTGGCCGGGCACCACGAAGGAGAAGTGATTGCAGATCCCCTCGCCCAGGCCCAGGCGGGCAGCCATGCGGAAGCAGGCGGCGAGATCGATGCGGGCCTGGCGGATGGCCGGGGTGTCCAGATCGAGGTGACGGGCAGCGGCAGTGGTACTCGCGAAGGCGTGGGCCATAGGGGTGCTCCTTGGAAAGAGGCCGGAGTGCTGCACAAAGGATGCCGCCCCCTGTCATGGCGCTGTCATCATAAAATTGCAGCAATCTCTTGTTACATCTCTGCCATCTTTCCTCCCTGTAGAGAGTTTTCCATGGCCTTCCTTCCGACCCGTCTCGCCCGTGCCTGCAGCCTCGCCCTTCTCGCCAGTTCGGCCGTCATGGCCGCGGAGCCGGCGCGCAACGTCATTCTCTTCATCCCCGATGGCCTGCGCGCCAACATCGTCGATGCCCAGACCGCGCCGAATCTGGCCCAGTTGCGCCGCGAGGGCGTGAATTTCCAGAACAGCCACTCGCTGTTCCCGACCTTCACCACGCCCAATGCCTCGGCCCTGGCCACCGGGCACTACCTGGGCGACACCGGGGATTTCAGTAACACCATCTACACCGGCTTCCCGGTGCCGGGCGCCAACAACAGCGTCACGCCCTTCCTGGAGAACGACGAGGTGCTGGGCGACGTCGACGAGCATTTCGCCGGCAACTACCTGGACGAGGAAACCCTGCTGGCCGCCGCGCGCCAGGCGGGCCTGTCCACCGCCGCCGTCGGCAAGCTCGGCCCGGTGGCCATTCAGGACGTGACCGCTCGCGACGGCGAAAAGACGGTGATCGTCGACGACTCCACCGGTCACCCCACCGGCATTCCCCTGAGCGCGGCCATGCAGGACGCCCTGAAACAGGCCGGTCTGCCGCTGGAAGCCCCGAGCCGGGGCGCCAACGGCAAGGCCGGCAACGCCACCACGCCCGGCACCCTGAGCGCCAACGTCGAGCAGCAGCGCTACTTCCTCGACGTCACCAACCAGGTGCTGCTGCCGCGCTTCAAGGCGAGCGGCAAGCCCTTCGTGCTGGTGTTCTGGTCGCGCGACCCCGACGGCACCCAGCACAACCAGGGCGACAGCCTGGGCAAGGTCACCCCGGGCATCAACGGCCCCACCAGCCTGGCCGCCATCCGCAACGTCGACGCCAACCTCGGCGCCCTGCGCGCCCGGCTCAAGGAGCTGGGCCTGGACGGCAACACCGACATCTTCGTCAGCGCCGACCACGGCTTCTCCACCATCTCCAAGGAGAGCAAGACCAGTCCGGCGGCCAAGGCCAGCTACCCCGACGTGCCCAAGGGGCAGCTGCCGCCCGGCTTCCTCGCCCTGGATCTCGCCGCCGCGCTGAAATTGCCGCTGCTCGATCCGGACGCCAAGGGCGCCGCGGTGGCGATGGACCAGGGCCAGCACCCGAGCAAGGCCAATGGCCTGATCGGCCCGGACGCGGCCAAGCCGGAGGTGGTGGTGGCGGCCAACGGCGGCTCGGACCTGGTCTATCTGCCGCAGGGCGATGCCAAGACGCTGGCGCCCAAGGTGGTCGCGGCGCTGCTCAAGCAGGATTACGTCAGCGGCCTGTTCGTCGACGACGACCTGGGCAAGATCCCCGGCACCCTGCCGCTCTCGGCGATCAACCTCAAGGGGTCGGCGCTCACCCCCTACCCGGCCATCGTGGTCAACTTCCGCTCCTATGACAGCGGCTGCGGCAAGCCCGACGTCTGCGCCGTCGAGGTGGCCGACACCGGGCTGCAGCAGGGCCAGGGCATGCACGGCAGCTTCAGCCGCGGCGACACCCACAACTTCATGGCGGCCATCGGCCCGGACTTCCGCAAGGGCTTCGTCGATCTGAGTCCGGTCAGCAACGCCGACGTCGGCCAGACCCTGGCGCACCTGCTGCACCTGGAGATCCCGGCCAAGGGGCAACTGGTCGGCCGGGTGATCGGCGAGAGCCTGGAAGGCGGCAAGCCGGTCAAGGCCAGCCACCGGGTGCAGCGCTCGGCACCGGCGGCGGGCGGGCTGGTCACCGAACTCAAGACCCAGAACGTCGGCGACACCCGCTACTTCGATGCCGCCGGCTTCAAGGGTCGCTCGGTCGGGCTGTGATCCGCGCCTAGAGGCTGAGGGTGCCGCGGATGCAGTCCTGCACCGCGCCGCCCACCCAGATGCGGTCGGCGATGCGGGCTACCCGCACCCGGCCGCGCCGGCCGAGAACCGTGCCCTGGCTGGCCAGATAGCGCTCCGGCGCCAGGCCCGCCGGGATCAGCCACTGCGCCAGGCTGGCGTTGAGGCTGCCGGTGACGGGGTCTTCACCCAACTGTCTTCCCATCAACGCTCGGACTTCGAACTGGGCTTCAGCCTCGGGTCCCTTCCACGGCGCTATCAGTCCCAGACTCATTTCTTCGAGGACAGCGTAATCCGGGCGGATCGCCAGCAATTCCTCACGACTCTCCAGCAGCACCGCCACCCAGCCGGGACCATTGTCCGCCCACTGGCTGGCCTGAATACGCTCAGGTGCCAGCCCAATGCCCCGGGCGATGCGCGCCAGTATCTCGGGCTCCACCGCGCCACCTCGCACCAGCGGCGGTGCGGCGAAGGCCAGCTCCTCCCCGGCGGCGCGGATCGGCACCAGGCCGGCGCCGCATTCCTGGATCACTTCGCCGCCCTTGGGCCGCCCGCCTTCGCGCAACCAGACATGGCAGCTGCCCAGGGTCGGATGGCCGGCAAAGGGTAGCTCGCGTTGCGGGGTGAAGATGCGCACCCGGTAGTCCGCCGCCGGATCGGTGGGCTGCAGCAGGAAGGTGGTTTCCGACAGATTGGTCCAGCGCGCCAGGGCGGCCATCTGCTCGGTGGACAGCGCATCGGCGCCACAGACCACCGCCAGGGCATTACCCTCCAGGGGGCGCTGGGCAAAGACATCGACCTGATGGAAGACGAGGGACATGGCGGCGGACTCCTTGGGCAAAGCGCCGATTGTCCGCGGCCGGGCGCCGGTGGGGCCAGCCACAGCCGGGTCGCTAAATGGCCGTACAGACGGGCGTTGCGCGCGGGATTCGCGTGGAAAACGCTGCGCGGTTTTCCACCCTACGGCATCGTCGCGGGGTTTGCCCTCACCCCAACCCTCTCCCAAAGGGAGAGGGGGCGGGTCCGTGCGGAGGGGTAGCGCCGTGCCGTAGCGTGGACAATGGCGCAGCCTTGTCCACGAATCATCGCTCACCCGTAGGTTGGCGCTGGGCGCAGCGAAGCCCAACGGGCAATAGCCACCCTCACCCCAGCCCTCTCCCCAAGGGAGAGGGGGCGGGTCCGCGCGGGGTTAATGCCCTGCGTAGCGTGGACAACGGCGCAGCCTTGTCCACGAATCATCGCTCACCCGTAGGTTGGCACTGAGCGCAGCGAAGCCCAACGCCCCCCCTCACCCCAGCCCTCTCCCCAAGGGAGAGGGGGCGGTTCCGCGCGGGGTCAGCGCCCTGCGTAGGGTGGACAACGGCGCAGCCTTGTCCACGAATCATCGCTCACCCGTAGGTTGGCACTGAGCGCAGCGAAGCCCAACGCGGACACGGCGCCCTCACCCCAACCCTCTCCCCGAGGGAGCGGGGCAGCTCCTCACTCCACCGCCGGCCGCGCGAAGATGCGGGTCACGGCATCGAGGTGCGCGGCCATGGCCTGGCGGGCGGCGTCGGGGTCGTGGGCTTCCAGGGCTTCGAGGATGGCCAGGTGCTCTTGCTGGGAGCGGTCGGGCATGTCTTCGGGGGTGTAGCGGCGCTGCAGCAGCTGGAACATGCTGCCGTAGCGATGCCCGAGCAGATGGCGCAGCAGCAGCGCATAGGCCGGATTGCCGCTGGCCTGGGCGATGCGGATATGGAACAGCCGGTCGCCGGGATGGGTGGTCGACCCCAGGCGATTGTCCTCGACGTTGCGCCCATAGGCCGCGCGGATGCCGGCCAGTTCGCTGGCGCTGGCATGGCTTGCGGCCAGGGCGGCGGCCTCCGGCTCCACCAGGCGGCGCGCCTGCAACAGGGCGAAGGGCGGGATCTCGGCGTCCAGATCCAGCGCCAGGCTCAACT
This sequence comes from Pseudomonas sp. MOIL14HWK12:I2, assembly GCF_000510745.1. Classification (NCBI taxonomy): domain Bacteria; kingdom Pseudomonadati; phylum Pseudomonadota; class Gammaproteobacteria; order Pseudomonadales; family Pseudomonadaceae; genus Pseudomonas; species Pseudomonas sp. MOIL14HWK12:I2. The sequence continues at coordinate 201,047 of NZ_KI783314.1, read as the reverse complement.
CCGGATCCATCTCCGCCCACTGGCCACGCCCGGCCAGCTCCAGCACCGGGGTGTCCGGTGGCGGCGGGGCGCTGGGCGCGCAGACCCGCACGCCGTCGCCGACGCGCACGTCCACCAGGCCGATCACCTCCAGGGCGATCAGCGCCTCGCGCACCGAGGCGCGACTCACCCCCAGCTGCTTGGCCAATTCGCGCTCGGCGGGCAGGCAACTGCCCGGCGGATATTCGCCGCCGTCGATGAGGGCGCGCAACTGATCGGCGATCTGCCGGTAAAGCCGTGGTTTTTCAATCACCTGAAGGGGCATGGCGGTCTCGTCTCATGCAGGTCGCGCAGTCTGCCGCGAAAAAATCCTTGCCTGAGAGCCTAGCAGGGTCTAAACAATAGGACCAATGGCCTGACCATTGACCGCTGGCGGTCAGGCGACTCACAACAATAATCAGCCAAGAGGTCTCCCGCATGAGTCATGCAGGCAAACGCGTCCTGGTCACCGCCGCCGGCCAGGGGATCGGCCGGGCCACCGCCCTCGCCTTCCATCGCGCCGGTGCCGAGGTCATCGCCACCGACATCAATGCCGCCGCCCTGGACAGCCTCGAAGGGCTGCACACCCGGGTGCTGGACGTCACCGATGCGGCGGCGGTTACCGCCCTGGTCGCCGACCTGGGCAGCCTGGACGTCCTGTTCAACTGCGCCGGCTACGTCCACGCCGGCAGCATCCTCGACTGCGACGAAGACGCCTGGCGCTTCTCCTTCGAACTCAACGCCACCGCCATGTATCGCATGATCCGCGCCGTGCTGCCCGGCATGCTGGCCCAGGGCGGCGGCTGCATCATCAACATGGCCTCGATCGCCTCCAGCCTCAAGGGCGTGGCCAATCGCTGCGCCTATGGCGCCAGCAAGGCGGCGGTGATCGGCCTGACCAAGTCGGTGGCCGCCGACTATGTCGGCCAGGGCATCCGCTGCAACGCCATCTGCCCCGGCACCGTGGATTCCCCCTCGCTGCACCAGCGCATCGCCGACCAGGCCGCCCGCGAAGGCCGCAGCGAAGCCGAGGTCCAGGCCGCCTTCGCCGCCCGCCAGCCGATGGGCCGCGTGGGCCGGCCGGAGGAGATCGCCGCCCTCGCCCTGTATCTTGCCTCCGACGCCGCCGCCTTCGTCACCGGGACCGCCCAAGTGATCGATGGTGGCTGGAGCGTCTGACGCCGTTTTTCGTCCGCACCCTTTTCCCCTCATAGGAGCTCCGATGAAACTCTTGCGCTACGGCCCCCAGGGCCAGGAAAAACCCGGTCTGCTGGATGCCCAGGGCCGGCTTCGCGATCTCTCCGGCCAGGTGGCCGATCTCGCCGGCGAGGCGCTCGGCGCCGAATCCCTGGTCCGGCTGCGTCAGCTGGACCCAAACAGCCTGCCGCTGGTGGACGGCACCCCGCGCCTCGGCCCCTGCGTGGGCCGGGTCGGCAAGTTCATCTGCATCGGCCTCAACTACGCCGACCACGCCGCCGAATCCGGCCTGGACGTGCCCAAGGAGCCGGTGGTGTTCAACAAGTGGACCAGCGCCATCTGCGGGCCCAACGACGCCGTGCAGATCCCCCGCGACTCGATCAAGACCGACTGGGAAGTGGAGCTGGGCGTGGTGATCGGCAAGGCCGGGCGCTACATCGACGAAGCCAACGCCCTGGATCACGTGGCCGGCTATTGCGTGGTCAACGACGTCTCCGAGCGCGAGTGGCAACTCGAACGCGGCGGCACCTGGGACAAGGGCAAGGGCTTCGACACCTTCGGCCCGCTCGGCCCCTGGCTGGTGACCGCCGACGAGGTGGCCGATCCGCAGAACCTCGACCTCTGGCTGGAGGTGGACGGCCACCGCTACCAGAACGGCAACACCCGCACCATGATCTTCACGGTGGCCCAGATCATCGCCTACCTCAGCCGCTGCATGAGTCTGCAACCGGGTGACGTCATCTCCACCGGCACGCCGCCGGGCGTGGGCATGGGCGTCAAGCCGCAATCGGTGTACCTCAAGCCCGGCCAGGAAATGCGCCTGGGCATCCAGGGCCTGGGCGAGCAGCACCAACGCACCATCGCCGCCGACTAGGGCAAGCCACCCCCGCCCAAACCTAGCAAACCCCCGCGCCCGCTTTTCATCGAGCGGGCACGGGGCCGGGTTCGCTCAGCCCGCGAAAACCCCTCGAGGACAGCGCCATGCCAACAACAATTACCGGCCTGCAGATCGAAGACATCCGCTTTCCCACCAGCCAGGCGCTGGATGGCTCCGATGCCATGAATCCGGATCCGGACTACTCCGCCGCCTACGTCATCCTGCAGACCGACCAGCCGGGGCTGGAGGGTCACGGCCTCACCTTCACCATCGGCCGCGGCAACGAAATCTGCTGCGCCGCCCTGCGCGCCCTGGAACCACGGGTGCAAGGCCTGACCCTGGAGTGGATCCAGGAAGACCCGGGCCGTTTCTGGCGCCACATCACCGGCGACAGCCAGCTGCGCTGGATCGGCCCGGACAAGGGCGCCATCCACCTGGCCACCGGCGCGGTGGTCAACGCCGCCTGGGACCTCTGGGCGCGCGCCGTGGGCAAGCCGGTCTGGCGCCTGGTGGCGGAGATGAGTCCCGAAGAGCTGGTGCGCTGCATCGACTTCCGCTACCTCACCGACTGCATAACCCCCGAGGAAGCCCTGGCCCTGCTGCGCCAGCGCGCCGAGGGCAAGGCCGAGCGCCTGCAGCGCCTGGAAGCCGAGGGCTATCCCTGCTACACCACCTCGGCCGGCTGGCTCGGCTATCCCGACGACAAGCTGCGCCGCCTCTGCCAGGAGGCCATCGACGCCGGCTTCTCCCACATCAAGCTCAAGGTCGGTCGCGATCTCGCCGACGACATCCGCCGGGTGCGCATCGCCCGCGAGGTGATCGGCCCCGAGCGCCACCTGATGATCGACGCCAACCAGGTGTGGGAAGTCGGCGAGGCCATCGACTGGGTACGCGAGCTGGCCTTCGCCCAGCCCTGGTTCATCGAGGAACCCACCAGCCCCGACGACGTGGAGGGCCATCGCGCCATCCGCGCGGCGGTAGCACCGGTCAAGGTGGCCACCGGCGAGATGTGCCAGAACCGCATCCTCTTCAAGCAATTCATCATGCGCGGCGGCCTGGACGTGGTGCAGCTCGACGCCTGCCGCCTGGGCGGCCTCAACGAGGTGCTGGCGGTGCAGCTGATGGCCGCCAAGTACGACCTGCCGGTCTGCCCCCATGCCGGCGGCGTGGGCCTCTGCGAATACGTGCAGCACCTGGCGATGATCGACTACCTCTGCGTCGCCGGCACCCACGAGGGCCGGGTGGTGGAATACGTCGATCACCTTCACGAACACTTCGAGGATCCCTGCCGGGTGCGCGGCGCCGCCTATCTCGCGCCCCAGGCGCCGGGGTTCTCCATCGCCATCAAGGCCGCCTCCCGGGCACGTTATCGCCATGCCGGAGGGCAGCCGTCATGAGCCCGCGCCTGGATGCCCACCAGCACTTCTGGCGCTATCGGCCGGCCGAATTTGCCTGGATCGACGGGCGCATGGCCGGGCTGCAACGCGACCATCTGCCGGCCGACCTGGAGCCGCACCTGCAGCGGGCCGGTTTCGACGGCTGCATCGCCGTCCAGGCGCGCACCCAGGAAGAGGAGACGGACTTTCTGCTCGACCTCGCCGCCCAGACGCCCTGGGTGCAGGCGGTGGTCGGCTGGACCGATCTGCGCGCCGCCGACCTGGTGGCGCGCCTGGAACGGCGCCAGGGCAGTCGTCACCTGCGCGGCTTCCGCCATCCGGTGCAGGACGAGGCCGATCCCGGCGCCTGGCTGGCCGATGCCGCCGCCAACCGGGGCGTCGCCACCCTGCAGCGGCACGGCTATCTCTATGAACTGCTGATCCATGCCGAGACCCTACCCGCCGCCACCGCCTTCGCCGCCCGCCATGACCACGGCGTGCTGGTGCTGGACCACCTGGGCAAGCCGCCGGGCCGGGTCGCGCCCGCCGACTACGCTCGACTGCTGGCGCCCCTGGCGCGGCTGCCCCATGTGCATTGCAAGCTGTCCGGGCTGGTCACCGAGGCCGACTGGCAGGGCTGGCAGGCGGAGCAATTGCTGCCCTATGCCCGTATCGCCCTGGAGGCCTTCGGGCCGGAGCGCCTGCTGTTCGGCTCGGACTGGCCGGTCTGCACCCTGGCCGCCAGCTACGCCGAGGTGGTCGACCTGACCGAGCAGGCATTGCTGGAGCTCACGAGCAGTGAACGTGCGGCGGTCTTTGGCGGCAACGCGGCCCGGCTCTATGGCCTGGGCACCCAGCCGCGGGAGGCCGTGGCATGAATCTGCACCTGACCGACAAGGTGTTCCTGGTCAGCGGCGGCGGCTCCGGCATCGGCGCCGCCATCTCCCTGGCCCTGGCGGCCGAGGGCGCCGTCCCGGTGATCCTCGCCCGCGAGCCGCTGGCAGCCGACTTCGCCGCGCAACTGGCCGAACGGCAACCCAGGGCTCGGGCCTTCACCGTGGAGCTGTGCGACGAAGCCGAATGCGAGCGGACCGTGGCCGCCGTGCAGGACGCCTATGGGCGCATCGATGGACTGGTCAACAACGCCGGAGTCAACGATGGCGTCAGTCTCAGCGCCGGTCGCGCCGCCTTCGTCGCCTCCCTGGAACGCAACCTGGTGCATTACTATCACCTGGCGCACCTCTGCCTGCCGGCACTGCGCGCCAGCACCGGCGCCATCGTCAACATCGCCTCCAAGACCGCCCTCTCCGGCCAGGGCGACACCAGCGGCTACACCGCGGCCAAGGGCGGCGTGCTGGCCCTGACCCGCGAGTGGGCCGCCTCGCTGCTGGACGACGGCATCCGCGTCAACGCGGTGATCCCCGCCGAGGTCATGACCCCGCTCTACGAACGCTGGCTGCAGGGCTTTCCCGACCCGGCCGCCAAACTCGCCGCCATCACCGCGCGCATCCCCCTCGGCCGCCGCATGACCACCCCGGAGGAGATCGCCGACACCGTGGCCTTCCTGCTCTCGCCACGCTCCAGCCATACCACCGGGCAATGGCTGAGCGTCGATGGCGGCTATCTGCATCTGGATCGGGCGTTGACGTGAGGGAATGAAGCGGAGGAGCAGGAAGGCGCCCTCACCCCAGCCCTCTCCCGGAGGGAGAGGGGGCGGTATCGTGATGGCGGCAGGGTTTGGCGCCAGCCGAGATCATCGATACGTGGAAAACGCTGCGCGGTTTTCCACCCTACCCATCCGCCGAGGTTGGCGAGAGCGAACTCCCGTAGGGCGGACAACCGCGCAGCCTTGTCCACGCGCAGGGCACCAAAACCGCCGTTGGAGTGCAGGCCTGCCGCTGTGGCCACCCTCACCCCAGCCCTTTCCCCGGGGGAGAGGGGGCGGTATCGGAGTTAGCGGTTGGATCATCGATACGTGGAAAACGCTTCGCGGTTTTCCACCCTACCCATCCGCCGTAGGTTGGCGAGAGCGAGCACCCGTAGGGTGGACAACGGCGCAGCCTTGTCCACGCGCCCAAGCCCCCAACCCACTAGCGCTTCGGACTCAACGGGCTGTCGTCCAGGTCCTCGCGCTCTTCGGTGGTGGTGGTATTCGCCGAATCCGGCACGTCGCCGTATTCGTCGTAGTCGTGGGGGGTCTGCTTATCATCCGCGGGTTCGGGATTCATGGGGTACTCCGCTCGTAGAGGCACCCTTGGTGGAGTCCGCCGGCCCCGGCGGCGTTCCCCCTAGACCAGCGCCACCAGACGTTCGGCGACCCGGTCGAAGGGTTCGATGCTGCGCTGGGCGCGGCACAGCGGGATCACCCCCTGCACCGCCGCCACCAGCAGCGTGGCCAATCCCGCCGCCGCCTCTTCCGCATGGCCATGCTCGACCAACGCCACCTGCAGCCGAGCCTCCCAGCGGCGATAGATGCCCGCCGCCGCGTCCAGCTCGCGCTGGGCGATCTCGTCCACCGGCTCTTCCACCGCCACCGCCATCACCGGGCAGCCGACGCGAAAGTCCGAGTCCAGCAGGATGTCGCGCCAGAGTCGCAAGAAGCCCTGGATTCCCGCCAGCGCTCCGGCCTGCAGCTGGCGCTCCAGATCGCGACTGACCTGGGCGCCGGCCAGCTCCACCGCTTCCACCACCAGCTGGTGCTTGCCACCGGGGAAGTGATGATAGGTGGACCCCAGCGGCGCCTCGGCGCGCTTGATGGTCTCGCGGATGCTGGTGGCGTTGAGGCCGTGCTGCGCCAGCATGGCCGAAGCCGCCACCACCACCCGTTCCCGTACCGTCGACTGCTCGGTCATCCATTCTCCTTGCTATGACAGCTGTCATAATCTACCGTCCAGGCATTATAACAACTGTAATAGGGACCACCCCATGCCCAGCGACGCCCTCGTCGAGGAGCTGATCACCGCGGACTGTTATCGCCTCAGCACCAGTCGCTATCCCGCCCAGGGGCCGCTGCAGGGACGGCTGATCGTCGCCGGCGCCACCGCCGTGCCCCAGGGCTTCTATCGACGTTTCGCCCAGCACGCCGCGGCCCGCGGTTTCGAGACCCTGACCTTCGATTACCGTGGCATCGGCCGTTCGGCGCCGGCCTCGCTCAAGGGCTTTCGCATGGACCTGCTGGACTGGGCTCGCCAGGACCTCGCCGCCGCGGTGGACAGCATGGCCGAGGGCGACATCCCCCTCTACCTGGTCGGCCACTCCTATGGCGGCCATGCCTTCGGCCTCCTGCCCAACCACGCCAAGGTGGCCGGCTTCTATGTCTTCGGCACCAGCGCCGGCTGGTACGGCTACATGCCGCCACTGGAGCGCCTCAAGGTGCTGACCATGTGGAAACTGGTCCTGCCGGTGCTGACCTGGTGGAAGGGCTACTGCCCCTGGAGCGCCCTCGGCCTGGGCGAAGACCTGCCGCGCGACGTCTATCGCCAGTGGCGCCACTGGTGCAGCTATCCCCACTACTTCTTCGACGACCCGGCCATGCAGGGCATCGAAGCCGGCTACGCCGCGGTGCGCACCCCCATCGTCGCGGTCAACGCCCTGGACGATCTCTGGGCCACCCCGCAATCGCGCGATGCCTTCATGCAGGCCTATCGCAACGTCGACCTCCAGCGCGAAGACCTCGACCCCCGCCAGCACGGCGGCGCCATCGGCCACATGGGTTATTTCCGCGCCAGCGCCCAACCCCTGTGGGATCGCGCGCTGGACTGGTTCGCCGCCCTGCCCCGGATGCCCTAGTCGAACTAGGTTCCAAACGAGCCGCTGGCTCGGCGCACCTGTCGCTTTACCAAAAGCTTCCCGTCGTTTCGAACACCCGGTGGCCGGTCGCATGCCCGGCCATATGAACTTGCTGCTGTCCGAAGCCGAGGTGCCCTACGACCAAGTGTTCGAGATGGACGACATCAACTCTGAATTCGGCCAAGCCGACGTGGTGCTGGTGCTCGGTGCCAACGACGTGGTCAACCCGGCGGCCAAGAACGACCCCAAATCGCCCATCGCCGGCATGCCCATCCTCGAAGCCTTCAAGGCCAAGACGATCATCGTTAACAAGAGATCCATGGCCAGCGGCTATGCGGGCCTCGACAACGAACTCTTCTACTTGGACAAGACCCTGATGGTCTTTGGCGACGCCAAGAAGGTCATTGAGGAGATGGTCAAGGCGGTGGATTAAGTCGTAGCCCCTCGCGACCGCTTGAGTGGTCGCGAGGGCCGTTCGTTAGGCTGAGGCTCTAAGCCTCATTTTCTTTGCCTCCAAGCTTGTTGCATCTCAATGCAACCTGAGACACCCATAAATTCGAGTATTACTTCGGCTTAATATCTTGAAAATTGAACTCTTGACGCTTCAGCTGATGTAAATTAATGTCAGTGAGCTAGAAAACAAAACTGTAAACCGAGGAAATAAATGTGAAGTTTTTCTTATCTCACAGCTCAGCAGACAAACACATTGTCGAAAAAGTGTACGAACAATTAGGTGCATCTTTATGCCATTATGATGTAGCCACATTTGATAACACATCATTTCTGCCAGAGCAGATCTACGAAGCTCTCAACGAAAGCACTCATTTTGTTTTATTTGCATCAAGAAAAGCGCTCGAATCGAGCTGGGTGAAAGGTGAACTAAAGCGTGCCTTTTCATTATGGATGAAAGCACAAATTAGACATGCGATGGTTTTTTTAATAGAGGACGGCGAGCGTTCACATGTACCCGAATGGCTTCAAGACTACGTAATTATCGAACACCCTTCCGCTCAACATATATCTTGCCGCATCCTTAGTGCATTTGATGACTGGGAAAGCAAGAATGGGAATGAGCCACCATTTTATAGATATCAGGAAATAATACAGCTCGAAAAGCATGTGTCGGTCGAGCCAAGAAAATTACCAACAACACTTATGCTTTGCGGCACTGATGGATATGGTAGAAAACAGCTAGTCAATGAGCTTTTTAAACGGCGCTACCCTGGTATCGCTCGAAGAAAATTGTTTTTTTCGCTGAAAGACCATGATTCAGACGTAAACTTGTACAGACAAATCCTCGGCTTAATTTCTCTACTATCACCAATAGAGCTTTCAGAAAAAACCAAAGAATATTTAGGCCTCGCATCAAAAGAACGATACGCGCTTATAGCTAGCCATATATTAGAAGCTACTAGAGCCGGACAGGCGCTCTATCTAGATGTTGGCTCTGTAGGACTGGACGACAGCGGCCGAATTGCCAGCTGGCTTGAAGATATTCTAAAAGAGCTACCACGCAACACCTACCCAAGATTAATTCTATTTTCTGCAAGAAAGCCTATCTACCTATCATCACAACTAACAGAATTCCTTTACCTACAAAAAATTGAGCCTTTACCCAGAGATGAGTCAAAACTATTATTTTCATGGTGGCTTACCAAACTTGAAGTCACAAATCAGACGGACATACTCAACGAGTTTATTGAGTATGTCGATGGACGTCCTAAATCCATCGAGATGGCTGCTAGGACTCTTGCCACAATTGACCCTAGCCAAATAGCCAAACACAAGAACGCCATTACCAATGACATTCAAACACAGGCAACTTCTCTTCTAAAAGTTCTAGAAAATGACACAACCTCAAACATCGCTTTAGCTATTGTTGCCTATAGTGGATACATTTCCGAAGTAGATCTTATCGAATCCATAAAAACCATACCAGAAGAAACTGAGGAAAAAATCAACCAATCTTTAGGACTTTTACTTTCCTATGGATTTATCCTTCAAGATTCCATCTCTATAAAAATCCCAGGATATCTTACAAGAGCAGCTAGACGCCTATTGAACGAACCAAACTTCAAGAATAAATTAAATCCTGCTCTTGAGCATTTGATAAGCGCAAACCAAAATATTGACCACTCTAAGAAAACTAGCGTTTCTATCATAGAGGACTACTGCATTGCCAGCCTTAGGAAAGGCCAGCACTCCATCATCGGAGTAGAGAGTTTAATCCTGCCATCGCAGTGCTTTAGACTTGCAAAAGAATACTATGACAATCGAGACTACGAAGAATCGTTTAAACTATGCGAAACAGCCTATAGAAACCGCTTGGCGCTAACAGAAGAATCATCTCTAGAAGTACTAAGATTCAAAGGGCTCTCAGCAGCGAGATTAAACAAACAAACGGAACTAAACGAAGTCCTAAACTCCTTCTCACAACATAGAAACTCAGTCAAATCCACACGACTAAAAGCATTCATAAAAGGATTTAATCTACGCTTATCGGGAGAGTTCGACAACGCATTAAAGGAGCTTGAGATCGCGCATAACTCTGGCGGCAAGGGCGACATACATATCCTAAGAGAACTAAGCTTTATTAACTACATATCAGGCGACCTAAAAAAAGCCGAGGAACTAATAAGGGCGGCGTACCGAACGGCAGAAAATAACTCTTATATAATACAAATGCTTATTAGGATACTAATAGACAAATACAAGCCAAATCTGACTAACGACGAGCACCAAATACTAGGCCTAATTGAAAAACTTGAAAGCAGCCAAAATCATGGCGGCAAAGCCGCTTACTTAATGAGAGCCGAATTATATTACGCAACTGGGAATGCCGCGGCCGCCAAGGGAATTCTAAATATTATTCCACAAAGCACGCCAGCCCAACTTCTAACAGCCAAAATCTTAATTAAAGAAAAAAAATATCCAGATGCAAGGTCGCTACTTCTAAAAATGAAGGGATCTGTCCTGGGAAGCCAAGAAGGCCAGCGACAGACATCAATGCCTGAAATATGCAGCGCATTAATTGAGGCGGCAACTGGAATTTCGGCAGGAGAGGGAATAAATGAACTCGAAAGAAACAAAAAACATCTACCAGAAAAACTCACGAACTTCTGGAAAGAACTCCTGACGCAGGAACTAAGCTTTACACAAACAGCGCCTACGCAGTCTCAACTGCGAATACTTCAAAAATGAATATAAAAGCGCCGATTCCTTCGGCGCTCTTTCCTACAAAACTACTCCTTACTCCTTCCTAGAAGCAAACTTTTCCGCAGAATAAAATCTGCAACAATCACGAACACCAAATAATTAGCATTAACATCTAGCAACACGATCTCACTCGCCTACCATAGCGTTTAAAATATCAGACTTTGGACCGATACAAATTCACCTCCCGAAAGCTAGATAATTCACATAGCGTCACCCCACTCTCCATTTCTTATTCTACTGTTCCTAACGCACAAGGACCGTCCCCATGCAAACCTCCCGCTCCCTCATGGTCGCGTTGCTGCTAGCCAACACCGGTGCCGCCTGGGCCGCGTCCAATACGGCCAACGTCCAGCAGAACGGCGGCTTCAATGTGGTGAACCTGAACCAGGGCAGCGAGCTGTCGGCGCGCAACCAGGCGGATATCCAGCAGAGCGGCAGCTTTCTCAATGCCCAGGTAACCCAGCAGAACGATGCCGATGACCGCGTGCGGGTGGTGCAGACCAATGCCAGGAGCGCGGTCGAGGTCAATCAGGTCTGGGGGTCGCAGCGCCTGGTGGATATCGAGCAGCGCGATGGCGGCTACGACCGGGTGCAGGTCGATCAGGGACCGGGCAGCGGCAACGAGACGGTGGTGCGCCAGAGCGGCTTGCGGCAGGACACCTATGTCCATCAGGACGGTGGCTATCATCGGATCGACATCGAGCAGAGCAGCTACGCCGCGGGCCAGAACACCCTGACGGTCCGCCAGGATGGCCTCAACGGCAAGCTGGATCTGGCTCAACACGGTGACCGCCAGGACCTGCAGGTGACCAGCTTCGGCCTGCGCAACGAGGCCTGGGTGAGGCAGACCGGCGAGGACTCGAGCACGATCGTCGAGCAGCGCGGCAACGACAACTACATCGGTCTCAAGCAAGGCGGCGAGCGGGTGGATTCCAAGGTGGTGCAGGAGGGCAACGGCAACGATGCCCGGGTTCGGCACTCCAGCAGCTACTCGCGGCCCAGCACCGTCGACATCGCCCAACGCGGCGATCTCAACCGCGCCGACGTGAATGTCTATGGCGTGGGCAGCCAGGTGACCCTGGCGCAGACGGGTAACGGCAATGGCGCCGCCGCCATCGTCTCGGGCGAGGGTAACCAGCTGGATCTGGCGTCCAATGGCGACGCCAATGGCATCAATGCCTATTACCTGGGCAACGACGGCCAGCTGAAGGTCGATCAGCAGGGCGACAACCTCGGGGTGACGGCCTACGTGACCGGTAATGCCTCCACCATCACCGTCGCCCAGACCGGCGGCCAGCACACCGCCAACCTCACCCAGAACACCGCGGGCAATGCCATCAACCTGACCCAGAGCGGCTTTTCCAACCACGCGGTCATCAGCCAGTAATCAGGGGATCAGCGGGGCCAGCCCCCGCGCTCTCCGGCGGCGGCTGAGGTTGCTGCCGCCCTGCTCACTCAATCTCTGCCCCACACGGCCGTTACCCTTGAGATGTACCTTTCAAGGAGTCCGCGATGTCCAGCACGCTGTCGGTGAATGGCATCGGCCACGGTATCTTGCGCGCGCCCACGCTCCGGCTGGGTGGCGCGACGGCCAAGCCTACTGCCGAAGAAGAGGCGGCCAAGGTCGAGCAATCCAAGAAGCCCAAGGGCATCGGCAAGCCCAATCCGCTGAACCAGATCAAGGACCAGGCCGAAGCCGACGCTGCCCCTGCCAGCGAGAAGGGCAGCACCGGCAACAAGACCCTGGATACCCTGCAAAAGGCCATCGACATGGCCAAGCGGCAACTGGAGCTGGCGCAGAAGCAATTGCGCGCGGTGGAAGCCCAGAGCAAGGGCGGCAGCAAGGCCGAGCAGGAAGCCAGCCAGGCTGCGCGCGAAGCCGCCCAGGCCAATGTCGCCGCCGCCAGCCAAGCCCTGACGACGGCCTACGCCGCCTATACCGAAGCCCTGAAGAAAGCCGGCGAAAGCACTGGCGGAGTGAGCGCCAAGGCCTGATGCTGGCCCCCTGACCCGACCGGCTGGACTACCCTCGGATGCCTGTCACGATCTGGAGGGCGTATTCCCATGGCAGCCAAACTCAAGGAAAAGACCGCCCTGGTCACCGGCGCGGCCCAGGGCATAGGCGCCGCCATCGCCCGGGCCTTCGTGGCGGAAGGCGCCTTCGTCTATGTCACCGACCTCAACGCCGAGCTCGGCCACGCCGTCGCAGCCGAACTGGGCGACCGTGCCTGCTATCGGCCCCTGGATGTGCGCCTGGAGGCCGACTGGCGGCGGGTGACCGGGCAGATCCTCACCGAGCGCGGTCGGCTCGACGTGCTGGTGAACAACGCTGGTATCACCGGCTTCGAAGAGGGTGTGGCGGCCCACGATCCGGAACACGCCCGGCTCGAAGACTGGCACGCGGTGCATCGCACCAACCTCGATGGCGTCTTTCTCGGCTGCAAGCATGGCATCCGCGCCATGCGTCCGGCCGGGGCCGGGTCCATCATCAATATCTCGTCGCGCTCCGGGCTGGTGGGTATCCCCGGCGCGGCGGCCTATGCCTCGTCCAAGGCGGCCGTACGCAATCACAGCAAGACGGTGGCGCTCTATTGCGCGGAACAGGGCCTCGCCATCCGCTGCAATTCGATCCACCCCGCCGCCATCCTCACGCCGATGTGGGAGCCCATGCTGGGCGATGGCCCGGATCGCGCGGCACGCATGGCGGCGCTGGTACGGGACACGCCACTGCGACGCTTTGGCCGCCCCGAAGAGGTGGCGGCCGTGGCGCTGCTGCTGGCGTCCGATGAAGCCGCCTACATGACCGGCAGCGAGCTGAATCTGGATGGCGGCCTGCTGGCCGGTTCGGCGGTGACGCCGGCGGTGGTCGAGGCCCCCTAGCCCTTCACCCTGAAGCTCAACTGCAACTCTGTGCCGCGCTCGCCGGCGCGGGACCATTGGGCGTGGGCGCCGATCTGGCCGGCGAGGCCCTCGATCAGCTTCATGCCGGTGCCCGAGCCGGGCTTGCGGGCGGAGGTCTGCAACGGCAGGCCCTTGCCGTCGTCCTGGATGCGCACACGCCAGGTGTCGTCCTCGGCGAGATCGATGTCCACCGCCAGCAGGCCGCCCTCGCCGTCGAAAGCGTACTTGAGGCTATTGGAGGCGAATTCGGTGAGGATCATGCCCAGGGGCACGGCGGTGTCCGGGTCCAGGTCGACGTCGGCGATGTTGATCTGCAGCCGCACCTGGCCGGAGTGCTCCTGGTGCAGGTGGCAGAGATTCTCCAGCAACTGCATGACGAAGGGCCGCAGCCGCAGTTGCTGGGCGGTGTTGGCCGCATAGAGCTGCTCGTGGACCAGGCGCAGGGCGTCGATGCGCGCACCGATGCCCTGTAGCTCCTGGCGGGCCTCGTCGGACTGGGCCGCGCGGGATCTCAGCCAGACCAAGCCGGCGATGATGGCGATGTGGTTCTTGATGCGGTGCTGCATCTCCTGCATCAGCCGGGTGTTGGCCTGCAGGGCGTCGTTGAGGTCACCGCTCTTGAGCAGGCGGTCGATGACCGGGCCGAGGATGGTGGCGTAGGTGCGCAGGAATTCCACGTCTTCTTCGCCGAAGTCCCGCGGCTCGCGGGCATCGACCTGCAACAGGCCATAGGGCCGGCCGCCGGGCAGGAAGATCGGCACGTTCACCAGCGCCTGGACGCCGTGCTCGCGCAGGAAGTCGGCCAGGTCGAAGCGCTCTTCCTGGTGGATGTTCGGGGTGATGACCGGGCGGCTGACCTTGATCGAATAGGCTTCGGAGGAGCGCTCGCCGAGGGACACCTTGGCCTGGCCCACTACCCCGGGTTTCCAGCCGACCCCGGCGCGGACCAGCGCCTGGTGCTCGCCGCGCTCGATCTCCAGCACCTTGGACAGTTCGGTGCCGAGGGCATCGCCCACCAGGTGGCAGGCGCGCATGAGGATCTCGTCCAGATCCTCGCAGCGCAGCGCGAAGTCGCCAAAGTCCGCTAGCAGCTTCTGCCGCTGGGTCAGGGCCTGGACCCGCTGTTCATCGTTCATCGAAGGCTTTCCTTCTGGCATGGGCAAGGCACCGGGAGAACGGCGTCAGCGGGCGCTGACCCGGGCCGCCCGCTGGCGCTAACCGTCCGGATAGATCTCGTCCGCCGTGATGGCCGGCAGGCTGCCGATGGCGCGCAATTCGTTGATGGCGTCGCGGATCACCTCGTAGAGCAGCGCGGTGTTGCGCACCAGGGTCTGGTTAAGCACGCGCGACACCCGCGCCGGCCGGGCGGGATCGATGAGGGTGATCAGCAGGTTATCGCCCTGGGACTGGATCTCGTGCTTGATGGGCGGGTCCAGCGCCGCCAACTGGCTTTTGAGGGCTTGCATGGGGCCAGGTGTTCTCCAAATGCTGTTGCTCCTTCCGACTCGACCACAGGCGCCGGCGTTCCGGCGCTTCGCTCGCCAGGCCGCACGGCGTCCTGCCTGGCGAGCGCTGTCGGGCGTCTCCGCCGGCTGAGTCGAAGCCTCCGGGGTGAGTTGTCACCGGCGCCGTTCGGCCTTATAAAAATCCACTGCTCATCGTTATCAGCGAAGGAACGGCGTCCATGGATAGATTCCTCAAGGCGCGCAAGGTCGTTGGCGCCCTTTGCTCCGCTTTGACCCTGCTGGTGCTGCTGAGCGCCCTGACGGTCCAGGCGGCCGACTCGCCTACGCCCGTCTCAGGCGACTTCGTGGTGCCACGCTTCACCTTCCACACCGGCCAGACGCTCGACAACTTCCGCCTGCACTATCTGACGCTGGGAAAACGCGGCAACCCGGCAGTCCTGGTGCTGCACGGCACGGGGCAACAGGCGGCGGCGATGCTGAGCACGGATGTCGGCGGCCAGTTGTTCGGACCCGGGCAGCCGCTGGATGCGAGCAAGTTCTTCATCGTGATTCCGGATGCCATCGGCACCGGCAACTCCACCAAGCCGTCGGATGGCCTGCGCGCCGCCTTTCCCCACTACAACTACGCCGACATGGTGCAGGCGCAATACCTGCTGCTCACCCAGGGACTAGGGATCAGGCACCTGCGGCTGATCATCGGCAATTCGATGGGGGGCATGCAGACCTGGCTGTGGGGCGGCCTGCACCCCGGCTTTGCCGATGGCCTGGTGCCCATGGCGGCGCAGCCGACGGAGATGGCCGGCCGCAACTGGATCATGAGGCGCATGCTGGTGGAGTCCATCCGGCAGGACCCGGCCTGGAACCAGGGCAATTACCAGACCCAGCCGCCGTCCCTGCGCCTGGCCAAGACGATGTTCGAATTCGCCACCAGTGGCGGCACCCTGAACTACCAGGAGATCGCCGGCACCCATGCCCAGGCCGATGCGCTGGTCGACAAGCGCCTGGCGGCTTCGGTGGCCGTCGATGCCAATGACTTCATCTACCAGTGGGAGTCCTCGGCCGACTACAACGCCGAGCCGGGACTGAGCAAGATCAAGGTGCCGGTGCTGGCCATCAACGCGGCAGACGACGAGCGCAATCCACCCGAGACGGGCCTCATGCAGGCGGCGCTCAAGCAGGTGCCGAGCGCCCGCTACCTGCTGATCCCGGGCAGCGCCGACACGCGCGGGCACGGCACCACCGGGCTCGCCAGGCTCTATGCGGCGGAGCTGGCGCAATTCGTCGAAAAGCTGCCCAGCGCCCCTGCCGGGCGTTAGGAACCTGGCCTAGAGCGGGGTCGTTTCTTCCTGGTAGATCCGCAGCCCGCGCGCCTGGTAGTTGGCCAGTGCCGCCGGGTGATCCAGGGTGCAGGTGTGCACCCAGACGCGCTCGGTGCCAGGCCACTCCCAGGCGGAGCGCAGGGCATGGCTCAGCAGCGGACCGCCGAAGCCAAGGCCCATGAAGGCGCCGACCAGGCCGAAGTAGCGGATCTCGACATTGCGGCCGTCCGGGCGGTACAGCTCGTAGTAACCGGCGATGGCGCCACGGTGATAGGCGACCCAGGTGCGATGCCCGTCCTGCTCCACCAACGCGCGCCATTGGGCGTCGCTCCAGCCGTTCAGATCGGTCCAGTCCCAGGCCTGGCCGACCAGGGCATAGAGAAAGCGATTGAATTCGGGTTGCGGCACCTCGCACTCGACGATCTGCAGGTCGGGCCGTGGCGGCTTCTCGCGCAACTCGGTCGAGGCCGTCATTTCGAGGTAGAAGGTGGTGCAGGTCCGGTCCATCGCCAAGACTCCCTGGAAAAGGTCAGCGCCGATTGTGACCAGACCCAGGGGTGCGCTGCCAGTCTGATTGCGACCCTTAGAGGGACGCATTGAGCTCGGCGATCAGGGTTTCGCGGTATTTGAGCGCCTCCACCGAAGCCTCGCCCAGGGAGCTGGCGACGGCGCTCAGCAGTCCTTCGGCGAGCAGCATGAAGGCGCACATGCTGTTGCTGAAGAACAGGCTGCGATTGGGCACGAAGAAGCTGTGGCGAGCGGTCTTGGCCAGCGGCGAGCTGGCCGAGTCGGTCAGGGCGATGACGGTGATGCCGTGGCGCGCCGCCACCTCGGCGGTGGCCAGCACGCTGGGGGTGTAGGGAAAGCAGCTGGCGACCACCAGCACATCGCCAGTCTCCAGTTGCGCCAGGGCATCGGCCACGCCCTGGCGACTGGAATCCAGGGCGCCGACGTCCGGGCGCAGCATGCCCAGGCCGTAGGCCATGAACAGCGCCAGGGAGTTGAACTGGCGCATGCCGTGGATGCGCACTCGCTTGGCCTGGCTGAGGCTGGCCACCACCGCTTCGAAGGTGGCCGGATCGACCTGTTCGATGGTGCTGGCGATGTTGGCGCTCTCCTGGCGACCGAGCCGGGTGAGTTGCGCCAGGGTGCCCTTGTCGTCGGCGCCGACCACCAGTTGCGAGGCCTGGTCGCTGTAGAAGCTGCGGCCCTCGGTCAGCTCGCGGCGAAACACGTCCTGCAGCTTACTGAAGCCCGAGTAGCCCAGGCGCCGGGCCAGCCGCGACAGGGTGGAGGCATTGACGTCGACCTGCTCGGCCAGCTCGGTGATAGAGGACACCGCGGCCCGTTGCGGCGCCTCGATGAGGGCGGTGAGCACCCGCACCGAACTGCTGCCCAGGGCGATGTCCACCTCGCCTGCTTCGATAGCGACCAGCAGCGCTTTCAAACCGCCTACCGTGTCAGGCGCCAGGGCGCTCGCTTTGCTCATCGACCTTCCGTCATCGGGGAATGGAGACCACGCCCGCCGCGTCGGCCGTTGCCGTCGCCGCGCGGGTGTGCACGCGCCATTCTACCGTGCTGGCCCCGAGGATGAAGACGGCGGTGGCCAGGGTATTCTCGTCGTCCGGATCGTCGGCGGCGCAGCGGTAGATGGGCAGGTCGGCTACGGCGGTGTCGCGCAGGATGTCGAGGGCCTGGGCCGGCGAGAGGTCGGTGCCTAGCGATGCCAGGCGCGCCTCCACCTGCCGCTGCCGTGCCCCGGAGCTGCCGGTGATGCGCTGCCCTACCCCGTCCAGGGCGGCATGGACGATATGGTTGGCATGCCCGCCGGGCCGCTCGGTCTCGACCACGGCGGTAGCCGCGGCGCTGGCCTCGACACTGACCACCCGCGCCGAGCCGGCCTGGCCGAAGGTGTGGTGGAAGGCCCCGGCGCGTGGCTGGAAGGAGACCGCGGCGATGGCTTCGTCGACCGAACGGGCATCGAGGGAGGCGCGGCCGAGGATCTGCCGTGGCACGCCGGCCGGAATCTCGGTGGGCCTCAGGTTGTTGACCGTGGCGACCACGCCATGGGCGTTGACCGCGAAGGTGTGGCCGGGGATGGAGCCCGGATAGACGAAGCTGGTGAAGGCCACACCCTCGTCGGGGTTGACCTCGACCAGGGCGCAGTCATCGCGCAGTTGCGGCAGGCCGTCTTCGTTGTGGGCGATCAGGGTGCCCTGGGCGGTCCGGCCGTACACCGTGGTGCAGCCGTCCACCGCGGGCAGCCCGGGGAAGTCGCCGCGGCAATTCCACAGGAAGACTTCCGCCAGCGGCAGTTGCAGGCCGGCGGCGAGGCCTTCGAGTTCCTGCCAGTAGCGGGGGAAGTGCTGGCGCACCAGGGCCTGCATCAGCTGGGCCTTGTCCGTATCGGCCTGACTGGCCAGCCACTGCCAGAGCGGCAGCGGGCGCAACTTGGCATGCACCGCGGCACGACCGAATTCGCCCAGGCCGAAGCCGATGTCATGGGCGCTGCCGGAAAGCTGGAGTCGAGCGAGCATCGTGGGTCGGCCTCAGGAAACGTGCTGGAGGAATTCGCGCAGGCGCGGACTCGGCGGATTGGCGATCAGCGCCTTGGGCTCGCCGTCTTCGGCGATCCGGCCCTTGTCGATGAAGATCAGCCGGCTGGCGACCTTGCGCGCGAAGTCCACCTCGTGGGTGACGATGACCATGGTCATGCCTTCCTCGGCGAGTGCCTTCATCACCGTGAGGACTTCGTGGCGCAACTCCGGATCGAGCGCGGAGGTGGGCTCGTCGAACAGCATCAGCTTCGGCTTGACCGCCAGGGCGCGGGCGATGGCGACCCGCTGCTGCTGGCCGCCGGACAGCTGCGACGGATAGTGCTCGGCGCGCTCGGCCAGGCCGACCTTGGCCAGCAGCTCCCGCGCCTGGGCCTGGGCCTCGGCCTTGCTCGCGCCGCGCACGCGGATCGGCCCGAAGGCCACGTTTTCCAGGGCGGTCATCTGCGGGAACAGGTGGAATTGCTGGAACACCATGCCCGCCTCCTGGCGGATCAGGCGCTCGTCAACCTTGGGGTCGTTGACCTTCAGGCCATCGACGATCAGCTCGCCGGAGGTGATCTCTTCGAGTTTGTTGATGCAGCGCAGCAGGGTTGACTTGCCCGAACCGGACGGGCCGATGATCACCACCACTTCGCCACTGGCGATGCGTAGGTCGATGTCGTGCAGCACCTGGGTGCTGCCGAAGTGCTTGGAGACGTTCTTGAATTCGATCATAGGATTTTCATCCTCGCTTCCATGACGCGCAGGGCGTAGCTGAGGACCAGGGTGATGACCAGGTAGATCACCGCCACCGCCGTCCAGATCTCCATCGCGCGGAAGTTGCCGGCGATGATTTCCTGGCCCTGGCGGGTCAGTTCGGCGACGCCGATGACGATGAACAGCGAGGTGTCCTTGATGCTGACGATCCACTGGTTGCCCAGGGCCGGCAGCATGCGGCGGAAGGCCAGCGGGGCGATGACGTATCTCAAGGTGTCGCGCCGAGACAGCCCCAGGGCCAGGCCCGCTTCGCGGAAGCCGCGGTTGATCGACAGCACCGCACCGCGGGTGATCTCGCCGATGTAGGCGCCCGAGTTGAGCATGATGGTGGCGACCGCCGCGCCGAAGGGATCGATCCGCACCGGGATCATCAACGGCAGGGCGAAGTAGATGAACATCACCTGCACCATGATCGGGGTGCCACGGAAGAGTTCGATGAAGACGAGGGCTACCCGGCTGCTGAGGAAACCGCCGTAGGCGCGAGCGAAGCCCGCGACCACGCCGATCACGGCGCCACCCATCAGGCCCAGGATCGAGATCCAGAGCGTGAGCTTGGCGCCGTCCAGCAGGACGGGGAGCGCATCCCAGATGGCGCTCCATTGGAATTGCATGCTGATGACTCTCTCAGGGACGAAGACGGATTACTGCGGCTGGGTGCCGAACCACTTCGCGTAGATGCGCGCATAGGTGCCGTCTTCACGCAGCTTCTTGAGCGCCGCGTTGACCGGCTCGCGCAACTCGCTGCCCTTGGGGAAGCCGATGCTGTATTGCTGGGCCATCATCTGGCTGCCCACGGTCTTCACCTGGCCGTCGCCGGCGGTCTTGATGTAGTAGAGGACGTTGGGGGTGTCGTGCATGGCGGCGTCGACGCGGCCGGTGCGCAGCTCCAGGTAGGCGTTGTCGATGTTGGGGAACTGGCGCAGTTCCTTGGCCTTGAAGTGGGCCTTGGCGTAGTCGGCGGCCGAGGTGCCGCTCTTGACCGCGACGGTCTTGCCGGCCAGGTCGGCCTCGCCCTTGATGCTGTCGTTGTCGCTCTTGACCATCAGCAGGAAGCCGCTGTCGTAGTAGCCGTCGGAGAAGTCGATGACCTGCTTGCGCTCTTCCTTGATGGTGATGCCGGCCAGCGCCGCGTCGACGTTGCGGGTCTGCAGCGCCGGGATGATGCCGTTGAAGTCCATGGGCTTGAGCTGATAGGTCACCCCCAGCTCCTTGGCGATCGCAGCCCAGAGGTCGATATCGAACCCCACGTATTCGTTGCCCTGCTTGAACTCGAACGGCACGAAGGCCGTGTCGGTGGCGATCAGCAGCTCCTTGCCCGCCGCCTGGGTGGTGCATGAAAGGGTGAAGGCAATAGCGGCCAGCGATGCTTTGAAGAAGGTCTTCATCGTCTTTCCTCAGCTAGGGGTAGTCTCGGTCACCGCAAATCGGCGCGAGGGAAAGCGGCAGTAAAGGGCGTCGGGTGGGCTCTATTCTTGTTGGTTGGCAGCGGCGTGCCAGAGCGGGCGGCGAGCCGGTGGCCGCGAATCCGCAAGGGACTCCTGCATCGCTCGCATGCAAATATCCGTTGCCTTGCAAAACGATGCAAGTAATATTTGCACATCACCAGGAGGGTCTATGAGCCACGTACTGCACCGCAGCCTCACCCACACCTACCCCACCGCGGTCGCCGGCGACGGGCCCTATCTGATCGATCGCGACGGCCGGCGCTATCTGGACGCCAGCGGCGGCGCCGCCGTGTCCTGCCTGGGGCACAGCGACCAGGAAGTCATCGCGGCGGTGCGCAGGCAGATCGGCACCCTGGCCTATGCCCATACCTCCTTCTTCACCACCGAGGTGATGGAAGAGTTGGCCGACTTCCTGATCGCCCGCGCCCCGGCCGGCCTGGAGTCGGTGTACTTCGTCTCGGGGGGCTCGGAAGCCGTGGAAACGGCGCTGAAGCTGGCCCGGCAGTATTTCGTCGAGATCGGCCAGCCGGGGCGCCGGCACGTGATCGCCCGGCGGCAGAGCTACCACGGCAACACCCTGGGCGCCCTGGCCGCCGGCGGCAACGAATGGCGACGCCAGCAATTCCAGCCGCTGCTGATCGAGGTCAGCCACGTCAGCCCCTGCTACGCCTATCGCGAACAGCGCGCCGACGAGAGCGACGAGCACTTCACCACCCGCCTGGCGCAGGAACTGGAAGCGGAGATCCTGCGCCTGGGCGCCGACGAGGTCATGGCCTTTGTCGCCGAGCCGGTGGTGGGTGCCACCCTGGGCGCGGTGGCGGCCGTGCCAGGTTACTTCAGGAAGATTCGCGAGGTCTGCGATCGCCATGGCGTGCTGCTGATCCTCGACGAGGTGATGTGCGGCATGGGCCGGACCGGCTCGCTGTTCGCCGCCGAACAGGAAGGCATCACCGCGGACCTCATCACCATCGCCAAGGGCCTGGGCGCCGGCTATCAGCCGATCGGCGCGACCCTGCTCAGCGGCCGCATTCGCGACGCCATCGCCCAGGGCTCCGGCTTCTTCCAGCATGGCCATACCTACATCGGCCATGCCACGGCCTGCGCCGCCGCCCTGGCGGTGCAGCAGGCCGTCGAGCAGCGCGGCCTGCTGAGTCGGGTCGACTACCTGGGTGACAGCCTGCAGACCAAGCTGGTCGCGCGGCTGGGCCAGCATGCCAATGTCGGCGATATCCGCGGGCGCGGACTGTTCCGCGGTCTCGAGCTGGTCGCCGAGCGCGAGAGCAAGACGCCCTTCGCGCCGGAACTCAAGCTGCACGCCCGCTTCAAGAAGCGCGCGATGGAGCTGGGCCTGATGTGCTATCCCATGGGCGGTACCCTGGATGGCCGGCGCGGCGATCACATCCTGCTGGCGCCGCCCTTCATCCTGGAGGACCACCATGTCGACGAGATCGTCGACAAGCTGGCGGACACCCTGGATTCCGTACTGGCCAGTCTCTAGAGGACGCTCACCATGCCCATTTCGTCGCGGCTGACGCCCCTGTCCGAGCAGAACACGACGCCCGAGCAGCAGCGGGTGCTGGACGACATCCTCAGCGGCCCCAGAGGCAATCTCGACGGCCCCTTCCTGGCCTGGGTGCACAGCCCGGCGCTGGCCGATCACGCCCAGCGGCTGGGTGCCTTCTGCCGCTATGGCACCCGGCTGGAGTTGCGCCTCACGGAGCTGGCGATCCTCACCACCGCGGCCTGGTGGCGCTCCCAGGCGGAGTGGCAGATCCACGAACCCATCGCCCGCCAGGCGGGGTTGCCGGATCAGCTGATCGAGGCGCTGCGGCAGGGCACCGCGCCGGTCTTCGATACCGCCGAGGAGGCCTGTGTCCATGCCATCGGCGCAGCGCTCTATGACACCCGGCGGATTCCCGCAGACCTCTATCGCCAGGGGGTGGCGCTGTTCGGTGAAGCCGGCATGGTCGAACTGGTGGGCGTCTATGGCTACTACAGCCTGGTCGCCATGACCCTCAATGCCTTCGCGGTGGATAGAGGCGGCGAGGCGCCGCTTCCCTTCGCCGAATGAGGCAGGCCGCGGACCAATGCCCTTCAGTCAGAGTCCACACTGCGCTTCCAGCTCCTTGATGACACGACAAAACGCCTTGCTCTCCTCGCAAGAACGCGGCGTTTTGGTAACTGATCGGCATGAATCGATGCCAGGCTGTTGCATGGGCCACTATCAGGATTTCCACTGTTCCCGCTTCATCGCGGCCATGCCGGTGCGCCGGAGCGACCGCTCCTACAGAGACACGATGTAGCGCCCCCTCTCCCTTAGGGAGAGGGTTGGGGTGAGGGAAAACCCTATCGACGACCTCCCGGTGGAAAAGGCTGCGCCGTTTTCCACACTACGGGTCCGTCGGCTATCGCGGCCATGCCGGTGCGCCGTAGCGACCGCTCCTACAGACATCAGGCCTCGGATCGGTCTACGCGCGGCTATCTCGCCATCACAGCGTCTGCGGACCGACCGCGCCAGGCCAGCGCCAGGGTCATCAGCAGGCCCAGGGCGGCCATGCCGGCGCCGGCCAGGGAGATCGCCGGATAGCCGAGACCGGCGTCGATCACCGCGCCGCCCAGGGCCGCACCGAGGGCATTGCCCAGGTTGAAGGCGCCGATGTTGACCGCCGAAGCCAGGTTGGGGGCGTCCTTGGCGGCTTCCATCACGCGCATCTGCAGCGGCGGCACCAGGGCGAAGCTGGCGATGCCCCAGACGAGGATGGCCACGGCGGCCGCCAGCGGCCAGCGCATCAGCACGCTGAAGGCCAGCAGCACCACGATGAGCACGCCCAGGGAGGCGATCAGGGTGCGGTCGATGGATTTGTCCGCCGCCTTGCCGCCCCAGAGGTTGCCCAGGGTCAGGCCAACGCCGAACAGCACCAGCATGGCGGTGATGAAGGCCGTGGAGCCATGGGTCTCGCGGGCAAGGATCGGCGCGATATAGGTGAAGACGGTGAACATGGCACCGGAGCCGACCACGGTCAGCCCCAGGGCCGCCAGCACCGGCGGGCGACCCAGCACGCGGATCTCGGCCAGTACCCCGTCGCTCGGCGGCAGGGCCACGTTGGGCAGGGCGAACCAGAGCGCGGCCATGGTCAGCAGGCCGAGACCGGCGATGCCCCAAAAGGCCTGGCGCCAGCCGAGCAACTCGCCGAACCAGGTGGCCAGGGGCACCCCGCCGATGGTCGCCAGGGTCAGACCCATGAACATGGCGGCGACCGCCCCGGCGCGCTTGTCCGGGGCGACCACGCTGGCCGCCACCAGAGCGCCGACGCCAAAGAAGGCGCCATGGTTGAGCGAGGTCACCACCCGGGCGATCAGCAGGCTGGTGTAGTCGGTCGCCAACGCCGACATCAGGTTACCGAGGGTGAAGATGGCCATCAGGCCGATCAGCAGATGACGGCGCGGAATGCGGCCGGTGGTCAGGGTCATCAGGGGCGCGCCGATCAGTACGCCCAGGGCATAGGCGCTGATCAGCAGGCCCGCCGCCGGAATGGACACGCCAAGATCGGCGGCGATGCCCGGCAGCATGCCCATGGGTGCGAATTCGGTGACGCCGATGCCGAAGGCACCGGTGGCCAGGGCCAGCAGGGGTGGATTGATACGCATGGGAGAGGCTCCTTATCTATGCTGCGAATGCTAAGCTCCCCGCTCAAGCGCCGGTAGACGGCGGTTTTGGCATGCACCTTTGCCCTGGAGTCACAAGTGGATCTGAATGGTCGCTCGGGAGAGATGGCGGTATTCGCCCAGGTGGTGGAGGCCGGCAGCCTGTCCGCCGCCGCCAGAGCCCTGCACCTGACGCCTTCGGCGGTGAGTCGCTCCATCGCCCGTACCGAGCAGCGCCTCGGCACGCGACTGCTGTTGCGCACCACCCGGGCCATCACCCTCACGGTCGAGGGCGAGGCCTATCTGCGCGCGGCGCGACGGATCCTGGCGGACCTGGCCGAGGTGGAAGACGCCATCGCCGACCAGGGCGTACCGCGTGGGCGCCTGCGCGTCAGCGCCGCCCTCGGCCATGGCCGCATGACCATGGTGCCGCTGGTGGCGGCCTTCAGCGCCCGCTATCCGGACATCGTCGTGGACCTGGCGCTGGGCGACGAGGTGGTGGACATCCTCGCCGGCCAGGCCGACGTGGCGATCCGCTTCGGCCAGCTGGCCGACAGCCCCCTGAGCGCCCGCCCCATCGGCGTCACCGGGCAGGTGGTGGTGGCCTCGCCGGCCTATCTCGCCCGCCACGGCACACCCCAGGTGCCGGAAGACCTGCTCGAGCACAATTGCCTGAGATTCAACTTTCGCCGCGCCCTGCCCGACTGGCCCTTCGTCCGTGATGGCCAGGCCTTCGCCTTGAAGATCAGCGGCAACATCGAGTGCAACAGCGGCGAGGCCCTGGCGCTGCTGGCCCGCGAAGGCGCCGGCATCGCCCGCATCGGGGAATTCAGCGTGGCCGAGGACCTGCGCAGCGGCGCCCTGGTGCCTTTGCTGGAGGCCTGGAATCCGGGCGATCTGGAGCCCATCCACGCGGTCTTCGTCGGCGGCTCGACCATGCCGGCGCGGGTACGGGTGTTCGTGGATTTCCTGGTGGAGCGGCTGGGCAGCTGACGCCCTCAGGCAAAGCGCCCGTCCCTCTTGAAACGCTCCGTGGCTTCGATCAGGGCACTGGTAGTGCCGGGCTCCGTGGGCGCGTGCCCGGCGTCGTTGACGATCTTGAGCACCGAGCCGGGCCAGGCCTTGTGCAGCCGGTAGGCGGAATTCGGCGTGGCGATCATGTCGTGGCCGCCCTGGACCAGGTAGCAGGGCAGTTGGCGGATGCGCGCCAGGCCCTGGATCAACTGGTCCTCTTCGAGAAACAGCTGATGCTTGAAGTACCAGGCGTCGAGCACGGCCATGCCCAGCGTGGTCTGCTCGTCGGCGGCCTGGGCTTCCACGCCTTCCGGATCGTGGCGCAGCAGGGAGCAGCTGGCCGAGTAGCGCACCCAGGCCCGGGCGGCGTCCAGGCGCGCCTGCGGGTCTTCGCCGAGCAGACGTTCGAGGTAGGCGTCCAGAGCGGCATCGCGCCGGTCTTCCGGAATCCAGCTGACGAAATCCTCGTAGGCACGGGGGAAGAAGCGGCGCATGCCGTGCAGGTACCAGTGCACCTCGTCGGCGGTGCCGAGAAAGATGCCGCGCAGCAGGAAACCCAGGCAGCGCTCGGGGTGGGCCTCGCCATAGGCCAGCGCCAGGGTGGTGCCCCAGGAGCCGGCGGTGAGCAGCCAGCGCTCGATACCCAGGTGCTCGCGCAACCGTTCGAGGTCATCGATGAGGTGCTGGGTGGTGTTGTCGCGGGTTTCGGCCAGGGGGGTGGATCTCAGGGCGCCGCGCTGATCGAACAGCACGATGCGGTAGTGGTCCGGATCCCAGAAGCGCCTCTTGCTGGGCTCGGCCCCTTCGCCGGGTCCACCGTGCAGGTAGACCACCGGCACGCCCTGGGGATTGCCGCATTCCTCCCAGTAGAGTTCGTGCAACGCGCTCACCCGCAGCCGACCGCTGCGGTTGGGCTGCTCGATTTCCGGAAAGAGCTGGTAGGTGACGGCGCAGGGTGCATCCATGGTCGTTTCTCAGGCGGGCTTCGAGGTAGCTGAGCCAGCGCCGGCCGCCCGAGTTCCAGTCGAAGCGGCGCCGCAAAACGGCTGCCTGCCGCACCCGTGCCGGGCTGCACGCCAAGCGCCGGTGGGCTTGCGGGGCTCAAGGCGGGCCCTTCGCGAAAACCCCTCGCGCCGCGCCTGCGGCGCGGCCCGTTGGTCGGAACGGGACTGCCACGCGCCCTGGGGAACTCCAGCCGGCATCCCCGCCCTAATCCCCCACGCCTGCACTCGCGGCGCCCCTTCGCTGACTCGAAACGTTGCATTCGTTCGCTTCGCTGGCCTGGAGGCGCCCGCTGCCGGCCCCCTTCGTGTCTTGCCAGGATCCCGCTCTGCCATGTCCGCTTCCGCTTCCCCCGCCGTCGACCCCGACCAGAAGGCTTCGGCCCGCCGGCTGATCTTCATTACCGTGCTGGTCGCCACCATGGGCGCCCTGGCCTTCGGCTACGACACCGGCATCATCGCCGGCGCCCTGCCCTTCATGACCCTGCCACCCGACCAGGGCGGCCTGGGCCTCAATGCCTATACCGAGGGGCTGGTCACCGCCGCCCTGATCGTCGGCGCGGCCTTCGGTTCGCTGGCGGCGGGTTATCTCGCCGACCGCTATGGCCGCCGCACCACCCTGCGCCTGTTGTCGATCCTCTTCGTCGTCGGCGCCCTGGGCACCGCGGTGGCGCCCTCGGTGGAACTGATGGTGGTCGCACGCTTCGTGCTCGGCCTGGCGGTGGGCGGCGGGTCGGCCACGGTGCCGGTGTTCATCGCCGAGATCGCCGGCCCCAAGCGCCGCGGGCGCCTGGTGAGTCGCAACGAACTGATGATCGTCAGCGGCCAGCTGCTGGCCTATGTGCTCAGCGCCCTGCTCGCCTGGCTGGTGCACGACAACGGCATCTGGCGCTACATGCTGGCCATCGCCATGGTGCCGGGCATCCTGCTGTTCGCCGGTACCTTTCTCTTGCCCACCTCGCCGCGCTGGCTGGCGGCCAAGGGTCGGATCGAAGAAGCCGAAGCCGTGCTGGAACGCCTACGCGACACCCCCGAGGAGGTGCAGCGCGAGGTCGAGGAAATGCGCGAGAGCGAGGAACAGGCGAAACATCGGCCGCCATTGCGCGAATTGCTGAGCCAGGGCTGGGTGGTCAAGTTGCTCCTGCTGGGCATCGGCCTAGGCTTCGTCGCCCAGTTCACCGGGGTCAACGCCTTCATGTACTACACGCCGATCATCCTCAAGAGCACCGGCATGGGCACCAGCGCGGCCCTGACTGCCACCATCGGTAACGGCGTGGTCTCGGTGATCGCCACCCTGCTCGGCATCTGGGCCATCGGCCGCGCCGGACGGCGGACCTTGCTGCTGATCGGCCTGGTGATCGTGGTCGTGGCGCAGCTGGCGCTGGGCAGCGTGCTGCTGTGGCTGCCGCAGGACCTCACCCAGAGCTACCTGGCGCTGGCCTGCATCCTAGTGTTCCTGCTGTTCATGCAGATGTGCATCGCGCCGGTCTACTGGCTGCTGATGTCCGAGCTGTTTCCCAACCAGGTCCGTGGCCTGCTGACCGGGGTGGCGGTGGCCGTGCAGTGGCTGTGCAACGCCACCGTGGCCTTCAGCTTTCCGGTGGCCCTGGAAGCCATCGGCAACTACACCTTCTATGTCTTCGCCGCCATCAACCTAGGTTCGCTGCTGTTCGTCTATTTCTGCCTGCCGGAGACGCGCGGCAAGTCCCTGGAAGAAATCGAACGTCATCTGAAGAAAGAGTTATAGCGGGTCGTTAGCCGACCGATCGGCGATTTTCCGGCTTGTTACGGACCAAATGGAATAATTTCTCATCCCGTATCAAGTCGGACTTATCCGGGCCGATGCAGAGTGAAGGCATGTCGCCGTCATTCTTCGCGCCAGGGCGCGACCGGGGCTTTCGATGAACATCAAGCAGAAACTCACCTCGCTTTTCGCGGTAACCGCCTGCCTCCCGGTGATCCTGGTGGCGGGCGTGGTCATCATGAACGTGCGCAGCCAGGCCACCGGCGATTTCCTCGACGGCAGCGGGCGCGAAATCCGCCAGATCGATCGCAACATCCAGCAGTTTTTCTCCGGCATCCAGCAGAACGTCGACTTCCTCGCCAAGGAGCCGAACATCGTCGCGCTGCAAGGCCTGAAGAACTACAGCGGCGCCGACGCCGCCCAGTTGCCGCAGCCGGAAGCCGGCCAGCAGGCGCTGGCCTATTTCACCCGCTTCGCCAAGACCCACCCCACCACCGCCTACCTGTCGGTCGGCCTGGCCGATGGCGGTTACGTCAGCTGGCCGGACGACGCCAAGCTGGCCAACTACGATCCGCGCGTGCGCCCCTGGTACCAGGCGGCCATGAACAATCCGGGCAAGGTGGTGCGCACCCCGGCCTACTACTGGGCGACCGACGACGTCTCCCTGATGGGTGTGGTGCGGACCATGGAAGACGCCAGCGGCAAGGTCCGCGGCGTGGTGGGCCTGGACATCTCGCTCAAGCAGCTCACCGATCTGGTCAAGAGCATCACCCTGGGTCAGAGCGGCTACCTGCTGCTGGTGGAAGACAGCGGCAACGTGCTGGTCGACCCGCGCGACCCCAAGCACAACTTCAAGCAGCTCAAGGAGCTGGGTGACGCCTACCAGACCCTCAGCGGCATCCAGAGCGGGCTGGGTGAGGTCAACCTCAATGGCACCGACTACATGGTCAACGTCTATCCGGCCAAGGATCTGGGCTGGAAATTCATCGGCCTGATCGAGCGCAGCGAAGTCATGGGCAAGGCCACCGCCCTGACCTGGCAGATCGCCGGCATCACCGCGGTGCTGGCGCTGCTGTTCGCCGTGCTCGGCGCCGCCTTTGCCGGCATGATCGTGCGGCCGATCCGCGGTGTCTCCGCCGGCCTCGAATCCATCGCCCAGGGCGAAGGCGATCTGACCAAGAGTCTCAGCGTCCAGGGCAAGGACGAAACCGCCACCCTGGCCGGCTGGTTCAACCAGTTCCTCGCCAGCATCCGCCAGCTGGTGCAGCGCATCGGCCAGGCCTCCAACGACCTGCAACAGGCCTCGCAGACCACCACCCAGGCGGCGATCAGCATGAACGAGGTCGCCGGGCGCCAGCGCGAAGCCGTGGAGCTGGTCTCCACCGCCTTCAACGAGATGGTCGCCACCTCCAACGAGGTCGCGCGTTCCTGCAGCCAGGCCGCGGCCTCCGCCGACGCCGGTCATCACAAGGTGCAGGAAGGCTACGGCCAGATCGAGAAGGCCACCGGCAACGTCAACCAGCTCAGCGGCAGCCTGGCCCAGTCGGCCCAGGCCATGGCGGTGCTGGAACAGGACAGCCACAACATCAACACCATCCTCGACACCATCCGCGGCATCGCCGAACAGACCAACCTGCTGGCGCTCAACGCCGCCATCGAAGCGGCGCGGGCCGGTGAGCAGGGGCGTGGCTTCGCCGTGGTGGCCGACGAGGTGCGGGCCCTGGCCAAGCGCACCGCCGACTCCACCGGCGAGATCGACGGCCTGCTTGGCAGCCTGGCGCGGCGCACCCAGGAGGTCACCCGCCAGATCGAGACCAGCCTGGAGCTGTCGCAGACCAGCGTGGCCTCCATCAGCGAGGCGCGTGGCAGCTTCGAAGGCATCCGCCAGTCGGTGGACGAGATCCGCGACCAGGCCCTGCAGATCGCCGCGGCGGCCGAGGAACAGCACCAGGTGGCCGAGGACATCAACCGCCACATCGCCCAGATCCACGACGATGCCCAGCAGGTGGAAGGCCTGGCTCAGTCCACTACCCGCGACTCCTCGCGGCTGTCGCAACTGTCGGGCGAACTGGACGGCCTGGTGCGGCGCTTCAAGGCCTGATGACTGTTTGGCGGTAGCAGAAGCCCCGCGGGTGATCCCCCGGGGCTTTTTGTTGGCCGGGATTCCGGGACGCGTGGATAAGGCTGCGCCGTTATCCACCCTACGGACGTTGAACCTCCCCGCTGCGCAGGACAGCTCCCTCTCCCTCTGGGAGAGGGTTGGGGTGAGGATGCCTTGAGCCAAACCGTAGCGTAGAAAACGGCGCAGCCTTTTCCACTGGCGGATCGACCCCCCCTTCAAGCCCCGGACGGCAAACCCTGGTCGCGATCGCCGCGCAGGTTGCTGTGGGCAGCCTTGCAGATCTCGCGCAGGCCGCTCTTGAGGCCTTCTTCGAGGGTAGGGTGGTAGAAGGGCATGTCCAGCAGCGAGCTGGCGGTCTCGCCGTGGATCAGCGCCAGCACCAGCAGATGGCCGATATGGTCCATGCCCGGTCCGACCATGGCCGCGCCGGTCAGCTTGCCGGTACCCGGTTCGGCATAGAAGCGGGCGATGCCCTGGTTGCGCGCCTCGACCCGGGCGCGGCCCTGGTCGTGGTAGGAAGAGGTGCCGATCAGACTGCCCTTATCGGGCGGACTGCCCAGCACCGCCACCGGCGGATCGGTGAAGATCAGCGAAAACAGCGGCGATCTCGGGGTCGGTCGGACCTCGGGATAGCAGGCGGCATTGTGCCCGGCGATGGCGCCCTCGTCGGAGGCCTCGTGGAGGATCGGCCGGTCATGGTCGGCATCGCCAGCGATAAAGATCGACGAGGCGCCGCACTGCATCGTCTCGGGGTCGTAGACCGGGGTGCCATGGTCGTCCAGCTCGATGCCGGTGGTCTCCAGCCCCAGGCCCTTCAGCCGCGATGGTCGCCCGGCGGCCACCAGCACGTAGTCGAATTCGCCCCCGCCGCTCGCCGCGCCGGACCAGGACAGCCGCACGCCTTCGCCCTCCCGCCGGGCATCCACCTCCACATTTAGGTACAGGGTCAGATCCTGTTCCAGGATCTTGCGCAACTCGGCCTTGACCTCCAGGTCCTCCAGCGCGCCCAGGCCATCGTCCTGGCCGAACAGGGTGACGGCCACACCGAGGCGGGCCATGGCCTGGGCCAGTTCCAGGCCCACCGGACCGGTGCCGATCACGGCCAGGGAGCGCGGCAGATCGGGGAGTTCGAAGATCGTCTCGTTGGTCAGCGCCCGCTCGCCGAGGGCGTCGAAGGGTTCCGGCACCAGGGGGTAGGAGCCGGTGGCGATGATCACGCTGCGCGCGCTGATCGTCTTACCATTGCTGAGCTGCAGGCGATCCGGCGCCACGAAGCGCGCCGTCGCGCGCTGGGCCACGCCCTCGGGCAACTTGGCGAAACCCTCCTTGGTGGCGGCGACGAAATGATCGCGCTCGCGCCGCACCCGCGCCATGACCGCCGCGCCATCGACGCTGACGCTGCCCACCTCGATGCCGAAGGTGCCGGCGCGGCGGACGGCATGATGAGCCTCCCCGGCGACGATCAGCAGCTTGGAGGGCATGCAGCCCACGGAGGCACAGGTGGTGCCGGCCCAGCGGTCGTCGATCAGCAGGGTGCGCGCGCCCTGGCGGCGGGCGGCGCGTTCGGCGGCGAGGCCGGCGGTTCCGGCCCCGATCACGGCGACATCGCACTCGAGATCGGCGGGGGTCGTAGCGGCTGCAGGGTCACTCATCTCATCACCTGACGTTGTGAAGGGTTACCCGACTCGCGCCAGGTCTCCAGCAAGGGACCCCAAGCGCAACGTTGAGGTTGCATCCCCAAGGCGTGACCCACTTCGACAAAAAACCGACAATTCTTGTCAGGAGCGTCAAATTCCATGCCACTCGTCACCTTATACTGGCCATCTGGAACCATTGAGGGTGTCCTATCCTCAATTAGCCAACTTAAATGGACGCAGGCACTCACATGGAACGTGACATCAGCAAGATTCCGCTCATCAACGATTGGTCCTATCTGATCGCCCTGGAAACCGGCCTGTTCACCCGGGGTGAACTCAGCGGCGCGGTGCTCAAGGCCCTCAATGACCAGGCCCGCCTGCTCTCCCGTCGCTACCTGGTGCAGAAGTCCAAGCTGGACGTACGCAAGCTGACGCCCGCCGAGAGCGAGATCCTCGATACCCTCAGCGACACCGCCGCCAGTCTGCGCCGCCGCCAGCGGCTGCCGCACAACATCGTCAAGAGCCTCAGGGCCGGCGGCCTGATCGCCGCGGTCGAGCGCAGCGTCTGCGCCTCGGGCATCCTGCAGTGCCACAACGGCTTCTATGAAGACGGCCTGGAGCCGGGCGCCTTCGAGCGGATCGTCATGCGCCATCCCCATGAATTCGGCGATCACGCCCGCCAGAGCGCCGCCCTCTACTTCGCCCAGGAACCCTTCGCCCTGGAACAGTCGCAAGACGTGCACGACCAGCCGCTGCAGGCCAGCGCCTGATGAGCGAGGCGCACGCAATGACCGGGGCGGCCGGGAGGCCCCAGACCCCGTTCGCCTGCGCGCGTCTCGCCGCCCCCGTTCCCGCGTGCGGTACCGCTTTTCCGGAGTCCTGGCGCATGACGCCCGCTTTCGCGCCGCTCAGCCCCCCATAGCACCCCTGCCCTCGCCGGCCGGCCGATCTCGCTGATCGTGTCGGCTGTCGTCCTTTCGTTGCCGGCCCAGCCGGCAGCGGCCTTTGCCTGCGCGCGTCTTATGACGGGCGTCTCTGCCGATGCCGTTCGCGTCGCCGTCCAGCCGGAGTCCGCTCCCGGAGGGTGGCCGCGGCATGGGCCACGGCTGCGAGGAGCAGACATGACTACCGCCCACGTCCCCCAGGGACGCAA
This sequence comes from Pseudomonas sp. MOIL14HWK12:I2, assembly GCF_000510745.1. Classification (NCBI taxonomy): domain Bacteria; kingdom Pseudomonadati; phylum Pseudomonadota; class Gammaproteobacteria; order Pseudomonadales; family Pseudomonadaceae; genus Pseudomonas; species Pseudomonas sp. MOIL14HWK12:I2. The sequence continues at coordinate 167,813 of NZ_KI783314.1, read as the reverse complement.
CAACTTCGATTTCCTGAGATTCGCCGCGGCCTCCACCGTGGTGATCGGCCACGGCTTCTGGCTCTCGGGGCATATCGGCGCCGAGCCGATCCTCAACTTCACCGGCTTCACCGACGCGGCCAACATCGCCGTCTATGTGTTCTTCGTGATCAGCGGCTTCCTGATCACGGCGTCCTTCCAGCGCAGTCGCAATCCCCTGGACTTTCTGCTCAAGCGCGCCCTGCGGATCTTTCCGGCGCTGATCGTCTCGGTGCTGTTCTCGGTGCTGGTGGTGGGCTGGCTGGCCACCAGCCGGGAAACGAGCGCCTACTTCAGCGATCGTCAGACCCTGGGCTTCTTCAAGAACATCCTCTTGATGACGCGCTTCGAACTGCCCGGCGTCTTCACCGGCAATCCCTTTCCGGACACGGTGAACGGCAGCTACTGGACCCTGCCCTACGAGGTGTTCATGTACCTGTCGCTGCTGATCATCGGCGTGCTGGGGCTGCTGACCCGCTCGGTGGTCATGGCCACCCTGGTGGTGCTGGTGCTGGGCAACTTCCTGCTGCTGCCGCAGATGGGCATCGCCAGCTTCGTGCTGCACAAGGTGTTCAGCCTGGGCATGTTCTTTTTCGCCGGCGCCCTGCTGCAACTCGCGGGACCGCGCATCCCCTGGCGCCTGGAGATCGCCCTGGCGCTCTGCCTGCTGTCGCTGGCGGCCATCGTCTGGCATGTCCTGCCGGTGATCCACCTGGTGTCGCTGGCCTATGTGATCATCTACCTGGCCCAGGTGCAGGTACCGGTGCTGCATGGCTTCGGCCGCTTCGGCGACTATTCCTACGGCCTCTACCTGTTCAACTTCCCGGTCCAGCAACTGCTCATGCACTGGTTTCCCGACAGCTTCTCGCTGCCCGGTTTCCTGCTGGTGAGCTATGTCCTGACCCTGGGGTTCGCGGTGCTCTCCTGGCACCTGATCGAGGCGCCGGCGCTGAGATTCAAGCCGCGGCGCCAGGCCCCGGTGGCGCCGGCCTGAGGCCAGCTGGCCGGGCGTCTCAGCCGAGGCGACCGGCCAGGGCGAAACCGGCCAGGGTCAGCAGCAGCGAGCCCAGCACATGGATGGTCACGGTGAGCGCCGCCCAGCCCAGGCGGCCGCTCTGCAGCAATCCCACCACCTCGGCGGAAAAGGTCGAGAAGGTGGTGAAGCCGCCACAGAAGCCGGTCACCAGCAGCAGGCGCCACTGGGCTTCCAGCCCCGGATAACGGGAGAACAGCCCCAGCGCCAGGCCGATCACGAAGCCACCGACCAGATTGACCAGCAGCGTGCCCAGGGGCAGCAGCGGAAACAGCGCATTCAGCCGCAGACCGACCCACCAGCGACAGGCGCTGCCGAGGGCACCGCCAAACATCACCGCGAACAGCGCATAGGGCATCTCAGACTCCTCTCAACGGCGAGGGGCGGCGAGGAGCAGGACGGCAACGCCCGCCAGGGCCGACAGCAGCGACCCCAGCAGCACGCCGATCTTGACCTCGTCGACCAGGAAGGGCGCTCCCGGAAAGGCCAGGGCGCCGATGAACAGGCTCATGGTAAAGCCGATGCCGCAGAGCAGCGCCACGCCATAGAGCTGCAGCCAGCTGGCACCCTCGGGCAGCCGCGCCAGACCGCTGCGGATGGCCAGCACCGCCATCAGGGAAATCCCGATCTGCTTGCCAAGGAACAGCCCCAGGGTCACGCCCAGGGGCACCGGATCCAGCAGATTGGCCGGCGACATCCCGGCCAGGGAGACCCCGGCATTGGCGAAGCCGAACAGCGGCACGATCAGGAAGGCCACCCAGGGATGCAGCGCGGACTCCAGCCTGAGCAGCGGCGAGGCGTCGTCGGCCTCGGTATCGCCCAGGGGAATGAACAGCGCCAGGATCACCCCGGCCAGGGTCGCATGGATGCCCGAACGCAGCATGCAGAACCATAGCAGCGCCCCCACCAGCAGATAGGGCAACAGGGCGGTGACTTTGAGGCGATTGAGCACGAACAGCACCGCCACCAGACCGGCCGCGGCCAGCAGCATGCTGCTGGAGAGGTCGCTGGTGTAGAACAGCGCGATGATCAGCACGGCGCCGAGGTCATCGAGGATCGCCAGGGCGGAGAGAAACACCTTGAGCGACACCGGCACCCGCGAACCCAGCAGCGACAGCACGCCCAGGGCGAAGGCGATGTCGGTGGCGGCGGGAATCGCCCAACCCGAGAGGGTCTGGGGATCGTGGCGATTGACCAGGGCATAGAGCAGTGCCGGCACCAGCATGCCGCCCAGGGCGGCGAGCCCCGGCAGGGCGCGATCGCCCCAGCTGGCGAGTTGGCCGACCGCCATCTCGCGCTTGATCTCCAGCCCCACCAGCAGGAAGAAGATGGCCATCAGGCCGTCGTTGATCCAGTGACCGAGCGAAAGGCCACCGACGTACCAGTGCAGACTGGCGAAATAACCCTCGGCCAGCGGCGAGTTGGCGACGATCAGGGCGATGGCGGCGGCCACCATCAGCACGACACCACCGGCCGCTTCGGCCGCGACGAAGCGATTGAGATAGGCCAGGGCCCTGGCCGGAGAAAAGGGAGAGTTCATGGGCAGCCGTACTCCGCGCGGCGGCCCGACCTGCGCTCGATTCAACCTGTCCTACCGCGTGGCTGCGGCGACACCCAGCCGATGATCCTACTACGGCAGCCCCGGCGGTCGCAGCAGAAAATCGCCTGGAGACGGCAGCCGCTCTGGGTCGCCGCCTGGCCGTCGACCCGGGCGCCGAGCGCGCCGCGCCGGTCTTGCCAGGGCTGCGTCCAGGAGGGACCATCAGCGCCCTCGTTCTGCCCAGCAGCTGCCTCTCCCATGTCCCAGGAACCCCTTACGCCCTCGCCTTCGCCGTCTCTCTTCGCCCGCCTGGTCCAGGGCCTGCGCGCCTTCTGGCCGGCGCCGCTGCCCATCGACGGACGCGAGCGGCTGCGCGCCAGCCTCGGTGCCGGCCTCGGCATCCTGCTCGCGGCCCTGCTCGCCGCCTGGTGGCTGGAAGGCCAGCCGGTGCATCAGCACGGCGCCCTGGCACTGGCGCTGGTGGCGCCGCTGGGCGCCAGCGCCGTACTGGTGTTCGCCCTGCCCTCCAGCCCGCTGGCGCAGCCCTGGTCGGTGGTGGGCGGCAACACCCTGTCGGCGCTGATCGGCATCGCCTGCGCCCTGTGGATTCCCGAGGCCAACCTGGCCGCCGCCGTGGCGGTCGCCCTGGCCATCGCCGCCATGTTCACCCTGCGCTGCCTGCACCCGCCGGGTGGCGCCTCGGCGCTGCTGATGGTGCTGATGGGCGCCCAGGACTTCAGCTACGCCTGGAGTCCGGTGGCGCTGGATTCGCTGCTGCTGGTGAGCGCCGGCCTGCTCTACAACAACCTGACCCGCCGCCCCTGGCCCCATGTGCCGCGCCCGGCCGAGCCGAGTGGCGAGACGCGCCTGCAGCGCGCCGACCTCGACGCCGTGCTGGCACGCTACAACCAAGTGCTGGACATCAGCCGCGACGACCTCGCCGAATTGCTCGAACAGGTGGAGGCGCGCGCCTACCAGCGCAAGATGGGCGAGTTGCGCTGCGCCGACGTCATGAGCCACGAACCGGTGACGGCCCGCGCCGAGATGCCGCTGCAGCAAGCCTGGGCGCTGATGCGCGCCCGGCGCATCAAGGCGCTGCCGGTGGTGGATCGCCAGGGCCATCTGCTGGGTATCGTCACCGTCGCCGACTTCATGCGGCAGATCGATCTGGATGTCCACGAAGGCCTCGGCTGGCGCCTGAGATCGCTGGTCCGCCCGCGCACGCGCCAGGAGGAAAACAGCGTCGGCCACATCATGACCCGCACCGTGCGGGTGGCCAGCGCCGACCGCCTGCTGATCGATCTGGTGCCGGTGTTTTCCGAGAACGGCCACCGCCACATCCCCATCATCGACGGCTCGCGCCGTCTGGTCGGCATCATCACCCAGTCGGATCTGATCCGCGCGCTGTACCAGGCGGTACGGGCCTGACCGCAGCGAGCCGCCCTCGGCTGGGGTTCTGCAGCGAACCTCGCCGCGTTTTCGTCGTCTCAAAGGCACTGTCGCCCATTCCGGGCGACCTGCCAGGAATGTTCGGATGAAAACCGGTCCCGCTCGTGCCTCTTCGTTCTCCGCGCCTCGTGCGCTGCTCGCCAGCCTGGTCCTGGGCGGCGGTCTGCTGCTCGCGGGCTGCGCCGGCAACCCGCCGACCGCGCAGATGGCCGTGACCCAGTCCGCCGTCAACGAAGCCGTGAGCGGCGGCGGCAACCAGTTCGCCCCTATCGAGACCAAGTCGGCCCAGGACAAGTGGACCCAGGCCCAGGCCGCCCTGTCCAACGAGAAGTACGACGAGGCCAAGCGCCTGGCCGAGCAGGCCGAGTGGGATGCCCGCCTGGCGACCCGCAAGACCCAGGCCGCCAAGGCCCAGGCGGCGCTGCAGGATGCCCAGAACAGCATCCAGCAGATCCGTGAGGAAGGTCAGATCAACCTCCAGCTGCAACAGAATCTACAGAAAAAGGTGCAGCAGTAAGGCTGCCCGCTCTCTTGAAGGACGAAACCATGCGTAAACGTTTTCTGCTCCCGCTGATGTCGGCGCTGACCCTCACCCTGGCCGCCTGCGCCACCCCGCCCAACCCCAACCTGGAAAAGGCGCGCAACGACTACGCCGCCCTCGAATCCCAGCCCCAGGCCACCCAGCTGGCGGCGTTGGAAACCAAGGACGCCGGCACCTGGCTGGCCAAGGCCGACAAGGCCTACAAGGACGGCGAGAACGAGCGCACCGTCGACCAGCTGGCCTACCTGACCCAGCAACGCATCCAGACCGCCATGCAGACCATCAAGCTGCGCATGGCCGAAGCCGAGCTGAAAAAGGTCGACGCCGAACGCGGCGAAGCCCGCCTGAACACCCGCACCCAGCAGCTGCAGCAACTGCAGAAGGCGATCAAGTAAGGTCCAGGGCGCAGGTCCCTTGGCGGGAATCCTGCGCCCCTTGCCGTGGTCCTCTACTGACCCGCGAGCGTCCTGCTCGCCACAGTCCGGAGGATTTCTCATGCACGCCATACGCCTACGCAAACCCGGTGGTCTGGACCAGCTGGAGCCCTGCGAACTGCCCGATCCCGGGCAGCCGGGGGCTGGCGAGATCCGGGTGCGGATCAAGGCCAGTTCGCTGAATTTCCATGACCTGGGCGTGGTGCTGGGCAAGATGCCGACCGCCGATGGGCGCATTCCCATGTCCGATGGCGCCGGGGTGGTCGAGGCGGTGGGCGCGGGGGTCAGCGAATTCGCCGTGGGCGATCACGTGGTCTCGACCTTCTTTCCCCACTGGCTGGACGGCGAGCCGCCCATCGATGACTTTTCCACCACGCCCGGCGATGGCGTCGACGGTTTCGCCTGCGAGGTGGTGGTACGTCCAGCCACCGCCTTCACCCGCGCGCCCAAGGGCTACAGCCATGCCGAGGCGGCGACCCTGACCACCGCCGGGCTGACGGCCTGGCGCGCCCTGGTGGTGGACGGTGGCCTCAAGGCCGGTGACAGCGTGCTGGTCATGGGGACCGGCGGCGTCTCCATCTTCGCCCTGCAGATGGCCAAGGCCATGGGCGCCACGGTGATCGTCACCTCGTCCTCGGACGAAAAGCTGCAGCGCGCCTATGCCCTGGGCGCCGATCACCTGATCAACTACCGTGAAGAGCCGGAATGGGGCGCCAAGGTGCAGGCCATCACCGGCGGGCGTGGCGTCGACATCGTGGTGGAGGTGGGCGGTCCGGCGACCCTGGCGCAGTCCATCCAGGCCGCGCGCATCCATGGGCACCTGGCGCTGATCGGGGTGCTCACCGGCGTCGAGGGCCAGGTCCCCACCGCCAACCTGATGCGCCGCCACCAGCGACTGCAGGGTTTGATCGTCGGCAGTCGTCGCCATCAGCAGGAGATGATCCGCGCCCTGGAAAGCACCGGGATTAGGCCGGTCATCGATCGCAGCCACCCGCTGAACGAGATCGCCGCGGCCTTCGCCTTCCAGAAGGACGGCAGCCATTTCGGCAAGATCGTCCTGGAGTTCTGATAATGGTCAGACGAAAGCCAGACTGAGCCCAGCAGGCCTCTGCTAGACTTCCGGAATCGTCTCATCGCGTTCCGGAAGTCCCGATGACCTCGCCTGATCCCCTCCCCTATCTCGTCGTCATCGAAGACAACGGGCTGCTCGCCGAACTGCTGAGCAATCACCTCGAAGAGCGACTGGGCTGGACCTGTGTTCGCTTCGACAACGCCGACGACGCCCTGGTGCATCTGCTCCAGCAGCAGCAAAGCCCCGGGCTGGTGATCACCGACCACCTGATGCCCGGTCAGCTGCGTGGCGGCGAACTGGCGGAGATGCTGTTGCAGCGCTGGCCCGCGCTGCCCATGGTGATCACCTCGGGCTACGGCTACGAGATCACCACGGCGCTGCCCGAGCAGGTGATCTTCCTGCAGAAGCCCTGGACGCTGGACGAGGTGGATTCGGCGGTACGCCTGGCACGGGCGCGCCAGGCGGCGGGCTAGACACCCAGCTGGCCGCAGGCCTTGAGCAACTGGTCGATGGTCCAGGGCTTGGGCAGGAACAGCGCCCGCTCCTCGCGCTCGGCGTACTGCTGGCCGGTATAGCCGGAGGACACCAGGATCGGCAATTGTGGAAAGCGCTGACGCACCTGCTTGGCCAGGGCGAGTCCGTCCAGCCGACCCGGCATGCGCACGTCGGTGAACAGGAGATCGGGCGGTAAGGGATCGGACTCGAGCCAACCCCAGGCGGCGTCGGCGGTATCGAAGGACTGGACGGCATAACCTTCCATCTCGAATACCTCCGTCGCCAGCGATCTCAGCACCGGATCGTCTTCGACGACCAGCACGGTGGTAACAGCAGCGGAAGAAACTACATCGGTCATGGCAACGCTACTTCATTAGTACGACTAAATAGACCGAAATTTCTCGAATTGGATCACAAGGCTCGGATGGGCGGCTGGCAGCCGGGTGCCGGCACTTGTCTGATGCCGTAACGGCTACTTAATTCCCTGTCTGTCGGAAAAAGGTGCTGGCAGATCGCTAGCCATCGCCCGACTCTCTTACTCTAAGGCTCTCGCCGGACGTCACCGCCGTCCGCTTCCGCTGCTCACGCGTTCGAACGACCCCATGGCTGAATCCGCTCTCTCCCACGCTGAACTCCAGGCCGAAGTCCGTCGCCTCCGCGCCGCGCTCGACCAGTGCACCGCGCTGCCGCCCCAGGACGCCCAGCGGCGTCTGGCGATCTTTGATGGTGCCATCGATTTCGCCATGATCGTGCTCGATCCGGCCGGGGTGATCACCGACTGGAACAGCGGCGCCGAACGCCTGCTGGGCTGGACCGCCGCAGAGATTCGCGGCGCGCCGGTCGAGCGCTTCTTCACCCCCGAAGACAACCAGATCGGCCGGGCCGCGCTGGAAATGCGGCTGGCGCTGCAGGACGGTCGCGCCGAAGACGAACGCTGGCACCTGCGACGTGACGGCACCCGCTTCTGGGCCAGCGGCGAGATGCATCCGCTGCACGACGACGCCGGCCGCCATACCGGCTTCGTCAAGATCCTGCGCGACCGTACGCCCCAGCATCTGGCCGGCCAGGCCCTGCGTGACAGCCAGCGCCACGTGGGCGAGGTGCAGCAGAAACTGGCGGAAAGCGAGCGCTATTGGCGCGGTCTGTTCGAGCAACTGGACGAGGGCTTCATCCTCGGCACCATTCTGCGCGATGAGCAAGGTCGCGGCTGCGACTGGCGCTATGACCAGGTCAACCGAGCCTGGTGCATGCACTTCGGCCTGAGCGCGGAGCAGGCGATCGGCCAGACCGCCCGGACCCTGTTTCCCGAACTCGAAGACCTCTGGGTGGAGGATTTCACCCGGGTGGTGGATACCGGCCAGTCGTTCAGCTACGTGCGGCAATTCCAGGCCAACGGGCGCTGGTACGAAGGTCATGCGCACAAGGCCGGCGCGGAGAGCTTCCTGGTGCTGTTCCTGGATGTCACCGAACGCGAGCAGGCCGCCCAGGCGACCCGCGACGAAGAGCGCTATCGCCGCGCCCTGGCAGAGCTGGGCGAAGGCTTCAGCCATCTCAACGACATCGAGGCGGTCACCGAGCTGGCCTGCACAGTGCTGGGCACCCTGCTGGACGCCCAGCGGGTGGGCTACGGCCTGGTGGACGCCGACGCCGAGACCATCAGCGTGGAGCACGACTGGACGATCCCGGGCGGGTGCAGCCTGATGGGCACCCTGAATTTCCGCGACTATGGCAGCTGCATCGAGGACTTCAAGCGCGGCGAGACCGTGGCCATCGAGGATGTGCGCGAGGATGCCCGCACCTGCCACAACCTCGCCGCCATGCAACGGCTGGACACCCGCGCCTTCGTCAGCACCCCGCTGTTCGAGCACGGCCATTTCATCGCCCTGCTCTATGTCAGCGCCAGCCAAGCGCGGTGCTGGACGCCGGCCGAAGTGCAATTCATCCGCGAGGTCGCCAATCGCACCCGCTCGGCGACGGCGCGGCTGACCGCGGAGCGGGCCCTGCGCGACAGCGAACTCAATCTGCGGCTGGTGGCCGACACCCTGCCCTGCCTGATCGCCTTCGTCGATCGCGAGCTGATCTATCGCTTCGCCAACATCGAGGCGCCCAAGTGGTTCAAGGACGCCCCGGAAAGCATCCTGGGTCGCAGCATGGCCGAGGTCTTCGCCCCGGAGCTGTTCGCGGCTCGGCGTCCGGCCATCCAGGCCGCCCTGGACGGCACCCCGGCGCGGCTGGACCTGCCCTGGGCCTGGCCGGACGGCCGCCGACGCATCGCCGACATCCACTATCGTCCGCGGCGCGATGCGCGCGGGGCGGTGGACGGCTTCTATGTCTTCGCCCAGGACGTCACCGCCCAGCGCGACGCCCAGACGCTGATCCAGGCGCAGAATCTCAGCCTCAGCCAGGAGGTCCAGGCGCGCACCGCCGAGCGCGACCGGCTCTGGGCGCTCAGCGAAGACCTGCTGCTGACCGCAGACTTCAACGGACAGCTCCTGCGGGTGAGTCCGTCCTGGTCGCGCGGCCTGGGCTATTCCGAAGCCGAGCTGCTCAGCCGCCCCTACCGGGAACTCATCCATCCCGACGATCTGCCGGGGGTGCTGGTGGCGCTGGACGAACTGCGCCGCAGCGGCCTGCCGGCGCGGGTGGAAAACCGCGTCCTGGCGGCGGACGGCAGCTGGCGCTGGCTGTCCTGGACGCTGTCGATGGACACCGAACAGGATCGCCTCACCGGCGCCGGGCGCGACATCACCCGGGAACGGGACGCCGCGGAGACCCAGGCGCTGCTTGAAGAGCAGTTGCGCCAGTCGCAGAAGATGGAAGCGGTCGGCCAGCTCACCGGCGGCCTGGCCCATGATTTCAACAACCTGCTCGCCGGCATCGTCGGCAGTCTGGATCTGCTCACGGTACGGATCGGCCAGGGCAGGCTGAACAATCTCGAGCGCTACACCACCGCCGCCCAGGGCGCCGCCATCCGCGCCGCCGCCCTGACCCACCGGCTGCTGGCCTTTTCCCGCCGCCAGACGCTGGATCCCAAGCCCACCGACGTCAATCGCCTGGTGGCCGGCATGGAAGACCTGATCCGCCGCACGGTGGGTCCGGCGATCCAGATCGAGGTGGTGGCCAGCAGCGAGCTGTGGTCGACCCTGGTCGATCCGCCGCAACTGGAAAACGCCCTGCTCAACCTCTGCATCAATGCCCGCGACGCCATGCCCGAGGGCGGTCGCATCTTCATCGAGACCGCCAACCGGGCGCTGGATGCGCGCATGGCCCGGGTCCGCGACCTGGAAGCGGGCGAATACATCGCCCTCTCGGTGACCGACAACGGCTGCGGCATGCCGCCCGAGGTGATCGCCAAGGCCTTCGATCCCTTCTTCACCACCAAGCCGATCGGGGTGGGCACGGGGCTGGGCCTGTCGATGATCTACGGTTTCGTGCGCCAGTCCGGCGGCCAGGCGCGCATCCATTCCCAGGTCGATCAGGGCACCAGCGTCACCCTCTTCCTGCCACGCCATCGCGAAGCGGCCACCGGCGTCGACCTCGCCGCCAGCCAGCCGAGCCTGCCGCGCCAGGGCCACGGCGAGACGGTGCTGGTGGTGGATGACGAACCCACGGTACGGATGCTGGTGGTGGAGGTGCTGGAGGAACTGGGCTACGCCGCCCTGGAAGCGGCGGATGCCAGCTCCGGCTTGCGCCTGCTGGAATCCGACGTGCGCATCGACCTGCTGATCAGCGACGTCGGCCTGCCCGGCGGCATGAACGGCCGCCAGATGGCCGACGCCGCCCGCCAGCGCCGCCCGGGCCTCAAGGTGCTGTTCATCACCGGCTACGCCGAGAACGCCGTGGTCGGCAATGGCCACCTGGAGCCCGGCATGCACGTGATGACCAAGCCCTTCGCCATGGACGCCCTGGCGGTGCGCATCCGCGATCTGATCGAAGGGACCTGAGGTCAGCGTCCGAGCGGATCATCCCTCACCCCAGCCCTCTCCCGGAGGGAGAGGGGGCGGTTGGGAGGCGTAGGGTGGATAACGGCGTAGCCTTATCCACGAATGGCGGGAAGGTTCGCCCAGCGGAAAACGCTGCGCGGTTTTCCACGCTACGCCAGACATCGGCTGGATCGCGGCCATGGGCCGCTCCTACGGGAAGCGG